>REBA01000045.1 GCA_004294225.1 Cytophagales bacterium | reverse complement strand
AACGTATGTAGTATTGCTTTCTATGAATGCCAACGATGGTGCAAGAAAAGGCCTTTTGGGCTTTGCCATTCATCGCACTGATAAAACGCACGACACTCAATTTTGGCTAAACAATATGCAAACGTTCCAAGAACTTGAGCCAAACCCTGGAACAAAGTTTTCAGTTTCTACACAACAAGCTCCTATCCAAAAGTTTGTTTGGGGCGATTATACCACTCAACCAAATACTGAATACATATATAAAGTAGTGCCAGTTTATGGAAAACCTAAAAACCTAACTTTCGGTGAAGAAGTTAATATTGACATTAAAACTGAAAACGAAGATAATCAAACACATGCTATTTATTTTAATCGTGGGGCAGCAGGAAGCCAAGCTTACGCCAGAAAATTTGGCAATAAATCTCCAGACGAGGTTGGTGAAGAAGCATTCAAATGGCTATCAAGAGGATTAGAAGAAGCAATTTTGGCATTTATGATTTGGAAGTGTTTGACAATACCAGTTTTAAAAATTTAGTGCAATAAAGCTAATTCTTCTATTTCTTTTATCTCCACATTGCCATCCGCATTAATAGCTACCAGTCTTACTTTTCTTACTTCATTCACCCATAAAGGGTCGTATTTTGCTGTTACTTTGATATAATTTCTTGTAAAGCCAAACATTTTTCCATTTTCTTGATCAGCTTCAAACAGCACCTCTGCATCGGTACCAATAAATTGTTCATAAAAATTTCTCCTTTTTTTCTCAGATAATATTCTTAACCTATGAGACCTTTCGTTGCGTTCAGCAATATTTATTGGCTCGGGGAGAAGAAAAGCTGGGGTATTCGCTCTTTCGGAATAAGTAAAAACGTGTAAGTAAGAAATATCTAATTCATTTAGAAATTGGTAAGTATCTAAAAAATCTTCATTGGTTTCTCCTGGAAATCCCACAATTACGTCTACGCCAATACAGCAATGAGGCATTTTAGATTTGATTTGTTGTACTTTCTCTACATATAATTCCCTTAAATATCTTCTTTTCATGAGCTTCAATACTTTGTTTGAGCCAGATTGAAGCGGAATGTGAAAATGCGGAACAAATTTATCAGACTTAGCCACCAGCTCTATAATGGATGAGTTGAGTAAATTGGGTTCAATAGAGGAAATACGTATTCTAGGAATAGCTATTTGCTCCTCTAGTGCTGTGGCTAAAGATAAAAAATTGAATTTTCTTTCCCCTTCTATAAGGCCAAAGTCTCCAATATTTACACCAGTAAGCACTATTTCTTTTACTTCTGATTCACATATTTCTTTAGCTGCTTGAATAACGTTTTCTATGGTATCGCTGCGGCTACTGCCTCTGGCCAATGGAATAGTGCAGAAGGTGCAAGAATAATCGCAACCGTCTTGAACTTTTAGAAAAGTTCTAGTTCTATCGTTAATAGAATAAGAACAATAGTAATCTTTGGTTTCAGCAATTGGTTGATTGAATATTACTGGCATATTCTTCTTCTCAAAACTACCTAACAAATCAATCAATTGAAATTTTTCAGCAGCTCCTAGCACTGCATCTACACCTGGTATTTTGGTGATTTCCTCTGGTTTTAGCTGTGCATAGCAGCCAATAATGGCAATAAATGCTGTAGGTGAGGTCTTCAGGGCTTCTTTAACAATTTTTTTACATTTCTTATCTGCATTTTCAGTAACCGAGCAGGTATTGATAATGTAGATATCTGCTTTTTGGTGAAACTCTACTTTTTGAAATCCCTTACTCTCAAAGCTTCTTGCTATTGTGGAACTTTCGGCATAATTGAGTTTACATCCAAGCGTGTAAAAAGCAACTTTTTTCATCGGTTTTAATGGTATGGAAGTACAAAAATACTCATTTCATTATATAATCCCTCACAGAATATTGTAAATATGCTTTCCCCTTGGCTATATGTTCTGGGTTTGCTTTCAGCTCTTCTTTATGTCTTTGATTAGAAATATTATTGTGTAAATACTGAATGCTATCGCTAATAAAGCCAAAGCCATCATTAAATACATAAAAAGCCGAAGGATATGGAGGCTTTTTGATTACATTATCGCTAAATGGATAAGCAGATGCATCTATGCCTAACTGGCTAAGAAGAATACTAGGAAAGTCTGATTGGGATACGGTATGTTTAATTTTATAATTTTGATATTGGGGCTTAATAGCTCCTCCAATGAATAGCAAAGGTATGTGAAAATCTTGAGGTAGATAGTCAAATACATTACTTCCTGGTAATGGACTTCCGTGGTCTGCCACTATGACCACTAGAGCGTTTTTCCACCAATCAGATTTTTTAGCTTTTTTTATAAAATCGCCCAAACAGCTATCGGTATAGTGCATGGCGTTTAAAAAAAGTCGCTCTCTAGTGTCGGTTTTTAACAATGGCTTTGAGGGAATCTCGAACGGTTCATGGCTTGTTAGAGTAAGTAGAGTAGAGAAGAAAGGCACTTTAGCTTGGTTGTTTAGTTTCATAAGCCGCTCAAAAGCATATTCATCATGTGCTCCCCATTTAGAATTCCATTGGTTTTCTTCAAAATCATCTTTACTAATAATTTTTTCAAAACCAGAAGAGAGCAAGTAACTTTTGATATTAGCAAATTCTGTTTCTCCACCATAGATAAAGCTAGAGCTATATCCAAAAGGTTTCAATGATTTTATAATCGAGGGTAATTTTTCGCTTTTGATTGGATTGGTGATAATTGATGAAGTAGGATGAGCAGGATAGCCACTCAAAATAGCGATTAAGCCTTTATCGGTTCGGTTTCCACTAGCATAGCATTGTTCAAAATAGACTCCTTCCTTCATCAATTGCTTTAATTCGGGAACAATTTCGTAACCATCATACTTGAGTTGAGCTTTAGAAGTGCCACTTTCCCAAATAATAAGAATTATATTAGGTCTAGAGGTGTTTAGTATTGATAAGGTATCGGCTTTCCTGAGCTGTTTTAATTGATTGAATTTTTGAATTAATATATCATCAGATGGGTAATAGTTGTATGGATTCTCTTCTTGATAGGACTTCTGTCCAATAGAAAATGCGAAGTTCCAAACACAGTTAATTGCCGTTTGATTAAGAATAGATTGGTTAGAAAAAAAAACACTACTCTGGTTAATTGGGGCTAGTTGTAAACCACCTCTGATAGGAATAATCAGTAGAGCAGAGAGCAACAGAAATAGAGGTATCCATTTGAAAGAAGTCTTTTCAAAATCTAGATTTGTAAAGACGATATATTTTAAGGCACTAAAACCGATGAAAAGAAGTATAAATCCCAAAGCAAAGATTTTCAGAAAAGGTGAAGACAGGCTAGAGGCCCAAGCTTCTTTGGGGCTTTTCATGTAATTCCATACAGAAATATCTAGCCGGAAACCCCAGGCAGAGAAAAGTTCTAAATCTGCCATAATCATTAGTGCAGTTATGACCAAAAAACTATAGGTGTAAATAGGAAATATCTTTTTTACAACATCTTGACTAAAAAAGGAAACCAAGACCAATAAAAATGGTAGCACACTGAGATATGCACTGATGGAGAAATCCAGCAAAATACCATAACCGAAGGTCTTTGCTATTTCTATAAACTGATTATCTTTAAATTGGCCGAGATGATAAATAATAAAAATAAACCTAGCAAGAATAAAATAGAGTACCCAAAATGAATAGGATATAAACAAAAATTGTAATCTTTTATACATTTTTTAATAATTTCAATCAATAGCTCTTTTGATTTAACAAACATGTTGTATTATGAAAACAAACCTAAAATGTTAAACAATTGTAAAATTATCAAAAAGATAGACAATTTATGGTTTTAATAATTTTTTTAAAAAAATCTGCTTTTTGAGTGCTTAAACATAAAAAATATTCATAATGCGAAAGATTTTTTCAATAAAATCAAAAAAATATCTTTTTTTTTGATTCATATTTTAAAAAATACTTATATTGCCGAGCTTTTTAGCTAAAATTATTACCTAACCTAAAAACTAATAAAAATTTTATTTATGGCTCATTTGAGATTTAAAGCGCTTGATTCTGTAAACCAAAGACAAGCTGAAAAGGTGGAAATGCCTACAAAACCAATTTCTGATTTTTATGGAGAAAATGTATTTGGACTAGAAGCAATGAAGAAAACAATTTCTTCAGGAGCTTATAAGAAAGTAATATCTGCCATAGAGAAAGGTGAAAAAATAGATGGTCCTACTGCCGATGCAGTTTCTTCTGCCATGAAAGCATGGGCTACGTCCAAAGGCGTTACGCATTATACACATTGGTTTCAGCCACTTACTGATGCGACTGCTGAGAAACACGATGCTTTTTTTGATGTAGAAGATGGTCGTGCTATAGAAAAATTTAAAGGAAGTGCCCTAGTTCAACAAGAGCCAGACGCTTCTTCATTCCCCAATGGTGGAATAAGAAATACTTTTGAAGCAAGAGGATATACCGCTTGGGATCCTTCTTCTCCAGCATTTATTATGAATGGTACGCTTTGTATTCCTACAATATTTGTATCTTATACAGGAGAATCTTTAGATTATAAAGCGCCATTGTTAAAAGCACTTGCTGCTGTAGACAAAGCTGCTGTAGCCGTTTGTGATTATTTTGATAAAGACATTACTAAAATAACTGCAACACTAGGGCCAGAGCAAGAATATTTCTTGGTAGATAAAGCTTTATATCAAGCACGCCCAGATTTGATTATGGCTGGCAGAACTGTATTTGGTCATTCACCTGCTAAAGGTCAGCAATTAGAAGATCATTATTTTGGTTCTATTCCTCCAAGAGTTCAAAATTTCATGATTGATTTTGAATTAGAAGCTGTAAAATTAGGTATGCCAGTGAGAACTCGTCATAACGAGGTAGCTCCTAGCCAATTTGAAGTAGCTCCTACTTTTGAAGAGTGTAATCTAGCTGTAGATCACAATATCCTTTTAATGGATTTGATGAATAAAGTTGCTGAACGTCATAATTTCAAAGTACTTTTCCATGAAAAACCATTTGCTGGTATCAATGGAAGCGGTAAGCATAATAACTGGTCGTTAAGTACTAATACTGGTAAAAATCTTTTGTCTCCTAGCAGCAAGCCTAAAGAAAATCTTATTTTCTTAACTTTCTTTGTGAATGTTATTAAAGCTGTTCATGACTATGCTGATTTATTAAGAGCAACAATTGCATCTGCAGGCAACGACCACAGACTTGGTGCTAACGAAGCTCCTCCTGCGATTATGTCTGTTTTCATCGGTCAGACATTAACAGAAATGTTGGATGAATTAGAGAAAAATGGAAACGTAAAAGTAGATAAAGGAGATAACGTCTATATGAAATTAGGTATCAATAAAATACCTGAAATTTTATTGGATAATACCGATAGAAATAGAACTTCGCCATTTGCATTTACAGGTAATAAATTTGAATTCCGTGCTGTAGGTAGTGCTATGAACAGTGCTGCAGCCATGACAGTATTGAATACTATCGTTGCTGAAACATTAACTAAGTTCAAAGAAGAAGTAGATAAGCAAATCGAAAAAGATGTTAAAAAAGAAGTTGCTATCATTAATGTATTGAGAGAATATTCTGTAAAAAGCAAGAAAATCCGCTTCGAAGCCAATGGATACTCTGAAGACTGGGTGAAAGAAGCAGAAAAGAGAGGTTTGAATAATGTAAAAACTACCCCTCATGCCCTTGGTTTCTACATGTCTAAAGAAGCAAAAGCGGTATTTGAAAAACACGATATCTATTCTGATAGAGAGTTAGAGGCAAGATATGAAATCATGTTGGAGAATTATGTGAAGAAAATTCAAATCGAAGGACGTGTGATTGGCGATTTAGCTAGCAATCATATCATTCCTACTGCAATAGCTTATCAAAACAAATTGATAACTAACGTTAAAGGATTGAAAGATTTGGGTCTAGATAGCGAATCTAAATCTACTATCGAAACAATCAAAGAAATCTCTAAATACATCAAAACAATACAAGTAGATGTAGAAGCGATGACTGAAGAGCGTAAAAATGCCAATAACTTAGAGCATGGCAAAGATAAAGCAATTGCTTATTGCGAAAAAGTAAAACCATATTTTGAAACTATTCGCTATGCCGTAGATAAGTTAGAGCTTATCGTGGATAACGAAGAATGGCCATTGGTGAAATATAGAGAATTATTATTTTTAAGATAATCATTCAATTTTTGAAAAACCCCAGCAAACGCTGGGGTTTTTTTTGTCTAATTTTTTCTAGCATTTTTATATCTAATAACATTATAGCCTTTGTCATTCAAATCATCTAAATTGCAATTCATAATAAACAATTTTTATATTGACTTTTCAGGATTTTAATTTCGCAGATTCCCTCTTAGATAGCCTTCTAGCAATGGGCTATACCAAGCCTACACCAATTCAAGAACTAGCCATACCTATTATTCTTTCTGGAAAAGATATTATAGCCTGTGCCCAAACAGGTACTGGTAAAACCGCCGCTTTTCTATTGCCTATCCTTAATAATATTATAAAAGAAGAAAATAGACATCTTAATACCTTAATTATTGTGCCTACTAGAGAATTAGCAATTCAGATAGACCAACAAGTGCAAGGGCTTTCTTATTTTCTATCGGTTAGTTCTATAGCCGTATATGGGGGCAACGATGGAAGTGTATGGGAACAACAGAAAAAAGCCCTTAAAGAAGGAGCCGACATCGTTATCGCTACCCCAGGCAGACTTATTGCTCAATTGCAGTCAGGGTTAATGAACTTCAAACAGATGAAACACCTTGTCTTAGATGAGGCAGACCGTATGTTGGATATGGGCTTTAATGAAGATATTATGCAGATTGCTAGTTATTTGCCTAAGGAAATTCAAGTTTTGATGTTTTCGGCGACTATGCCTCCAAAAATAAGAACCTTGGCGAACAAAATTCTCAAAGAACCAGAGCAAGTAAATGTTGCTATCTCAAAACCAGCAGAGGGCATACTCCAACAAGCTTATGTTGTATATGATTCACAGAAAGTTCCTATAATCCAACAAACCCTTTCTTCTGGGGCATTTAAAAGCGTAGTAATTTTCGCTGCTACAAAAGAAAGTGTAAAAAATTTAAACATTGCTTTACAAAAAGTAAACATCCCATCGCAAGCCTTCCATTCTGATTTAGATCAATCAGAAAGAGAAGAAATTCTGAGAGCATTTAAGGGCAAACAAATCACTGTATTGGTAGGAACCGATATTATCTCTAGAGGGATAGACGTAGAAGGTGTAGACCTAGTTATCAACTACGATGTGCCAGCAGACCCCGAAGACTATATTCACAGAATAGGTAGAACTGCACGTGCAGAAAGTACTGGAACCGCAATTACTTTTATTAATGAAAAAGACCAAGCCAAGTTTTTTCAGATAGAAAGCTTGATAGGCAAAGACATAGAGAAATTAGTAACCCCAGTTTCTTTAGGAGAGGTTCCTTTATACCAACCTCAAAAAAAGCAAGAGCGAAAGTTTGTTCCTAAAAAGACGTTTAAGAAAAAGGGTTTTTCTAGAAATGTTTAACCATCAATACAGCTTCATGCTACCTATTGGTTTCTGTTATTTGTGGCGAGTAGTTCAAGATATAATATCTCTAATACTTTTCAAAGAATTGTGTAAAGATCAAAAAAAGCAATTTTTTTAATTGAGAAGCAAAAGTTGAATTTTAGGTCTTAAGATTTTATTTATTAACGCTATTCATCGCTTTTTCTATACCCAAATTACAAAAGGTTAAGATTCCATCTGCACATTTATCAAGCAATAAAGGAAGGTCTTTTGTTTCCTCTTCATTGAATCTACTGAGTACAAATTGAGCTTGTCTTCCCTTTGCGAAATCGCTACCGATGCCTATTCTAAAACGATTGTATAGGTCTGTTTCCAAGATCTCTTGTATGTGGGCTAAGCCATTATGCCCGCCAGCAGAACCCTTTGGCCTCATTCTAATTTTGCCAAATGGAAGGGCTATATCGTCGGTAATGACCAACATGTTTTCTAAGTTGATTTTTTCTTCTTTCAACCAATAATTCAACGCTTTACCACTTAGATTCATAAAAGTAGTGGGCTTAACAAGAATAAGGGTTTTTCCTTTGTGTTTTATCTTGGAAACATAAGCGTGTCTTTCTAAAGTGAAATTTTCAGTAGAATTGCATTTTTTGATTAATGCATCAAGAACGAGAAAGCCGATATTATGACGAGTGAGTTCGTATTCTGGTCCGATATTACCCAAGCCTACAAGAAGATAATTCATAAGATTTTGAATGATTAACCAAAAAAAATCCCTCTGTGGAAAGCAGAGGGATTTTAATTTTAATGAATTTTAATTATTTTTTCTTAGCAGGTTTTGCATCAGCGGCAGGAGCTGCAGCATCTTTCAAACCTCTAGGAACTGTAATTGTTGCAATAGGATTACTTTTATTAGTAAGTATTACTACGTTAGGAGCACTAACTTCGCTAACTTTAACAGATTTGTTCAAATCTAAATTGCTGATATCTACTTCTACAAAACTTGGTAAATCTTTAGGAAGTCCTTTTACAGAAAGTTTGCCAATTTTTTGAGCCAACTTACCACCTTTCATTATACCTGGAGAAGAACCCACAAATTTTACTGGAATATCTAGAGTAACTATTTTGTCTTCTGATAATTCTAGAAAATCTGCATGCAAAATCATATCGCTTACAGGGTGAAACTGAATTTCTTTAAGGATTGTAGTATATTTTTTTCCTTCGATGTTAATTGCTATTTTAAATACATCTGGAGTATATACAAAGTCACGGAAGCTAAACATGTCTATAGCTACGTGAACGGCTTCTTTGCCACCATAAATAACAGCAGGAACTTTAGCTTCTGTTCTTAATTTGGTAGATTCTGTTTTTCCGAGATTTGCTCTTTTAAACCCTTTAATCTCAATTGTTTTCATATTAATTTATTTGTTTAGTTACTTATATAAATAGTGAGCTGATAGAATCTTTATCTTGAAGTTTACGGATTGCCTTGGCAAACAAATCTGCCACGGTAAGTACTTTAATTTTAGGGCTGGTTACTTTAAGGGGAATAGTATTGGTAATTACTAATTCTTCTAGTACAGAGTTGTTGATGTTATCTATGGCATTACCAGAAAGAATAGGGTGGGTACAGATTGCACGTACGCTTTTTGCACCATTCTGCATAATCAATTCTGCAGCTTTACAAATAGTTCCTCCAGTATCTATTAAATCATCTACCAAAACTACATTTGCGCCTTCTACGTCCCCAATCAATTGCATAGATGCTACTTCTCCAGCTCTTTTTCTATGCTTATCGCACACTACTAAATCAGCTTCTAAATATTTTGCCATGTTTCTAGCTCTAGATACACCCCCTACATCAGGAGACGCAAATAGAAGATTTTCTAATTGTAGGCTTCTCAAGTAAGGCACAAATATTGCCGAGCCATCAAGATGATCAACTGGAATATCAAAAAAACCTTGAATCTGACCAGCATGCAAATCGCAAGTCATTAATCTGTCTGCGCCAGATGCAGTAAGGATGTTGGCTACTAGTTTTGCTGCGATAGCGACCCTAGGTTTGTCTTTACGATCTTGTCTGGCATAACCAAAGTAAGGAGCAATAACGGTAATATTTGCTGCCGATGCTCTTCTTGCAGCATCTATCATCAGCAATAATTCCATGATGTTATCTGATGGAGGAAATAATGATTGTATTATAAAAATATCACAACCTCTTACAGATTCGTCAAAACTTACGTTGATTTCTCCGTCATTAAATCTAAGACTAGTTACAGCCCCTAATTGTTTTCCATAAGAGGAAGCAATCTCTGTAGCTAAATATTTAGAATTTGTACCAGAGAATATTTTAATGAAGGACATATACCAAAATTTGAGGAAAAGAAATGGTAAAATACCAAATATTAAAGAAAGTTGTCCTACTAGGTTTCGAACCTAGACTCTTCTGAACCAAAATCAGACGTGTTGCCAGTTACACCATAGGACAAATTGGAATGCAAAAGTAGAAATTTTTAAATAGATGTCAAATATTATATTCAAAATATTTATAAATATTATTCACAAAATAGTTTTGGGCTAGAACCTAGGTATAAAAAAACAAGGCTTTTTAGCCTTGTTTTTTTATACCTGTAGATATTTTTAGAATATAATTAATTATTTTCCGCCAAAGTATAAGATATACCCAGTAGAGAAATTGATGACCATGTTTTTGTTAGGTTTGTAATTAGGTGTTTCGGTTACTTCTCCTTTGTTTATATCCAATAAACCATGATTATACCTTCCTTCTATAAAAAAGTCTCCAGGACCTGCTTTTACAGTTAATCCTAGACTAAAAGCAAGACCGCAATCAAATTTGTTTATATTTTTTTCTAGTATTGGAAAAGAAAAAATATCATTTTTTTCTGAGTAGTAACTATAAGGTAAATCATTACTGTAAAAAATTAAAAACCCTAACCAATATCCACCATTTATATAAATTCTAGCTTTTTCATCACCATAACTTAGTTTTAATAGTAACGGAATTTGGATATAATTTAATTCATATGTATAAATATTTTTATCTTTATTTTTTATAAAATCTATTGATGTTCCTTGAAAAGAATAGAGGAGTTCAGATTGTATAGCGAAATTATCATTTATTTTGGCATCAACTATTATACCCGTAAGAGCACCTCTTTTGTATGAACTGCTTTCCCATTCTAAATTTGTCAATTTAGAGAAGTTAATCCCACCTTTTATTCCAATTCCTATTTGTGCATTTGCCAATTGAGAAGAAGAAAAAATAGCTATGCCTAGCATTGCTATACTTAAGATTATTTTTTGCATTAGTTGATTAATAATTGGAATTTTAAATCAAGTAAATCTATAGATAAAACTAATTTAATAAGTTATGTAAGGAATTATTGTAAATTATAGCGTTTTCTTCTACAGAATTGTATGTTTCGTTATCGATAATAAAATTAATTTTTGAAACATTCCCCAAAAATCTAAATGATGTAGAATTTGTATTTAGCATAGCTTCAAATTTAGTTCTATTTTCTGGGCTAATACTAATTATCGCACGGCTTTGGGCTTCGCCAAATAAGAATGCATCTTTGCGATAATTATTGTCTGTGTTGATTTCAAATCCTAATTGACCTGCCATTGCAGATTCAGCAAGTGCTACAAACAATCCACCTTCTGAAATATCATGTGCAGAGACTATGAGCTTATTTTTGATAAGCTCTGAAATACTATGCTGTATTTTGAATTCGGTATTCAAATCAAAAAAGGGGCTAGGAGAAGCCTTAATACCTAGAAAGGAGTATAGGTATTCTGAAGAAGAGATATCATTTTTTGAATCACCTATTAGATAGATAAGATCACCTATGTTTTTGAAATTCAAGGTCATTTTATTTTTAGGATCTTCCATCAACCCGAGCATACCTATTGTGGGGGTAGGAAATACGGGTCCTTCATAAGACGATTGATTGTAAAAACTTACATTTCCTCCTGTTACTGGTGTTCCAAACTTTTCACAGGCTTTTTTCATTCCTTTGATAGCTCCTACAAATTGCCAATATACTTCAGGATTATATGGGTTGCCAAAGTTCAGACAATTGGTAATTGCCAAAGGTTCGCCTCCTGAGCATACAATATTTCTAGCGGCTTCTGCTACAGCTATTGCACAGCCTTCTTCGGGGTCTGCATTTACGTATCTAGAGTTGCAATCTACTGTAATCACGATTGATTTATCTGTACCTTTAACGTTTACCACCGCAGCATCAGAAGGTGCGTTGGTATTGGTATTGGCGGTTCCCACCATAGAATCGTATTGTTCGTAAATCCATCTTTTTGAAGCTATATTTGGATTTTTTAATAAATGATTAGCTATAGCTTTAAAATCTTGATTGGGTTGGATGCTATTGATATCGAATTTTTTGAATTCTTGATAGTAGGCAGGCTCTTTGAATTCTCTCTGGTAAACAGGTGCACCACCGCCTAGAACTAAGTCTTTTGCTGGGACGTCAGCTACTAAATTACCATTCATAAAGAAATGTAGCCTTTGAGTATTGGTTACAACTCCAATTTGAGCACAATTCAAATCCCATTTATCAAATACTTTTTGAATTTCTTCTTCTTTGCCTTTTTCTATCACAATAAGCATTCTTTCTTGTGATTCAGAGAGAAGAATTTCAAAGGGTTGCATATTTGCTTGGCGAGTGGGCACTTTATCTAACCATATTTCCATGCCATGTTCGCCTTTTGCACTCATTTCTGAGGTAGAGCAAATAATCCCAGCAGCTCCCATATCTTGAATACCGATTACACTACCTTTACCTATTATTTCAAGGCTTGCCTCTAACAATAGTTTTTCTTGAAATGGATCTCCAACCTGAACAGCTGGAAGGTCATTTACAGAATCTTCGGAAATATCTTTAGAAGCAAATGCTGCTCCATGTATACCATCTTTACCAGTAGCCGAACCCACAATATAGACTGGGTTTCCTACACCATAGGAAATTGCACTTGCTGTTTTGCCTATTTCAACAATTCCTGCTGAAAAAGCATTTACTAGAGGATTAACATTATAACAATCATCAAAATATACCTCTCCGCCTACTGTAGGTATTCCGAAGGCATTTCCATAGTCTCCAATTCCTTTTACTACACCTCTTACTAGCCATTTTGTTTTTTCTAAGTTGAGATTGCCAAAACGAAGTGAATTCAATAAAGCAATGGGTCTTGCACCCATAGTGAATATATCTCTATTGATGCCGCCTACACCAGTAGCAGCACCTTGATAGGGCTCAAGTGCTGAAGGGTGGTTATGTGATTCGATTTTAAAACTACATGCTAGACCATCCCCGATATCTACCAATCCTGCATTTTCTTCACCTGCTTTAGCCAACATTTTTGGCGAGTCTTTAGGAAGTTTTTTTAACCAAGTGATAGAATTTTTATACGAACAGTGTTCTGACCACATCACAGAGAATATACTTAGCTCTGTAAAATTGGGTACTCTACCCAATATTTGATTTATCTTTTCAAATTCTTCATGAAGTAATCCAAGTTTTTGTGCTGTTTCTAGGCTTGTAAGTTTTTGATCTACCACTTTAATAAAGTTTATTGATTTAAAATATCTACGAAAATAAGCCAATTGTGAAAATAAAAAAAGCCATGTGAGACATGGCTTTTAGTTTGTGAATAAATTAGTGATTATTTATAGGTATAAAAACGCTCTAAATTTCCTTTGGGACCTTCAAAATTTATTTTTATTGTATTTGCTTCACAGGTATTTACTTTATTGTTAGCACTATCGTATCCATAGGTAACGGCAACTGTTTTGTTTTTTACATTATGAGATTTAATGCCCGATAGCACATTCCATTTGGCGTCTGTAGAAATACCATTGCAAGAATTAGCAATTAGTGGTTCTACGATTGTAGTAGTGAATTCGTCTCCATTTCTATTGATGCCTTTAGCTGCTATACCACCTGCATCAGCTCCTTCTATTTTTACTTCTATTCCAGTATTGTTTTTAGAAATAGTCCTGAATCTATGGGCATCCCAAGTTCTGGTAGCTCCATTTTTTTCTAAAGTAACAGACATTGCTCTAGCTGTGATTTCATGCTTTATAATAGTGTTAGAAGTAATAAGATCTGATACCAAACCTCCATTAATATTTTTAACGATATGGGTTCCTTTAATGGTTATTGATTTTAAATCTTTTAATCTAGTTATGCTCATACCATCAGTAGTAATAGTAAGTACAGCATCTTTATCTTTCCATTGTTTATCTAGGCTTAGGTTAATATTGATAATACCTGTTCTTCTTCTTTTTCCATCGCAGGATAGAGAATTATTGTAATAGATTTGAGCACTTTTTAGGTTCTGCGAAACGATTACAGAATCGGCACCACATAATCTATATAGCTTACCAATTCTTGAAGTTGAGGATGATTCTGCAGTTTGAAATGCAGTACCAGCATCGTCTGCAAGTTGATCAGATTCTTCATTGACTGCGGCTTCATCTGAAGCATGATTGATAGAAGATAAATCTTCTAAAGGATCATTCTTATCTCTTCTACAAGAAGCAAATAATAAAGAAGCACCTAAAGTAAGTGTTGTGATTTTTAAAATTGATTTTTTCATGGTTTTGTAGTAAAGTGAATAATTTGGATGTTTTACGAACTTTTGACTTAGATAGATTGAAATGGTTTAATCCAAATTATTTTTTTTATAAATATTATTTACAACACTAGGTTTACAATTTTTCCATGAACAACGATAATCTTTTTGGGTGTTTTTCCTTCAAGCCATTTATCTAAAGTGTCTGAATTTGAAATTATTTTTTCTATTTCTTCTTTGCTCAACTCTAGGGGTAACTTTATTTTTGAACGAACTTTTCCATTTATTGAAATTGGATATTCAAATTCGTTCTCAATAATATAACTTTCATTATAAACAGGGAAATTAGCATGACTTATAGAAGTGTTATACCCAAATGCAGAATGCCAAATTTCTTCTGTAATAAATGGAGCAAATGGCGATAATGTGATGACAAGGTCATGAATGATTTGACGGTTATGACATTTTAACTCCTGTAAGGTATTTACGCAAATCATAAATGAACTTACAGAAGTATTAAAAGAAAACTTTTCGATATCATCTTCGATTTTTTTAATCGTTTTATGAAGAATTTTTAGTGCTTCTTTACTAGGCTCTTCATTGTTTAAAATCAGTTTTCCCTGCTCATCATAAACCAATCTCCAAAGCTTTCTTATAAATCTAAATACGCCATCTATACCATGAGTATTCCAAGGTTTAAATTGTTCTAAAGGCCCCAAGAACATTTCATACATTCTTAATGTATCAGCACCATATTTTTCGACGATATCATCAGGATTAACAACATTGTATTTAGATTTAGACATTTTTTCTATTTCATAGCCACAATGGTATTTGCCATCTTCGAGAATAAATTCGGCATTATTAAAATCTGCTCTCCAATTTTTGAAAGCTTCGAGGTCAAGAATATCATGGTTTACAAGTGAGATATCTACATGTATTGCTTGTACATCATAATCTTTTTTGAGATTATAAGAAACAAATTTATTCTGACCATTGATTCTATATACAAAGCTAGACCTACCTTGAATCATACCTTGATTGATTAATTTTTTAAACGGTTCGGCATGGTCTATATAATTCAAATCATAAAGAAATAGATTCCAAAATCTTGAATAGAGTAGGTGACCTGTGGCATGTTCTGAACCACCTATATATAAATCTACTTGATTCCAATATTTTTGTGCTTCATTGCTTACCAATTGTTCTTTATTATTGGCATCCATATACCTTAAAAAATACCAACTCGAACCAGCCCAGCCTGGCATGGTATTGAGTTCATAATTTTTTTCAGCAAATTCTTTTGATCTACCTAGTGGTGGTTCACCATTTTCTGTAGGTTGATATTTATCTATTTCTGGAAGTAATAAAGGTAGTTCGGATGTACTTAAAGGAATAGGGATTTCATTTTCAAATCGAATAGGAATGGGTTCTCCCCAATATCTTTGTCTGCTAAATATAGCATCCCTCATTTTGTAATTTATTTTTCC
>REBA01000084.1 GCA_004294225.1 Cytophagales bacterium | reverse complement strand
TAATATTTTAAAATTTTTTGTGTAAAAACGACTATTCAAACTCAAGGTTTGCAACTTAAAAGAAACAGCTTTTGTGCCAACCGCAGCTGGACCTTGCCCGTGAGCATGTGGTAAGGAGTTTTCTTGTCTATAATTATTTTGATAACCAAAATCAAGCTCCAACCAATTGTTTTTTAGCTTTATATTTGTATTATTTATTACTTTAAAATGGTTGATATTTTGCGAAGGTAAGTTTATATCTCTCCAGTTGCCATCATCAGTAAGTTTATAAAACTGTGGTCTGCCAATTGCACCGGCAAAAAGTCCAGCATTTTGATTAAAATTAGAAATTGTAAAATGCGAATAGCCCCAGTTTTTATTTATGCCAACGGTAAAATTGATATGTTTTTCGTTTCCAGCCGTGTTTTTAAGTCTGTTTTCTACAATTGGAAACCTAAATCCTTGATATATAAAAGTATTGGTTGGCACTTTATAATCGGCATAAGCTAACCTAGTCAGTTGAATTTTATAATTTATTCCTTTTGCATTTCCTTTGGCGTTTGCAGTTAGTCCATAAGTATCGTTGTTGGTTCTTAAAATCGTTTGAATATACCCAGAATGTGTATTTTGTGGCATATTTTTAGGATGAGTAATGGCAACTACACCCGCCATAGCATCAGAACCATACATGAGCGAAGCTGGACCTTTTAAAATTTCTACATTATCTATGTTATATTGATCTATTTCTAAGCCATGATCCGAACCCCATTGCTGTCCTTCTTGCTTGATACCATAATCAGAAACCACAACTCTATTGAAACTCAAACCCCGAATAACAGGTTTTGAAATACCAACTCCCATATTTATAGAACTCACACCAGGTAATTTTTCGAGCGTAGCCATAAAAGTTGTGCCCGTATTTTTCTGAAAAAACTCTTTATCAACCCGCTCAATAGCAACAGAAGATTCCTTTTCGGATTGTTTTTGAAGATTCGACTCAATCACAACTTCGTGCAATTCGTTTGCTGATTCATGCATTTGAATA
>REBA01000044.1 GCA_004294225.1 Cytophagales bacterium | reverse complement strand
GATGCACTTATACCCCATACTTGAGTGGTGGCTGATGCGGTATTAGGGGCGGTAGGGTTTGCCGTACTTGTAGTGCTACTGCCTAGATACCATTTTAAGATAGAGCCTGTGGGGGTACTTACTTTCCCAGTCAAATCTGCTACACTCGCTGTTGCTCCTATGCAATATGCCATTGTATTTGGACTGCTTACTAATGGGGCAATAGGGGCATCGTTTACAGTTACAGTAATCTTCGCTCTATCACTTTCGCCTGTAGTATTCATTTGAGTAACCCAATATTCAGTACTTCGTGCTGCAGAAGTAGATGGAACTGGTGCGGTAGTAGCACCTGTGCCACCTATGGCTGAAGTGTACCATTTCAATTCTCCATTTGGGTTTCTTGACCCTGGGCTTGGGGTAGCACTTAGGGCTACTGGGGTAGCTCCTTTACAATAAATTACAGGAGTAACTACTATAGGGGCATTACAGGTAGTAACATTTACTGTATTAAAAAACGGAATCGTTGTTTTTGGACCATCAGGAGTAGCTTGGGTAGTTACAGTTAAACTTACAGAATACTCTCCAGCTGTGGTATAAGTATATTCATATGGGGCAGCTGTAGTACGGGTTGTAAATCTTGCACTGCCTGCTGCATCATCTCCACTATCCCATCGATAGGAAATAATATTGGGGGGTAAGCCATCAGGGGTAAAGGTAACTTTCTGATTCAAACATACTGGGGTAGGATTTACCGTAAATCCACAGGTTTTTACCGTTACTTTAAATTCTCTCCACTCTCCTTCCTGCCATGCATTGCCTGGCAATTTACTTTGATTCTTCCCTCTTACTCTCAAATCATAGGTGCCATTAGGTGTAGAACCCCAATTGATATACATCAAATAACTGCCTTGACCACTTACTGGTGGCTTGGCGTCTAAAGGAAGTATCTTTGCAGTAGTTGGCAAACCTGACCACTCATACTCGCAGACACTAAAATCCACAGGACTTACTTCATATTTTGCCTTCGTATTCCCATTACATACCTCTAAATCTCCATAAATAAATAATGGCTTAGCAGGAGGAAGTTCCTCTAATAATTTATATTCAAACTGGTAAATATCCACAGAACCAGAACCCTTTTTTATAAAATGTATTGCATGGGTACCATAAGGAATAGTTAATTCTATAGGTGAAGACCATTGAGTATATTCACCGCCCCTAGAATTTCCTACAAAAGAAAGATCACTTTTTACTAGCTGACCATCCATATACATATCATAGCGTGCAGCTGAGTTTACCCATAGTACATTCATTCTCAATGCATACTTTCCAGAAGTTTCATTCCTAATGATATATGTTTCTCGGCTATCAACATTAAGACCTTCAAGTCGTTTTCTAGAAGCAGGGCCGCCAGAATTATCAGGTTGTAATGAGCTTCTATATTCACTACAACGGTAACCAGCAATCTGCCAACCTGGAAGAATAGTAGTAGCATTTACTCCTATTAACCCACCTCTTTCATTCGTAAGTGGAGGAGCAGGATTATCCATAATATCCCTATATGCTCTGTATTGTTGAGACTGCTCTCCTATAGATTGTGATACCGCATACCCTGCACCATATCCCTTTTGAGCAAAAAAACCATTTTTTATAAACAAAGCATCATAGCCCATCCATGAATACCATTTTTCGGTGGTAAACTTGGTATGGGTGTACATACGATTATCTTCATAGGCTTTTACTGTGTTATTCAAAATAGTCCAATTTACTCCATCTTGCACATTTGCTTCATGCCCCCCTTCATAGGCAATTACCTTTAGGCTGTTTCTCTTAGCAAAAGCCAATATATCCTCTAGCTCATTCCCCTCGCAATTGGCATTAGAACCCATATTGATGCTCCCATCCTGATTAAATGGATTGCCATTCTGTGTTTCGCTCCCAAAACGACCAAACTGATCAGCAGTATTATCATAAAATTCTTTAAATATTTGATCAACACTCATATTTATATTAGGACTATTCACATTGGTATAATGTGTAATAGCTAATCCATATAAATATTTGGTAGCAGCCCTTTCACCAAAAGCTCTATTTAGAAAATCTACTCCTTCTCCGCCTATAAACCAATAATCTGCCCCCCAGCCATAAGCTAACTGACCTGCCAATACTGCCCTTACCCTAACTCCAACACCTCCTTTATCTGCAAAACCCCAGTCTTTTGAGAATTCATCCATATACTGTTTCAACCTATATACAGGCCAACGTCTAGCAGCAGTATAGGCACCCATGCCACCTGTCCACCAAGTACCATCCCCAAAATTTCCAGTTTCAACATCAATACCCTTTGCCGCATTGCCTACAATTGTTTGGTCACCCTGAACTTTAACCATATTGTGTACTGCTGAGAAACTCATCGCAAAACCTCTAAAAGCAGGTGCAAAATTCCAAAGTTCGTTACCAATCTCTATATAAACATTCAAGGTGGGTTTCAATCTTTGCTTTAAAAGTTTAGATAGTTCTCTGGCATACTCCAAATCTATAAGTACAGGCACATTGGCATAAAAATCCATATCAAGATAATTACATACATCTATAGCTTTTTCCCAGGGATAAGTTCTTGATTGATTGAATGAGTTAGATAGCCATGGGTTATTAGCTCTTTCATCGTAAGGAGAGTCTGTATTTCCTCTAATATCAATACCGTTTGAAACTTCTGCTTGGAAGGGTGCGTTTGCAGGAGTACGAAAATTCCAAGTTCTTTCCATACTTGAGTTACAACCTGAGTAACCATAGAGCCTCAGTACTTGTACACCCCTCAAATAATCTCTACATTCATCAGTAAGTAATCTAGGGTCATTAAGCTCATATCCTGGAAGCATAAGTTCTATTTCTGTGATTTTACCATTAATAGAAAATGCTATATTATCGTCTGTATTTACCCTAATAATTCTAAACTCCCAAGTATAATACCCCCCTGCTTCTGATTCATTTTGAATTACTGCTCCATTATTACCACGACTGGAATTGTAGGTCATTTGAGCCTTTGTTCCTTTGTAGCGGCATTTCATTACCTGATCTACTTTAAAAACAAAATCAGGATTCCTACCTGTACCAATATTAAAACCAAAAGTATGAGTTTTATCTGCTCTTGTCCAGCCATCTCTATCAATATATGCAACAGTGTGGTACCCATCTCTGGAATTACCCATGTTGGCTGAACCCCAGTTAGCTCCATAACCAGAGTTAAGCATATTCCATGCATTAGTAAAGACCAACCCAGGGTGTACACCAAAGTGAGGAGTAGGTTTAGAAAGTGGTTCGCAGACTTGTGAAAATATCTTAATAGGAAAAACAAATGTGCACAATAACAAAAACTGTAGTAACAAATTATTCGTTTTATAAATTTTCATATTCATAGGGGTTATTATTTTTATCTCAACTTGATTTCGTTACTAAATACAATTATCTATGGAAAGGTAAACAAAAATTTAATAATTAATACAATTTTTTATCAACTTAATGCAAATAAAATACTCTTAGTTTTTTTTATTTAATATATAAATTATTTATTTTTAAATACTTAAAAATAAATAAATGATTATTTATTTTTAAACTTTACTTTTAAAAAATTATAATTGATGAATAAAATTTATGTTTTATAGTGTAAAAATTATATGTAAAATTAAATTTTTATATAGTTTTTTTACCTCTAAAAAATCAATACTGTTTTTATATACTTCTATTTTAAAATAGAAAACTCATGTTGATAGAAAAAATTATAAAATATTGATCTATTAAAAAAATAAAAGCAAAATGCCCTCAGAATTTCTATTGATAAAAAATCACGAATTCTATTTAAAAAGGAAGTTCTTCAAGAATAAATTAGCTAGAATAAATATTACATAAATAATTACTGCTCAAAAAATGGGTAATGGCTATTATTTACCAGTATCAATTCTTATACAATATTATTAATCCTGAAATATCCTAAAATAAGAATAGGTAATAGTAGTGCTTGTATAACAAATACAATAGAACATATGATAGACCAAAATAATTATCGCAATCAAACACGAATATTATTTAAAATATTTGTTTTCAGTGTTTAAAAAAATCTTCAAAGTATATAGCTTTGGTTATTCAAACAAAGAAACACCTCGCTTAAGGTAGGAAATGAATAGACAATAAAGATGATTGAATCATCTAGTAAAACCGTTCAAAAGAAGAATCGATTAGCCCTTAGGATTTGTAGCAAATACGGTAGCTTCGGTGATAAAGCCCCTGTCATTCATTTCAAGCATAGCACATATGGTATGAGCAATTTCTGAGGCTTGAAGTTTGCTATCATTGAATGGTCTTTCTTCCCCACCACTGTTGGTATAAAAATTGGTTTGTACTTCGCTTGGATTAACCAACATCACTCTGATATTGTACTTTCTTAATTCTGCCCTCCAACATTCTGTCATAGACTGAACTGCAAATTTTGAAGCACTATAAACAGTACCTCCCGCAAAACCTGATTTACCAGCTGTAGAGGATATGTTAATAATATTCCCGTATTGATGTGATATAAAATGTTTAGACACTTCTCTTGCACAAAGCATACTTCCAATTACATTAGTGGCTATGACATTTTCAAAATCTTCTACACTAACATCTTGTAATAAACCAAATTTTCCAAATCCAGCATTATTGATAAGCACGTTTATAAAACCAAAGCCATCAATTACTTGCTTTACCATACTGATTACTTGAGCTTCTTTACTAACATCAGCTAATACTGCCATTGCTCCTATTTCTTGGGCGGTTTTATTCAGAAGCTCTTTGTTTCTTCCACAAATTGCTACTTGAGCTCCTTTGCTAATCAATAATTTAGCGATTTCTAGCCCTAGCCCTGAACTTCCTCCTGTAACTAATACTTTGGCGTTTTTTAAATCCATAATTTATTGTTCTGAAATAAGTTCTTCTATTTTACTTAATTTTTCTTCTGAATATTTGCCAGAAATAGCATGAATTATATTGCCTGACTTATCTAACACAAAAAAATATGGAGTGTCTTTTTTCTCAAAATCTAATTGTTCTTTATAAACCTTCAACTCTCCTTTATAAACCAATACATGCTTTGCCAATTCCTTATCAAAACCTTCTTTCATTTTCTTTCTAGCAGTTTCACTTGCCGATTGATTGATACCTGTAAACATTGGAATAAAATAAAGATGCACATCATAAGTATCATTAAATAAACTGGGTTTATTTTTCTCAATAAAAGTGGTGTAAATAGGTTGATACCAAGATTGCAAATCTGATTCTGCTGCCTTAGAATACGCCAATCCAAGTAGTGTAAATTTGCCTTTGGTATCTGTAGGAAGAATCATGTTTTTGTCTTCTAATGTTATGCCCTTCAACTCTGGAAAAGGTTTTCCAATCTGACTATACACAGTATTTATGGTAGTAGCAAAGTAGACTATAGCTATAAATATCTTTTTCATTAAATTATTATTATGACTATAAATTTAAATAATATTTTTTTAGCAATTCAACAAAAGAATTAGTGTATGTACCATCTTGATTTTGAATAATAAATTTATAATTTAAAAGACTATTATTATTAAGCTTACTGAACTTAATTATTAATCGGAAACTAGGCTTAGTATGGTTATGAAATACTTCTACGCATTCATTCAAGAATAGTCCATTATTTTCAAAACAAGAGATATATTCTTTGGATGCAGAAGTAGGAATTAATAACCAAAATTCTGATTCTTGATTCATAAGTTTAGATGCTGAAAGGGAAAGTGCTGATGGCGACAATGTATTGTTGTGTTTTGCAATATTATTCTTCTCTTTATCAGACAATAAATGAGCTGAGAAAAATGGTGGATTGCAAATAACAACATCGTATTTCCTGTCTGTGCTATTAGAAAAATCTTGTATGGAAATAGGAAACAATTGAAGTTGTTTGCTAAATGTAGCATTTTGAAAATTTTGTTGCGACTGTAAGATGGCGCTAGGTTCGATTTCTAGAGCATGAATCTCTGATTGTCCAAAATGCTGAGCAAGCATCAAGCTCAACAATCCTGTACCGCTGCCAATGTCTAAAATAGTTTTGGGGCTTGGATTTGCAGATTGAGCTACCCAAGCACCAAAAACACAAGAATCTGTACAAACCTTCATCGCTGCTTTATCTTGATGAATCAAGAATTGCTTAAACTGAAAATAGGTATTCCCCACAAAATTTATTTATTTCTTTGGAGATAAGGTAATATAGGGAATAATGACTTCTTCTAGAGAGATTCCTCCATGTTGGAAAGTATCTCGATAGTAATTCACATAATGATTGTAATTATTGGGATAAGTAAAAAATGTATCTTCCTTAGTAAATACATATGCGGTGGAGAGATTGAGTTTAGGCAAAAACAACCTTTCTGGCTTTCTGCAAATATAAACGTCTTTTTCGTTGTCCATACTTAGGTTTCTTCCTGCCTTGTATCTTAGATTGGTATTGGTATTTTTATCCCCAATTATTTTAAAAGGTCTTTTGACCCTTATGGTTCCATGGTCTGTAGTGATGATTACTTTTACCTTCTTATTGGCAATTTTCTTTAGAATTTCCAATAAAGGAGAATGCATAAACCATGAAAGTGTGAGCGATCTGTAAGCTGATTCATCAGCAGCCAGTTCTCTAATCATTGCCATATCTGTACGGGCATGTGAAAGCATATCCACAAAATTATATACAATGACATTGAGTTTATTATTCATCAGATTGCTCAGCGAATCCAACAAATTTTTGCCTTGATTAACGTTTAAAATCTTGTGGTAGGAACTTTTAATGTCTATTTGGTTGCGCTGTAATTGTGCCTTTAGAAAGTCAAATTCAAAATTATTTTTCCCTTCTTCATCTTCTTCGGTTACCCACCAATCTGGATGTTTCTTTTCCATCTCTGCAGGTAGTAAACCCGAAAATATGGCATTCCTTGCATAAGCAGTTGTAGTAGGCAATATAGAGTAATAGCATGTTTCTTCTTCAGTAATAAAATACTGGTTAATTATGGGCTCTATTATTTTCCATTGGTCATACCTAAGATTGTCTATTAAAAAGAAAAAAACAGGTTCGTTACTTTCTTTTAATAAAGGCAGTGTTTTTTTCTTCATTAATTGATGAGAAAGAATAGGGCGTTCTATATTTGGGTTATTTAGCCACTCTTCATATTGAGCAATCAAGAATTTACAAAAGTTTTTATTGGCTTCTGTTTTTTGCATGTCTATTACTTCTTTCATGCTTTTATTCTCTGTATTCTCAATTTCCAGTTCCCAATAGACCAGCTTTTTATATATGTCTACCCATTCACTGAAATTAAGCTTATCGTTGAATTGCATGCTGAGATTTTGAAAGTCTTGCTGATAATTTTGGTTGATTTTATCGGTTACAAGTTTCTTATTTTCTAAAATTTTCTTTACAGACAATAGAATCTGACTTGGGTTGATTGGCTTAATGAGATAGTCTGCAATCTTAGACCCAATTGCATCTTCCATAATGTGCTCTTCTTCACTTTTGGTAATCATAATTACTGGCAAATTGGGCTTTGCTGCTTTGATTATTGACAAAGCTTCCAGACCTGTCATTCCAGGCATATTTTCATCAAGAAAAATAATGTCGTAATTATTCTCTTGGCACATTTCTACTGCTTCATTCCCATTATTCACTGGGGTAATGTCATAGCCTTTGGCGGATAAAAATAAGATATGTGGTTTTAATAAATCTATCTCGTCGTCAGCCCAGAGTATTTTATAGTTTTGCATAATTGTTTTTATTGCTGAACGTAAATTATAAAGTAAAATTGTAATTGATGCAAGAATCAAATATAAAAGTTTAAGTAGCTTATCAATATTGATTCATTGAGTTGGAATTAAATTGCAATTAATTCAATCAATCACCTAAATTCATTCTATCTTTTAAAAAACTGATTCTTAATTAGTGTATGAGGGCTCATGCACCAATTAAGAATCAGCAATAGCATATTCAAGATTTATAACAGCTCGTTGGCCAAATTTGCTAATTCAGACCGCTCACCTTTTTCAAGGGTAATATGAGCATAGAGTTTATTATTTTTCAATCTATCTATCAAATAAGACAATCCATTACTTTCTGAATCTAAATATGGGGTATCTATTTGAAAAACATCTCCTGTAAAAATAATTTTAGTGTTTTCTCCTGCTCTTGAGATAATTGTTTTTACTTCATGAGGAGTAAGGTTTTGGGCTTCATCTACTATAAAACAAATATTGGATAAACTTCTCCCTCTAATGTATGCAAGTGGGGTGATTACCAACTTTTCTTTACCCAACATTTCTGTGATCCTTTGATAGTCTGGGTCTGATTCATTAAATTGGTTTTGAATGAATTTTAAATTATCAAACAAGGGCTCCATATAGGGGTTGAGCTTTGATTTGATATCTCCAGGAAGATAACCAATGTCTTTATTGGAAAGAGGAACTATTGGTCTAGCCAAATAAATTTGCTTATAAAATTTTCTTTGTTCTAATGTACCCGCCAATGCCAGAAGGGTTTTCCCTGTACCAGCTACGCCTTGAATGGTTACTAATTTTACATTAGGATTTAGTATGGCGTGAATGGCAAATGTCTGTTCGGCATTTTTAGGCTTTATGCCGTACACAATTCGTTTCTCTACATGTTCTATTCGTTTTTCTATAGAATTATAAAAAGCAAGAACAGAGTTTTTTACGCTCTTCAGAATGTAATAATGATTTTCGGTTAAGACATCTTTAGGCACTACAGATGAATCACAAAAACCTTTTTCATAAATCTCGTTGATAACTTCAGAAGGTAAATTTTCAATAACAGAAGCTCCGCTGTATAAACTATCCACATCTTGAACTTTGCCTGTATTGAAATCTTCAGCAGGAATGTTTAATGACTTTGCTTTGAGCCTTAGATTGATGTCTTTGGTAACTAATATTACCCTAGCATCTAGATTTTCATTTTGTAAGATAATAGCTACATTGAGGATTTTGTGGTCAGCTTTTCTTTCCGCAAAAACAATTTCTGCATCAATCGCAGATTTTGTTTTGGTATTCATCACTACCCTTAATCTGCCTTTGTTTTTTCCACGAAGCTGAATCCAGTCTTGAAGATTATTTGCACCACTTAAATCATCTAAATACCTTATAAACTCTCTTGCTTCAAAATTTTTAATTTCATTTCCTTTTTTGAAATTATCTAATTCTTCCAATACAGTAATAGGTATTGCCACATCATGTTCTTGAAAGCTATTCACAGCATTGTGATCAAATAATATAACAGAAGTATCTAATACAAATATTTTCTTTTCTTTCTTTGCTTTCGCCATAAATGATGTATTTGAGTATAAAACAATAAAATAATTCTTTCTTAATCGAAAAATAGTTGAAAAAAGTTAGTGAATTAAGTCGTTAATTTTAAAAGTTTAATTGACAAATCTTATTCTTTTCCAATAATCGCATTCAGATTGAAGTAAATAACAATTTAAAAGATTATTTTTACAAATTATAAAAATGATAGTTGAAGGAAATATTGTTCTTTATTAATATTGTATTAAAATTTTTTATTCAAAGATATGTTTAGGTTTGCTCAGAGCGATTATTTATATGCCTTATTGGCAATTCCTTTTTTTCTATTGCTATTTTTAATAATGCTATATCAGAGAAAAAGACTTCTTCGGAAGATTGCTGATATTTCTTTATTAAAGAATATAATGCCTGATACATCAAAGTCTTCTTATTGGATAAAATTTATTCTTATCAGTCTAGGATTTGCCTCACTAGTAATTGCATTAGCTAATCCTCAAATTGGGACAAAGCTAGAAGAAGTAAAAAGAGAAGGTGTAGATATCATGATAGCTATAGACGTATCTAATAGCATGAAGTCTGAAGATATTCGCCCCAGCAGAATAGAGCGTTCTAAGCAAGCAGTAAGTAGATTAATTGATAAACTTCAAAACGACCGTATAGGAATTATTGTATTTGCGGGCACAGCATTTGTTCAACTACCAATTACCAACGATTTTGCTGCTGCTAAGCTATTTTTATCTACTATAGAACCAGACATGGTAGGCACACAAGGCACAGCAATTGGTGCAGCTATTGAGCTAGCGAGTAAAAGTTTTGATAAAAAAGACAAGAAGTACAAAACACTAATGATAATTACTGATGGTGAAAACCACGAGGATGATGCGCTTGGCGAAGCAGAAAAAGCAGCAGAGCAAGGAATTATTGTTCATACCATTGGTATGGGATCTATAGAAGGTGGGCCAATACCTATTTATAGAAATAACCAAGCAGCAGGTTTTCTAAAAGATAAAGATGGAAATACCGTCATCACAAAACTCAATGATAAGATGTTAAAAGAAGTTGCAGATGCTGGGAAAGGAAAGTTTGTAAGGGCTTCAAGTGCTCAAGACGGTATCCAAATCCTCTTAGATGAGATCAATAAAATGGAGAAAAAAAATTATGGTTCAAAAATATATACCGACTATGCAAATCGTTTTCAAATATTTCTGATGGTTGCACTATTTTTATTGCTACTTGAGTTTTCTATTTCAGATAAAAAAAATCATTGGTGGGGGAAAATCAATTTCTTTGCCATAAAAAACAAACCAAATTACAAATGAACCAAAGACTATTAGTGCTATTCATTTTTGTTATGGGAAGCATCAATGCACATGCTCAAAGCGAAAAAACCTTAGCAAAAAAAGGCAACGAACTTTATGAGTCAAAAAAATATAATGAAGCCGAAAAAAAATACAAAGAATCATTAGTGAAGAAAAAAGACTTTGTAGAAAGCCAATTCAATCTTGGTGATGCACTTTATCAGCAAGGGAAATATGAAGAAGCTGCGACTCAATTTGACCAAGTCATACAATCCAAACCTAATAAAGAGATTAGTGCCAAAGCATATCATAATTTAGGGAACGCTCAACTTCAATCAAAAAAATATAAAGAAAGTATAGAAGCCTACAAACACTCCTTAAAGCAAAACCCTGCCGATGACGAAACAAGACACAACCTGTCTTATGCTATGACAAAACTTCAACAGCAACAGCAGCAACAAAACAAAGATAAAAATAAGGATAAAAATAAGGATAAAAATAAGGATAAAGACAAAGACAAAGACAAGAATAAGGAAGACGGCGATAAAAAAGAAGAAGAAAAAAAAGACGATAAAAAAGATCAAAACAACAAAGAAGGTGATGATGACAACAAAGAAAACAAACAAGAAAATAAAGAACAACAAAGTAAACCCGACCCAAAAAAAATATCAGAAGGTGATGCTAAAAGAATGCTAGAAGCACTTAATCAACAAGAAAAAAACGTTCAAAAAAAGCTATCCAACAAAAATAGTCAACAAATACAAGTAGATAAAAATTGGTAACAAACCATGATTAGAAAATTATTTCAATTTATTATTATCAACCTACTTTTAGTCGGATTTTGTTCTATTCCGTCTATTGCTCAAGAGCCTGCATTTACTGCCAATGTTAGTAGCAATACAGTAGCTTTAGAAGAACAATTCCAAGTGTCTTTTTCCCTGAATTCCTCAGGTAAAAACTTTCAGGGACCTTCCTTTGAAGATTTTATGGTACTCTCTGGTCCAAACCAATCGCAGAGTATGCAATTTGTGAATGGCAATATGTCTCAATCTATTTCCTACACTTATTACCTTCAACCAAAGAACAGTGGAACTTTTAAAATAGGAAGTGCCTCTATTCTTGTCAATGGTAAAACACTAAAAACAAATCCTATCAACATTACTGTTTCAAAATCTGGAAACAACAAAAACTCTAGTAATGGAAAGGAAGAAAGCCTACAAGCTCAACTTTCAAAAAACATCTTTATCAAAGCAGTTGTCAATAAAACCAATCCATTCAGAGGCGAAGGAATATATATCACTTACAAACTCTATACTAGGGTAGATATTGTAGATTTAGGTAATATGAAAATGCCTACACTGGATGGTTTCTGGAGCCAAGATTTAGAAACGAGTAAAGAATTAAAACTTCATTTAGAAACTATTGAAGGTGTTCAATACAATGTGGCTGATATCAAAAAAAGTATTTTATTCCCCCAACGATCTGGTTCACTGACCTTAGATAAGATGGAAACCGAAGCAGTTGTAAGAGTAAGAACCCAAAGAAAAGCAAGAAGCAATGACCCATTTGCAGACTTCTTTGATGACCCATTTTTTGGAGGAGGAAACGTTCAAGATGTAAAATACACTGTAAGTTCTTCACCAATAAAAATCAATGTAAAAGCATTGCCAGAGAATGCTCCTGTTTCTTTTTCAGGTGCAGTAGGGAATTTTTCTATGCAAGCTTTTTTAGACAAAAAAACCACCAAAGCCAACGAACCTATAACTCTTAAAGTAAAAATCACAGGCAATGGAAATTTGAAATTAATAGACCCCATAGCTCTCCAACTTCCACCTGATATTGAAAGCTATGAACCCAAAATCAATGATAACATAAGTGTAAGCAACGACGGAGTAAAGGGCACTAGAACATTTGAATATCTCCTAATTCCAAGAAGAGAAGGGCAATTTAAAATCACACCTCTAGAATTTAGTTATTTTGATTTAATCAAAAAGACCTATATCAACCTCAGTTCAGAAGAATTTATATTAAACGTAACCAAAGGCATTGCAGAGTCTTCCTCTAGCCTATCCTCTTCTGCCATAGATAAATCAGATTTAGCACTACTGGGAAAAGACATAAGATTTATACAAACAAATTCTACAAACATTAAGAAGAAAAACCAAAATTTCTTTGGTTCAGGATTGTTCTACACGCTTAGTATTCTTCCATTAATTGTTTTTATTGGCTTTATTGTTTTCAATAAAAAACAAGAACAAGAAGCTTCAGACTTAATAGGCACCAAAAGTAAAAAAGCAACCAAAATTGCAAAAAACAGACTCTCTATCGCTGCAAAATCTATAAAACAAAACAACTATGAAAAAGCCTACGAAGAAATATCCAAAGCACTTTGGGGATATATTAGTGACAAATACAAAATACCATTGGCTGAACTAAACAAAGAACAAGCAATAGCATCTCTTCTAAAGGGAAATATAAAACAAGAAAACATTGATGAACTAATTAGCTTGATAGACACTTGTGAATTTGCTAGATATGCCCCATCGTCATCTATTGCCAATGCCAAAGAAACTTATCAAAAAAGCATAGAAGTAATCTCTAAAATAGAACAATAAAAAAATTGATTTTATCAAATGAACAATTTACTCATTAAAACTGCTGGTTTCACCTTACTAATTCTTAGCTTTCTATCCAATATTGCTCTCTGCAATAACAATGAAAATAATTTTCAAAAGGGAATAGAGTACTATAAAAAAAACAACTACGACAGTGCTATCGTTTTTTTTAATAAAATAATTGAAGACGACTATGAGTCAGAAGAAATATATTACAACATTGGTAATTGTTATTACAAGAAAGAGCAAATAGGGAACGCCATTCTGTTTTATGAAAAAGCGTTAAAACTAAACCCTGATTTTGAAGATGCTCAATTTAATTTAAAACTCATCCAATTAAAGGTAGTAGATAAAATAAATCCACTTCCTCAATTATTTTATAAAAAATGGTGGAATAGTTTAATCAGCACTTATTCGTTTGATTTTTGGGCTAAACTATCTATTCTATTCTTAAGCTTAATAGTGATTTCATTGATTATATTTATCAAAACCTATTCTTATTTAATTAAAATACTTTCCTTTAGTTGGATTGTTTTATTTATACTTTCTTTTGTTACTTCTATTAGTGCAAGTATTCAAGGGTTCTCTAAGTATAACAACCAAAATTATGGAATAATAATTTCTACAAGTGCATACGTAAAAAGTGCTCCAGACAAAAAAGGTACCGATCTTTTTATATTACATGAAGGCACTAAAGTTCAACTTATAGACCAGTCTGCTGATTGGGAAAAGATAAAGTTAGAGGATGGCAATGAAGGTTGGATCAGCATAGAGCATACCGCTAAAATTTAAACTGCTGTATTTATTCAAACCTATTTTTTCAACTTTGTGGGCAGCTGTGGGTATATGTCTTCAATATATGCCCTCAATAATTCAGCTACGCCCCAAGCTTGTGCTATGCATCCATTAGGCAAGTAGGGTTCATCGCCATCAAATATTTCAGAGATGGTACCTACACCAGCTTCTAATAAATTATTTTCTAATTTTTGAATATACCCAAGCATTTGCTTTCGCCCAGCATTACCTTCTATTTTAACTTTGGCAGTAATATAAGGGCCAATCAACCAAGACCATACTGTTCCTTGATGATAAGCACCATCTCTTTCCAATTGCCCCCCTTGATACTTGCCAATGAATTGATAATTGTTTTTTGCTAAACTTCTTAATCCATGTGGAGTGAGTAAATTTTCTTCTACTTCTATAAGTACATTTTTTGCTAATTCATCCGCAATGATTGCATAAGGAAGGCTAATTGCAAAGATCTGATTTGGTCTAATATCAATGTTTTTAAAATCACCATCTACAAAATCATATAATGTATTAAATTCTTTATTCACAAATACATCATGAAATGATTCTCTAACTTTTTCGGCCCTAGATTTATAGAGTTGCTCTTGATTAGTTTCTTTTTTCAATGCATAAAAATCTGACATAATCATAAGTGCATTATACCAAAGTGCATTAATTTCTATGGCCTTCCCTTGTCTTGGCGTTACTACCCAGTCTCCTACTTTTGCATCCATCCAAGTTAGTTGCACCCCCCTCTGTCCTGCATAAATAAGTTCATCGCTATCTACTTGAATATGGTACCTAGTACCCCTATAATGCCATGCTATTATTTCTTCTAAAACAGGTAAAATTTCCTCTGTAACAAAAGTCTTATCGTTCGAATAATCATAATATTTTTTTATTGCTACAAAGTACCACAATGTTGCATCTACAGTATTGTATTCTGGCACTTCGCCTTCGTCAGGAAAACGATTGGGAATCATCCCCATATCTACTGATTTTGCAAATGCTTGAATTATCTTTTTTGCTTCAGATAATCGCCCTGTTACTAAACATATTCCGGGCAAAGCTATCATGGTATCTCTTCCCCAATCTGAGAACCAATGGTACCCAGCAATGATAGTTTTCAAGTCTCCTCGTTTTACCAAGAATTGGTCCGCAGCAAGTGCTAAGTTTTTAGTAAAGTCGTCTTTAATAGGCAGGTTGTCAATTAAAGCCTCTCTCCTCTTCTTTTCTTCCTTCAATAACCTAAATCCATCTTTATCTTCTATAGGTTTGTTAGAAATTATCACTACTAACTTATCTCCAGATTTTAAATGATTAATAAAAGAGCCATATTGAAACAAATCTTCCTGAAAATCTAGACCACGCTCTTGTTCTATTTTATATTCAAAATTATAGCACCATTCAGGAGCAAATTTAAAAGATGAATTCTTAGCATAAATATACAAAGGCTCATGCATCCCATAGGGATATAGAGTAAGCGTTTCTTCTCCAAAAATTGGCGATTTAGAAATATGGTCATTAGCTTTAATCAAACTATGAAAATCTCTAAATGCTATCAACGGTTTTAACTCTAGTTGAAAAGAATGTACTGCCGACAACACTTCATAAGTAATGACCAAAGTGTCTTGTTCATGAATCATTGCAATCGTTTTCTTAATTTCAATATCTTCTATCTGATAATGAAAAGTAGGGAAAAACTCTTTTGAGAATTTAGACAAATGGGCTAGACCTTTGTCATAGATATAATTGGGAAATTCACTAGCTGGAAGAATGATTTTATTTCCACCATAAACGATAGTATCTTCTAATTTAGAAAGTAGCACTTTACGACCTACTGGTGGGTGATAAGAGGGAACAAATAGCCCATGGTAACGTCTGGTATTTGCACCTGATATACTGCAACTAGAATAACCACCTAAACCATTTGTTTCTATCCATTCTATTCTTGAAGCTTTGGTATAATTATTTAACGTTAAAGAAGAGTTTATTTCTAATTTCACAGTAAAAAAGTAGATTGTTTATAATTTAAATAAAACTTATACTACAAATTACATTTTTCAACTCATTATATCACAGAAAAAAAATAAATTATTTGATTATTTTTTTCTTTCAATCGTGTATTGAACTAAACTAAGTAATGCATTTTTATATTTACTATCTGGAAATGTTTTTAATAATAATTGGGCTTCTTCCACTAATCTCATCATTACAGAATTAGCATAATCAATTCCTCCATTCACCTTCACAAGATTTATCAATTCTTTTACTTTGACACTATTCTCATTATCATTTTTAACAATATTGATCATTCTCCGTTTTTCAAGCCAAGAAACTCTATTTAAAGTATAAATAAGTGGTAAAGTAAGCTTTCTTTCTTTAATATCAATTCCTACGGGTTTGCCTATAATGTCTTCAGTGCTATAGTCAAACAAATCATCTTTGATTTGAAAAGCTAATCCTACTTTTTCCCCAAAAAGCTTCACTTTTGCAATGTCTTCAGCAGAAGCCCCTACAGATGCTGCTCCCACCCCACAGCATGATGCTATTAAAGAAGCTGTTTTTTGTCTAATAATTTCAAAATATACTTCCTCGGTAATATCTAGGTTTCTGGCTTTTTCCATCTGAAGCAACTCCCCTTCACTCATTTCTTTTACTGCCTGAGAAACAATTTTTAATAATTCAAAATCATTATTTTCAATAGACAACAGTAAACCTCTTGACAATAAATAATCTCCTACTAAAACAGCTATCTTATTTTTCCACAAAGCATTGATTGAAAAAAAACCCCTTCTTCTGCTAGAATCATCTACCACATCATCATGAACAAGTGTAGCAGTATGCAAAAGCTCTATCAAAGCGGCACCTCTATGCGTAGTATCTCCCGCCTGACCTATCATTCTCGCAGTCAGAAACACAAACATTGGCCTTATTTGTTTTCCTTTTCGCTTCACGATATAAGTCATTATTCTATCCAGAAGTAGCACCTTGGTTTTCATAGAATTTCTAAACTTAGACTCAAAGTCTACAATATCTTCACTGATAATATTTTGTATCTCTTCAATAGTTAAATACATAAATCAAAATGCAAATCGTATTGCTAATTTTAAATAATCATTTTTAATAAAACACTAATTTGTGATTAGTAGTTTCTATTTCCTAATGAATCATAAAAATAAAGCATAATTTATTTACGCCATATTCAACTTTTGTTTGATTAACTTTGTCAAAATTTTTACATCAATGAGCAATTCTATTGAAGCCATAAAAAAACAAATCGAACTACTTAAGCTTGAACAAGAAAACGACCGAGAACAACACAAAGAAAAAATTTCCAAATCTTCTATACAAGAACGAAAGCAATTAGGAATCACTTGGTACCCCATTATCATCAAAGATAGCTACTATGGATATGGGGATAGACTTATCATAGAAATAGAAAGACCAAACGATAATTACTATCCACACCAATTCCAATTTGGTTGTACAGTATCACTATTCAGCAATCATTCTAATTATAGTCCTTCAGAAAATACGCTAAATGGAACAGTAAGCTTAGTCAGAATGAATCAGCTAAG
>REBA01000083.1 GCA_004294225.1 Cytophagales bacterium | reverse complement strand
GAGAGCAAAACTATTGAAAGAAAAACTACTTGATTGCCCGACTGTACCTGCCCTCTCTGGTGACCAAAGCAAAGATTTGGTAGAAATGCTAAAATATGTGAAAAGCAAAGTAGCGAATAACCAACAAGTGTTGTTACATCAGGCTCCAGAAACACCAGCAGAACTGATAGCTGAAAATGTAAAACTAGGAAATACCACTTATACCAAACTGCGTTTTAGAAACAATAGCACCGTAAACCCCAGCTTTAGCGACCCATTGAACTACACAGCCGAAGTGTACGACAAATCAGCTGCATTTATATTTTATGACAAAGATAAACCCACAAACCAACTTTTTACCATCGCTCTTTTTGATGAAAAAAATAAAGAAAAGAAAGATAGTTTGGAAAAGTGGATATTTGATGGAAAAAATAAAAAACTAATAACTGAAGAAGCACTTAAGAAAGTATTTCCAAGTTTAAACAATGAAAGACGCAAAGAGGTTGTGAAATTTTTTAACCAATATGCAAGCAACTATAAAATCAATACACCTATAAAAATTTCTCATTTTTTTGGACAAATTGGGGCTGAAACTTCCTTGTCAAATCTTAGCGAAGATTCATATTCAAAAAGTGGAATGCTAACCTCTGATTTGACTAGAACATGTAGAAAATCTGGAAATGATTACGTGCTAAAATATTGTGATTTATTTGAAAATTATAATTCCTTAAGCACAGATGGGTGTCCGTTCCCTTTTTGTAGTTCCAATATAGTTATTCCTACCGATAAAACTTATGTTAGTGGGCTAACCACGTATGCAAAAGCAGACTACATTGCCACTCTGGGTTTAGAAGCAAAAGATGAGTATTTCAATGAAAAACCCAACGATTTAGACTTTTTTGATTATGTCTACGCTTGTCGATTAGGTAATGGAACTATTAACTCTAAAGATGGTTCTCCCCGCTATCGCAAGTGTTAAGCGAAGCGTCACTTGTGATAATAAATAAGCAAAGTTTGTAACTTTGCACAATCAAAAAATAAAACATGAGCAGAGCCT
>REBA01000082.1 GCA_004294225.1 Cytophagales bacterium | reverse complement strand
GATTTGATTTTTGAAGTAGATATATTAAGTGAGATTGATTGGACAAAAATTGATATTTCAGAAATAGCCGAAAAAACTTTGACCAACAAAAAAAATAAAGAACTTGAACTTATATTAGGGTTGAGCAAAGTAGAAAAAGAATTGTTAGCTGAAACTGGTGAAAGAGTTGAGTCAAAAGGGACTTTAGAAATTGACGAAGCATTTTTAGCAAGGCAAATTTCAGAAATTGTACCTAACCCTTGGATATGTTATAACTTAGGCAAACAAGCCATTGAACTAGTTTCAAAAAAGCATGACAAGGAAACCATTGCTTCCAACTTCGTTTTCATTATTGAAGAATTAAAAAAGATTTTAGAGAACCAGAAAAATATATTTGCTGAAAGCGTTTTTAAAACTCTGGTTACTAAAAAGAAACTGCATTTCTTTTTAATCAGCAACAAAGGGGGTTTCGTTTTGCCCTCACGGATAAAAGTAAAAAGCAACAAACAACTTATCCGCAACGACAATACGCTTATTCAAAAATCATTGTTTGACTATGTGCCGGAAGAAAATATAAATGAATTGGAGAAGTCGGTTGCCATTTATTTGGACGAACAGGAAAAATTATTGTGGTGGTATCGCAATATGAGCAGACAAGACTATCACATACAAGGCTGGAAGAAAAATAAAATCTATCCTGACTTTGTTGCCGCCAATAAAAGCAAGGCAAAGCAAGAAGATTACGACACCGTTTTTGTTTTGGAGACAAAAGGTATTCACTTACAAAACGAAGACACAAAATACAAGCAGGATGTTTTTGCTTTGTGCAACGAGTTAGGAGCAAAGAAAGCATGGAAAGAATTGTTTGACGAGTTCCCCGACCATGACTTTGAATTCCAGGTTGTTTTTGAAGACGAATGGGAGAACAAAATCAACGGCTTTTTTAATTAAATCATTTAGTACTTGTACCTTGCACCCATGGCTAAAGTAAAAACGAAAAAAAAGAAAGAAGAATTGATCATACTTGTTACCAACGATGATGGTTATACAGCACCGGGCATT
>REBA01000081.1 GCA_004294225.1 Cytophagales bacterium | reverse complement strand
AAAAAATTAGCCGACAAAGAATATGCTAATTTACATTATTCGGATGCAGCCGAATTGTATGAACAATCTTTAAAAACTGACAGCAACAATTCTGAAACTTTAAAAAAGCTAGGTGATTGTTATTTCAAAACTAGAGAATCAGCCAAAGCGGAGCGAGTGTATCGAAAATTAATAAACTCGGGCTTCCAGGACACTGAAGTTACACTTGGTTATGCCGAAACTTTAGCAAGAAATGGAAAGTATGACGAAGCTCGTTTTTATTACGATAAATATGATGCTATGATGCCTGAAGACAAACGTGGGGCAGCATTTGCAAAAAGTTATGAAAGTTTAAATAAGTTATATGCCGATTCGGCAAGATACAAAATTTATTACTTAAATATCAATACTCAACAAGCCGATTTTTCACCAACTCCTTACAAAAGTGGATTGGTTTTTACTTCTGCACGAGTGCAAGGAAATGGCGTAAAGAGAGTATATGGCTGGAATAATACCGCTTATTTGGATATGTATTTTGTAGATACAACTTATCTTTTCAAAAAAGATTATTTTACTCCTATTATTACGGATGATGCAGACACTTCTACTTACTTAAACTTTAAAGAAAAAAATCCACTCCATGCAGACGAAACTCGCAAAACAAGCAACGATACAAAAACTCTTGGTTATCATGGACATTATTTCAAGTCAGATAATAAAATTCAAAAAGATTCTAATTTGATTTTTGCAGAGCCTTTTAGTTCTAAATTAAACACTAAATATCACGATGGTCCTTGTGCATTTGATGGCGATTCAATCATTTATTTTACTCGTAATAACTACAATAAAATGAAAGGTGGAAAAAGTTCAGATAAAACAAATAAACTAAAGCTGTACTATTCCAAAAAACAAAATGGCGTATGGACAACTGCTAAAGAAATGCCATTTAACAGCAATGAATATTCTACTGGTCACCCTGCTTTGAGTGCAGATGGAAATACACTTTATTTTGCATCAGATATGCCCGGAACTCTTGGCAAAACGGATATATTTAAAGTCATAAAATCGGGA
>REBA01000043.1 GCA_004294225.1 Cytophagales bacterium | reverse complement strand
AGAGGGAGTAGATAGTTCCTATTTGATATATGTTTCCCCCTTTTAAAATAGTCAATTACAGGTTCTTTTCCAATTATTATTTTGATATATTTAAAAAAATGAACGGTAGTTTTTTCACAGACTGCTGTTAACAGTATATTTAACGACCGAAACAAAAAATAAAAATGAAACAAAAAATAAAAAAAACAGCAATGTGGATACTATCAATTATCGTTGGCTATTTATTAGTTGGACTAATAATACATCATTGGATTTTACCAACAAAAACTCCTGATTACAGCAACTATTTTAAAGTTGGGAAATCTTTTCATTCTAAATTAGAAGGCCTTAGTCAGAAAGTCGTTAAGTTAGAAAATGGAAATTTATTGACAGACATCGAGATACAACCAAACTCAGCTGGACCTGTGATACATATTCACGAAAATTTTGACGAAAATTTCATTGTAAAAAGTGGGACACTCTCAATGCAATATGGTAGTGACATTAAAAAAATAGAAGCCGGCCAAACAATTACAATTCCCAAGAACACTCCTCATAGACCATTTAACGAAACCGATACTATTGTTGTAGTTACAAGTGAGATGCCTTTGGGTTTTGCATATTGTCTTTCGCAAATCTATCCATTTTGGGACGAAAACGAAGCCAATTCAAAACCACCTAAAATTCTTTTTCAGCTTGCTGTGTTTGGTGACAAATTTGACTCTTACCCAACAGTTGACGCCCCTCCGAAACCAGTTTTAAAAACGTTAAAATTTTTACTAGCACCGACTGCAAGACTTATTGGCTACAAGAACTATAATGAAGACTATAAACCCAAATGAAAGAAACCAGCCTTTAACAACTAAGTCTTCGTGGCGGCTGCAAGCCAAGCCTCTTCACAAAACGATGGTGATAATTGTAGCTCATTTACTTACGCACCCCATAGTGTTTCTATGCTAATAAAAAAAGGGTTTAAACTATTCTAGTTTAAACCCTTTTTTTATTAGTGGGAGCTGAGGGGTTCGAACCCCCGACCCTCTGCTTGTAAGGCAGATGCTCTGAACCAGCTGAGCTAAGCTCCCTAAATTTTGGTTTGCAAAAATAGATAATTTTTCTTTTTATACAAAACTATCTTAATATTTTTTAGAATTAATTTTTTAGTGCTAATTATCAAATAGATATTTTTCCTCCCAAAACAAACTATACCAATCCTATTCTCTTGGCCAAAGACGAACTGAATTTTATGTCTGGGTCATAAGTATGTTTTATTGCTTTCCATTTTTCAGCATCAGGATACATGGCATAAAACATTGGTTTATCGAGCATAGCATCTTTACCAAGATAAATTCTTCCGCCAAAATCTAAAACCATTTTATCCAATTGTTTTGTAAAATTTGCCAATGCTAGAGTAATAGGAAAATCAATTGCAAAAGTATAGCCCTCGAATGGGAAAGACAAAAGACCTTGTTGTGCTCCAAATTTCTTTAGGACATTTAGAAATGGCACACAATCACTATTGGCTATCTTTTCTAAGATTGTTCTAATGTTTTTTCTTCCTTGCTCCAGTGGTATTACAAACTGATATTGAATGAATCCTCTTTTGCCATAGCCTTTATTCCAGTCATGAATTGCATCAAGTGGAAAGAAGAATTTTTCGTAATGAATTAATTCTGAACCGTGGCTTTGTGTATAATGAATTACTTGATTTAATATTTTCACAGTAAATGCATTTAAAGCAAATTCTGGGAAATAGAATGGGAGGCTTAACTTCGATTTCTTCCCAATAATTAATGGGTTAGAGGATAATTGTTGGGGTAAATCTGTAAGCTCAGCCGAATTCCCTATAGTTAGAACCCCCGTTCCTAGATGTTTGCCTTTTGCCATTGAGTCTATCCAAGCTACAGAGTAATTATAATTTTGGTCGGCTTCGTCTATAGCATCTAAAAGGGCATCTAGATTTTTTGCTACGATAGATTTTTGTTTGAAAAAAGTAGTATCAATTTTTCGAAGCTGAATAGTTGCTTTAAGAATAATTCCTAGTAATCCTAAACCACCAAAGCTTGCCCAAAACAAGTCGCTATGCTGTGTTCGGCTACATGTTTTTACGGAACCATCTGCAAGAAGGCAATCAAATGAAAGTACACAGTTTACAAAACTACCATCTACATGATGTGCTTTGCCATGAATATCATTTGCTATAGCACCTCCAATGGTAACAAATTTAGTTCCTGGGCATATGAATGGAAACCAGCCAAGAGGTGCAAAAGTAGAAATAATATCATCTAAACTAACTCCAGCTTCGCAATCAAGTATGCCACCTATCGGGTCAAAATCAATGTATTTATTAAGATAGTTACAATTGATAGTTATGCCATCTGGGTTTATAGCTTGGTCCGCATAACTTCTTCCCAAACCTCTAGGTATTAATGTTTTTCTTTGATGGAGATAATCTGCAAATTCTGAGGCTTTTGAAGCAAGTCGGTATTCTGTATTTAATCTAGGAAAATTTCCCCAACCAGAAATCGTATTGGTATAATTCATTATTTTATTATTATCTAAGTATCTTAAACACTTTCTTTTTGCAATAATGCAGGTATTGTTTTTAAGATTATCTTGATATCACCAGCTAAAGAATAATTGTTGGCATAAATATTATCTAATTCTATTCTTTCTTCTTGTGACATTTTCCCTTTCCCTCTTTTATTTACTTGCCATAATCCTGTTATTCCGGCTGGTGCCATAAATCGAGTAATAAATTGGTCTGTGGTAATTTTCTCGGCTTCATAGATTGGCAATGGTCTATTGCCCACTATAGACATATCTCCTTTAAGGACGTTGAACAATTGAGGCAATTCATCTATACTGCTATCTCTAATAAATTTCCCTATCATAGTAATCCTAGGGTCGTCTTTTACTTTTAAAAAAGCAGCACCATTTAGGTCTTTCTGAACGATTTTGTGTAAACGTTCACAAATGGCATCTCCATCTTTAAATAAAATAGCTTGGCAAGGTACTTCTCTTTCAATACACTCACTGCACAATGTATTTGTACTTTCTATTGCTTTATCCTCTCTGTCTAAATTATATTGATTTAGGTGTGTTATATCCTTTAGCCTTTTGTCAGCATCTGGAACCATAGATCTAAATTTATAAAAGTCAAAAGCCTTATAACCTGCTCCAACACGTTTAGAAGAATAAAATACTGGTCCTTTTGAACTTAGTTTAATCAATATTCCAACGATTATAAACAATGGAGACAGACATATTAGTACCGTGCTTGCAAAAACGATATCAAAAATGCGTTTGTTAAGCGGGATTTTAAAGCTTTGAGCACTTACTATCTGCTTAAATTTTTGCTCAAAAACCCTATTTTTAAATGGTACTATATATTTAATTCTAAATATGATATCACTCAAAGTAGAGTGAGCAAGTATAAAATCATCTACCTTTAACTCCATTGCAAGAGCTCGAGTAGTTTTATTAATTGGAGAACCACAAATTAATAAAGATTTATGACGTAGTACAGGGTCTATTTTAATAGCTTTTATTTGATCTATACCAGAGGAAAGCGTAATGTTAGCTGCAATCAATAGTGCATCAATTTCTTGATGAGTCTCCTTGTCCTGAAAAAACACCTCTAAACTTTCATAAGGCTTAAATTTTATTTCTTCACTAATGAAAGATTGAAATTCAAACCTAGAAAATTGAGAAGAATTGATGTAAGCTATTTCTAATTGCTTGGACATTATTTTAAAAATTTCTCTGTTCTTTTTATAATATTTTGAATTCTTGCATCTAACTCTTCGGGGTTAAAAGGTTTGATAAGATAATCATCTGCACCCATTTTAAGGCATTTGATTCTCTCTACACTATTATCATTGCTTGATAAAACGACTAATGGAATATCTTCAAATAGACCACTAGATTTTAGGTGTCTTAGAAACTCAAAACCATCCATCTCTGGCATGTTAAGGTCCGAAACTATCACATCAGGTAGATTGCCAGAATGCATCCAGTCTAAAGCATCTTTTCCATTGGTTTTCTTTATTACATTATACTTAGAGGAAAAAATATAAGATATAACAGACAGAATAGATTTTGAATCATCTATCACAAGAAGTGTTCTAGACATAACCTGAATAAAAATTATTTATGAGACAAAAATTAAATAGTATAAAAATCCTATAATTAGCTTTCTCAAATTTATTATTTATAATTCAAAAACCTAACTACACATAACAATTTAAACCATTTTTTGTTTATAATTTAGTATTATAGATTAAATTTGTATTATTATCAAATAAAATTATTTAAATCAGCAACGATATTGCTCGTGTGATTTTTTGCCAGATGTAAAAAGAATTCTTTTTTTACTTAATTTGCTTATTATACCTATTGTTCTAATGAGTTAATGATATAAATATCATGAGTTTTAATAAAAAGCTAAAAAAAATACTTTTCTATTGTGTCATTATTTTATCTACTCATCCAATTATTGGACAAGATTTTATTGTCGAATTTGGTGTTAGGGTAAAAGACCCAGAAGATGTCTTAGGAACTGCAGATACTAATGGTAATCTTGCCTATTTCTTTGATGGGCATCGCCAATTTCAGGCTACAATCATCAATTCCGATAACCAGATAGAAAAAAACATAAGCATCAATAAAGTATATATATCAAAAAAAGACAAACTAATTGGTATCTCTTTAAGTGATAATTATTTCTGTGCATTTTTTTATAATAAAAAAAGAAAAACCCTATCTGCTACCTCCTTAGATCGTTCAACGGGGGATTACAAAACCAATATGCTTAAAATTTTACAAGATAATGAGCTTATTTTGCGTGGTTTTGAAGCCAATAATTCTTTTTATATTCTTACCGTAGAAAAGAAAACCAGCGAAATTACACTTTTAGAAACCAAAGATGGCAAAACCGTCAAATCTAAGAAATACAAAATTCCAGTAGAGGATTTTTACAAAATTATCACTCAAAAAAATGAAATGCTCAACACCCCAGCATTATCTGAGGTGGGCATAGAAGTCGTTGATTCTTATTTAGACAACAATCTTAAAGCTGGTTATTCAAAGAAAAAATTATACCGCACAGGTAGCAATATTATTCTTACCTTCGATGACCCTCATGGAACTCATTTTATAAAAATTGACCCTCAGAATGATCAGCTCAATTACCAGAGATTAAACTTCAATCTTGAAAGAGGCGATGAACTAGCGAACAAAACAGGCAATTCTTTTGTTTTTGACCACTATATTTTACGCACCACCATGAATTCAGAGATGATGAATATAGCTGTGATTGACTTGAATAACATGGCTTTAGTCAACAATTACAACATCTTTCCAGATGCACCTATTCCTATTCTTAACGGAGCAATAAAGCAAGACAATGACACAGAGGCCCATAATGATGAAAATGAAGGCAAACAAATCAATAAAACTAAAAGATATTTTAATAGGGTATTAGATGGCAATATAGCCATAATTGCTAACAAGCTGAACAATAACCTATTGGAAATAGAAGTAGGCTCTTATACTGAAACAGTATATAGAAATACCAATTATATGCCAAGCGGTTTTGCTCTTGGTATGGGCATGGGAGTTGGTATGGGTTTTGGCTATGGGGCAGGAATGGGAGGTTTTGGCAACCCCATGATGGGTCCAGGCTCAATGTTTGGTTACCCTGGTTATTATAGCCCCTATGGTAGACCCATGAATCAAGTAGTAAGAAAAACTGTGTCTTTCAAATCTTTACTAGAAGATAAATATTTTAATCACATTGATGGTGAAATGCCCAAAACCATAAGAGATAAAGCAAACAAATATATTTCTGATAATTTTTCGAATAATCCACCTGATATTTTCTGTGTTTCTTATAGAAATGATGAAAGTATGTTGCTAGGATATTATATTGAATCAAAAAATCAATTTGTTGTACTCAATATTGATAGATAAACTTATAACTGAAAATCGCTCATTGCAATTTTCTTCTTCCAGTCTATATTTATCTTCTTAGGAATAACACCAGCTTTAACTTTGATATTGCCAATCATCGAAATCTCCGCAGTACCTTTCATAAAAACAGAAGGCATAACGCCTACTATCTTTTGAGCATCCGGAATCAGCGTATATTGATATATTGCTACTGATTTGCGAGGAAGCTTAATTGGTTCCTTAATTTGAATAAGACCAATATCCTTTCCATTAATCATCGTCTGAATATCTTGACTCTTCAACACAATATTATAGCCATTAGGGTTTTCTATTTCCAATTCTACCAGTATTTGTACATTCGTAAATGTTAGACTTAGTGGTTTTATACTTTTTAGTTCATTCACACGAACCTCTTTGTAAGAAATACATGATGTAATGAAATTTAAAAAAATGATTATTAGAGATATAGGTGTTTTTCTCATATATATTTAAACAAAGTGAACTTAGCCAAAAGAATTGGCTTTCTCTAGTACGATCATCAAATATATGCTTTTCGTTGAACTAAAACTAAATCACTGCATGTCATATTTTTATAAAAAAATAGAAATAAATATCAAAAAATAAGCATATTAATGAAACAAAAATCACATTTTAGAGTCTAAATAAAATAATAAAAAATCCTTAATTCGTACCATAAATGATGCGATTTACCCTTTAAACACAACCGATATGGAACCCAATAGATTATTCGACCTTATCTCTTATCAGCTTGAAAAGTATCCTAACCCCGATGCATTGTCTAATAAAGTAAATGGCGTATGGGTCAAATATAGTACAGAAGAATATCAAAGAAAGGTAGACCAATTGAGTAAAGGTCTTTTAAAGTTTGGTATTGAAAAAGAAGATAAGATTGCAATAATATCTCATAATAGACCTGAATGGAATTTTATAGATATGGCAGTTCAACAGATTGGAGCGATAAGTGTGCCAATGTACCCAACTATTACAGAGGCAGATTTTAAATTTATATTTCAAGATGCAGAAGTAAAATTAATATTTGTGAGTGATGCCGATTTATATCAAAAAGCGAAAAATGCTTCTAGAGAAATATCTGCAATAAAAAACATATTTACTTTCAATGAAATTGATGGTGCTTCTAATTATAAAGAATTAATTGATGAGGACAATTCTTTTGATGCTACCCTTAACGAAAGAAAAGCTTCTGTAAAAGCAGAAGACGTAGTTACTCTAATTTATACCTCAGGAACAACAGGAAACCCTAAGGGAGTTATGCTTACCCATCAAAATATGATGACCAATGTAAAAGCATCAGCTCCTTTAATGCCAGTCGATTACAGGCATAAAGCATTAAGTTTTTTACCTTTGTGTCATGTATATGAAAGAATGCTTAATTACCTCTATCTCTATTGTGGAGTATCCATCTATTATGCAGAAAGCCTAGAAACTATTAGCGACAATTTAAAAGAAGTAAAACCTAATATTTTTGTTACAGTACCAAGATTATTAGAAAAAGTATATGATAAAATATATGCAAAAGGAGCAGAACTCAAGGGGATAAAGAAATTATTATTCTTTTGGGCATTAGAACTAGGGCTAAAGTTTGATACCAGCAAAGACCAAGGATGGTGGTATAATTTTCAGTTAAAGATAGCCAATAAGCTGATTTTTAGCAAATGGAGGGAAGCGCTTGGTGGAAATGTAAGAGCTATTGTGTCTGGTGGTGCAGCACTTCAACCCAGATTGGGTAGAGTTTTTTGGGCGGCACAAATAACAATTTTAGAAGGTTATGGACTCACCGAAACCTCTCCAGTAATTGCAGTAAATAGGGCTGAACCCAAAGATAACAGAATTAGTACAGTAGGTTTAATTTTGCCTGGTGTGGATGTAAAAATAGCTCAAGATGGAGAAATCCTTGCTAAAGGCCCAAACATCATGAAAGGTTATTATAAAAGACCAGACCTCACCGCAGAAGTAATAGATAGTGATGGCTGGTTTCACACAGGCGATATAGGAGAATTTGTAGAAGGAAGATTTCTGAAAATTACCGACCGTAAGAAAGAAATGTTTAAAACTTCTGGAGGAAAGTACATCGCTCCACAACTTATTGAAAATAAACTTAAAGAATCAAGAATGATAGAACAAACAATGGTCATCGGAGATGGTAAAAAATATCCTGCAGCCATTATTATTCCTTCATTTGTAGACCTTAAAAACTGGTGTGAAATAAAGAATATCTCATTCAGTAGTCCTCAAGAAATGGTGAGTAACAAACATGTTCTAGAAAAATACCAAAGAGAAATCAATGAAATCAATGAGAATTTTGCCCAGTATGAAAAAATCAAAAAGTTCATCTTGTTGCCTCAACTTTGGACAGTAGATTCTGGAGAAATGACCCCCAAGCTTAGTCTAAAAAGAAAAATTATCTTTGAAAGAAACCTTGCATTAATAGAAAAACTGTATGAAGATTAAATCAAGAAGAATTATGCTAGAATTCTAAAAATCAGCACTAATAAATATTAATCAAAAAGTTTTGATAAGTTCTATTTTATTTAGAAAATAAATAAAGCAAATTTGTATACCTCAAGATTGCAATGAAAATAGTTTTTTAAAAGCTTAATGGCAAATCACAAATTTGGAAGAGATAGCAGTATATCGAAAAGAACACTTTAACGCCGCACATCGTCTTTATAGGCCTGATTGGAGCAATGAGCAAAACGAATTGGTGTTTGGGAAGTGCAATAATCATAATTTTCATGGCCATAATTATGAACTGATTATAAAACTTGTAGGAAAAATTAATCCAGACACTGGATATATGATTGACCTAAAAGTATTAAGTGATATAATAAAAGAACATATCTTAAAAAAGTTTGACCACAAAAACTTAAACTTAGATGTACCTGAATTTGCTCAGCTCAACCCTACAGCAGAGAATATCGCAATAGTAATTTACAATATTTTAAGGCAGCAACTACCCGCTCAATATAAGCTACAAATAAAACTATACGAAACCGAACGAAACTTTGTAGAATATCCAGTAAGCATACTATGATAGATATACTAGAAGATGACCATAGGAGTTTTTCTCCCGAAACCCCTTTAAGGCAAGATGCATTCTTAATTGACGATAAAAAGAAAATAGAACTTATTGAAGATCATTTTAAGGAAATCATGCACATTTTAGGACTTGATTTATCAGATGATAGCCTAAAGGGTACTCCACACAGAGTAGCTAAAATGTATGTAAAAGAAATTTTTAGCGGGCTAAACCCAAAGAATAAACCAGAAATAAAATTATTTGAAAACAAATACAGTTATAATGAGATGCTTGTGGAGAAAAACATTACCTTCTTCTCTAATTGTGAGCATCATTTTGTGCCTATTTATGGCAAAGCACATATCGCTTACATATCTAGTGGTAAAGTAATTGGACTCTCTAAATTGAATAGAATAGTTCAATATTTTGCAAAAAGACCACAAGTGCAAGAAAGAATGACCATGCAAATTGCCAATGAACTCAAGATTTCCCTAGCTACCGAAGACATAGCTGTGTATATAGACGCTGTGCATTTATGTGTTGCGTCTAGAGGTGTGAATGATGTAAATAGTTCCACCATTACCTCGCATTACTCTGGCAAATTCTTAGATAAATCAATTAAAGCAGAATTTTTGAATTCCATTTCTAGCAATAGAATTCTATAATCAAATCTTTTCATCAATGGTGTTTAGACCATCGTTAATTGATTAGCCTAACTATGAGGTAATAAAAATTGGCAATCAGGATATAATGGTCAAAAATAGGTGGTGTTTTTCTCTCTATACTACGCAGTAGAAATTATATCCCCAAATAAACTTTTCCTAATGCGGAATTAGATTTATGACAATCTCTTGATTTGGGCTCCTAGTGCATTAAGTCTGGTATCAATATGCTGATAACCTCGGTCTATTTGTTCAATATTATGAATAGTGCTTTTCCCATTGGCAGACATGGCTGCAATAAGAAGAGATACTCCTGCTCTAATATCAGGAGAAGTCATTGAGATTCCTTTCAAGGGAATTTGTTTTCCAAGTCCAATTACCGATGCTCTGTGTGGGTCGCAGAGTATAATCTGTGCTCCCATATCGATTAATTTATCTACAAAGAACAATCTGCTTTCAAACATTTTTTGATGAATTAATACAGAGCCTTTAGCCTGTGTAGCTACTACTAATACAATGCTCAATAAATCTGGAGTAAATCCCGGCCATATAGCATCGGCTATGGTTAGTATCGAACCATCAATAAAAGTATCAATCTCATAATGTTCCTGACTTGGTATATATATGTCGTCGCCCCTAAATTCCATTTTGATACCTAATCGTTGGAATGTATTGGGAATTAGGCCAAGCATGTCTATTCTGCAATTTTTTATAGTAATTTCGGAAGCTGTCATTGCTGCCATTCCAATAAAACTACCTATCTCTATCATGTCTGGGAGAATGGTATGTTCGGTTCCTCCTAAAGCTTCTACACCATCAATGTTTAGAAGATTTGAGCCTATGCCTGATATTTTTGCTCCCATGCGGTTAAGCATGTTGCACAATTGTTGTAAATAGGGTTCGCAAGCGGCATTGTAAATAGTCGTTCTACCTTTTGCTAATACTGCTGCCATAACAATGTTTGCGGTACCAGTAACAGAAGCTTCGTCAAGCAACATATAGCACCCTTGAAGATTGCTGGCGTCTATATGATAAAAGCTATCGTCTGTATCGTAGTTGAATTTAGCCCCGAGGTTTTGGAATCCAATAAAGTGAGTGTCTAATCTACGGCGACCTATTTTATCTCCTCCTGGCTTTGGCATTTTGGCTTTGCCGAATCTAGCCAACAAAGGTCCTAATATCATGATTGAACCTCTCAGTGCAGCAGCTTTTTTCTTGAAATTTTCGGTTTCTAGGTATTCTATATTAATATTGTTTGCTTCGAATTTATAGGTCGATTCGTTGATTTTGGTAACTGCTACACCAAAATCATTAAGCAATTCAATTAATTTATTGACATCAATAATGTTGGGGATGTTATAAATAGTCACTGGCTCAGGAGTAAGCAAAACGGCACAGAGAATTTGTAATGCCTCGTTTTTTGCTCCTTGTGGAATGATTTCTCCTTTTAGGCGATGACCGCCAATGATTTCGAATGAAGCCATATTGTTATGGATGCTTTTAAATAATTTGAATAACTATAAGTATTAAAATTGAAGAAAAATTAAGCTTGATTCAAATTAATTTATTCACATCTTTGGTTCAACTATAGACGGAAAGCTTTTTCTAGATTGGCTTAGGCTAGAATTATCTAGTTCTTTTCTTAAAATTATTTGGCTTTCCATTGCTCCTGCGAGCACCATTATTGTTCCCGCCATTACTTCTATTTAATTCTTTATCAGGATAGTTTACGAATAAACTGTTGAACTTATTAAGGTCTTTACTGGGTTCACCAAGGGTAATATTAAACAGGTTCTCATTTTTGATTTTTTCGATAGGAAGCGTTAGGCGACCTTTAGAAAGTATATTCAATTGTTGCAATATAACCTCGTCTTCAACATTTTCTTTATTCCATGTTGTGTAAAACCGTTTCATTAATCTTCCCAAATAAATCACCGCATTTTCGGTTTCTTCAGGACTCTCAATCTCCATAGCTTTGGCAATAAGCAATTCTATGTTCTTGCCATAGTGTTTGAATTTTAGTTGATTGTTGTTATAGGGAACTTTAGATGGTTTTTTTCCAAGTATAGATTTTTCGGGTAATGGGTATTCTGAATCAACATCTAGCTGAAAATTAGACATGATGTATAAATGGTCCCATAATCTTTGAGTGTGGTCTGTGCTTTCTTTGGTTGCTGGATTGAGTTGTTTCATCAAATCAATCAGGGTTTTGGCAAGTGCAGTGCGTTTCTCTCTATCTTCGATGGTCATTAAATAATCTACCAAGCGTTGGGTATTTCTTCCGTATTCTTTTAATACGAGTCCTTTGTCTTTTTCTTCAGGCCTATTCATATTGTTTTATGGGATTTGTATTAAGTAAGCTGTTGTTATTTACAGCTATCTTGAGCTTGTATATTTTGCTCTTTGGTTTTTATTGATTTTATTGCAATTTAGGTAAATTTTTTAAAAAATTAAAAAAAGAAAATACTGTTTATCTAATTATCTTTTTGTCCTCAACCTGTGGCACTTGGCCACCTCTTAAAATAGAGTTACCAGAGAATTTTTCCCTTTGATCTATTTTCTGAACCTCGCTATTCCAATCGCTTTCATTAAACTGACCACTTTGTCCGAAGGCTTTGATAGCGTTCTGATAGCATACTTTTTTTACCCAATCTTTAGGAATTCCTCTTTCTAGCATCAATTGAGCTGTTTTGGGAACTGCAAGTGGATCGCTTATTCCCCAATCTGTTGCACTATTGACGATTATTTTTTCTGGTCCATATTGCTTTACTATTTCTACCATACGTTCGTTGCCCATTTTGGTGTGTGGGTAGATAGTAAAGGCAGCCCAAAAACCTCTGTCTAATACCTCTTTGGCGGTTTCTTCATTGTTGTGGTCTATAATCACCCAGTGAGGTGCTATGCCTTGTTCTATGCACAAATCCATACTGCGATAAGTGCCTTTTTTTTTGTCCCGATGAGGGGTGTGAACTTGCACTGGCATTTCTAACTCAATTGCTAAATCTACTTGAATTCTAAAATATTTTTCTTCTGCTGGAGTTTGGTCGTCGAAGCCTATTTCTCCTATACCTACTACTCCTTCTTTGCAGGCATAAAGTGGAAGTAGCTCTATCACTTTCTCTGCTAATATTTCGTTGTTTGCTTCTTTAGAGTTAAGCCCAATAGTGCAATAGTGCTTAATACCAAACTGACTAGCTCTGAATCTTTCAAACCCCACAAGAGTAGAAAAGTAATCTTTAAATGAACCAACTTCTGTTCTTGGTTGCCCTAGCCAAAAAGCAGGTTCAATAAGTGCTACGACTCCTGCTTCCTGCATGGCTTTGTAATCTTCTGTTGTTCTAGAAACCATATGAGCATGTGGGTCAATAAGCGGGAAGTCAATTAAAGAATATGGATTCATAGTTATTTCTTGGGGTTAAAATAGTTATAACAAAGATTGGTACCATTCATTAGAAAAGTCTAGCCAATTTAGCTTTTGGGTTTCTATTTCTTTTTTGTATTCTAAATTAATATTGAATAAAGCTATTGCATCCTCAGATTTACTTGTAGCACAAGCTAAGGCAGCTGCTTTTCTTTCAAATTCATTTACAGAAGAAAAAAGCCTTTTATATTGTTCTAATAACTGGTTATCAGTATAAGCGGCTGCAACTCTCCATAACTCTGGATTCACAGTTCTTCCAGCTGCCCATCTCTCATTTGCATAGTCAGATAATTGGCGAGAAAGTGTAGGGTTTGCTCTTTGGTCTAATTGAATAATTTTATTCAAAGGGCTTCCGTTGAATATTGATTTAAGAATCATTTGATTCCACTGCCCTTCATTAAGATATAAAGATGGATAATAATTGTTTAATGCTATTGACTCAAAAACTACCTTGATATTGCTTCTTAGTCCATCAGCAACAATAAATTGAAAATCTTCAGGAAAAGGATAAAGAATTAATGAGCGATAAAGTCCAGCAAGTTCGCCCATATCGGCTATTCCGAATAACTTGTTTATAGTTTCAAAATAATCTATTTTATCAGTTATTGGATAGCGAAGAAACAAGATAAGCCTTGCAATTTCAAACTGTTTCATTCCTTGTGGATTCCAGAACGAACAAAGATTATTTGCGGTCTCTAGCTCTTCATTAGAGAATATAACTTCGTCCTTTCCGAGAAATCTAAAGGAGGCACTATATGCTAGGAAGAAGGAGTTTTTATGAAAATCTTGATTTAGTGTTTCTGTTTTTTTAACCAACCAATCCTTGGCTTTAGGAGTGCAAGTGCTTAAAAGCTTCTCAAAAAGAAACGCATCAATTTTAATTAATCGATTTTTTTCTAATTCTATAGAGGACATGCTTAGCATATTTTTTTCAAAATATAAGGATAAATATTAAAGATTATTTAGGGATAGGGGTTTTAAATTATATCAAAGCTGTGCCTTTGGTAATGTAAAAAAGAAAGTGCTTCCATCGCCAAGCTTAGACTTTACCCATATCTTACCGCCATAATTATCAACTATCTTTTTCACGATAGCTAAACCAATGCCCGTGCTATCTTTATCTTTAGGAGCTATTGTCTGAAAAATATCAAATATCTTGAAAAAATAATCTTCTCTAATGCCTATACCATTGTCTGTTATCGAAAAAACTATTTCTTCTTGGTCTTTATGGGCACTTAAAGTAATAGTTTTGGGGTTGTTGTTGTTGTACTTGATAGCATTGGTAAAGAAGTTTTGAAACAATTGTTCAGCTACTATTTTGCTCATTTTTATAGATGGGAGTTCGTTGACAATATTAATAGTTGCCACATTTTTATAATTTACTGCCATATCTTGAATCAAAGCCATTAAATCTAGTGACTCCTGATTAGGTAGTTCGTCAGATACTATAGCAAATTCTAAAATACCATTAATCATCTCTTTCATATGATCAATCTTGTCTTTTAGTATTTTGAGCATTTTTTGACCTTCTTCATCCAAGCTACCAAGATGGCCTGTGTTGAGCAGTTCTACAATACCTAGAACAGAGTTTAAAGGTGATTTGAGATCATGGGAAATCACAAAAGCGAATTTTTCTAAATACGAGTTAGATTTATCAAGTTCTTTTATTTTATCAGAGAGATGGCTTTGTGTTTCAAATAGTGTATTGGTCATTCTATTAAAGCTATTTGCCAGTTCTCCTAGTTCGTTGGAAGAATTATAGATTACTCGTTTCTTCCATTCCCCTTCGCTTATTTGTTTTGCGGTTTCAGAAATTTTATTGATTGGTTTTACAATACTTGTTGCTAGTATAATTGAAACAATAAATAACCCAAATAAAACAGATAGGCCTATTTTTAGGGTCATCCATTTTAATTCATCGGCTGGTGCCAGAATCTCTTGCATATCTATTTTTGTTATCACACCCCATCCTGTTGCTTCTATGTATCTGCAGGATATGGCTATTTTTTTTTCGTCGTAGTCAGTTGCGTCGAAAATCAACTCTTCTTTTTTCTGGAGTGCCAAAAAAACGGCTTGCTGATTCTTTTGATTTAATGATATTTTATGAAGGTTGTCGCTCTTGTCTCTTGTGGGAGTGATGTAGCAAGCCAAGGTATCTGATATTTTTTGAACAATTACGGTTTCGCCTGTATTGCCTAGTCCTGTATAATCACCAGTAAGTGTGTTTAATTCAGTAGTAGTAGTTTCTATAACTACTGCACCTTGTATGTTTTTCTTGAAGAATAATGGTGCTGATAAGCACAGGTATGCTTTCTGGTTAGCTTCGTCTATAAATGAAGATACTTTATTTTGCCCTTGGAGTGATGCCTCTACAAAATCTAAGATAGAAAAATTGAAATTTACCACGCTGGTATCTGTAGAGGCAATTGTAATTCCTTTTTTGTTAAGAATATGAATATTTTTGAAACTTGGGATTTCTTTTTTGAGCGTTACTAAGTTATCATTTATTAGCTTTTTGTAAAAATCGGCCTCTTCATCATTGTGTTTATTAAAGGTGTTAAACAAAAACAAATGCTCTGTATTAACTAATCTGGATTGAACTAACTGGAGTTCTTCTTTCTTTTTATCAATTACGCTTTCTATTCTATGTTTTTTGGCAGAGGATAATGATTCTAATTGATTTCCTGCTGCTTTTAGAATGATTGACTGAGCATTGTAAATAAATAAAGCACCTGTAATTAGAGTAAGTATAACCCCAACAGCCAGAAAAATAAATAAAATCTCTGTTCTTAGCTTCATTTAACAATCAGCAATAAAATATAGTCAAAATTAAGCTTATGGATATATATTTTACTATATGTGTAAGATTTTATATAAATTCACGTTTATTCACCTAAACTATTAATTTATCTAAAATTATACCCTATGTCAGCTTTTCGTAATTTTGTAATTGTATTAATAACCAATTGTTGCATACATCATTCTTATGCTCAGCAAAAAGAGATTACTGTTGATTTTTCGTCTTCCCAAAGGCCAGATACTAGTTTACTGAAAACAAATCTTTCTCCTGAGAAAAAGGGCTTTGATTCAGCATCAAAAGCTTCCAATATTGAGCAATTAACTTATTCTTATCAGACTATAGATTCTATAAAAAGAGAAATACTTGCTCTTAGGAAAGATTTAGAAGCAGAAAAAAACTTAACCTCTGAAATTCAGCTTAATCTTGATCTTTGTCATAGAAAGTTTAAAAAAGGCAATATCTTTTTTTTAAGCGGATTAGGTGCTTATACACTTGGGTCATTATTGATAGCGGGAACTGCAAATACTCAAGACATTCCCTCTGAGGCTATTTTTCTTACTCTAGGGGGATTGGGTTCAATGATTGCAGGTGCAATTATGAAAACAAGTTCTCATAAATACATAGGTAAAGCAGGAAATGCCTATGCTCGAAGAAATAGAACCACTACTTATCAATTTCGATAAAAGAAATGAAGAAAAACAAACTACTTTTGATTATTGCCCTTTTTTTTACCTTGCTAATGATTTACTTAGCATACGATATGGGTACAAAAACAATTAAACCTTGGGATAAGAAAAAGAATAATGTGCTAAAAAAATATGGTATTTAAAGCAATTTTTAAGCAGTTAAAGAAAGCTTATTATTGTTACTGATTTTATCTAAAAGTTTCGAAAAAGCAGACAAATCAAGAGGTTTTACAAGGTAATGTTCTATTCCCATTGCCCTTACTTTTCGAACATCACGTTCGTCATCAGAGGAAGTAAGTATGGCTATTGTGGTATTTTCTTTTTTAATTTTTAACTTGTTATAAATCTGAATAAAATCAAAACCATCTAAATGAGGCATACTGATGTCTAACAAAATCAGCTCAGGACATTTGCTTTTTTGCTGAACACAAGTTTCCTCTAAATAATGAATAGCATCTTCTGCTCTTATAAAAGTTGTTACTTCTTGAGCTAATTGGGAAGCAATGATTATTTTTTCATTCAAAAAATTATTGATTGCATCATCATCAATTAATAAAACTTGATTTATCATAGTAATACTATTTAAGATAGTAGATAAATTTATCCATAAAAATCTAGAAAATTTACTAAATGTTGATGAAACGAATTCTAGAATCATTTCAAAGATGTTTGTTTTTGTTAAGTTTTTAAGAGTTATCCACATTGTTTTTACTAAAAATGGGATAGAAAGAATTTTTAATATTTATATCTTTATGATAATTAAACAATTATAACAAAATAATGCGTTAGAAGTACTTATTCATTCTTTCAAATAGTATATTTAATCCATGTAAGTAAATTATGCTGATGAAGTCAAATTTTTTGAAAAAATTGACAAAAAGTAGTAACAATTATTGATGATTTCGGATAAAAATTGTATTTCTGAGGTAATGCACCTCAGAAATATTATCCTGCTCACATAGGCAATTTTTTTATTGACAAAATATCTCCAATTGTAATTTTATCTATTTTTATTGCCTATAATTTATGAGGGCATTGAATACTAAGCATAAAAATGAGCTACGAATCAAGGTGGATTTTCGTACCATCAAGAACACGCATTGTTAATGCATCAAATCTCTGATTGCAAATGGAGTAAAACGCATAGCACTTGGTATTTGTCTTACACAAATTAGCTTTTATGCAGCTCAAGAAACTATTCCCAAATACTTAGTAGGAAAGGCTGATACAAAATATTCTTTATCACCTCAGAGTCTAGCAAAAAGATTTATTTAAATTCTGCTCGGTCATGAAAGCAGTAAGACCACCGAAATATATACCCACATTACCAGCAAAAGATTTGATCAAATACAAAGCCCTTTGGATAAATTAGATATTTGAAAAAAAGCTTTGATTTGACTGCTCAAAAATATAAGTTTAGGAAGAAGAATTGGTCATGAAACCTAAGAATGGGAAGAAAAAAATATTTTTGTATAGGCGAAATAATTAAATACTATGAAAAGGTTTCAAAAAACTCCTATACAATTTATTAAGAAAACAATT
>REBA01000018.1:69013-199736 GCA_004294225.1 Cytophagales bacterium | reverse complement strand
AAAAAGTAACACTTTTTAAGGTGAAAAGTCCATTTTATTAAATACAAGACCAGTTGAATCGATAATTAAGTAATTTTCTGGATTGATATTTACGATAGAATCTTGTATGAAAATTTCAGATGGTAATATCTTAATTTTAGAAGTATTATTTGTGAAAGAACTTAACAGTTGAATTTTACCGTAGTTCTTTATTATACTTTTATTATTGATGACGATCCTGTTTTTGTACTATTGTTTAAAAAAATACTACATAAATTAGGTAAATTTGACAAAATTGTCAAGGTTAAAATTTCAAGACCATGAAAGAAACATTTGGAGAATACATCCACAAACTTAGGGTTGACAACAACCTAACGTTGACCAAACTTGCGGCTGCATTAGACATTGACCAATCTACACTTTCCAAAATTGAAAATAATAAGCGAACTGTTCCCGAAGAAATTCTTCCAAAACTTGCAATAACTTTCAAAATTGACAGAACAGCTTTGGACAAGGAATATTTTAGTGAAAAAATTGCTTCAATTATTTACAAGCAAGACAACTCTACTGAATTATTTCTATTGGCAGAAGAAAAAGTAAAATACTTACGTTCAAAATCAATTAAACAAGGAAAACTTAAACTATAACTCATGTACAAACTTATTGAAAATGATATTGCAGAGTTATCTCAAGTTGCAGAACCTCAAATTGAGTTTAACTTCAAAGTAAAAAAGGAAGTGAATGAAATAGTAAAGAAGAAAACTTATAAAGTTGTATCGCTTTTTAGTGGTTGCGGCGGTTTGGATTTGGGATTTTCAGGCGGTTTTGATTTTAGAAATCGGCATTTTGAAAAAAATAAATTCAAAATTGAATTTGCAAACGACATTGACCCAGCGGCAGAATTAGTTTATAATTCAAATCAAAGTTTCTTTGGCGACCATTCTTTGACCAAGGACGATGTTAAAAATATTCGTCCTTCCGATATTCCTGATTTCGATTTTTTAATAGCAGGTTTCCCTTGTCAACCGTTTTCAAATGCAGGTTTAAGAAAAGGCATAAATGATGAAAGAGGGAATTTGTTTGAGGAATGTGAGAACCTATTAAAACAAGCACTAAAAAGAAAGAACCCACCAATCGGTTTTATATTTGAAAACGTTAAAGGCATTATGTCATCAAAAATGGATGATGGCACAAGTATTCCTGATGAAATTGTTAGGCGTACTGAAAAATTAGGTTTCAAAACAAATTACAAACTGCTTAAAACTTGCGACTTTGGTGTTCCCTCAAATCGGCAACGTTTAATAATTGTTGGAATAAGAAAAGACATTGGTTATTTCGATTTTAATCTGTTAAACGAAGTTGTAGCAGAGTTTGATTTGCCAAACGAGAAAGAAAAGCCTTATGAACTTTTATTAGGTTCAGTTTTGTGCGACATACCAGCAAATGCACCACAAAAAAATGAGTATTGGAAATATTCACCCGGCGGACAATACATGGTTGATAAAATTGCCCCATGCAAAGACGGTAAAGAAGCTTTAGCAAAGTTTAAAAAGAAAGTTCCTTTAAAAAAAATATCTGAAACTATTACAACAGGAAGGTCATGGAAAAACATGAGCCCTACCGATATGTCTGAAAGGTTTTTGAAAATTTGGAACGACCCTAAAAAATATCATGCCCCTAATTTTTACAGGCGTTTTGCATTAGGTGAAATCAATGGTACAATAACGGCTTCTGCACAACCTGAAAATTGTGGAATTACTCATCCATTTGAGGACAGACGGTTTTCAATTAGGGAAATAGCGAGAATACAATCCTTTCCCGATAATTTTATTTTTCCCTATAAAACAATTGCAAACGCATATAAAGTAATCGGAAACGCAGTACCACCAATCTTTGGTTGGGTGATTGCAAAAGCCCTAACCAAGCATATTGAGAATGAATAAAGTAAATCACATCAAGGCATATTTGTTAGGCTTATTAGTTGGCGGTGGCAAAATAGATAAAGATGTATTTGTTATTGACCTTCCTTTTAAAAAATGGGGAATGGAACCAAAACGAATGAATATAATTGCAGCCGATATTCTTACTAAGATTTGCCAAAATTTTAATAACACTTACAGTTTCAATGTGACTTATGAAATTGGTAATAACAAATGGCTTATAAAGCCAATTGACGGTGCAGACATTTCGCCTTTGATTGAAGATTTGGAATTTCTAAAATTACCGACAGGTGGTTTTTTGTTATCTACAGTTGATTTGACATTTGCAAAGACACAGCTATCAGGAATAAGTGTTGAAAGTTTTCTTTCAGGCATTTTTGACACAAGAGCAAGTTTGACACTTTCGCATAGACGTTTCAATGATGATGCCCCAGTTGTTTCTGTTGAAATACCAGGCAGTACGAAAAACTTTAAATTTGTTGTGCAACTATGTTCATGGCTTACAGATTTAGGTTCAATTACAGACCAAATACTTTATAATCACCCCAATCAACATTCAGGTTCTGACCCAAATTATACAGGTTGGAAGAAAGGTTTTAAAATTCGGTTTCTTGTGAAATCGTTTTTAGCCCAACACTCATTTGCATTGCAAGCAAAATCAATTGACGTAACAAAAATTCAAAAACAACAAAAGAAAGAAGAACAACCACCCTGCTATCTACGAAAATTAAAACAGGTAAGTCCAGTAAGTGTTCATAGCCAACAAAACTCTGATGAACTTCCCGAGGAAGTAAGAAATAAAATATTTTTTCACTACCATCACTTTTGTGCAGTATTAGGTTGCCCACATGCACCAGTTGAAGAAATAGCAAAATTGGTAAAGCAAAAAAATGCTCTTATTAATTTCTTTCCACGTTTATCAAAAGGAACTAAAGATGAACTCACGGAAACAATTACTAATATCCAATTGACATCTTTTCCCAGTAAAGGAATTAGCCGTTATAACTATATCGTAAAAAACATAATTGAAAACGATAGTTTTAAAAGCTTTTCAGGACTTGACCAAGGGATAGCTTATTTGTTTGCACCCGAATTAAATGGCAAGCGACACATCGGCTCTATGGCAGAGATTATTGAAAACAGCTTAAACAATGAAGTTCATATTTTAAGTATTGGAAATGATTTTGACAGTCCGCTTTTAATAATCAATCAATTAAATGACAGGGCTTTTATTTGTTCATCAGTTGGCAATAAACTCAATCAAGAGTTGATTAAAAAGCATATTAAAACAACCAATCTAACAGTCAATTTAGTATAGTATGAGTGAAATAAATGAAGTTAGTTTCTATGAAGAGTTCTCAAAAAAATTCAGTCAGTATTTATCAACCTACTTAGGAAATAAATACCAAGTTTACTATGCATGTAATAATACATTGGACAATCTCATAAGCAATTTAGAAAAAGCTTGCGGGATTAAAATAAAACCAGACAACGTTTATGTTCCTAAACTTAAACTTGATATTGTTTTTGCTATTTGCGGCGAGAACCAAAAGCCACGACTAATCTTGATTGAAGCTAAATATTTACATCAACTTAGCCTTAAAGACTATTCACAATTGGTAGGCTACTTGCAAGTTGCAAAAACAATTGATTTAGGTTTGTTATTGCTCATACAAAAAAGTGCGACATCAAATAAATTATCAAATGACTTTCAAGAAATAGTTAGACTTAAAAAACTTCCTATGAATTGGATTATGGACTTGCGACAATTCAATGAAACTCATAATTTCAAAACAGGGATTATAAGTTTTGTTCCAAACAATGGTATAGATTGGCTTGACACAAAAGAAATAAACGGCATTTCATCATTTGAAGAACTGACGGCAATCATTAAAACTTAGCCAACGCACCAAGTCAGGCACATTTGCAAGGCACACAATGCCGACACACAAAAGCCAACCTTGCAAAAGAGCCTGCCTTGTGCCAACGCACAGGAAACAGTCTACGGGTGGACACAGACCCACATTATAGATGACCGAGGAGAAGGGCGAACGTACAACATGGGGTTTGCCAAAATACGGGCTGACGGAAGTTATCTTCGGCTTTTTGTAATTCTATTGTGCTTCATATCGGGTTGGACATTATCTATTTAGCTTTTTGTTGTTATCTTCAACTTCAGTTTTTCAATCATCATCGGTACCGGGCTGACGGAATACTAATTCCCGTACTTCGGCAAGCCCTGCCCGTTGGCAGTAATTTTTAAAAACCCAGAGAATCACTCGAATTAAACTATGTCATTAGCAATTATCTTAGACAAATCAACTTTTCAAAGCTTAGGACATAATGAGCTAATTCAATTGCATCGTTATTACCTAATAAATGTTACACCATTACTTGTTTCTGAGATTTTGGGAGACTTATCAAAAGAAGAAGTAGAAAATAAGAAACTACCAAAAGACATTGTTATTGGATTAGCAAATAAAATTTTCCCTTCAAGAACTTATGTAAATGCTAACTATAAAAAGCTTTTAGAAATATCACTAACAGGAAGTCAAGTTGAATTTAGTAATAGACCGTTTTTAGAAGCAACTAAATCTATTAACACAGGAACTAAACAAGGTCTAGTATTTGAAGAAACTGAAGAAGAGAAGTCTATCAGACGTTGGAAGGATGGTCAGTTTAACTCTATTGATGAAGTAATATCTTGGTTTTGGAGGACACAAAGTAAAGATGAAGATGTAGTAGAAGTATTTAAAAGCAAAATGGCTCAATTCTCTGAAATTAAATTGGAGAAAAAATCAGGGGATAATAGCGAAAATTTAAAAGCGTTAAGAGATAGTTTATTTAATGAACTACAAAAACCCGAAAATCAAAAGAGATATTTAGCATTAATTATTGACTATTTTGATTTGGATTACAATTTAGCAGCAGAAATATTTCACAGATGGGAAAGTGAAAATCACACTTCTCTTGAAGAATTTTCCCCTTATGCTTTTTTTTGCCTAAGTATAGTTGCTATGTACTATGTTGGAATAAATAATCATTTATTCAGTGAAAGGAAAACTAATTTATTAGATTTAGAATATCTATTTTATACACCCTGTTGTAAAGTGTTTAGCACAAATGATAAGTTTCTAATTTCCTTGTTTAATTTGATTAATCCAAAAGATGTATATTTCATAACCTCAAGTTCTTTAAAAGACGACCTTAATAAGTTTCATCAACATCAAATTACAAGTGGAGAAATTAATGATAGACCACCAGACAAAGAAACTGACACATTTAGAATTTGGGATAAAGTTTTTGATTTAAAACTAAGTGATTTTATGAAAGCACATCCCAAAAGCCAGGAGCAATTAAGAGCCGAATTTGAAGAAGTTTTAAAAGCAGCAGAAAGTGGTGAACAAGGAAGTTTTAACGGAGAACCTGATTTTGTGACAAAAACTACTTATATGAGACCAACCGACCCTTGCGTTTGTGGAAGTGGGAAACAACTTAAAGACTGCTGTTTACTTAAAGGACAATAAAACTACTGCCAACATGGGTTTGGCAAAAGTGGGGCTTTAGTACTAGATTGAACATTTGTACTTTCTATAAACATTTGTACTAAATTTGAAGTTTAGTGCTAATAAACCCCGCCATCGCAAACCCCCGAACCGTGTGTGACTTGAAAAGTCACACACGGTTGGCAGATTTGCGATGGGCGGACTTTTTAGCACAAATGTTGATGCGGAGAACTTTCAGCTACCACTAAACTGTCTGCGGAGCACGAAACCCCGCCTATTGCAAATGTGCTGTTACCAGTAGTTGTTCTTCGTCCGTTCAGCATAGTTGTCATTTTAGTTGTTGTTAAGTCCGAAAGAGTTTGTGCCTAATTTATTTTTAAAAAGTCGTTCTTTTTTAATGGCTTCGTCTGCTGTAATTGTCCGAGGTAACAACATTAAAATTGAAAACTGAAAATTATTTCCGTGAGTTGGGTCGTCAGTGATAAGTTCCTTTAAAGTTTTATTACCCCCGTGTCCGTTTGTTGAAACGTATTTATTCCAGCGTCCCCAAATGCCGTCCTCTCCGTATGCCGAACCAACATAAAGTTTACCTGTCTTGGTGTCGCTGATTAGGTAAATGCCTTTGGTTACGGAAAGCATTTTTTTCCAGTCGCCATATTGTTTAGTTACAATTTCTTTCAATTCGTGAAAGTTGAGAATGAAGTCAGAGTAGTCCGTGAATTGTTTGTAATGAAGTCCGGGGTGAATTTCTAAAACTTCCATTTCATTCTTTATCCATTGATGCCAAGAAATTGCATTTTCCCATTTGATAATTACTCTTTCTTTTAAGTCGTCAAAAACTTCTTTCACTTCTTCCATTTGATATTCAAAATGGTCGCCAGCTAATTTTTTTCTGTCAGTTAGTTTGTAAACGCCAATAAACCTTGATAACAAACCGTCTTCGCCAATAAAGGAAACAATGTAGTCCACTCCATTAAAAACGTCCTTTGATTGTGAGTTTTGATATGCTAAAAACGCAGGTCTGTCAGTCCGATAAAGATTGTATAAGTCCCGTCCAACTTGTTTGTGTCTAACGAGTTTGATTTTCGCAGATTTGTCAAGGTTGCGATTAAAAAGTAGTTCTTGAATTGTTATCATTTTTCGTCTGCTTGTTTAATGGATGAACGGTCGTCCTACAATTACTGGTAACGGCAGTCTGTGAAAAAACCATCGTTTATTTTCTTGTAAATATATCAAAATAATAATAGGAAATTAACTTGTAATTGAGTATTTTAAAAAGGAAAACATATATCAAAGATGACCTATTTACCTCCTCAAGACCGATTTCAAATGCAGATGCGAAGCATGGAAGAATTTGTAAGCAAAGACAACCCCGTTCGCTTTGTAGATGCCTTTGTAGAACTGCTAGATTACTCAAAGGTTAACCATGCCCTAAGAAATCGACCTGTTTTAAGACTTTTTAACGAAATGTATTTTTCAGAATTTGTAATTGCAGCTTAAAAGTAGATAGTCCGAGATGAACTTAAAATGCAAACCGAGGGGCGTATTTTTAGGTTTTTTTACCAAAAACTGAGTTTTTTCACAACCTGACGTCCCTCATCTAGCGTTTGTGGCGACTATTAGCACGAACCAAACAAATATAACCAAATTTTATTAACCAGCGTACTTTCCTGATTTGCCCTGACCTCGCCATTGACGCTAGATGATGTTAGCGGTTCGTTGTTTTGTCTGTTTGGTTTCTAGCAATTCTAAATCCAAGGTCGTCAATTTTAAATTTTAATGGAATACCTCCATGTGGCACAAAACGGTAGAGTAAAACCCTTTAGTCCGCTCGATACCCTCTTTGCCGAATGCAACCGCAAATAGAAGTAGCAGAGGAACCCCCGCTACCAGCCTACCGCACATACTTTCTCAAAAACTATTGTTTTTGAAATGTTCAACACCGTCTTCATGGCTTGGCTTACAGCCACCAAGAAGACTTAGTTTTTATAAGCAGGCCTTCTTTCTGTCGTCCGTTGATAATTATTCATTTTTAAAGGTCGAAAGTTAGCCAAAATAAAGTAAATTTGTCCACATAACATTAAGTTTATTGTCAATGAAAATAGTCTCATTTTTTGCAGGTGCTGGCGGTCTAGATTTAGGCTTTGAAAACGCTGGCTTTGATGTCGTTTGGGCAAACGAATACGACAAAGAAATTTGGGAAACGTTTGAGAAAAACCATAAAAAAACTGTCTTAGATAGAAGAAGTATTGTTGATATTCCGTCAAGTGAAGTTCCTGATTGTGATGGTATAATTGGAGGTCCGCCTTGTCAAAGTTGGTCAGAAGCAGGTTCAAAACGTGGAATAGCTGATAAAAGGGGTCAGTTGTTTTATGAATTTATGCGAATACTCGCAGATAAAAAGTCAAAATTTTTCTTAGCTGAAAATGTGTCGGGAATGTTGTTACCTGCACACAAAGAAGCGTTGTCGAACATAAAGCAAATGTTCACAGATATTGGTTATGATTTGTCTTTTGAGTTATTGAATGTTTCGGATTATGGTGTCCCACAAGATAGGAAACGAGTTTTTTTTATTGGCTATAGAAAAGATTTGGGAATAAAATTTCAATTACAAAATGCTGCATAAATGAATACTATTAAATTTCAAAATAAAGAATACAAAACACGAGAAATAGAACTTCCCGAATTTGGTAATGTGTTAATTTCTACAACAAGCTTGAATGATGCTCTATTAAATAATGGAAGTAATTACGTTTCAGATGAAGCAAAAAATATTGATGATGAGATTTATTTTTTTGTTGAAGAGAATGAAATCGAAATGAATGAAGTAGATTTAGTAAAGTTAATTAGCCAACAAGTAGTATGATTAGATTTCAATTTTTCCCAAGGTCTCAAGGTATAACAAAGAGAATTCAAGATGTAATCACTTGTTTTGAGATTGAAGTTGATAAAATAAAATCGCCTGATTTTAACTTATCAAGTAATGAAGTTTTAGAAGTAATTAGACCACATTTAGAAAAAATAGATTTTACTTGTGAAACTGGAAAATCAAAAGAGAAAAAAATTAGCGTTCCAGTTTTATTTGGATATGATAATAAAATAGACAAAGCCTTTAATGCAGATGCTGTTAGTAATGATGGCAAAATAGTTATTGAAATTGAGGCTGGTAGAGCAACAGAGAATAACCAATTTCTAAAAGATATTTTTCAAGCTTGTATGATGTTTGAAGTGGAGTATTTAGTAATTGTTGTTCGCAATGTTTACCGTGGACATAAAGATTTTGAAATCATACATACTTTTTTAGAAACACTTTACATTTCTAACCGTCTTCATCTTCCACTAAAAGGAATTTTACTAATCGGGTATTAGTTTCTGCACTGCTGCGTGAGGGATAGTAGCGGAAATCCTTTTTGTCCCGCAGGGCAAAAAGATTGTAGCGGATAGCCCGACCCATAGGGGCACGCCCAAATCATTTTTTAGTTTCTCGTCTATTTTTATGTCGCGGAACAGAGTTAGGTCGTGGGATGAAGTTTCTTTTACAATTCAAGCAGGTGGTCGCCACGCTCCGTTACACCCACAAGCACCAAAAATGAAATTTATTGAGCAAAATATACGTGAATTTGTCAAAGGAAAAGAAAGTTTATATAGAAAGTTAAGTGTTCGTGAATGTGCAAGAATACAAACCTTTCCAGATGATTTTGTTTTTCATTATGATAGTGTAGTGGCTGGTTATAAAATGATTGGTAATGCTGTCCCAGTTAAGATGGCTGAAGTTTTAGGACGAAAAATTCTTGACGACTTAAAAAGTATTAAGCCGTCTAAAAAGATTGCTGTTAATGGTTTTGCAGATGCTCTTAATGGAAATCTTGTCCGTGAAAAAATGAATGAAATAGTAAACAGTATTACAGTATAATGGCAAAAGTTGCAAGTCAAACGATAAATGGAAAATCCTTTGAATATGCGTTATTGAAAGAGTTTTTAGAACGGCTGAAAGCCGTTACAACCGTTTCGGTTATTGAAAATGACCCTTACAAAACTGCATTGAAATGCTTTTTAAGTTTTAGCGAAAAGGATAAAAGTCATTACAGTTTGGTAGCAAGTTTTGCGGTCAATTTTTTACTTGATATTGAGCCACGGTTATCAAATGGAATAAGTGATAAAGATATTTTACAACTTGAAATCGTGTCTGATAAAGAGGGTCAAACTGGCGATGTTCGTGATGTTTTAGCGATTAGGTCATTGCAGAAATGGGAGATAGGGATTTCTGCTAAAAATAATCACAGAGCCGTTAAACATTCTCGATTGTCAAATGATATTGATTTTGGCAAAAAGTGGTTAGGCTTTCCTTGTTCGGTTGAATATTTCAATGATGTCAAGCCAGTATTTGACAACTTAGCGAAGCTAAGAACAGCAAGTAAAGCAACTCAAAAATGGGATACATTAGGAGATTACCATACGTCTGTTTATGTCCCGATTTTAGATGCGTTTAAAAAAGAGTTGTTGCGTCTTGATGCTGAAAATACTGGTGTTGTTGCAGAAAAACTGATTGAATATTTAATTGGCAACCAAGATTTTTACAAAGTCATAAAAGGCAGTAATAAAGTCGAAATTCAGGCATATAATTTACACGGAACTTTGAATTTGCCTTTTGAAAATGTCAAGCCAAAAGCAAAAGTTCCAAAGCTGAAATTACCAAGCCGCTTAATTGAAGTTGTCTATCAAGAAAATTCAAAAACAACTTTGTTGGTCACTTTGAATGAAGGTTGGCAAATTTCTTTTCGTATTCACAATGCAAGTTCCCGAATTGAGCCGTCATTAAAGTTCGATATTAATTTGGTGTCTGCACCACATTCTCTTTTCACAAATCAGCTGTTTATCGGTTAGTTTTTGTCTGCTCGTTTGTCGGAGTGTGGTCGTCAATAGGTTTGCTTATAACGTTTGGCAGTTAAAAGAAGTTGGCGATTTCGAAGCACAAAACTGTCTGCCAGCACTGAACTGAACGAAGCACAAAGCTTCATTTAACCACTGCTCCGCCAATTTTTTGTAGGTGCTGTTAGCGGCTGTTTTTATTTCGCACTTGGTATTTTTCCGTCTATCCATTCTTGTTTTTGTTGTCCTGCACCACCTAAAAATAAAAAGTTTGAATTATTAAAGTCAATTAGTCCAAATGCAATTACCATATATTTTCCGTCTAAATATTTTTTTTCGTCTTCATTTGGTTCGTTTGGTCTTAAATACCCAACAACCCTGACTTTGTCACCTATTTTATTTGCTTCATTTTTAAACATTAAAACTGTCCACAAATAATGGTCGGCTGCAATTTTTAGTTTGTAAAATGGTGTGTTATTTCTACTGTTTTCAATTTTCTCAATTGTCCCGTCAAACGCTACTACTTTGCCGTCAAATTTATTAAGTTCTTTTTCGCTGCCTTCTTTAATATTTGTCGGGAAAGATTTGTCTGTTGATTTAGTTGTCGGTGAATTACTTTGTCCAAGCAAATTTGTCACCGATAATGTTAAAAGTAAAATTGAAAGTAATGTTCTCATATTATTATTTATTTCGTTTTGTCATTATTGTTGGCGGCTGGTCGTCAGGTCAAGTTGTAATTCTTTCTCAAACTCGTTTCAATCTTTTTCAATAAAGTCGGTAGAGTCTTTGGAAATCTTTCATTCATTATTTCCTCTAATTTGTCCCACCCCTCGGGTGGATTTGGTGAAGTTTTATAGATATGCCATTTCCTTAAATCATGATTTGTCGTCTCTAAGATTTTGGAAATTTCATCAACCGTCTTTAAGTCGTCACTGTCCAAAAATATTTTTACAACCATAGAATTGTATCCAAAGTCAATAAAACACTTTCTTACTGTTTCAATCAGATCTCTAAATATCTCGTCCTTATGCTCTCCGAATTGAGTTTGATATAAAAAATCTTTCAAGGCGAGCTCTAGGGACAAATAGCTTTTGTAAAAAGACTTAATCTCAAGTACTTTATTCTCTTGGAGTTTTGAAAAAGTTATTTCTCTTTTCCTCATTCTCCAGTCCGTAAGCTTTTGAATGACAAATCCAATTGCTCCAAATAGAACTGTTATCTGAGACCAATTGTCTAGTATTATTTCGTACCATTTTCCTGTGTCCTCTGTCATATGAACAAATTTTAGGCTTGCCGCCAACGTTTGTGTTTCTGCAGTGGTGCCTTTTCGAAGCCGCGTCCTGTCCCACGAAACCAAACGTGGAACGAAGATAAAAACTTATAGCTTACACGTCACGGCACCATTGCAGAAACATGCTGTTGGGCGTTCGTGCGTTTTCGTCAGCACACAATTTCTTCTTTCTCGTTTTTGTCGTCCTTCAAATGGTCTGTCGAACATTTAATAATTTGGTCGTCAGTCGGAGTCAAGTCAAATACATATCTCAATTGTGGGTCAGCGTAAATTTTATTCTTTTTAAATTTCTTTATCCATTTCGTAAACTTGTCAACAAGTTCAGGATTCTCAATTTTCAAGTGTCCTTGATTCTTTTTTATTATTCCTTTTAATTCAGTCGGTATAACTCGTGCTTCCTCTCCGAAATAGTAAAAGTGATTTGAAATCAATGCGTTCTGTCCACTTATATCTTTCTTTTTGTTCTTTTCACTATGTACTCCTTTTCTCATTGTCGGGTCAGTCCCTTTTGAGTAGTCATAAATGCAATCACCCATTCTTTTTCTCCAGTCCTTAGCAAACCACTTGGGCATTTTGTCTTTGAGTTTTTTATTACACAAGGAGTCGTAGTCCGAAAGAGTCTTTATGTCTGAAATCCTCATTGCATACACTATGCTGTCAGAAAGATCATAGGTATTTCCGTCATTGAGCTTTGAGTTTTTCGAACCTGTCCCAATTACCCAGTCACCAATTCTCGCTGTCCGCCTAATTGCTGGTTTACAAATTGTCAGCGTGCAAAGTCCCCAAAATGGATTCGGTGCTGCTCCATCGTCAATTCTCAATATGTATGAATAGAGTCTTGTCATATTTGATTGTCACCGAGCATGACGCCCAACATATCTGTATACGCAATAGGTTGCGTATACATCTCCAATATAGGATATATGTGAAATAAGTAATACACCATACTTGAATTTTCTTTTTTTTAAAAGACATTTGTAAACCAAATTCAGGACGAGACAATAATGATAAATCAATAGCAAGATGAATCTATTAACCTGTAAACTTTTTTAGGACGAGACACACCTTTAACAAAACCATTTTTCTTAGTAAATCCTTTACCGCAGTAAAAGCACTTTTTTTATTCATAGTCTTTGATTTGCTTCAAAGATAGTAACTATAAGAGCTAACAAGTTTTTGAGCCTAAAATATGTCTATTACGCCAAATTATTGTTTTATTTTATCAACTTCATGGAAGCAAAGCTGTTATCTGAAAACATCAGTTGAACATAATAAACCCCTTTCTGAAGATGCTTTACATTGATCGATTGATTGTTATCAATATCAAAAACCTCTAACCTGCCCATACTATCGTATAATTGAACCTTTATAATTTTTGTATTGGGTTGAATCTTGAAATTTAAAATATCTTGACAAGGGTTAGGATACATCCCTATAAAACTAATACTTTCATTGCTCTTATTATCAATATTCAAGGTATTCCCAATGCTATATTTTGCAATGTATAAGTCTTTATCAAAATTATAAAACATTCCTTTGGGGTCTGTAGCTAATACCAACTTTTCAGCCAAGGGATTAAAGTCTATTAATTTTGTAAAAACACCTGCTGTAACAAAAGAATTTTCGCCAAGCATGTCAAAACCTATAGCGGTTATACCTGACCCAACAAGGACAGTATCTATACTAAAGCCTCCAATTAATGTACCTTCATTGGTATATTTTGCAAAGCCAATTCCAGGCATAGCAATTCCTCCAACAGAAAGAACACTTTCAGCAGCAGATGGATCTATATCCCAATTACCCTCACCTTCTAAAGCAATGTAAAGTTGATTATTTTGCATTCTTAAGTTAATGGTACTTACAGAGGCATAATTTTTGGCAATGCCATCGTTAGTGTTGCCAATCTTTTTAACCCAATTTAAAGTGCCGTCTGGGGAATATTTAGCTATAAAACTGCTAGGTACAGTTGAATTGGTAGATGAGGTTAGAACAAACTTGCTTGGATTTGAGGGATCAAAATCTGTAATACTTGTAAATATTCCTGCAAGATATATATTTAAATTTTTATCAATGGCTATTCCAGTGGCTTTATCCCAGCCAGTTGGTCTGCTGGAATCTCCAAATTTCTTAAACCACTGTAGTTCGAAGTTAGAATTATATTTTACTAAATACGCATCATAAGCATTGGTAGCAGAGTTTTGATTTGTTGCATTAGAGATATCAAAATCTGCAATTCCATCAAGTGAGCCAGACAAATAAATATTATTAGATGCATCTGTAGCGATATCGTAAACATACATATAGCTTGCTTGAGCAGGAACTGATATGCCATAAGCATTGGACAGGGTGCCGGAAGGGCTTACTTCAAGAATAAATACCCCTTTATCTAGACTTACTGTTTTTGTGTTGTTTAGTGTAATTGTTGAGTTCACATCACTTCTTCCTGCAACTATGATTCTTCCATCATTTAAGGCCTCTATTTCAGAGGGAATTCCATCTATTGCTGATTGACAAACCCAGGCAAGTGTGCCATCAGGATTAAATTTTTGCAAATAACTAAAACCATTACTTGCATTCAATATTAGAGATTTATCTAGAGATGGGTCAAAGTCTTGTGATTGAGAAAAAATTCCTGCTATAAAAACAGAACCATCAAGAACAACTTTTACACAGAAGGCAATTCCAACTGTTGGTTTTAGCCATTGTATATTGGCATTTTCATTATAAACAGCAATGAAATTTCCAGGAGAATTATAATCTTTCAAAGCATTAATGGGATCCATATTAATACCTTGATTTCCTGAACCAATTATAGCAAATCGATTGGTCTGATTGGTAGAAATTGCATCTATATTCTCTAATACTAATTGGTTTTTGAAACTATATGCCCATTGTAAATTTTGTGCATTTAAAAAAGATAGCCTTGATAATAGAATGATTACAAAAAAAACGCTTAATAATCGACAACTTCTGTTGATGAGATTATTGATTAAATTAGTTTTCATGATTTAATAATGGTTATAGGAAAATAAAAGGAACTAAAGTCTAAAAAAGATATTTAATATCTTTCCTAAATATAAATTTCAAGTTATTTAGGAAATTCTAACAATGTTTTTTTATAAAAATCTTCATGTAAACAGCTTCTAAATAAGAACCTACTCTTTACGTGAAGCTTTTTTTACTGTTCGCTCCTCTGATTGTTTTCCGTCTTTGTCATAAATATAAAGCCTACTATTGCCTATCGTTTTTGCATGAATAATTGTTAAAGCAATGGCTTCTCTTTTTGTTTTGGTTCTTGCTATTATACTATCTGTTTCTTTATTAGAGGAAATCCATTCGGTTTTGTGTTTTTGTATATAAAATATATTTTCCATACTTTAAATTATTAATATTTAATGATTGATACGACGGACTTTATGCTATGTTGAGATAAAATGTAACCATAGTATGTAAGTTTTTAACCAGAAAATCTATAAAAATGCTCAGAAAGGAGCTATTATTAGAAAAATAACACGCCTTTCTTAAATATATGCAAAATTTACCTTCGTACCATTTGTTATATTTATAAGATAGAAGTAAAAATAATTTTCGATTAATCAAAAAATGATTTTAAGACTGAATAGTATTAAAAGCTAATATTACCTTTCGAAAAAAGAATATTATTTCCAAATCTTATGATTAAATTGCTGAAAATATTGTTTGTAGTATGAATATAATAAAGAACACAATACCATTTTTCTTAGCCCTGTTTATAGCAAATAGCATCTTTGCACAAAGAGTTGATTATGATAAAATAATTCCATCAGAGGCAGACAACGACAGCGTGAGCATTGAAGAGAAATTAGTTTATTGGGCATGGAAAAATAACCCAACTAGCGAAATAGCATTTATTGAACTAGAAGTTGCGAAAAACAAAAAAGACAAATATGCCCTACAAATTGCAGAAGCGAATATTAAAGCCCTTAAGCTTAAGATTCGTAGCGAAGTACTAAGAAGATACCTTAGTTATACCTCTAATATAGAATTGCTCAAACATAAAATCAGGTCTCAAGAAGAAGCCCATTTGGTACATCTGGTCATAGCAAAAAACATGAGAAAGGGAGAAGGCTCAATAGAAGATTATAACAAATCACTTATAACTTATAACGAAGCAGTTGAAACTAAAATTAAAGGGGAAACAGAAGTAGCACATGCAAAAACAGCCATCGAAGAATTACTTGGCGTAAAATTAGAAGAAGTAACTGCAAGACGATCCAATACCTCAAAAATGGAAAAAAAAGGAGATACCATCGTAAGTCCTACAGGTCTTAAATATATAATAATAAGCAAAGGAACAGGTAAGAAACCAAAGCCAGGAGATAAAGTAGAAGTTTACTACACAGGAAAATTTCTCAATGGCAGAGAGTTTGAAACTAATAGAAAAGAAGACCCATTCAAATTTACAATTGGAGTTCAACAAGCGATACCAGGTTGGGACGAAGGTTTATTATTAATGAAAGAAGGAGAAAGAGGAATTCTTATCTTACCAGCGAAATTAGCATATGGAAAATCAGGAATAAAAGACCCTAGCAATGAAGGGCAATATATGGTACCGCCAGACACCCCAGTAATGTATGATATAGAATTTGTAGATTTAAAGTAAACATAATGACGGCTTATTTAAAGCTTATTAGACCACATCAATGGGTAAAAAATTTATTCATTTTTGTGCCTGCATTTTTTGCTCACAACCTATTTGATGTTAACACATTAATTCCTTTAATATTAGGATTTGTTTCTTTCTCTGCAGTAGCGAGTTCTATATATATTCTGAACGACTATAAAGACATTGCCACAGACAAATTACATCCAGAAAAACGTAAAAGACCACTTGCCTCTGGACTAGCTTCGCCATCAATAGCATTAACACTAATGGTTGTACTTGTTTTTTTTGGTTTTGGCGTTTCAAGTATGTTGCCAAGAATGTTTAGTTTTATTTTACTTTTATATTTTATTTTAAATATTGGCTATTCCCTAGGCCTAAAAAATATTTCTATTTTAGATGTGCTAATCGTTGCCTTTGGCTTTCTTTTAAGAGCAGTAAGTGGCGGGATTGTTATTTCCATAGCCATATCACAATGGCTTATTATTATGGTATTTCTACTTGCCATATTTCTTGCTATTGCCAAACGAAGAGACGATGTAAAAATGTATCTTCTTTCTGGGAAATCTATGCGTAAATCTATTGCAGAGTATAATTTAGAATTTGTAAACACCTCTCTTTCCATGCTATGTGGGGTAATTATTGTGGCTTATCTTATGTACACCCTAAGCCCTGACGTACAAACCAGAATGAATTCAGACAATATTTATCTTACTACCATTTTTGTAATTGCGGGAATGCTCAGGTATTTACAAATCACCTTCGTAGAAAACAATAGTGGTTCACCAACTAAAATCTTATATTCCGATAAGTTCATCATTTTTACTATTCTATTCTGGTTACTAAGTTTTTATATCATTATTTATTTGCCACATTATATCAAATAATCTCATTGTATTATGCCCTCTATATTAATTTTAGGTGCAACATCAGATATTGCCCAAGCTGTTGCCAATAAATTTGCTTCCCAAAACTATGATTTAATCTTAGCTGGAAGAAACCTTAATGAATTAGAAAGAATTCAAAAGGATCTAATTATTCGATACAAAGTAAGCATCAGCATAGCTGAATTTGAAGCTTTAGCACTAGAAAAACACGAAGACTTTGTAGCACAATTTAATCCATTACCAGAAATCACAGCCTGCGTATTCGGCTATCTAGGAGATCAAGAAAAAGCACAAAAAGAATGGAATGAAGCCGCACAGATTATTCATATAAACTTTACCGCAGCAATTTCGATTTTATCTGTGATAGCTAATAAATACGAAGCTCAAAAATACGGATGCATTATAGGCATAAGTTCTGTTGCGGGAGAAAGAGGCAGACAAAGCAATTATTTTTACGGAAGTGCAAAAGCTGGTTTTAGTATATTTTTAGATGGTTTGAGAAACAGATTGTTTAAATCTAATGTCCATGTAATTACTGTCAAACCAGGATTTGTGGACACCAAGATGACTTTTGGCTTACCTTTGCCTAAACCACTAACAGCGAAACCTCATCACTTAGGCGATGCTATATACAAAGCTTATTTAAGCAAAACAAATACGTTATATGTGCTTTGGATGTGGAAATGGATAATGCTTATTATTCGATTAATTCCAGAGAATATATTTAAGAAAATGAAACTCTAAATATGATTAAAACAATAGCCTTCTTTGATTTTGACGGCACACTTACGACCAAAGACACGTTTATTGAGTTCATCAAATTCCAAAAAGGGCAATTAAGATTTTTAGTTGGCTTCGCTCTATTGTTTCCTATATTGATTTTATACAAACTAAAAATTATTGCCAATTGGAGAGCTAAAGAAATAGTATTAACTCATTTCTTTAGAGGAGATAATATTTTAGAATTTAAAAAGAAAGCAGAAGAATACATCCTTATAGCATTACCCAAAATACTTAATCCAATAGCTCTTGAGAAACTCTCCTGGCATAAAAATCAAGGGCACAGGGTAGTAGTTGTATCAGCATCTATGAAAGAATGGATTGAAACATGGACGAATGAGCAACAGATAGAATTATTATCAAGCCAACTAGAAACTGTTGATGGAAAAATTACTGGAAAGATTGCAGGAAAAAATTGCTTTGGAATAGAAAAAGTAAATCAAATCAAAAGCGTGATTGATTTAGAAGAATACCCAAATATATTTGCCTACGGAGATAGCAATGGAGATAAGGAACTTTTAGCAATAGCAAATAACCCTTTCTATAGAAAGTTCTATTAATTTTTATAATCTAATTTTTGTAAACAATTTAGGACTAAGAATGTTTCTATTTAGGACATATAGTTATTTTATAATCACATTTTATCTTCCCATACTTTATTCCTAGATTTGACTTTATTTAATAAAAAATTATGCATTTGAGTGAACAAGAAATTATCAGGAGACAAGAAAGGGAAGAATTACAAAAAATAGGCATCAACCCGTATCCCTCAGAAACATTCCATGTGAATGTAAGTGCTTCTGAAATATTTGAAAATTATGAGAAAAGAAAGCTAGATTATAAAAACATAGCTCTAGCTGGAAGAATCATGAGCAAAAGAATAATGGGGAATGCTTCCTTTGCTGAAATCCAAGATGCCACTGGAAGAATACAAATTTATATCAGAAGAGACGATGTCTGCCCAGAGGAGGACAAAACACTATACAATACCGTATTTAAAAAACTCCTCAATATTGGAGATATCATAGGAATCAATGGCTATGTATTTACTACCCAAGTTGGTGAGATTTCTATCCATGTAACAAACTTCAAGCTTCTTACCAAGTCGCTAAAGCCATTACCAATTGTAAAAGAAACAGAAGATGAAAAAGGGAATAAGATTGTTTATGATGCATTCACAGACCCAGAACAAAGATATCGCCAACGTTATGTAGATTTGATAGTAAACCCAGAAGTAAGAGATGTGTTCATCAAAAGAACATTATTAGTAAATACTATCAGAGAATTTCTTAATAACAAAAGTTACCTAGAAGTAGAAACTCCAATACTACAACCAATGTACGGAGGAGCTGCAGCAAGACCATTCAAAACACACCATAATACTTTAGATATTCCTTTGTATCTGAGAATTGCCAACGAATTATATTTAAAGAGATTAATTGTAGGTGGATTCGAAGGAGTCTATGAATTTGCAAAAGATTTTCGTAATGAAGGAATGTCTAGATTCCACAACCCTGAGTTTACACAAGTAGAACTCTATGTGGCTTATAAAGATTACCAATGGATGATGGATTTGGTTGAAGAAGTAATAGAGTTAATAGCTCTAAAACTTCATGGAACCACAGAGGTAAAAGTAGGAGACAATGTTATTAATTTCCAAAGACCCTGGAAGAGATTTACAATGTTTGAAGCCATACAACACTTCACAGGTATAGACATCTCAGAAATGGATGAAGCAACTTTAAGAACCACAGCTACCCAACTTAAAGTGGAAGTAGATCAATCAATGGGAAAAGGAAAATTGATAGATGAAATCTTTGGAGCACATTGCGAACATCAGCTTATCCAACCTACTTTTATTACAGATTATCCTGTAGAAATGTCGCCTTTGGCAAAGAAACATAGAACCAAAGAAGGCCTGGTAGAAAGATTTGAAGCTATTTGCAATGGAAAAGAAATCTGCAATTCATTTTCAGAACTGAATGACCCCATAGACCAAAGAGCAAGATTTGAAGAACAAATTGAACTTGGTAAAAGAGGCGATCCAGAAGCTATGCTATTAGATGAAGATTTCCTCAGGGCGCTAGAATACGGAATGCCACCAACAGCTGGTTTAGGAATAGGAATAGACCGTTTGGCAATGATTATGACCAATTCTGCTTCTATTCAGGATGTGCTTTTTTTTCCGCAGATGAAACCAGAGAAAACTCAAGTAGTACTTTCTGAATCAGACTTCATTTCTTTAGGTGTTCCTAAAGAGTGGATTGCACCAATCAATCAATTAGGGTTTAAAACAATAGAGGCATTTATTGCATCAAACCCCAATAAACTTTTTAATGACCTTTGTGGCATAAAAAAGAAAATGAAATTGGAAATCAGCAATCCTAGCATTGATGATATAAAAAGTTGGTTAGAGAAAAAATAAGATTTACGCATATTATGCAAAAAAATAATTAAATTATACTATCAAAAAATCAATCAGTACGTAATATACTTCCAAAAAAATACACCTATGGAAACATTTGAAGATATAAGAACGATAGAAAAAGAAACCCTCGTAGATGTTAAATTTACAAAAGAAGATGTAATTCAGAATGATGATGTTCGTAAAAGACTAAGATCAATATACCTCACAAAAGCAGAAACGCTTGGCAATAACTTTAAAGGAAAAGTTAAACTCTTTTTCAAACTAGCCTCCAACGAAATATGTGCTGTAGAGACTACAATTTGGCAAGCGAATGACGAACACGTTACCCTCAAAGGAGGAATTACTATTCCTACAAAGGCAGTGTGTGCAGTAGAGTTCTAATCGTATTAACCATATTTTACCTTACCAAACATCATATCATTGTCTAATTGTAGAAAATATAACCAATTATATTGTAAACACACGCTGTTTCTTTTATTACTATTAAGTTATAATTGCGTATTTTCTAAGATAATTTCACAGAACCTCTATATTAATAGAGGCTCGATGCCAATGGTCAAGACTAGACCTAACGATAATACCGCTTTGCCTAGCCTAGCATTTAATAATAGTGCTGAATATAAGCCTAATAGCCACGTGATTGAGGCTATTGTAAATGATAGCCTTATCATTACCCTTAAAAATAATGATAACATAAGTCATCGATTCTCTATTCAAAATACCGAAGTCAGTAACATAGAAATCAATTCTCAAAGTACTATAATCATCAGGACAAAGTTGAAAGAATGGGGTTGCTATATCTATTATGACCCTTTGGATATGCCCAAGAACTCCTATTTAGGTTTAGGTGGTATATTAGCAGTAGCCCAAAATAATAAAGCGATTAAACCATATTTTTGGAACATTAAGACCCACAGCATTAATTTTAATAGAGAACTTGCTCTTAATAATTCTGTTGATTGGCTAACTTTTTATCCAGATTACTATACCCTTAATGCACTCAGCTACCCATCAAGCATTCTGGACGAAACATCATCTATTACTGCCAAGTTTAATGATACAATACACATTTATATGGCTAATACTGGTATAGCAGAGCATGTTATTCACTTTCACGGATATCATTGTAAAGTACTGCAAACCAACAAAAACAAAAAACAAATTGGCTATAGCAAAGATTCGTTTCCTTTAGAACCCATGCAAGGAACTGTTCTAGAATTAGTTCTTTATAATAAAGGGAAATATCCAGTTCATGATCATAATCTTCTAGCTATGACGGGCAATAAAATACATCCTTACGGAATGTTGGTTTTAATTGATGTTAAATAAATAGTAATGAAGCTAATAATATTTAGAATTATTCTTTCTTTTAACATTTGTAATTGTTTTATTTCCACTAGCTTTGGTCAAAGATTGGTAGTTGATTCTCTCTTTCTTGCCAATACTGGTACTCATGAATTATGGGATAAAACTCAGATAGCACTTTATAGCTTTATCAGCACACCAAAACAATCTGTCTATCTTCCAGGAAAAACTATTGAAGTAGAAGAAGGAGATTCTGTACATATTTATTCTAGATCTATTTCAAATGACGGATTTCATACTATTCATCTTCATGGTCTAGATGTAGACACAGAAAATGATGGAGAACCACTAACCTCATTTCCTATTGCACCATACAATAGCTATACTTATAAATTCTTGGCAAAAAATGCTGGTACTTATATTTACCACTGCCACGTTGGAGATGTAATGCATGTGCAAATGGGAATGTACGGCTTAGTAATTGTAAAAGCTAAAGGCGGGAAAAAAACGGCATGGACAGATGGCCCTGCTTATGATAAATCATTCTCATGGCTAAGCTCGGAAGTAGATAAGTTTTGGCACGAAAATACCCCCAATGCCATGATGAATGACTTTAGAATTCCAGTATATAGCCCTAACTATTTTATGATTAACGGAAAAAGTCAACAGCAGCTTAACGATACAGGCACAGCAATTATAGCAGAAACTAATCAAAAAATATATTTAAGAATTGCCAATATTGGGTTCTACAAACATCAATTTATTTTTCCATCACGTCTAAATCCCGAAGTTATAGACTCAGATGGAAGACCTTTACCGAAATCTTATATAGCAGACACACTTAATGTCTTGCCTGGCGAACGCTATGGAGTAATGGTTAGCTCTTCAAGCTCACTGTTTGAAAAAGTAAAGGTTAACTTTATAGATATGAATAATCAAGTATCTAAAGGTATAGAAGAGATACCTATTAATGTTGTCAATAATGTGAGTATCGATAAGAAAAGTAAATACCAAAGTTCTATTCAAATAGCCCCTAACCCTGCACAAGAAACAATCCGAATCTCACTTAATATTCCTTCCAAACCGCCTTATATGCTAAGAATAAAAGATCTTTTTGGTAGAACGATATCTGAAATATATTGTCAAGGTGTAGGAATCAAAGAAATAGATGTAGCCTCTCTTCCTAGAGCGATATACATCATTGAAACAAACATCAATGGCATAATATACAGCGAAAAACTTATTCTAGATTAAAATTGTGATATCGTTTTTTAGAGCATATGACCCTATTAGAATCATTGCTATTTTTATTGTATTACTATTCATCAGAATTCCTTTTTTATTCTTAGAAACCAATATTCCAAATCTTCAAATTGACTTAATGAATGTAGGAGCTAGATTGGCTAATGGATTCATGATGTATAGAGATACTTGGGACACATTAGAACCTTTTGCAGCAGGTTTTTATTGGTTAGTAAATCTATGTTTTGGGAAATCATTTTTAGTTACTCAGCTACTTTCTATCCTAATTATATATTTCCAATCTATTTATATTTCTATCATTTTCAATCTAGACAATGTGTATGATGATAGAACTATGGTGCCTAGCTATATATACATTCTTCTAGCTAGTTCATTTGTAGACTTTTTTTATGTGAGCCCCTTGATGTTGGGAATTACATTTTTACTGCCTGTATTTCATTGGATGTTTATCAACCTAAAAATTACTACCAAAGAGGAGCTGTTTTATCTTTCTGGAATATTTATAGGAATTGCTTCTTTGTTTCAGTTTTACCTTAGTGTGTTTATAATATGGCTGCTTATCTATCTTATGGTATTTATCAAACCCAATTTCAGAGTATATTTTTTGGTAATAATTGGCTTCTTTTTCCCCTATTTAATTGTGTACTTGTATTTTTTTATGGCGGGTATAGAGAACCCCTTAGAAAGGTATTTGCAAATATTTAATACAGGAAGTGTAAAAGAAAGCATGATGACCTTAAGGTCTTTGATTATTATAGGATTACCTAGTTTGACTATATTTCTTATAGGGGTATTCTATACTTTGAGTAATACAAGATATATCAATTTTCAATACAATGTGATTAAAATAATGATGCTATACTTTATAATCACTATAGCTATCTTATTCTATTTACCCAATCCTCAACCTTCCTCGTGGCTGATAACAATTCCTGCGATTGCCTATTTTGGAGGTAATTTTTTTCATTATATAAAATATTTTTGGTTTTCAGAATTTCCTATGTTAATGATTAGCTTGTTGTTGATTATGATTTGTTATGGAAGTATTCATCCCTCCATCAATAAATATTTACGAATCAATACTAGTTATTTGTTGGCGAAAAAAGAGGAGCGGTATAAATATCTAGAGCACAAAAAAATACTATTACTAGGTGCTAATCGTGCACCATATATATATGCGGATCCTTGTACCCCATATATTAATTGGAAGTTCTCTAAATCACTATTTCAAAGCAAAAGAGATTATGAGAAAATATCAGAAATATAGATTATGAGAAAATATCAGAAATATATCACTGGGTAAGAAAAGAAGAACCCGAATATATCATTGATCAAGATTTATTGATGAATGTGTTGTTCAGAACAATACCAGGCTTAAGAAACCAATATCAGAAGCTAGAATTTGAGCCAGTATATAGACTAATCAATCAGCAGTAAGCCTTTCCACAAAGAATTCATTTTACAAGATTATGTCTTAGCAATTCAGATTTATTCTTTTATAAATTTGATTTCTCTTTCAACTGAACTTGATTTAATTTTCAATATATATATCCCTTGTTTTAAATGCTCAACAGAGATAGTGTTATCTTCTAAAACACCTGAATAAAGACTCATTCCTTCCATACTAAATATTTGATAAGTTGAATTTTCTAGAATATTTCCATTTATATACAACTCTTTCTTGGTAGGGTTTGGATGAACAACTATCTGATTACTATTCATAGTAGTATTTTGACCGCTACCACCACCTGGATTTACAGATAGAGTAGGATTCAAAGAAATCTCATATATCATAGGGTGGTTTGGAACTGTAATATTGAGACTAGTAGGATTAGTGTTTGTGCTTACAAGTGCAGTGCCATTTGTGCATGGCATATATAATTTTGCTTCTACTACCGTTTGGTTAAATGTCAGAGTAATAGGGTCGTTATTTGTAATTTCAGTTTTGGTATTATCATTCCATGATGGTGCATCATTCCAAATCACTAAATAAAACTTACCGTTACTTTTTTGTAAAAGATTGTAATGGGTATACGAATCTGCATTAGTTACCGTAAAATTTAATGTAGTTGGTGTAAAAACAGCTGCTGGATTTGGATCAGCCAATAATGAAATCATATCTTTTACCGCAATTGCTGCTGGTTTTAACGTTATTCCATCGTTTTCAATCAAGCCAAATTTCTGTTCTCCATCTGTGTTAGAGGTTCCCCCATCAAACAATTCATATTTAAAAGTTCTTACCACACCAAGTCTCCAATACTCCAAATAATATCTGAGCGTATATTTCGCATTGAGCAATTCGCTAATTCCACCTCCATTTATAGCGGTCTGATAACTTCCTTCTGTAGCCATATAGGGCTTATTGCCAAACATTGCATTATGAAAATCTTTCACATTTTGTAAATCCCAATCAGGAAATCCTTCAGAATAGGATTGTCCCCACGCTTTATAGTAATGAAAATTACCATAATCAACGTAGGCTGAGATATCGCCCAACGAATTTGCCCAAGTGGGTTTGAACCCACTACCGATTGTTGGCCCTAAAACTGGCCTATCACTTATGCTTGGGTCATTTTTTACAGTTAGATAGATGTCTTTTTGGAACTCTCTTACCCCATTTGGCCAAGTTTGACCTTTATAGATAAATCCAAAACCTAAATCAGCTTCATTGGGGCCTTCGAATGCCTCATATGCATATGCTGCACCCATATTTTTAACTTGTTGAATCCACCAAGAAGGAGTCCATAATGAATTATTAAAATCCCCCTGCAAGAAGCCCGTTGATTTAATACCATTATCGGCTAAGTCTTTGACAAGCGTGTAATTGGTAATATTTGTTTCCCTTATTTGATCCCTAATATGCTTTATTCCTAAGTTTAAAAGCTGTGATTTCACATTTGCAGCATTGCTATAGGGGCCAGCACTTCTATCTATATGTGTTGCCACACCAATGGAGTTGATAAAATCATCTGCCTTTTTTGCTTGAAATTGTGTACTCGCGGAAGGGCAATCATCTGTTTTTAGTTGTAGTGCAGAGCTGGTCGTACTTAGATTTCCAGCAGCATCTTTTGCCCTAACCGTGAATGAATAAGTAGTATTGCAGGTTAATCTACTAAAAAACATATTCGTAGAAGTTGTAGTACCTACCGATACTCCAGCTCTAAATACTTCATAACTGATTACTCCTACATTATCTATACTAGGCTCCCAGCTGAGGGTCAGTGTGTTTTGAGTAATATTAGAAGGGCTTAGATTTCTTGGTGTGCTTGGTGCTTGAGTGTCTACAATAATAACATTGCTGTAAGTTATTCCTGAAATAATTGAAAGTAAAACAACAAATAGCACCTTTTTCATAATAGATATATTATTTTCTAACAAAAATAATATACACAAAATACAAATTAATATTTGTTAAATCTTGTTTTTTCTATCGATTTTTTGATGTTTTTCTAAAAAAGTAAGAGAAAGTCAAATCTGAAGAAATGTGGTAGATGGTATATAATACATCAAACCCTCAAGAATCCCTATGCCTTAGCAGTAGATTTTTGTTCCAACTGTTTTTCGTAAAGGTCTTTATAAATTCCTCCAGCAACAATTAGTGCTTGATGGGTACCTTGTTCTACAATCTCACCATTATGCAGCACTAATATTTTATTGGCAAGCTTGACTGAAGATATGCGGTGAGAGATAATCAATGTTGTCTTGCCTTTCATCAATCGTTCAAGACTATTTAAGATAGCATGTTCTGTTTGAGTATCTACAGCAGAAAGAGCATCGTCTAGAATGATTATTCTTGGAGCCCGCAAAATAGCTCGTGCAATAGATACTCTTTGTTTTTGACCTCCAGAGAGTGTAATTCCTCGCTCACCTACAATAGTATCTAAGCCATTAGGAAATTGAGAAATGTTTTGATAAAGATCGGCATCTTTTGTTGCTGCTATAATTTCTGATTCTGAGAATTGATGAGCACCAAAAGCAACATTGTTTCTTATGGTGTCAGAGAAAAGGAAAACATCTTGTGGCACGTATCCAATGCTATTTCTAAGATTGAAAATGTTATAATCAACGATGTTGGTATCGTCAATAGTTATTTTGCCTTGCCCTACATCGTACATTCTGCAAATTAGATTGGCAAGGGTAGTTTTACCAGAGCCAGTAGTACCTATAATGGCAATAGATTCTCCCGCAGCAACTTCAAAAGAAATATTTTTTAAAGCTGTAATTCCAGATTCAGGATAAGAAAAAGAAACATTTTCAAATTTTATATTTCCCTCAATAGGTTTTTCTAAGTTTTTCTGAGAGACAATGTCTGTTTTTGTATTTAAAAATTCATTAATTCTTCTTTGAGAGGCTTCTGCTCTTTGCACTAAGCTGGTAGTCCAGCCAAGAGAAGTAACAGGCCAAGTAAGCTTGTTGAGATAAAAAATAAACTCAGTTATATTGCCATAACTTACTCTTCCTTCGATAACTTCTATACCTCCAAGATAAACAATAATGATGATACTTAGCCCAGTAAGTGTGAGTATTAATGGATAGAAAAAAGAGTTGACAGTGGTAAGGCTTAAAGACTTTTCTTTATAATTTAGGCTTTCTTTTTCAAATCTGTCGAGCATTTCTTCTTCTCTAGCAAAAGATTTTACAACCCTAATGCCAGAAAAAGCCTCCTGCACAAAGGTAGAAAGTCTACTTAGTCCTTGTTGAATCTGTGTGCTTTTCTCATCCATTTTGCTGTGTACCAAATAAATACTCAAAGCCAATAAAGGCAATGGAATAAGCACATAAGTAGCTAGTTTGGTATCTACAGAAAACATAATAGCTATAGCAATAGAAAATAAAGAAATAAGATTTAGAAAATACATTATAGAAGGGCCTAGATACATCCTTACTGCACTTACATCTTCTGAGATTCTAGACATAAGGTCTCCAGTATTGTTTTTTCTATAAAACCCTAAAGGGAGTGTTTGGTAGTGAGCATAAATCTCGTTTTTTAAATCATATTCTATTCTTCTAGATGCAGCAATGATAAATTGTCTTACAAAAAACAAAAAGATTCCACTTATAAGGGTCATTACCAATATCAAAACCCCATATTTCATTGTGTTGAATATAAACTCTTCTTTAAAGAGACTTTTTGCGGATGGTTCAGAAATGCTATGGTATTGGTTGAAAGCTGAAGTAAGGTCGTCTACAACTTTTCTAATTATAGGACCTTGAACTATGCCAAAAATATTGGTAAGAATCACAAAGACAAACCCTAACATTAATCGATATTTATATTTGTATAAATATTTATTAAGATACTTTAACTCACGCATAAATTTAATGTGCCTTTTTAATGTAACCTTGGCAAAAGCTATTTTGTTGTGAACTCAACATTCTTCAAATATAACGAACTGTATTAATTAATTTTTTGATAAATTTGAAGATTATTAAATTATCATTGCATTTCGTGCATCAAAAAGTTCTTTTTTAAAAATGTTAAATAGACGAATACTTCGAGCAAAAGCCATGCAGGCACTTTTTGCATTAAATCAAGCCAAAATTTCTAATTATCACCACGCACATGAGTATTTTAAAGAGGTTTTTGCTCCAGACCTTAATTCTATGGAAGTACAAGATCATGCAAAACTTCAATCTCAAATCGAAGAATCGTCTAAATTGTTCGACAATGCTTACTTGAAAGAAAAAGCAGTTTTGCCAGAAACCGAAAATAATGTAAGAAACACCGTACTTAATGCCCTTGCTCAATATCATAACCAAAACAATAAAGATTTAAAACACTTTGGGAGGCAAATGGTAGAGCTTGCCGAAATGTTAGCACAGAATTATATTTTACTCCTTTCCTTTCCTCTAGAAATTTGTAATTATTTAGAAGAAAGAAACGACAATAAAAAAGTAAGATATACCAAACAGAATGAACTAACCTTTGAAAGCAAAATAGCCAACAATGCTTTAGTAATATTATTGCAAAACGATCAATCTCTTTCAAAATTAAGAGCAAGATATAGCAGTGCTTGGGATAGAGACATCATTAAAAAAGTATGGACAGAGTTCTCCGAAAAAGATGAAGCCTACGCATCTTATTTAAAAATTGAGCACCCAAGCTTTGAAGAAGATAAAAGCATATTGTTGCACCTATTCAAACAAGGAATATTCAAAAACGAAATAGCACAAAGCTATTTGGAAGAGTATAATATCTTGTGGGAAGAAGATAAAAGCATAATAAAAAGTCTAGTAACAAGAACCATAAAAAGCATAGAACCCGAAAGTACCTCTATTCAACTACTTGATATTTCTAGCAATTGGGAAGAAGACAAAGACTTCTTTTTAACGCTTTATGAGCTTACTGTTGAAAACGATAAGTACCTTCAAGAACTCATCGAACAGAAACTAAAAAACTGGGATATGGATAGAATAGCTACCACCGATAAAATTATTCTTCACATGGCATTATGTGAGATGCTCTACTTTCCTAGTATTCCTACAAAAGTTACAATTAATGAATATATAGAGATTTGCAAAGAATATAGTACGCCCAAAAGCAAGCAATTTGTGAATGGTATTCTAGATAAAATCTCTGTAGAATTAATCGCAAATGGTAAAATCAAAAAAAGTGGTAGGGGGCTATTAGATAACAAATCTTAATAAGCACTCTAGTAAAAATATTTCTAAACTAACAATAAGAACTTTATGCTAAATGGGAAAAAAATAGTTGTTGTACTTCCTGCCTATAATGCTGAAAAAACACTAGAAAAAACCTACCATGAAATACCCTTTGATTTAGTAGACGAGGTGGTAATAGTAGATGATTATAGTAAAGACAACACCATCCAACTGGCAGAAAAGATTGGTATAGAACATAGAATAAGGCATGAAAAAAACAAAGGCTATGGCGGCAACCAAAAGACCTGTTATAGAAAAGCACTTGATTTAAACGCCGATATTGTGGTGATGCTTCACCCCGATTATCAATATACTCCCAAACTCATTACTGCCATGGTTTCTATTATTGGGCATGATTTATACCCTGTAGTATTTGCTTCAAGGATACTTGGCAAAGGAGCACTCAAAGGCGGGATGCCTCTATATAAGTATATTGCAAATAGGTTTCTTACCCTATTTCAGAATGTGCTTATGGGTCAAAAATTGAGCGAATACCATACAGGTTATAGGGCATTTTCAAAAGAAGTATTATTGGCTATTGATTATGAAAAAAATTCTGATGATTTTATATTTGACAATGAAATGATTGCACAAATTTTTGCACAAAAATTTGAAATCGCTGAAGTAACCTGCCCAACAAAATATTTTGAAGAAGCCTCTTCTATCAATCTAAAAAGAAGCACAATATATGGATTAGGAGTAATGGGTGTGAGTATTAAGTATTTTTTTGATAGAATAGGAATCAGCACTTACTATAAAACAAGCCGATAGCCCTATAGAAATAAATGATAAAAGTTTCTCAAAAACATATAACATTAAGGGACGTAGGTTTCATCGTTTTCTTTTCTGGATTGTTATATTTGCCTTTCTTAGGGGGTATTCATCTTTTTGATTGGGATGAGATTAATTTTGCAGAAATGGCAAGAGAAATGTTGATGACGAAAGATTATCTTCGTCTACATATTAACTTCCAACCATTTTATGAAAAGCCTCCGCTCTTTATTTGGATGCAAGCTTTGTCTATGCATCTATTTGGTGTAAATGAATATGCAGCCCGGTTCCCTAATGCAGTATGTGGTATTGTAACCCACCTTGCTATTTATTTTATAGGAAAAGAATTGTTTAACCGGAAGCTAGCACTTGTTTGGACTTGTATTTATGCAGGTACTATTCTTCCCCATTGGTATTTTAAATCAGGAATTATTGACCCTTGGTTCAATTTGTTTATTTTCTTAGGTATTTATTTTCTAATCCGGCATTATTGGCACATTCAAGCCATGTTTATTACCAAAAAAACATCACCATATTTTTACCTAATAATCGCTGGGGTATTTACAGGTTTGGCTTTGCTTACTAAAGGTCCCGTTGCTATGATAGTTACTTGCCTGGTGTTGGGCGTTTATTGGATATATTTAAGATTGAAATTTTATATTTCTCCTTTGGCACTATTGGGGTATTTATTAATAACTCTTACAACTGCTGGGACTTGGCTATTTGTAGAAGTTTATCAAAATGGCTGGGTGTTTATTAATCAGTTTTTGATACGTAATTATGAATTATTTACTCAACCAGATGCTGGGCATAAAGGATTTGTGGGTTATCACCTTGTAGTGTTTCTTTTGGGTGGCTTTCCAGCATGTATATTCTGTTTGCGTGCTTTTGGCAAAATGCCCAACGAGCAGCCTCATCATAGAGATTTTAGAGTGTGGATGATTGTTCTTTTTGCAGTAGTGATGTTATTGTTCTCAATCGTAGATACCAAAATCATTCATTATTCCTCTCTTACTTATTTACCTTTTACATTTCTTGCGGCTATGGTAATCAATAATCTGTTAGACAAAAGATTGATGATGTCTAGATGGATGACGGTTAGCTTGGTGATTATTGGCACAATTTGGGCTACTGTAGTTGCCATATTACCATGGGTAGGGATAAATGCTTCTCAAATTATTCCTCATATAAAAGATGTTTTTGCTCAAGAAAACTTAAAAGCAGATGTTCATTGGACGGGTCTAGAATCTTTAGTAGGCGTATTTTTTATAATTTCTATATTAATAGCTTTATATCTTATTGCAAAAGATGAGATACTAAAAGGCTTGGTGATATTATTCGGAGGAACAGCCTTAACTGTTCAGCTCATTATGTTCTTTATGCTAGGAAACATAGAAGCCTACTCACAGAGAGCTGCAATAGAATTTTTCGAAAGTATTAAAGGGGAAGATTGCTATGTTTTGAATGTAGGGTATAAAAGTTATGCCCAACTATTTTATTTCGAAAAGAAAAAACCTACTAACGAGCAATCTTATGATGACCAATGGTTGATTAATGGAAAAATAGATAAGAAAGTTTACCTAATTACTAAAATCAATCTAATTCATAAAATTATTGATCAATCGACTGATGCAAAAGAATTGTGTAGGAAGAATGGTTTTGTGGTTTTTTTAAGAAGACCTAGAAAGGTAGAATAAAGTTTTATTGAGAAATTGGGTTTAAAGAAATTTCAGAAACTATCCTAATCTTTTTTTATAGGCTTCATAAATGCCCATTCTTTGAATTTAAATTTACCTTCTATAGAAGTGTTGTTCAATAATTCTTCTAAATTCTCAATTCTTAGAACAGCCACAATCGGGTATTTTTTATTCACCATTGTTGAATCATTTCTTTTCGGCTTTAGAAGCACTTTTTCGTGGACTCCACTTTCAAAATCATGAAATACCTTTGTGAGATAGTACGTTTCATCGTTTTTAAAAAATACTTTTTTCTCGATAAAGGCCAATCGCTGATGCCCAATATAAGTATTGGTTTTCGACAATGGTTTTAAGATAAAATACTCTTCATAAAAAACGGTTACATAATATTCATTAAATGGATCGCCCTTAATACTTATTGTTGCACCAGACGATTTATTTACTGTAGATTTCTCACTAAAAATTCTAAATGGGAATTCAATGATTAATTTTTCCCATCTACCTTTAATCAGCTTAAAACGACCAAGTCTAATACAAGTGATTGCTACAATAATACCTGTAAAAAAAATTGAATAATTAAGATTTAGAAATGCATAAGAAATATTTTTTAAGAAAATTAGTAAGATGAATTGTGTTAAAAAAACAATGCCATAATAGATGAGTAAGCGAAAGATTACCTTATCAGAATTTACTACTTTTTTATAGGTGAAGAATGAGGAGTTGTTTAATGCATTGTTGAGAATTGTTACAAATAATGAGATAGTTACTAAAAAAAATAAAATTGTAATTAGCCAACCAAATGGTTTTGTGCCTTCATAAATCAACCAGAAATCATAAAATCCATGAGATAGTGCAGCAAGAAAGAAGAACTTAAATAAAACGATTATTCCCTCCTTTTTAGGGTGAAATTTATACCGAATTATTCCGTAGGCAATTAATGATGTGTCAAACATATGTCCTATGCTGCAAAGTATAGCTCTACTATTGATTATATCAGGACCTTTATTTTGAAAATAGAGTACATTCTCTGCTGCCGAAAAACCCAATGCAGAAATACATATAAAAACCAAATAATCTATTGGCTCATTGAATTGCTTTCTAAATAGGAAATATACAATTAGAAATGGAATCGTTTTGGCAGATTCTTCAACAAGACCAATACTAAATACCGAATATAAGAAGTCGTTAACAAAATCTCCTGTTAATTCGTTGTGTAGGCTGTCGAGAACATATTTATTCAACCACAATACTAATTGTGTGGAACCACAACCAAGAATGAATGTAAGAATGAAATATTTTAAACTTTCTTTTTCATAAATGTCTATGAGCCTAAAATAGTCTACCCATATCCAAGCAATATAAATTGCAATAATGCTGTAAATAATTATCATACCGCCACTTGTACGTGTTTATTCATACATAAGGGATAAATTTCAGCAATAATTTTCATAAAATTACCATTGAAACTATTTTATAGAGTAAATCATTCTGCTTTGCTCAACGGTAAATATTGATAATGCTAAAGCATAGGGATAAAAATTCAATATTTGCTTTTTAAAAGAATTTTTTAGATTCTTAGCTTTCAGTTAACAAACTTCTTCCTATCAAATATTTCACCTCTTTTGCATACACCGAATTTATTTTCAAAATGAGAACTATTGTTGCAGATGCTGAAATATTTAGCTATAAAATTTAACCCAGATTACGCAGTAGAAATTTTCTTTGATAAATCTATGGGATGATCCCATAGTCCTAGGAACCATTTTCTACGTTTTTTAGCGAGTGCAATTCGAAGTTTTATGGTGTTGCCTGTCTTTTCAAAAAAAAGCTCCGATAGCAAATGTTTTGTACCTTAGTGTTGATAGTGTTTTCTGTGTTTTTTCTTGTAGTACGAATATTCTAAAAATAGACATCAAATTATACGCTATCATTGAAAAAAGAAGTGCTGCTTGGGTTGGATAAAACTCTTTTAAATTAAAGCTTTCTGCCCCAAAATCTGCTTTCAGTTCTTTGATTCTATTCTCTGCATCACCACGCTGACGGTGGTAGTTCCTCCATACATCGGTGGCAGCATAATCATTGTTGGTAACATAGGCCGAATAGCGGTAGTTTCTATGAATTTCATCATCAGGAAATAAGCTCAGAGTTCTGCCTGTTGCCTCAGGTCTTCTACTTATTTTTTGCCGAACTATCAGTGAACTTCCAACGGTTGTTGCTGTAATATTGCCAATACATCTCGGCCAACATAGTGTGTAGTATTTGCTTCGTTGGGAAGGAGGCAAATGCAATTTCCGTTTTTACTTTCTCTATATTTTTTTCAAACGCCTCTTCTTCTTTGTACTCGATGTACTTTAGTTGGTGAATTACTGCTTTTACCAATTGCTCGGTATTGTTGGTTTTCTTGGCTTCGATGTAAATTAGGTCTACTTCTTTAAGGGCAGATTGAGGCAAAGCTTTGTTCTCAAAATAGGCTACGGTTGTCCAATGTTTGGTGTAGTCAAATGGTTTCGCTGTTTGAGCAAATGAAACGTGGACGAATAGTAAAAAGGGAATGCAGGTGAGCAGAAATGGTTTCATGGGCAATAAATTTAGAAAAATGAGCCAAAAGATTTTTCATAAAAGGTAGGAAAAAAATAGCTCACACCCCAATGCGTGTGCCTAGGAATAAAAAAAGTTAGCCCAATGAAAGTACCTAAAATTAAAACTGTAGGTTTGATTTCATTGGGCTAGGGGTGGTTATTCTATGGTCAATTTTTTGGTCACAACCTGATTGTTGGAAATTACCTTAATCAAATATAGCCCACTAGCATAGGCCGAATAATCGACCTGTAAGCTATTGCTTTTTGCCATATCAGATTGTAGTGTAGTTCCATTCATATTCATCAATACCAAGCCATCAATATTTTGCTGGGATTGAATATGGAATTGATTGTCGCCTGTATGGTAAATAGAAACATTGTTGAATGAGTTTTTAAAGAGGGCTTCCGTATTCAATGGTTTGCTACAGTCTTCATAGGTAAGTGCTGATCCGTATGGTTGTATAAATATTTTTTTTGAAAATGGAGATACAATAATTTTTGATATATAATATTCTTGAATTGGAGAATTTCTTGCGTCAAAATTTTTCCATGCAATATCGTTAAATCTAGATAAACCCAAATTTGTGCCTCCAGGTCCCACGGTTCTTAGCCATTTAATATTATTGCCATCAATTTCAACTGCAAATCCATAAGTACCTTCATAATTAGAATTATTGTCTTTCAATTGTAATTTGCAATCATTATCCATCACAAAATGGTTGTATGGTTGGGCGTCTTTATTGCACCAAAATTCCCAAGTATTACCATCAAATTTTAATATCGAATTTTTTATGGAGGGAGGACTGCTTTCATCTTCGAGATATACACCAATCCAAACAGCATTATTTTTATCAAAATTTATCTCACTCAATTTTGAATTTGGTAAGCAAGAATTTGTTTTGTTGAAGTTAATGATATTGTTATTCTTAATTTTAAGCAAGCAACTGGGGGCACGTTCTTGATTAAAATTAATGTAATCATTAGTCACGACCCATACATTGTTTTGACCATCTAGTTTTACGTCATTTAAACCTAAATTTTCGTCAAGATTAAGTGTTACTAGTTCCCAATTATCTTTTATTCTTTTGTATAGGTTTTTTTTATTGGCAATCCACATCGTTTTATTGGAATCTACAATCACAAAATTAATGTCATTAAATGGCAGATTGTTGTTGTCAGCATTGAGCACCATTGCTGATTTTCCATCAAATTTTACAATTCCTTTGTTGGTAGCAAACCAAAAATTATTATCGGCATCAATAAATCTGTTTCTATATTCATAGTTAGGCAAGGCATATTTTGTAGTGGGGTCATTCGATTTGAAAATATTTGGCAAATCTCCTCCCCAGAATTCTCCTTTGTAATCAATAAATTCGACTTTAAGAGTAGTAGGTTCCCATGCGCATTGCGCTTTGCTAACCTGAATAGTTAAGTTTTTGGAAACAGATAATGAACCGTTGAAAGCATCCACAGTTAGGGAGTAAGTTTTTTCTTCAGCACCTGCCATTGGGGTAATGCTTAATGTCGATGTCTCGGTATATGGCGGAAAGATTAAATCATTTGAAAGTTCATTTTTAGCATTCGGTAATTCAGAGGCACTAATTTTTAAAAATATTTGTCCATTAAAACCATCAATTCCTTTGGCTTTAATAGTAAAGTTTGCGGTTTGCCCTAATTCTACCGTTTGAGCAGTGGGTGAAAGTGTAAGCTCAATAGATTGGGCATATCCAGTGAATGCCTTGGCAATAAGTACAGTTGTTACGAGAAGTTTTTTTAGCAGATTCATAAATAGTTTTTTTAAATGGTTTGAACTGATTTTGTTGATTGAAACAAAAAACTATGTTAGTTCTAATTGTCTAACAAAGCCTCTAAGTTAAACAAAAGGTTGTATTTGTTTTAATAAAAAAAATATAATTAAATCATTAAGAAAGAAATTCTAAATAAACAGTCAAAAATTATTTTATTGACATCCGTTTGATTTATACTAAGAAATTAAACCTCTAGGGCACATGTCTCAGTTTCCTTCTTATTTCACTCTACATAAAGCATTCGCTATGGTAAAGTTAATAAAGCAAATTTTGCTATTGTCTCTTATTTTGTAATTGCGATTCATAGGGTAAGATAATATTTTTACCTTCAGCTGTCGCTTCCCAATGGCTTTAAGGTTGCTCTTCGTTTATTAATCAAATCTTTTTTTCTTGCTCGTTGAAAACACCATTCTATATACTTTTCATAAATATAAGATTCGTTTTGTAACAAATGAATGCCATCGGTAGTTTTATAAAAGTTATGATAGTCGTATGGAATCCATTGGTAATTTTTATTATTAAGTATCTGATGGTTTTTAAATCTCAAAAACTTTGCTCGCTTAGACAATGCCAGTTCTTTTTCGATAGGTACTTCAAACAAATAAATAGTACAGCCCTTAGCCGTTAGATATTGCAACTGCATATCAACCTTATTCAAATGTTGTATATACTTCAATGAATCAGATATGGAACTATATTCATGTCTTAATTGTTCAATATGGTGGTAAAATATTTCTCTAAAAAACACTCCCCTAGAGTCGAGTTTTTTTATTTGGGGTTTTATCTTTTTAATTATTATGTTCAAGAATTTGTGTTTGGATTGCAATGCTGGTAGAAATTGCTTGATGCTGTAGCCTTGAAATACGTTCTTAATAAGAGTATCGTTAAGCCCTTTGGTTAAATGATGTGTTTCTACAAACAATACTTTGGGTATCTTTCCACTTTTGATAATCAATTCTATTCCCGAAGCAGCACTACTTCCATTCAAAAAGAGATTATAAAATTGTTTACCTTGAAAAATTGGAATATTTCTAAAATGACGCACTAAAGAAGAACCAACCAAGATAGTATCATAATGGCGATTGTCGAAGACGAAATCTTCTGCTTTCTCCTGTAACATGTAATAGTCACCATTTTTTAGTGGAAATTCTATCAAATACACATTATAGCCTAGAAAAAAAATGATTACCCAGAATGCTACTTTGTAAATCATAGTTTAGAATTGAAAATATATAAACTTACCTGCATTGCCACTATTTACAATCATTAGAAAAATCATTGTACCATATACTAGTGGTCTTAATGAGGTAAATTTGTGCATGTACAATTTTGTGAAGGAGTGTTGAAACAAAATATGACGTAGGTAATACAAAACTATTGGAAAAGAATAAATCAATATTTCAAATTGATTGCCCAGCTTGATAATTGGCTTGTCGATATTCTTAAATAGGGCTGTAAAAAACAACACAAAATGATGAATGTTTGGTAACTTAAACAGCACCCAAAGTATAGAAACTACTATAAAAACCATCAACCAGCCCAATATTTTTCTCACTATATTTTGAGCAGGACTACTATATTTTTTTTCTATAATGATAAATAAACCATGCATACCACCCCAAATGGCATAAGTCCATGATGAACCATGCCAAATACCGCCCACAAGCATTACTATAAAGACATTTAAAAAAGTTCGGTATTCTCCTTTACGATTGCCTCCTAGCGGAATATAGACATATTCTTTAAGCCAACTTGATAAAGAGATATGCCAACGGTGCCAAAAATCAGAAAATGAAGTAGCTAAATAAGGGTAACAAAAATTTTGTGGCAAATTATAACCTAACAACAGCCCCAACCCTACTGCTATAAGCGAGTAACCTGCAAAGTCGGCAAACATTTGTATAGAAAACCCAAAAACAGCCAAAAGCAAGCTATATGTTGAATATGCATTAAAATATGGAAATAGGAGAATATTAGTAAGATCTTCTAGATTATCGGCCACCACCATTTTGAAAAAAAAACCTAATACCAAATAGTGTAGTACCGCTTCCCACTCTATGTTACTCCATTTCTTAGTTTGTATCTGAGGGAAAAAACTATGGGCTTTGAGTATAGGTCCAGAAATAAGGTGAGGAAAAAACGAAATAAAGAAACTAGTATTGAGTATATATTTGGAAAGATTACTAGAATCTCTTTGACTTAGTGTTTCCTTCTTTCTATAGACATCTACCAATAGACTGATACCTTCAAAAGTGTAAAAGGAAATGCCAATAGGCAATGGCAGTAACAATAAATAATCTAAAAAAATAGAATTGTGATTGTTAGAAACATTGAGGTAAAAACCCGCTAATACTGCTCCATATTTAAAAAAGCACAATAAAAATAGATTGAATACAACACTTACTATCAACAATAATTTTCTTCTAGCCCTATCAATCGATTGATGTATGTGATAGCTCATCAGCGAATTCGCCAAAATACAAGTTACTAATAGCACTAATAAACCTGGCTGATAAAACCCATAAAAAATAAAACTTGCAGCAATTAATAGAGCAACTTGCAATCTTCTAAAAACAGGAAGATAGTACAAGAAGAGCGTAACAAGCAACAAAATAATAAATTCAATACTATTAAATAACATACACTTCGATTTCAGTATGGATTGATTTCAGCATCCAGCTAATACAAACTTTTAATTCCTATTCCCCTATTGGAGTCAATATCCGTTGGCCAAAAGTTTAGGATAATGAACGTTAGCAATCATACATGATTTCTACTTCAGCTGGTAAATAGATATTTGCTGCTCATATTTAGCTGTAAACAAATACCAAGATATTGATTTAACGCTTTAATTCAAAGAGTGTCTCGTCCTAAAAAAAGTTTACAGTTGAATAGATTAATCCTGCTATAATTTATAGTTCTAGCTTAGTCCTAAATTTAGGTTACAAATGTCTTAAAATTAGAGGAAAGGAAACCATTAAAATCAATCTTGAATAGAAAAATAGCTATACTCAATTCTAATTTTTATGTTTAGAATTCTTTAAGGCAAAGATACTGTTGATTGGCTATGAAGATAGCTTTCTATTTTTTTCCAATAAGCAAAGAATGAAGGGTAATAACCTGATACTTCTTTACAAATCCAATCTCTATCTTCTTGAATTCCAAAATAACCTATGTTTGATGGGTGTTCTTTAAAATATACTTTCTGTAAGTCGTAATCATTCATCAAAGATTCAAAAGAGCCAGTATAAAATTGAATATTAGGGATATTCCTACTAAGTGCCAACATAAAATCAATACATTTCTTGGATACAGGATATTTTCTATAAAAATTTGGGTCAATCAATAGAATTCTATTACCAATTTCTTCTTTATGCCAAAGCGGATCTAAGTTGTAATAGTTATAGATATAGGTAGGAATATTGTTGTTGATATTTAAGTTAGAAAAATTTGGAAGTGTTAGCTGCAAATCATATTGATGTGTATATGATAATTCATTGGGTATTTCTAGGTGTTCAAATATCTCGTAAGTATGGTCTAAAAATGTGTTTTTTTGATTGGTTTTAGTATAGGTGTTGATGTTTTCTTGATTGGCAAAATATTTTTTATTGCTATTTGCACCAGCTACCCATTGCCAACTGCATGCATTGCTGGCCCAATCGCCATCAAGCAAATGGTAATACATCCATTGTGCAGGGTGGAGCCAATGAGATTTTGCAATATTACAAACAATAGACGCTATGTACATTCTGTGATGATTGTGCATATAGCCTGTTTGGTATAATAGCCTAATGGCATTGTCTATAGCTTCAATATTTGTTGAAGCACTTACTACCTGTGAAGGAATCAAATAATTGAATACGGGAGATTGTGGTTGCTTTATCTCAATAAATAAATTTTTTAACTGTCCTACTCTTTGAAAATAATCTCTCCAACATAATTCTTTTACAAATGCTTCTATTTGAGAAATTTTATAACCTTTCTGTAAAGTAATTTCAAGAACTTGTTTAGTGCTTATCACACCTCGAGATATATAGGGCGATAAATAGGTAACAGCACCATCTATGTAATTGCGAGTTTTGCCATATTCTACAGGGTTAATCTGATGGATTTTCTCTAATATGCTTAGATAATTGGTATCGAATATGATTTGCATTTATCTCTTGCTTATTTTGTTAGACGAAATTATTCTTTGAAGCTTAGATTTGAACTTTATTATAGACGGAGTTCTCTTCTGAATATGTTTGTGGCTGATTTTAGAATTAACTCGTTTTCTCCATAAATTGAAACTACTTCTTTTTAATTCTCTTCGCATCAAAGAAATTACATTAGCCTCGCTAAATCCAAACTGTGTTTTGATAGCTTCAAATGGAGTTCTATCTTCCCAAGCCATTTCTATAATTCTGTCAATATCTCTTTGTTCCATAGTTGAATTAATTAATTAGTCCAACAGTCGATATGATTTTTTTGTTTTAATAAGTGTTTAAATTTTATTGCTGGTAATCGCAGGAAGCTATTTAAAATTCCTCATTGGCAACATCAATCATCTTCGTTGCTACTTTTTTTCCTAAGTATTGATCAATCCATCGGTGAATGATATATAAAAGTGGTGTTAAAGAGATTGCTACTAGAAATTTATAGATATAATTTATGCTTCCAACTGCAAATACCATAGCTATTTCCCAAGAATTGGCTCCGCCAAGAAGAAAAAATGCAACAAATAATACCAAGTAACTGTCGATTAGTTGAGAAACTAAGGTAGAACCCGTTGCCCTGAGCCAAATGTATTTCTGACCTGTTAGTTTTCTAATATAATGAAAAACATAGACGTCTAGCATTTGCCCTACTAAAAATGCTGTAATTGAACCTATTATTATCCCACCCCCTTGTTGAAAGATGGTTGCATATGCAGTATTAATATTAATTGGATTACCTTCAAGGTCAAGATGATTTACCTCTAGCCAAAATTTTGCAGGCGATACTTTTGTAGCTATCCAGATGATTAAAAAAACATAGATGATCATTCCAGTAGTAATGAAGGTGATTTTCCTAACTCCATCTTTACCAAAGTACTCGTTGATAAGGTCTGTAGTCAGAAATACAAATGGCCAAATAATTACACCAGCAGTAAGATTAAAGTCGAGTTGATATAAGCCAAGTATATTGATTTGAGCAGGGGCAAGGCTTAGGGTTGATTCTAAAGAAAAAATCTTTACTCCTATAATTTCTGCAAGTATAGCATTGGTGATAAAAAAAGCCGATAATATAATAAAAATTAAATTTTTCCTCTTAGTAATTTCCTCTATACTCATTATGTGAAAATGTTAATCGTATAAATCTAATCCCAGCCTAGTTCTGAGCTGGTCTAATTGAGGGAATTTTTCATTGAGGTAAATATATTTCTCTCTACTAGTATAAATCTTTTTTATCTCCTCCTCTTTTTTTATAGAAACCTTTATATTCACCATATTGTTTTTGAGGTTTGTTCTTAAATATTCTAATAATTCAAGTTTAAACTCATTAAGCTGGTCTTCTTGAATTACATTATCAAGCTTGAGGTGAATAATTTCATTTTCTAAAGTGATGGGTCTGTCTAAAATCAAACAATGGTTAAGCAACCCTTTCTCTTTGCATTGTTTTAAATGATTTTGCCAGAGTTTTTCTAGATTTTCTAAAGTAAAGCTATCGTTCTTCTGTGGTTCAGAGATTTCGGTATTTGTGGAGCTGTTTTTCTGAGGTTGTTTCAGATTATTCATAATACCAGCAAAACTTGGGATTTTGATGGTGTTTTTTAGCTCTTGGTTCTTGGGGGTATGGCTAGTTTGCGTATTGTCTTCAACTAAAGCAGAGGATTCAGTATTTGCTAGTTGGTCGCTACTTTTTTTTTTGATTCAGTGGTTGTTTCTTGTCCAGATTGGACAGCATTTACATTAATTACACTATTCAAATACCCTATTTTCATTAATGCGAGCTCTACATGAAGTCTCTGGTTTTTGCTAGATTTGAAATTGATATCGCAATTACTAGAAACACTTAGTGCTGACATCAGAAATGAAAGAGAAGTTGCTTTAGCTTGGTTCTTATATTTCAGCTTTACTTCTTCAGCCACTTCAAGAAGTTTAAGTGTAATTTCGTCTTTGCATACCATTAAATTTCTGAGATGTTCAGAAAGCCCCACAATAAAGTTATGGCTATCAAAGCCTTTCTTTAAGATTTCGTCAAATATAATTAAGGCATTGGCTACATTTTGCGCATACAATTCATCTGTTAATCTAAAATAATAGTCGTAATCTAGAATATGAAGATTCTCGATTACATTTTCATAGGTTACAGAATTGTTGGAGGAAAATGTAACAATTAAGTCGAACATAGAGAGGGCATCTCTGAGTCCACCATCGGCTTTTTGTGCTATCAAATGCAGGGCTTGTGGCTCATAAGCGATTCCTTCTTTTTGAGCTATTTTAGAAAGATGTTCTGCAATGTCTTGAATTTGAATTCTATTGAAATCAAAAATCTGGCACCTTGATAATATTGTAGGGATGATTTTGTGTTTTTCAGTAGTGGCAAGAATAAAAATAGCATACTTAGGAGGTTCTTCTAGTGTTTTCAAAAATGCATTAAATGCAGAATTAGACAACATGTGCACCTCGTCGATGATGTATATTTTGTATTTGCTGTTTCCTTGGGGTGGGTATCTTACTTGTTCCACAAGGTTTCTAATATCATCTACTGAGTTGTTCGAAGCCGCATCAAGCTCATGGATATTAAAAGAAGCATTTTCATTAAATGCCACACAAGACTCGCATTTATCACAAGCTTCTGTTTCGGCGGTAATGTTTAAACAGTTGATAGTTTTTGCTAAAATCCTTGCATTAGTTGTTTTTCCCACACCTCTTGGTCCACAAAACAAGAAAGATTGAGCCAAGTGGTTGTTTTTTATAGCATTTTTTAAGGTAGTGGTAATGTGTGATTGCCCTACAACTGTGTCAAAGGTATTTGGTCTATACTTTCTTGCAGATACTACAAAATTATCCATGCTAATTTTTTATGATTTAAAAGTAATAAAATTATCTCAAATAATCATTAATAAAAGATGCTGATAGAAGTCTTATGTTTTCTATAGGTGCTTTTAAAATTGATTATGAGACAATCTTCATAAGAACACCATCAGGTAGTTTTTTTATCTTTAGCCATAACGTTCAAACTTTGTGGTAAAAGATGCACGTTTAATTCTTTGTTTATTTCAAACGGCTCCCCATCAATATGAATGAATTGTTTTTTATTGATTTCCAATGATATTGTCTTAGCCTTATATATTTTGATAAAATTGGTTTGATGTAGTTTTTTTGTGAACAAATGGAATGCTAAGCTCATAGATTCCCACCAATGAAAAGGCCTAAGAATGCTCACGTCTATTAGACCATCAGAAATATCAGCAATAGGGGCTATATGAGCATTGTTGCCAAACTGAGAAGCATTGGCAAAGGTTATTAGCAATGCTTTTTCTTCTATTTTTTTACCGTCTATGGATAGTTTATAAAATTGATGATGGTAACGAAGATAAGACATAATAGAGGTTTTTAGATAACCCAATAAGCCTCTTTTGGTGAGGCTGGCGAATTCGTTTGCCACAATTGCATCGAAGCCAATTCCAGAGGTGCAAAAAAAGTATTTATTATTAATCCTTCCAACATCAATCTTTAATATATCTGCACTATTAAGATAAATTATTGCTTTTTTAGTATCAAGAGGAATATTCAGATGGCGTGCTAATCCATTTCCTGAGCCAAGTGGGATTATTGCCAATTTCACCTCGGTATTGACAAGTTCTGATGCTATTTCGTTGATGGTTCCATCTCCTCCTACAGCGGCAACTATATCATAATTATAGTTTACAGCATTTTTTGCGATTTCTTTTGCGTGTAGAGGGTACGCAGTATATTGGACTTCTGATTGAAATATATTTTTATCAAGATATCTATCTATCAATTTGGGGATATACTCTTTGTTGACACCACCTGAAATAGGGTTGATGATGAAAAGAATTTTTCTCATGATTATAAATATTTTTCAGAAACTATTGCCATAAAAGCACCTATAAAAGATACAATTAATTTTCTCGATTTAAACTGATGGTCGGGGCTACTCTCAAAAAATATTGTTGTAGAAATATATAAGAAGTTCCCAGCTACAACGGCGAATAAATAAGAAAATAGATTTGTAGAGAACAAATGGCTTTCATAAAAATAGGAACTAAACAATAGGCCTAAAGGAGAAGCTAAAGAAAATAGAACTAAGTAAAATATTATTTTATTTTTATTAATCAACGTATAAGACAAGACTGCTGCAAGTGCTATAGATTCTGGTATCTTATGAAGAATAAGACCGAACATCAAGCTATCGGTTTGGTGTAATTCAGTATTCCCATCGTGTTGATGAGGGTGAATGATAAGCGTGCCTTCAAGAAAAGCATGAAAACATAATGACACAAGCATTCCTAATAAAATACTGGTTTTTGGGAAATGATGATCATGGCTGTTGTGAATATGTCCGTGTTCTATTCCTGTAGTGAATAGTTCCAATATCATTTGTAGAAAGAAGCCTCCCAGAACAAATATTCCAGTAGTAGTTAGTTCTTTTTGCTCATGAAAAAGCTCAGGTAAAATGTGGATTACGGTAATTGAAAATAAGTAGGCACCACTGAAGCTTAGTATCGTTTTGAAGTTCTTCTTGCTAATATTGGGGAATACCACTACGGTCATACCAGCTATGAAAGCACAAAGAAAAAGGAGGATAAAATTGAAATACATACTTGGTAAAACTAAATTATTTTCTTAGTATAAAAATCATTCTTGTTGAGCTTTCGGGGGTATATGGCTCTAGTTGATAATTTCCAAATACATTGATGTCATAAAGTGCTGTACTCTGAAAATAGTTTAAGAAGTCTTGATAAGTGATGGCTTTTACTTTTTCTTCAAAGAAATATTGTTCGTCCATATGCTCAAATTGAATTGATTTGATGATATGATTGTTTTTTATTCGCCTAGTAATATTGAATACTATTTCTTGTTCTATTTTGGTTTCAGAATAGACCAATGAGTTGATTACTTTTTGGGTATTCATAAAGTCAAGAATAAAATAGCCGTTTGGCTTCAAGTTTTCAGCCATAGCTGTAATAGCTTTTTGATTGTCTGAATCTTCATCAAAATAACCAAAGCTAGTAAATAGGTTGAGTACAACATCAAAATATTCTTTTTTAAATACTTTTCGCATGTCATGTACAGAAAACTTTAGCGAAGGGTTAGCATGCAGATTAGCAAAATCAATGCTATTGGGCGATAAGTCTAATCCTGTAACTTCAAAACCTTTCTTGTTGAGATAAATCGAATGTCTTCCTCTGCCACAAGCTATATCTGCGATTTTTGTATTTGGCGATAGTGCTAATTTATCTACTAAATGGTCAATGAAAAACTCTGCCTCTGTAAAGTCATGGTTTTTATAAAGGATATGATAAAAAGGGGAATTAAACCACTCACTATACCAGGTTACTTGTTCTTTGTTCATGGTTTAATTAATTGTAAAATTAAATTAGTTTAAGAAAGTCTTAGCAATAGATAGTACCTCGTCTAATCCATTGATTTCTTTCCCGCCAGCAGTGGCATAGAATGGTTGTCCGCCGCCGCCGCCTTGAATAGGTTTAGCTAAAGTTTTTACTAATGCAGAAGCGTTCCAGTTTTTTTCTTTAACTATTGTTTCTGATATCATTATAGATACATTGGGTTTCCCAGCAATATCAGCAGCAAGCACAAGGAAAAGATTATCGTATTTTGATTTTAATTCAAAAGATATTTGCTTGATAATATCATTGCTTGAAGCTGTGATTTTTTCGATGATACATTCCATACCCTTATTAGGGGTCATTTTCTGAATTAGCTCATTTTTCAATTGAGCCGCTTCTTGTTGGTAAAACATATCGAGTTGTTTTTGTAATTGAATTTTTTCTTCAATTACTGTTTCTATAGCCTTTACAATATCTTTAGGTTGTTTCAGGATGTCCTTAATCTGAGCTAAAGTGTTAGATTGTTCGGTAATTAATGATTCTGCTACTTCTCCTGTAATTGCTTCTAATCGTCTTACTCCGGCAGCTACAGAACTTTCAGAAATTATTTTCACAAAGCCTATTTGACCTGATTTTGCTGTATGTGTTCCTCCACAAAATTCTACAGAAAAGTTTGGGTCAAATGTGATGACACGAACGAAGTCGCCATATTTTTCTCCAAAAAGTGCTGTTGCTCCTAGCTTCTTCGCCTCTTCTATAGGCAAATTTCTTTGCTCATAGAGTGTTATATTTTCTCTAATTTTTTGATTTACTATTTGCTCTACTTTGATTATTTCTTCGTCGGTTAGTTTAGAAAAATGAGAAAAATCGAAACGAAGTGAGTGTTCGTTGACCAATGAACCTTTTTGATTGACATGAGTGCCAAGAACTTGTTTTAATGCCGCATGAAGTAGGTGAGTAGTAGTGTGATTTCTTTCAATTTTTTTTCTTTTTGCTACATCTACTATTGCTTCAAAATCTGAGGCTACGGTGCTTGGTATTTTATCTACAATGTGTATGATTAAATCGTTTTCTTTTTTTGTGTCTAAAACGTTCAGTTGTTCTTTGTCTGATTTTAGAAGTCCAGTATCTCCTACCTGCCCACCGCTTTCAGCATAGAATGGAGTTGTATCTAATACTAATTGATATTGTTCTTTATTGTTGGATTTTACTTTACGATATTTTACAATTCTTGATTTTGCGTTCATGTGGTCATAGCCCACAAATTCTATGCGTTCTACTTCTAGAAGCTCTACCCAGTCGCTTGTTTCGGTAACGGCGGCTTTTTTGGACCTTTCTTTTTGCTTTGACATTTCAATTTCAAAACCTTCTTCGTCAATCGACCAGTTTTTTTCTCTTGCTATAAGTGCCGTAAGGTCGGGAGGGAAGCCATAGGTGTCAAACAGTTCGAATACCGTCTTACCTTCGATGATTGATATGTCTTTAGAGGAGTTGGTGATTATTTCTAGTTTCTTTAGTCCAAGTTCTAGGGTTCTCAAGAAGGAGTTTTCTTCTTCTTGAATTACTTTGCTTACAAATTCTTGTTGAGCTTTTAGCTCTGGGAACACATTCTCAAATTGATCTGCAATGATAGGAACTAGTTGGAATAAGAATGCTTCATTGATTCCTAGAAAAGTGAAGTAATACCGAACTGCTCTTCTTAAGATTCTTCGGATAACATATCCAGCTTTATTGTTTGAGGGGATTTGCCCATCTGCTATTGTAAAAGCAATTGCTCTGATATGGTCTGCCAATACGCGCATTGCAATATCTGTTTTTTCGGCAGCTCCATATTTTATTCCACAGCTTTGGGCGATATATTGAATAGTGGGTTGGAATACATCTGTATCATAATTAGAAGTTTTTTTCTGTATAGCCATGCATAATCTTTCAAAGCCCATGCCTGTATCTACATGTTGGGCAGGGAGAAGTTCTAAAGAACCATCAGCCTTACGATTAAATTGCATGAATACATTGTTCCAAATTTCTACTACTTCGGGATGTCCTTCGTTCACTAGTTGTTTTCCTGGAATTGCTGCTACTTCTGCCTCTGTCCTAAGGTCGATGTGTATTTCTGAGCATGGCCCACATGGCCCTTGAGCACCCATTTCCCAAAAATTGTCTTTTTTTGAGCCGTATAATATTCTGTCTTCTGGTACAAATTGTTTCCAAATTTCAAAAGCTTCATGGTCGGGAGCTAAATTTTCGGCATCGTCACCACCAAACACGCTCACGTATATTCTGTCCTTTGGTAATTGATACACTTCTGTGAGCAATTCCCAAGACCAAGCCAAGGCTTCTTTTTTGAAGTAATCTCCAAATGACCAGTTACCTAGCATCTCAAACATAGTGTGATGATAAGTGTCTATACCTACTTCTTCTAAGTCATTATGTTTTCCAGAAACTCTCAAACATTTCTGCGTATCTGCCACACGTGCGTCGGCTGAGGTTTTGTTCCCCAAAAAATAATCTTTAAATTGATTCATTCCTGCATTAGTAAACATTAATGTAGGATCGTTTTTTAATACTATTGGAGCCGAAGCTACTATTTTATGATTTTTTGAGGCAAAAAAGTCTAGATAAGTTTGGCGTATGGTTTTAGAATCCATTTTGTTTTGATAAATATATTTTATTAGATTTAAACTCTTTTTTAGTGCATTATTCCAATAATTATTGCACTAGTAAATTTTTTTTGATAAATAATTATCATCGAATGTCAAATTTAGTACAAAATATTGAGGTAGAACAATGGCAAAGATAAAATATTACTACGATACTGAAACCTGCAAGTACGAATTGCTAAAAACTAGCAAATCTGAAATTGTATGGAATACTTTGGGTTTTATTTTGACATCGGTTTTGTTTGGAGCTGGTTTGCTTTATTTATATGTTCAGTTTTTTAATTCTCCAAAAGAATTGATATTAAAAAAAGAAAATTCCACTTTGCTTTTTTACTATGATTTAATCAATAAAGAACTTGACGAAACCACCAATGTGATAGCAGAATTAGAGTCTAGAGATAATAGTATATATCGGGTAATCTTCGAAGCCACACCTATAAGTACTGAAAAACGAACTTCTGACGATGGAATCAATAAATACAAGGAATTGTTAAATAAAAAAGTTAAGCCTCAAAAATTAATTGCCAGTACGCTCCTCAAAATGGAATTGCTTAAAAAAAGAGTGAGCATACAATCTAAATCTTTTGATGAAATTATGATTTTAGCTAGAAATAAATCCAAGATGTATTCTAGTATTCCTGCAATACAACCGATTTCTAACAAAGAGTTAAAAGCTTTGGCCTCTGGTTTTGGGATGCGTATTCATCCAATATATAAAGTAAAGATGATGCATACAGGAGTAGATTTTGCAGCGGTGAGAGGCACTCCTATTTATGCCACAGGGGATGGAGTAATCAAAGCAACTATTAGGAACCTTGGCGGATATGGAAACGAAATTGAAATCAATCATGGTTACGGATATATTACCAAATATGCCCATCTAGAGAAATTTTCTGTAAGAGAAGGGCAAAAAGTAAAACGAGGCGAATGCATAGGATACGTAGGTACTTCGGGAACATCTACTGCACCGCACTTACATTATGAAGTTATCAAAAATGGGGAAAAGGTGAACCCTATATATTATTTCTTCAACGATATTACCCCTGCCGAATACGAAACATTGCTTAAATTGGCTTCAGAAGAGAATCAGTCTTTATCATAAGATTGATATCTCGACATTAAATTAATTTATTTTTTACTATTTAAATGATCATTCTTTAATTTTAGAACATAGTATTTACTTTATTAACAATTCCTATGCTTAATTACTTAACGCTTACTTTAGGTTTGCTTCTTTTGAGTTTAACACAGTGTAATACACCTACACCTTTCGCCAAATTAGATGATTCAGATGGTTTACAATCTTCCATTTCTTGGGAAGTCAACCAAGATGGGAGCTTTTCAGTAAAATCAGATTCATTAAGCATAACCAATTTTTATCCTCATATAGATGGAGCAGCAATAAGACCTCTAAGTTTTATAATAAAACCAAATAAAATTGGAGCTACTATTAGCTATGAATTATCTGATAAAAGATTTGTTGAAATAGTTCTAGCTTCTGACAGCCATTCTCTTACTTTGTCGTCTTCTCTTAAGGGGTTTAAAGTATTACCTGAATATTTCTGTCCAGCTGGATCAGGAGAAATGATTGGTGTGGATAGACTAGTAAAGCAAGGCTTGGGTTTTGGGGGACCAAGTGCAATAATTCCTATGCCAAAATCTAGTGAAAGAGTAGATCTAGATGGCTTACATGAGCATGTTTGGTCATACGATAGCTATCTCACTAGCGGGATTATCAATGAAAGAAACTATACTATGACATGGGGGGCTTATGATCATAAAGAATTTATTCAAAGAACAACTTTTTATAATAAACAAACTCGTTTTGGGCTTATAGATCGATGGGAAGCTTTAAATAAAGAATTAATTGATATAGGTTTCTCAACAGAAAACATGTTACCATCGAGCCAAATTCAAAATTTGCCCACTATTCACATAGTATCAGGAAAAGTTCCCTTCCAAACTTTTCAAAATTTTGCTATGCAGTTGGCAAATCATAATAAAATAAAACTAAAACAGCCCCCAGCATACCATTGGTGTTCTTGGTATGATACAGAAAAAGACTTTAATGAAGCTCTGTTAAATGAGATATTGGATGGTTTGGCAAAAATGAATCCAAAAATACCAATTCAAACTATTCAAATAGATGATGGCTACTTTTCTTATTACGGAGATTGGTTAAAATTTGACTCTTTGAAGTTTCCTTCTGGGTTTGGTAATTGCATCAATAAAATTAAAGATCAAGGCTATAGGTCAGGAATATGGATTAGCCCATTTATGGTGCACGAGAAATCAGAATTATTTAAGAGTCATCCAGAATGGATTCTTCACCATCCAGACGGAACTCTTGTAATTGAATGGGACGATGCTAAAAATGGGAAAACGTATATTCTTGATACCAGTCAACCAGAAGCTTTTGAATATATAAGAAAGGTATTTAGAACATTAAAGTCTTTAGGAATTAGTTATTTTAAAACTGATTTTATGGATTGGGGACTTAAAAACTCTATAAAATATAAAAGATATAGTCCAGGGAAATCATCTGCTCAGTATTTTAATGAAGTTTTAGAAATGATTAGACAAGAAATAGGGGAAGAGAGTTTTTGGCTAGGTTGTATTATGCCTTTTCCTCAAGCAGTGGGTTATGTAGATGCTATTAGGAATTCTAATGATGTAGGGAAAAAATGGAGTACGAATAGCCATGGTAATATGATTAACGAATCTATCATTACACAGTATACCAACAATATCTTATGGCAATTGGATCCAGATGTATTATATATGAATTCGTTTAAAACAGAACTTACTAAAGAAGAATGTTACACCTTAGCACTTTTTGATGGTATGCTTGGTGGTGTAATCAATACATCTGATAGGTTTCATAAAATGAGTGATGAGAGTCTTTTACTGTGGAGATTTATACAGCCATCTAGTAATTACAGTTCAGCGGAGATTCCTATGTGGGGGCAACCAAGTGATCTCAAAGTGTTATTAAGAAGATTTACTAATCAAACAGGAGTGCTATTATTTACGAATGATACAGAAAAGAAGATAGTCACAAATTATAAAGTATTTGACCTTATTAAGATGCCTAGTAAACACTTTTTTGAATGGAAGCCTTCAATTAGTAATTATATAGGATTGAAACAAGAGCTATCATTAGAATTGCAGCCTCATCAATCTATTCTATTGTATTTCTCTGACGAGCAGGTTGCCCCTTCCAAAGATTTAGGCTTGTATGGTTTGAAAACACTTCCTTAACGCAATAATACGAAGTCAACTATTTGAAGGTGTTATTTAGGAAATTCATTTTAAATTGGGCTAAATAAAGAAATTGAATTATTTATAAAAACGTATAAATGTATGAGAATATCAATAGCAAAGTATTTGATGTTAATTTTATTTTATTTTTCTATTCTAATCTTACTTCCAACTGATTTGTTGTATTCACAAAATACCACAAAAACCTTTTTGTATGACGAACACGAGTCTGTACCGAGAACGCACAATATAGATATTACTAATATTTTTATAGATGTTAGTTTTGAGCCACTACAGGGAATGGTAAAGGGTTCGGTGAGCCACACTTTTATACCTATCCAGCCTAATGTAGATTCTGTTTTCTTTGATGCACCTTCTATTATCATAAAATCTGCTAATATCAATGGAAGTCCTATTAAGTTCAAACAATCTGTAACAGGCGTAAGCATTCATCCTTCAGTTAGTTTCACAATTGATCAATCTTATCTTTTAAAATTTGAATATGAAGCAACACCTAGACTAGGCTTATATTTTATTGGTTGGAACGATTCTTTAAATCAAAGTAGAAAGCAAATCTGGACTCAAGGTCAAGCTTATGACAACCGTTATTGGGTTCCATTATTTGATAAGCAAAACGACAAAGCCACCACTGAGGTAAAAGTTAGATTTGATGCTCAGTATAAAGTGCTTTCTAATGGGGAGAAATTATTAGAGAAAGACAATAAAGACGGAACAAAAACTTGGCATTATAAATTATCCAAACCACATTCTCCCTACCTAATCATGTTGGGTATTGGAAAATATGAAATCAAAAGTTTGAAATCAAAAGGTGGTGTTCCGATAGATCTATGGTACTATCCCGAATACCCAGAAAGAGTATCCCCCACCTATATATACAGTGCAGAGATGATGGATTGGTTTGAAAAAGAATTAATGGTCAAATACCCTTGGGGAAGATATGCTCAAATTCCTGTTCAGGACTATACCTTTGGTGCTATGGAAAATACATCAGCCACTCTATTTGGGGATTTTTATTTAGTGGATGAACGCTCTTATTTAGATCGCCCATATTTATATGTGAACGCTCATGAGCTCACTCATCAATGGTTTGGAGATTTAGTTACTGAACGCACAGAAACCCATCATTGGCTACACGAGAATTTCGCTACTTACTATGGAAACCTATTTACTGGTTCTGTAAAAGGCATGGATTATTATGATTGGTCTAGAAAAACAGCCATAGATCAATCTCTGGAAGCTTCAAAGAAAGATTTATTACCTATCGCCCATAGTAAGGCAGGAACAGTAAGGCACTATCCCAAAGGAGCTGTGGTTCTTGATATGCTTAGGTACGTAGCAGGTGACGAGTCTTTTAGAAGAACTATGAAATACTTTCTAGAAAAACATGCTTATCAGAATGTAGATTCTGAAGATTTATTAATAGCATTTCACGAAAAAACAGGCTTATCATTAGATTGGTTCTGGGAACAATGGATTTATAGAGGTGGAGAACCTAGATATGATGTTTCTTTCAAAGAATTAAATGACAATAAAGGGAAGAGGATATCAGAATTTACCATTACTCAAACTCATGAAACGAATGAATTGGTAAAATTATTTACAATGCCAATTGTTGTTGAGGTACATTATAAAAATGGAACAAAAGCATCTCAAAGGGTAACAATTTCTGAATATAGGCAAATCATTAGCATTCCTAACCCAAGCAATCAAGATATTGACTTTGTATTGTTTGACCCTAATATGAAAATAATTAAGAGTGTTAAGTTTGAAAAGACATTCGAAATACTTGCCGCTCAAGCTCAACGAGCACCAAATATGTTGGATAGATACGAAGCATTAGTTGCACTTCGAGCTTATTCTGTAAACGAAAAACTAGATGTGCTCTTGGCAACATTCAATAAAGAAACGTTCCATGCCACTAAAGCAGAAATTATCAGTCAATTGATAGACTCAGATAATTCAGATGCTATAGCGTTAATCAGAAAAGCATTGTCAGATGCTGATGCAGATGTAAGAAGAGCTGTTGTTGTTAATACCAAGAAGGTCAATCAAAGTCTTCTTTTTGAATATGAGCGATTGCTAGCTGACAAATCCTATGGAGTTATTGAAATCACTTTAGACAAACTATGTAGCTATTTCCCTGAGAAATCAGAAGATTATTTAAGAGCTACTTATAATATTACTGGAACAAGAGGGAATAATATAAGGCTTAAATGGTTGGAGATAAAAGTACAAAAAGATATCAATACCTATGGCAAACAGGTTTCGGTTTATGCTGGACGTTCTTACGAATTCATAACTAGAGTAGGAGCCATGAATCTTATGAAAAAGTTAAACTATTTAGATGAAACAGGTGTAAAGAATATTTTTGATTGTGCACTTAATGCCAACAATAAATTAAGCAGCGATGGTGTTGCACTCATCAAACACTTTTCTGGTCAATTGGTATTGAAAAAAATGATAGATAGTTATTATCAATCTAAAACTTGGCAACCTTGGCAAAAGACAATATTATCAAAAGCAGGATTGTAAATTAGTTTTATGCATTTAAATGTTCTTTTGATAATTATTATGCTATTTCCTATTAAATGCCTTCATAGTTGCGATTACTTCATGAGGGTTTTTTGCACCAAATACACAATTTCCAGCAACCAACACGTTGGCCCCAGCGTGTAATATTTCTTCATAGTTATTTAGTGCCACACCACCATCTATTTCAATAAGGCAATTCAGATTTTTTGAATCAATGATTGCTCTTAGGTGTCTTATTTTATCTAAAGTCCGAGGGATAAATTTTTGACCTCCAAATCCAGGGTTTACCGACATCAGATTTACAATATCTACATCATCTATGATATCTACTAGCGTGTCAATACTGGTGTGAGGATTTAATGCCACACCTGCCTTTATTCCCAATGATTTTATATGATGAATTATTCTGTGCAAATGCGGACAGGCTTCTATATGCACCGAAATCGAGGAAGCTCCTAATTGATGAAAAGTATCTATATACCGCTCTGGTTGAACAATCATTAGGTGCACGTCTAAAGGTTTTTTTGCATACTTGTTGATTGCTTCTACCACAGGCATTCCGAAAGAGATATTTGGAACGAATAAGCCATCCATAATATCTACATGAAACCAATCGGCTTCACTTTGATTGACCATTTCTATGTCTCGCTGAAGATTCCCAAAATCAGATGCCAACAAAGAAGGAGCGATGATAGATGTCATATATTTTTATTTTTTTTGAATTTCAAAAATAAGTATTTTTTTGAAATTGATTGTTGCAAACCTATATAATCCTGATTATTTAGAAAAATAGTTGATATTAATTTTATATCTGAATTTAGTAGAACCCCCTATAGGGATTGCATAAAAAGGAACAGGTTTATTGAATTGATTGGTGATGTAGATTGCCATGTCGTTATCTTTATTATCTTTTTTAATAATCTGAATATTCAGGGTAGTATTTTTTTCTTCTTCTTCAATGAGGTGAGTGCTTTCTACCCATTCATTATTCTTAGAGTGTTTTACTTTATGGCGATTCTTTTTTAATGAATAAAGTAAAATGGTTCCATCATTATCAAAATCAAACGTGTGTACCTTAATAGAAACCACATCTTTATTTACAAATGGATAAAGCATAGCCACAGACTGCTCTTTGGAAATTAGTTTGAAGGTGTATTTATAAGTAAATGTGTTCAATCCTTCAATAGCCAAATTATTATTATGGTTTTCGCTTATAAAAAGACGATATCTATTGCCGTTTCTTCCTTCTAAACCTTCAATAGTTATTCGAAATATATATCCTTCCATCTCCTCTATTAATTCACCTTCTTTGGGGTTGAATGGGCCAAATACAAACCATTGATTATCGTATTTGTTGGAATGGTCAAAAGTTTTCGAGGTAATCATTTGCCCAGTATTGATATTCATTTTTGAATACACTTCCTTAGCTTCTGGTGCTGAAAAACAGCCCTTACCTCCATAAATAGAAAATCTTGTTTTAGAATAATTGTCTTTGACTTCGTCGTGATTTCCACCTGTGTCAGGGTCGAATATTCTTATAAAAAAGGGTTTATTTTGATTTTTGGGAATTACAATAAAAAAGTTTTGATGATAGTCTTCATCTCCGAAGCTATGATCAGCCTGATTGGAGAATGTACTTATAAAATCTATATTCTCAGATTCATTCGGCAATGCCTGACTTAGAACTCTAGTTAGGCTCTGAAGAAATATGGTAAGAATTAAAAGATACGGTGTTAATTGCATTATTATTTTCTAATAAATATTTTTTTAGATAGGTACTTTATTTTTCGCTTTCCTTTGATTTCTGTTTCTAAGATAGCTTCTAATTTATGCCAACCCGATGAATTAAACTTACCAAAAAGGATGTTTCCAGAATAAAATTGCGATTCATCAGTTTTCCAAAAAATATTTTTTATGACAAAATCTTTTTCATGCCAATTGTGCTTTATTATTCCTTCAAAGATTTCATCTACAGTTAGTGTGTCTTTGCTATTTATCTCCAGCATCAGGGAAGGAAGGATATCGATCTGAACCGAATTGCATTCCTCTTTAATTTTTACTGGGGATTGGGCAATACAAATTAGTTTAACTATATATTTTCCAGGTTGTGTATAACAGTATTCAATTTTTTCTCCTTGAGCAGTGCCTCCATCCCCCATTTCCCATAGATATTCGTAGCTTAAGCCATTTTTATCAATACTATTTGACAAATCTAATTGAACGCAAGAATTCGTTTTTTCTAGTGTCATATCCACACTGTCTTTGAAGTATTCATATTTAGATTTAGCATCAATTATCTCCTTTCTGAAATTAAAAATGTTATAATCTCGATATGATGGGTCATTCAATGGCTTGTCTGATGCAAATGCCCCAAAACTAAAACTTGGGTCTGCAACTAAAGCAATCTCATTGTAGGTGGTATTTATTGCATGGATAGGTTCGGCTTCATTTGTTTTTTCGAGTAAGGAGTAGGTGTAGAAATCAAAATCTGATTTATTGTTTCTGCCATTGCTAGAAAATACAATGCGAGTGTTGTTTATAAAGCTGGGAAATAACTCATCTTTTTCAGAATTTATGTGAGGTCCAAGATGAATTGGCTTTGAAAATATTCCCTCCTTTTTTTCTACAAAATATAGGTCATAGCCACCGAAACTATTGGGCATATTGCTTGAGAAGATGAATTTGTCTTTTGCAGGATTTTCGGCTAAATGAATAACGTTATAGAATTCAGAATTGAATTCAAATTCCTTTTTTTCTAAATTTTTTTGGCTTAAGAAATTCGATTTTAAAGTAGATATAGTTCTTAAATGCTGAGTATATAAGCAATTTCCAATAGGCACAAATAAATTACTGTCATTTACGGTAAGGTGAAACTCTGAAATATTTTTAGAGAGAGATTGTTCGAAATTAGTGTTCATTGCAATTCCAGCACCAATATTTTGCTTACTATCTAATCCAATTTTATAACTTAAAGTTTTGAAGCCCTCTTGATTTCTTTTTCCTTTTGATAGAATAACTATATCGTTCAACAGCACAAGTGGAATCTCATCTGTTTCGTTTCTATTCCCATTAAATGATCCTATGGTATACTCTATATTGCTAAAATCAAATCTAATATTAACCACTTTATCCAATTTTTTCTTTTTTATTAAGCTATCTAGTGGGAAGGTCATTGAGAAACTCACGAAAATAGGATTAAAAAAAAGTATTAAAACAACAGAGTAAAAAAGTCTAAACATATAAAAATATTAGATTAAGCTGCTTGTTAAAGCAAAGATAAATAAAATTAAGCAAAATTACCGCTAGCTTTGGTTTAAATCTGTAAACCTTTTCCGAACGATAAGGCATTTGAGTATATTTGTTTTTTGTTGTACCGCATTTTATTTTACAATTCATGAAAACTAAAGGCATAAAAAATAATAAAGTCAATATTATCACCCTTGGTTGCTCTAAGAATTTGGTTGATTCAGAGCAAATTCTTACCCAGCTCAAAGGCAATAATATTGAGGCTACACACGAATCCTCATCAGATGATTCTAGTATCGTAATCATTAACACCTGCGGGTTTATTGACAATGCCAAACAAGAGTCCATAGACACGATACTTCGCTATGCCGATGCTAAACACGAAGGACTAATTGATAAGCTCTATGTTACTGGATGCCTTTCTCACAGATATAAAGATGATTTAGAAAAAGAAATTCCATTGGTGGATGCTTTCTTTGGAACCAATGAATTGCCTCGGCTTCTAAAAACATTAAAAGCAGATTATAAACATGAATTAATCGGCGAACGATTAATTACTACTCCTTCCCATTATGCTTATCTTAAAATTAGCGAAGGCTGCGATCGACCCTGCTCTTTTTGTGCTATACCTTTGATGAGGGGTGTACTGGCTTCAAGGCCTATAGAAGAGATAGAACTGCAAGCAAAAAACCTCGCTAAAAACGGAACAAAAGAATTAATCCTTATCGCTCAAGACCTTACTGACTATGGTAAAGATTTATATCAAAAGAGAAACCTTGCAGATTTACTTAGCCGTCTCTCAGATGTAGAAGGTATAGAATGGATAAGACTACAATACGCTTACCCTTCACAATTTCCGATGGATATTCTTGATGTGATGAATCAGAGAAGCAATATTTGCAAATATCTTGACATGCCACTCCAACATGCTACCACTTCTATGCTTAAAACCATGAGAAGAGGCATATCGGGCGAAAGAACAGTGCAGTTACTTAATGAAATCAGAGACAAGGTGCCGAATATCGCCTTGCGAACCACATTGATAGTAGGTCACCCAGGAGAAACCCCCAATGACTTTGATGCTTTGTGCAAATTTGTAGAGCAAACAAGATTTGAAAGACTTGGTGTATTCCAATACTCTCATGAAGAAAATACACACGCTCATACCCTGCTTGACAATATTCCTTCTAAAGAAAAACAAAGAAGAGCTGATGTATTAATGGAAATTCAGGAGAAAATCTCCTTAGAGCTTAACCAAAAGAAAATCGGTAATACTTATAAAGTACTTTTTGATAGAAAAGAATCTAATCAATTTATTGGTCGTACAGAGTTTGACTCTCCAGAGGTAGATAATGAAGTCTTGATCAACGCCAATCAATTTGTAAGATTAGGCGACTTTGCACAAGTACTTATTGAAGATGCTACAGAATTTGATTTGTATGGAAGCATAGTCTAAACCAACCTATTTTTTTATAATCTCTATTTCATAATTAATAGTTAAATTTTGATAAAAAGATTTGTGTATTATAAAAATCTTGGGCTTGGCGAAGTTGATGGTTTATATAAATTTACTTTAAATTTAGCACTGAACTCACCATTTTGTCAAACTGCTAATACCTGCCGTTATTTTCTTTTCTTCTTATCTTCGTTAAGCATCTTCTTATGTCCTTGTTTTATTTCTTTTTTTACGTCAGAAAGTTGCTTTTCTTGAATCAAATTTTCAGGTGATTTCCCCACGTTTTTTTGAACGATTTCTCTTACTTCTCTGCCTACTTGATAATGTGTTTTTTCTAGATTTGCTTGTCCTGTTATACCTGTATTTTTTATTCTTTCTTCTGTTTGAGTAACTCTAAATAGATTTGCAGCAAGTTCAGTTCTGCCCATATATTCCATAAGCTTACCTTTCTTTACACCTCGTTTTTTTTCAAGTTGCCAAGAAGGCATATTATACATACCTAAATATCCTGCATTTTGAAATTTTGCATAATCAAATCCTGCTCCTCCTGCTTGTCGTCCAACAGAAGCAAGTGATTTATTCCCTTCTGTAAGTTCTTCCCTAATTAATAATCTTTCAATTTCATTCTGTCCTTCTAAAAATAATTCAAATTTTCTAGTTTGTTGTGCAAAGTATGATTGCGCTTCTGCAACCTCTATTTTTTTTGGGTCACCATTCATTACAGTTATATAGCAAGCAAAACGAGATAATTTGAAATCTTGTATTTGTTCGTTTTTAATAACTCTATGTTCTGCAATTATATTCTCATAATGTGGAATATTTAACGAAACAAATGCCTTTGTTGCTCTGTCCAATACCTTTTGGAAGGATTTCATATCCTTATATCCAAGCATTGTCATTAAGTCAGTTGCCCACCAAAATGTAATGCCATTCTCGTTTTTAAAGTCTTCAAATGAAGCATTTTTGTTGTCAGACATTTGTAATTCGTCCATTTGTATTAATATTTAAAATAGTCCATAAATGTACAAAAATATTTTTAGTTTTGTGTCTAAATGTGACCAGTTTTGAGGTCTTACCATAATGTACACTATCAAATAGTCATTTATTCTTTTCGCAAACATAAACTTTAAAGTCAATCATCTACAGTTTGAATAAGCATTTATTTGTAGCCTTATATTGTTCCAACTATTCAGGATCATCCACTCATATTATTGAAAAGTTAATCTCAGGTGAAATTGAGCTTGAGAACTATAATTTTAAAAATAAAAACGGATATTTTTATTCTCAATCTACTATTAATTATTTACTTGAGGAAGAGTTTAAGCACGATATAAATCCACTTAAAGAATATCATAAGAATAATTTCAGCACCTTGTCTAGTGGTCAGAAAAAGAAGGTATTACTTCAGTATTATATCGACAAATGCCCTGATTATATCCTGCTAGATGATGTAATGGGAAATATTGATCAAGAAAGCCAAGCAGAACTTATTCAGCTACTTCATCAGAATATTTCTAAAATATTCTTTGTTCAAATTTTTTATAAGAAAATAGACTTGCTACCACTCGCAAACAAATTGTATAGCATTACCGATAACCTTCAATTAATCAATGAAGAGATATCATCATTTAATTCCCCATCTGAAGATATATTTTCCTTTAAAACAGCACTCCCTAATTTTAATCAAGAAGAGATTGGTCAGGGAAATTTAAATGATTTGGTGGCTTTGAAAAATGTATCTGTTGCATATGAGAATAAAGTCATACTTCAAAACATTAATTGGAATATCAAGACAGGAGAATTTTGGCAACTCAAAGGCCCCAACGGTTCAGGAAAGACCACACTTGTTGGTCTTATCACTGGCGATAATCCCAAGGCATATGGAAATGATATTCGGGTAATGGGTTTTCAAAAAGGAAGTGGAGAAAGTGTGTGGCAAATAAAGAAGTACATTGGTTACTTTACCCCCGATATGCTCACTAGGTTTGGAAGAATGGACACAATGGATAAAATGATTATATCAGGCTTCTATGATTCTATTGGTCTTTATATTAAACCAACCTCACATCAAATATATATTGCCAATCAATGGATAACCCTTTTAGGTTTATCGCATTTTAGAAAAAGACCATTTTATTGCCTTAGCTCTGCTCAACAGAGATTAGTAATGATAGCTAGAGCAATGGTAAAGAAACCCTTATTGTTAATTCTAGACGAACCCTGTACTGGCTTAAATGATTCCAATACACAATTAGTAAATCAATTAATAAATCACATCGCTGTATATAGTAAAATAGCAATTATTTACATTTCACACCAAAAAGAACCGAACCTCAAACCAAACTACTTTTTTGAACTACACCCCATGCCAGATGGGGCAATAGGCAAAATAGTTGATTTTGATTCAAAACATTTATAATCCTAAAATAGGAGGTTTTATTATTCATAACTTTGGCAAGAAAGTATAAATAGTTGATTTTTTTTGCAAATTAAAGCAATCAAGCTTAACTTGTATCAGAACACCAAAGTGCAACACCTATGACTACCAAAATTACAGACGGAGTACAAGTGAGCGTAGAGAGTTTTTTTCAGCCAGAACACTCTAGTGCTGTTCATCATCATTATGTTTTTAGCTATAAAATAAGAATTCATAACCATGGTCAGTCAGCTATTCAACTGATGAGAAGGCATTGGTATATTTTTGATTCTAATGGAATTGTGAGAGAAGTAGAAGGCGAAGGCGTTATAGGCTTACAGCCCATAATTGAGTCAGGAGAATTTCATGAATACATTTCAGGTTGTAATTTTCGCACGGAAATTGGTAAAATGAAAGGCACCTATACCATGAAAAGACTTTTTGATGATTATAATTTTCATGTAGTTATCCCTCAGTTTGTAATGATTGCTCCATATAAACTGAATTAATCCCCAATCACTATTAATATTGGCGAATCTTTTATTCAGATTACAATCCTACCTTGTCCATTATTTTAGTTCAATCCATCTACATGGTTTTCATTCTCCATTTTTGTTCGACTTTTGCAATTCAGTAATTCAGCAGAGAAAACAGTATTATATATTTCAAGACATAGAAAAAATTAGATTTAGCTTATTAAATAATGATAAAAAAATCTTGATTACTGATTTTGGCACAGGAAAAAACAATCGAGAAAAAACAATAAAAAGTATTGCCCAGAAAACAATCAAATCACCCGAAATTGCCCAAATACTTTTTAGAATAGTAGCCTATCAAAATCCCAAAACAATCCTTGAGCTAGGAACCTCATTAGGCATTACTACAGCCTATCTTGCAGCATATAATAAAAATATAGAAGTAACTTCGTTGGAAGGATGTCCTAATACAGTATCTATAGCCAAAGAAAACTTTAAAAAGCTTTTTTTGAATAATATCAATGTTCAAATAGGTAACATTGACCAAACACTGAGTCAATACCTCCAAAACAGATTAGCTATAGACCTCATTTATATAGATGCTAATCATACCCAAGAAGCCACTTTGCGTTATTTTTACCAGCTTTTACCTTATGTAAACGAATCTAGTATTGTTATATTAGATGATATTCATTGGTCAAAAGAAATGAATAAGGCTTGGGACATTATCAGAAAAGATAACAAAGTAACCATTAGTTTAGATTTATTTGAAATTGGAATCTTATTTTTTAGAAAAAATCAGCCCAAGCAAGACTTTGTTTTTAAGTTTTAAAAAAGAAAAAATACATCAATTTGTTTTGATGTTACCAATCCAGCTATAACTTTACGATAGATTCACTAAAAAATAATAAATATGGCTTTTGAACTACCCGTGCTTCCTTATGCAACCGATGCATTAGAACCACATTTTGACAAAATGACAATGGAGATACATCATGGCAAACATCACAATGCCTATGTAACTAATCTTAACAAAGCACTTGAAGGACATGAGATGTCTGGAAAGTCAATTGAAGAAATATTGAAAAACATCAGCAAATTAAGTCCAGCGATTAGAAATAATGGAGGCGGACATTATAATCATTCTCTTTTTTGGAAATTACTTAGCCCCACTTCTTCCGGAAAACCTTCTGGAGAGTTAGCTTCAGCAATTGACAAGAAATTTGGTTCGTTTGAGAAATTTAAAGAAGATTTTGCTGCTGCTGGAGTTTCAAGATTTGGATCAGGTTGGTCGTGGTTAATAGTTAGTAATGGCGACTTAGCAATTACTTCAACCCCCAATCAGGATAATCCTTTAATGGATATTGCTGAAGTAAAAGGTAGCCCAATTTTAGCTTTAGATGTTTGGGAACATGCATACTATTTAAAATACCAAAATAGAAGACCAGATTATATTGCCTCTTTTTGGAATATAGTTAACTGGTCAGAAGTAGAAAAATTATATGCTTCTAGTAAATAAAGAGTGTCATTTTAAATATTAAATAAAAAAACCCTGCTAAAATCTAGTAGGGTTTTTTTATTTAATATTTATTTATTGAGAATAAAATTATGCCATATAAATCTATTAAATATTGAATATCATATATTTAATATTTATTCTAAGTTCTTGTTTAAAAAAAATAAAGTTTTTTTTAAACTCTCGATTGTAATTGTTGATAAATTCCTTACCTTTGCCCTTCCAAAAAAAATAAGAATTTTAATTATTTAGAAATGCCGACCATTCAACAATTGGTAAGAAAAGGAAGACAAAAATTGACTTCAAAGTCAAAGTCTCCCGCTTTAGATTCCTGTCCTCAAAGAAGAGGTGTTTGTACAAGAGTATATACTACTACTCCAAAAAAGCCAAACTCTGCAATGAGAAAAGTTGCTAGGGTAAGATTATCTAACACTAAAGAGGTAAATGCATATATACCTGGAGAAGGTCATAATTTGCAAGAGCACTCTATAGTATTGATTAGAGGTGGAAGAGTTAAAGATTTACCAGGAGTTAGATATCACATAGTAAGAGGGGCTTTAGATACAGCTGGAGTTAGTGGAAGGTTGCAATCTAGATCAAAATATGGTGCTAAGAGACCAAAGCCAGGAGCAGCACCAGCAAAAGGAGCACCAGCAAAAGGTAAGAAAAAATAACTGAATACATGAGAAAGTCAAAACCCAAAAAAAGATACGTTTTACCAGATCCTAAATTTAAGGATACGATGGTAACCAAGTTTGTAAACTCCTTAATGTATGATGGCAAAAAAAGCTTAGCATACAGTATTTTTTATGGAGCAGTAGATTTAGTAGCTACCAAAACTACTGAAGATGGCTTGGAAGTTTGGAGAAAAGCTCTTAATAATGTTTCTCCTTCAGTAGAAGTAAAAAGCCGTAGAGTTGGTGGAGCTACATTTCAGGTACCTACAGAAGTTAGACCAGAAAGAAAAACTGCTTTAGGAATGAAATGGTTAATTAACTATGCTAGAAATAGAGGGGAAAAAACCATGACTGAGAAATTAGCAGGAGAAATCATCGCTGCATCTAAAGGTGAAGGTGCTGCTGTAAAGAAAAAAGACGATACACATAGAATGGCAGAAGCCAATAAAGCATTCTCGCATTTTAAATTCTAATTAGTCAAATCCCCATAACATGGCACGTGATCTAAGATATACAAGAAACATAGGAATAGCAGCTCATATAGATGCTGGGAAAACGACTACAACAGAGAGGATTTTGTATTATTCTGGAGTAAGTCATAAAATCGGAGAAGTTCATGATGGTGCAGCTACCATGGACTGGATGGAACAAGAGCAAGAAAGAGGTATTACTATCACTTCTGCTGCAACAACAGTTAATTGGAAATATAGAGAGAAAAATTATCACGTAAATATTATAGATACTCCAGGTCACGTAGATTTTACTGTAGAAGTAAACCGTTCCTTAAGAGTACTTGATGGACTAGTTTTTTTATTTAGTGCTGTAGATGGTGTAGAACCACAATCAGAGACTAACTGGAGATTAGCCAACAATTATAATGTTGCAAGATTAGGTTTTGTAAACAAAATGGACAGATCTGGTGCAGATTTTCTTAATGTTTGCAAGCAAGTTAAAGAAATGCTAGGTAGCAATGCTGTTGCTTTACAATTACCAATAGGTGCTGAAGACAACTTCAAAGGTGTGGTTGACTTGGTAAATTTTAGAGGAATTCAATGGAATGAGCACGATAAAGGAATGACCTTTACAGAAGTGCCTATACCAGCAGATATGCTTGAAGAAGCTACAGAATATAGAGAAAAGTTACTTGAGGCTATTGCTGAATTTGACGATTCTTTGATGGAGAAATATTTTGAAGATCCAAATTCAATAACAGAGACGGAGATTTTTGCAGCTCTTAGAAAAGCTACAATATCAATGAAAATTGTACCTATGCTTTGTGGTTCTTCATTTAAAAATAAAGGAGTTCAAACAATGTTAGATTATGTGATGGCATTATTACCATCGCCTCTAGATAAAGAAAGCATTATCGGAACAGATCCAGATACAGGAAATGAGGTTTCTCGTAAACCAGAATTCTCAGAACCATTTTCAGGTTTAGCATTTAAAATTGCTACAGACCCATATGTAGGTCGCTTGTGTTTTGTTAGAGCATATTCTGGAGTTTTAGATTCAGGTTCGTATGTTTTTAATACAAGATCTGGAAATAAAGAGCGTATTTCTAGGGTTTTTCAAATGCATGCAAATAAGCAAAATCAAATTGAAAAACTAGAAGCAGGTGATATAGGTGCAGTAGTAGGTTTCAAAGACATCAGAACAGGAGATACCCTTTGTGATGAGAAATCTAAAATTATACTTGAGTCTATGGTTTTCCCAGAGCCAGTTATTGGTTATGCGATTGAGCCTAAAACTCAAGCAGATTCTGACAAATTGGGTGTTGCAATTGGTAAGTTAGTTGAAGAAGACCCTACACTCCATGTTCATACAGATCATGAAACAGGTCAAACAATATTAAGAGGAATGGGAGAGCTTCACCTTGAAATCATTATTGATAGGATGAAGAGAGAGTTTAAAGTTGAAATAAATCAAGGTGCTCCGCAAGTGGCATACAAAGAAGCTTTAACTAAAAACTTTGAACATAGAGAAGTTTATAAAAAACAAACTGGTGGTCGTGGTAAATTTGCGGATATTGTTTTCGAAATCGGACCAAGAGAAGATGGAAAACAAGGCTTAGAGTTTGTTAACGAGATAGTAGGTGGAGTTATTCCTAGAGAATTTATAGCACCTATTCAAAAAGGTTTCCAAGAAGCAATGAAGACTGGCGTATTAGCAGGTTACGATGTTGATTCTATGAAAGTAAGATTGTACCATGGTTCTTTCCATGATGTCGATTCAGATGCATTATCTTTTGAATTAGCAGCAAGAGGAGGTTTCCGTGAGGCAGCTAAAAGTGCTGGTCCAAAACTTATGGAACCAATCATGAGTGTTGAGGTAATTACACCAGAAGAATATACTGGTCCAGTAACTGGAGATTTAAATAGAAGAAGAGGAATGATGAAAGGAATGGACGCCAAAATAGGTGGTCAAGTAATAAAAGCAGATGTACCCCTTTCTGAACTATTTGGTTATGTAACAGATTTAAGAACAATATCTTCTGGAAGAGCAACTGCTACATTAACATTCTCGCATTACGAATTTGTACCTGCAAACTTAGCCGATGGTATCGTGGCTAAGGCAAAAGGAGTAGCAATGGCTAAATAAAACTTTTAATTAGAGTAAATAATTATCATGAATCAAAAAATCAGAATTAAGTTAAAGTCATTCGATCATAGCTTAGTAGATAAATCATCTGAGAAGATAGTAAGAGCTGTAAAATCTACAGGTGCAATAGTTAGCGGTCCAATTCCACTTCCTACAGAAAAAGAAATTTATACAGTTCTTAAGTCGCCTCACGTAAATAAAAAAGCAAGAGAGCAATTTCAAATATGCACTTATAAACGTCTTGTAGATATATACTCTACAAGTACTAAAACTGTAGATGCACTTATGAAACTTGAATTGCCAAGTGGTGTAGAAGTAGAGATTAAAGTATAACGTTATTAAAGGAAACATTTGGAAAGAACCAAATCTATTTGGTTCTTTTTTTTCCCCTAAAATGAACGAATAAAAAAATGTGAATAAAAATTTGATTGCCTAGTTTGTTTTCGTATCTTTGCAATCCGTTTTTTAGACACTCTAAAAAATATTAAATTAATAACTTTTGACATTTATGTCTGGACTTATAGGAAAGAAAATTGGAATGACAAGTTACTTTACCGAAGACGGTAAAAGTATCGGTTGTACCTTAATAGAAGCCACTCCTTCGGTTGTGTCTCAATTAAAAACTAAAGAGAAAGATGGCTATACTGCTGTTCAACTTGCCTATGATGATTGTAAAGAAAAATCATTATCGAAAGCTGAAATCGGTCATTTAGCGAAATCTAAAATATCACCCAAAAGAAAACTTGTAGAATTTAAAAAATTCACTAGTTCTGTTACTGTTGGTCAACAATTGACATTAAGTGATTTATTTGCAGAAGGAGATTTAATTACAGCTATTGGTACCTCTAAAGGTAAAGGTTTTCAAGGTGTAGTTAAAAGACATGGTTTTTCTGGAGTTGGAGGTCAAACACACGGTCAGCACAACAGATTAAGACATCCAGGTTCTATAGGAGCTTGTTCTTTTCCTGCAAGAGTATTTAAAGGAACTAGAATGGCTGGAAGAATGGGTAATGATAGAGTGAAAGTTCAAAATCTAGAAATTCTTAAAATATATCCAGAAAAAAATCTAGTGCTTATATCAGGAGCAGTACCTGGTGCTAAAAATTCATTTGTAATTCTTGAAAAATAATATGGAATTATCTGTTTTAAATAATAAAGGAATTGATACAGGCAGAAAAGTAATAATTTCTGAATCAATATATAGTACAGAGCCTAATGATCATGCGATATATTTGGATGTAAAACAATATTTGGCTAATCAAAGACAAGGTACTCATAAAGCTAAAGAGCGTAATGAAGTAGCAGGTTCAACTAGAAAGTTAAAAAAGCAAAAAGGAACTGGTGGTGCAAGAGCAGGTAGTGCAAAATCTGGTACTATCAAAGGAGGAGGTAGAATATTTGGACCAAGACCAAGAGATTACGCTTTCAAATTGAATAAAAAAGTTAAATCTCTAGCAAGAAAATCAGCTTTCTCTTATAAGTTGAAAGAACAAGCAATTATAGTTTTAGATGCTGTAAAGTTCGATTCACCAAAAACTAAACTATTTGTTTCGCTTTTGAAAGATTTAAGTCAAGATAACAAGAAAACACTTTTTGTACTTGATGAAAAGAATGATAATGCAGTTCTAGCAAGTAGAAACATCTTATCTACTCAAGTTGTTCAAGTAGAAGATCTTTGCACTTATGATATTTTGAATGCAGAAAAAATTGTATTATTAGAAAAATCATTTTCTAAATTAGAAAGTATTCTAAATTAATTATGGATATAGTAATTAAACCCTTAGTAACCGAGAAGGTTACAGCCCAGAACGAAAAAGGAACTTATGGGTTCATTGTTGCAAAAAAAGCCAACAAGATTCAAATTAAGACCTATGTTGAAAAAACATACGGTGTAAATGTTCAGTCTGTTAGAACACTTATTGCATCAGGTAAAGTAAAAAGTAGAAACACAAAGTCAAAAGTGCTTGTAGGTAATAGTGGTTCATATAAGAAGGCCTATGTTACTGTAGCAACTGGTGAAATTATAGATTTTTATTCAGGAATATAAGTATTAAGTTATGTCAGTTAGAAAGTTAAGACCAATAACACCAGGTCAGCGTTTTAGAATAGCTCCTACGTTTGATGAGATAACATCAAGTCAACCTGAGAAGTCTTTAATGATGCCCATTAAAAAGTCTGGTGGTAGGAATAGCGAAGGTAAAATGACCATGAGGTATATCGGTGGTGGTCATAAAAAACAATATAGAATTATTGATTTTAAAAGAGACAAACACGATATCCCTGCTATAGTTAAATCTGTAGAATATGATCCTAATAGAACAGCTAGAATTGCTTTATTAGCTTACGCAGACGGAGAAAAAAGATACATTATTGCACCAGAGAATATTAAAGTAGGTTCTACTGTATTGTCAGGTCAACAAGTTGTTCCAGAAATAGGAAATGCAATGCCTTTGGCAAATATTCCAATGGGTACTGTTATTCATAATATAGAGTTAAAAGTAGGTAAAGGGGCATCTATTTGCAGAAGTGCTGGAACCTATGGTCAATTAGTAGCTAGAGATGGAAAGTTTGCAACAATAAAACTTCCTTCTGGAGAAATGAGATTGGTTCTATGTACTTGCTTTGCTACTATTGGTACCGTTTCTAATGGTGACCATATGAATGTAAATCTTGGAAAAGCAGGTAGAAAAAGATGGTTAGGTGTAAGACCAAGAACAAGAGGTGTAGCAATGAACCCAGTAGATCACCCAATGGGAGGTGGTGAAGGTAGAGCTTCAGGAGGTCATCCAAGATCAAGAAATGGTTTATACACTAAAGGTATGAAAACTAGATCTAACAATAAATATTCAGATAATCTTATAGTTTCAAGAAGAAAAAAATAAATTAATGGGACGTTCGCTTAAAAAAGGGCCATATATTGATTTTCGTTTGGACAATAAAGTTCAGGCATTGAATCAAGCCGATAAAAAAACTGTTGTTAAAACTTGGTCAAGAAGATCAATGATTTCTCCAGATTTTGTAGGTCACACATTTGCAGTTCATAATGGCAATAAATTTATTCCAGTTTATGTAACTGAAAATATGGTTGGGCATAAACTTGGTGAATTTTCACCAACTAGAAATTTCCGTGGTCATACAGCAAAAAAAGATAAAGGTAAATAGAAATGGAGACAGTAATCAAACAAAGAAAATCTGTTATAAGAAGACAGAAAAAACAAGCTGAATCTGTTGCTAAGAAAAATGGACCAGTTAATGTAAAACTTATTAATGTTCCGACTTCTACAAGAAAGATGAGATTAGTCGCTGACTTGATAAGAGGTTTAGAAGTAAATAAAGCATTAGCAGTATTGAAGTTCCAATCAAAGTCTGGAGCTCCTAGATTAGAAAAATTGTTATTAAGTGCAATGGCATCATGGGAATTAACTCATGGTCAAATAGATCAATATGAATTAATAGTATCTGAAATCTTTGTTGATGGTGGAGCTATTATGAAGAGATTAAGACCAGCACCTCAAGGTAGAGCCCATAGAGTTAGAAAAAGATCTAACCATGTTTCCCTTCAGATTTCTTCGATTGGTGGAAAAACTATAGAGAAGTCAAGCGTAGTTACAGATGCTGAAATCATCGAGGAAAAAGTTGAAGCAAAAACTACTAAAACTAAAGTTGTAAAAACACCAGTTGCAAAAACAACCAAATCTAAAAAAGCTTAATTAGTATATTAAAAATATAAAACAATGGGTCAAAAAGTAAATCCAATAGGTTTCAGGTTAGGAATAGTTAAAGGTTGGGATTCAAACTGGTACGGAGGTAAAACTTTCGCAGAAAAATTAGTTGAAGACGAGAAAATCAGAAACTATATAATGGCAAGAATTCCTAAAGGAGGGATTTCTAAAATCATTATAGAACGTACTTTGAAAAGAGTTACAATTACTATAAATACTGCAAGACCAGGTGTTGTCATTGGAAAAGGTGGAACCGAGGTTGATAATATAAAAGAAGAATTAAAGAAAATTACAGGTAAAGATATTCAAATTAATATTTTTGAAATTAAAAGACCTGAACTAGATGCAAAACTAGTAGGAGAATCTATTGCACAACAGTTACAAGCTAGAATATCTTACAGAAGAGCAATGAAACAAGCTATTGCATCTACAATGAGAGTTGGTGCTTTAGGTATAAAAGTAAAATTATCAGGAAGATTAGGTGGTGCAGAGATGGCCAGAAGCGATCAGTATAAAGAAGGACAAATTCCATTGCATACCCTTAGAGCTGATGTTGATTATGCACTTTCAGAAGCACTAACTGTTTATGGTAAAATAGGGATTAAGGTTTGGATATTTAAAGGAATGGTATTTGGGAAAAGAGATCTTTCCCCAAATATAGGATTAAGCACTTCCTCTTCAAATGCTAACTCTTCTAATTCTTCTGAACCAAATAATAAATTTCCTGCTGATAGAAGAAGAAGAGACCCTAAATCAGATAATAAAAGATCTGGAGATAGAAAAGCTAAAAATTAATTGAATTGATTAAATAATATTATAATGTTACAGCCTAAAAGGACTAAGTTTAGAAAGCAACAAAAAGGTAAAATCAAAGGAATTGCTACAAGGGGTGCAAATATAGAATTTGGGTCTTATGGAATAAAATCTTTAGAGCCTGGCTTTATCACTTCTCGTCAGTTGGAAGCATGTAGAATTGCTATTACTCGTGCGATGAAACGTGAAGGACAAGTATGGATTAGAATTTTCCCTGATAAACCTATTACTAAAAAGCCTGCTGAAGTACGTATGGGTAAAGGTAAAGGAGCACCAGAATATTGGGTAGCTATAGTAAAACCTGGAACTATTCTTTTCGAAGCTGGAGGTGTATCAAAAGAATTAGCACAAGAAGCCTTAAGATTAGCTCAAGGAAAATTACCAGTATCAACTAGGTTTGTTGTAAAACCAGATGTCATCTAATTTTATGAAAAATTCAGAAATTAAAAAGTTATCTCCTAGTGAGATTAAAACCCAAATATTAGCGCAAAAAGAAATAGTTTCTAAATTGAAATTCTCGCATGCAATATCACCAATTGAGAATACATCAAGTATAAGAAAAGCTAAAAAAGCTGTCGCTAGATTATTAACAGAAGCTACAAAAAAAGATATTAAATAGTATGGAGACTACAGTTACAACACAAGATAGAAATCTTAGAAAAGAAAGAATAGGTAAAGTTGTTAGTAATAAAATGACAAAGTCTATTACTGTAGTTGTTGAGAGAAAGGTGAAACATGGTAAGTATGAAAAATTTATTCATAAATCTACTAAGTTGATGGCTCACGACGAGAGTAACACTTGTAATATAGGTGATACAGTAAAGATAATGGAAGTACGTCCATTGAGTAAAAATAAAAGATGGAGACTTGTAGAAGTCTTGGAAAGAGTTAAGTAATATACTGATAATAGGATATGGTACAACAAGAATCAAGGCTTACTGTTGCAGACAACAGCGGAGCAAAAGAGGTATTAGTAATAAGAGTGTTAGGTGGAACCAAGAAGAAATATGCATCTCTTGGAGATAAAGTTGTGGTGGCTATCAAGTCTGCCATATCCTCTAGCAATGTAAAAAAAGGAAGCGTATCAAAAGCTGTTATTGTAAGAACTTCTAAGGAAGTTAGAAGACCAGATGGCTCTTATATTAGATTTTCCGACAATGCTGCAGTTTTATTAAATAATAACGATGAGCCAAGAGGGTCTCGTATTTTTGGGCCTGTAGCCAGAGAATTACGTGAAAAACAATTCATGAAAATAGTATCATTAGCTCCAGAAGTATTATAATTTATGAAAACTAATATATCTAATAAAGTTAAGTTTAGCTTAAGAAGAGGTGATAAAGTAATTGTTACTTCTGGTGATTCTAAAGGAAAAACTGGTGTTATTACATCCATTAATGTAGAGGAACACAAAGCAATAGTTGAAGGTTTGAATATGGTCTCTAGACACGTTAAACCTACATCTCAAAAACCAAACGGTTCTATTGTAAAAAAAGAAGCTCCAATTCATATATCCAATCTTCAAATTTTGGATTCTAAAGGAAAGCCTTCTAGAATTTCTAAAAAGCTTTCTAAAGATGGTAAATATGTTCGTATAGCTAAAACAACAGGGGAGGAAATTAAAAATGGCTAATCCAAGATTAAAAGATAAATATTTAAAAGAAGTAGCACCTGCTTTAGTTGCTAAATTTCAATATAAATCCTCAATGCAGACTCCAAAAATTACTAAAATTGTAATTAATAGAGGTATAGGTGCTGCTGTAGCGGATAAAAAATTAATAGATATTGGAGTAGATGAGATTAGTGCTATTGCTGGTCAAAAAGCAATTTCTACCAAATCTAAAATTGATGTATCTAACTTCAAATTAAGAGCTAATGTACCTATTGGTGCAAAAGTTACTCTAAGAGGTGATAAAATGTATGAATTCTTTGATAGATTGATTACAGTAGCATTGCCAAGGGTAAGAGATTTCAAAGGTATTAATGATAAAGGTTTTGACGGAAGAGGAAACTATACACTTGGAGTAAAAGAGCAAATTATTTTCCCTGAGATTAGTATTGATAAAGTATCTAAGATATCAGGTATGGATATTACTTTTGTTACTACTGCCAATACTGATGAAGAAAGCTTAGAGTTGTTGAAACAATTTGGAATGCCATTCTCAAATCAAAAAAAATAAGAACCTTACATATATATAACAATGGCTAAAGAATCAATTAAAGCTAGAGGAGAGAAAAAAGTTAAACTAGTTGCAAAGTTTGCTGCTAAAAGAGCAGCACTTAAAGCAGCTGGAGACTGGGTTGCACTTGATAAGTTACCTAGAAGTTCTTCAAAAGTTAGAGTTCATAATAGATGCAAAATTACTGGTCGTCCAAGAGGATATATGAGGAAATTTGGCATTAGCAGGGTGTTGTTTAGAGATATGGCATCTGCAGGAAAAATTCCTGGATTAACTAAATCAAGTTGGTAAGTTTGCATTGTGTTGAAAAATTTCATAGCTTTGCACCCCCGATTATAAAATATTAACTTTAAAAAAATGACAGATCCAATTGCTGATTACTTAACGAGGTTACGTAATGCGATTAAAGCAAATCATAGAATTGTGGAGATACCTTCTTCCTCTCTAAAAAAAGAAATAACAAAAGTTCTTTTTGATAAGGGGTATATCTTGAACTATAAGTTTGATACTGATAGTGTTCAAGGTAATATTAAAATAGCTCTTAAATACAATTCATCTACCAAAGAGTCTGCTATTACCAATCTTGAAAGAGTAAGTAAGCCAGGTCTTAGAAAATATGCTCCTGCTACAGAATTGCCTAGAGTATTGAATGGTTTAGGCGTAGCTATCTTATCCACTTCTAAAGGAGTAATGACAGATAAAGAAGCTAGAAATATGAATATTGGTGGAGAGGTATTGTGTTATATTTATTAATATTTGTTGATTATGTCTAGAATTGGAAATAAACCCGTAGTCTTACCTTCAAAAGTTGAAGTAAGCATATCAGCAAGTAATGATATTACTGTAAAAGGTCCTAAAGGAACTTTGGTTAGAAATATAGATAGAGATATAACTCTTAATGTTGTGGATGGTCAATTACAAATTACAAGACCAACAGAACAGAAGAGACACAAAGCCCTACATGGATTGTATCGCTCATTAATCAATAATATGGTAATTGGTGTGAGTGAAGGGTATAAGATTGAATTAGAGTTAGTAGGGGTTGGTTATAAAGCTACAGCAACAGGAAATGTTTTGGAATTAAGTTTGGGTTATTCTCATGCGATTTTCTTCTCATTACCTACGGAAGTTTCTGTAAAAACTGTAACTGATAAAGGTAAAAATCCTATTGTTACTTTAGAGTCTTTAGATAAAGAACTTATAGGACAAATTGCAGCTAAAATAAGATCCTTTAGAAAAGTTGAGCCTTACAAAGGTAAAGGTGTTAGATTTGTTAATGAGGTTGTTAGAAGAAAAGCTGGTAAAACTGCTGCTAAATAACATAAAATATAAAAATTGATTAATGGCAACAAATAAAGATTTACGTAGAACTAAAATCAGGAAAGGTATACGTGGTAAAATTGCAGGAACTTCATCTAAACCAAGATTATCTGTATTTAGAAGTAATGATAATATGTATGCTCAGATAATTGATGATTCAAAAGGTCATACATTATTATCTTATTCTACAAAGTTAATTGTTAATTCAACAGGTTCTAAGATTGAATTATCTAAAGAAGCAGGTAAGCAGTTGGCGGAAAAAGCTGTTGCAAATGGTATCACTTCAATTGTTTTTGACAGAAGTGGTTATTTATATCATGGTAGAGTTAAAGCTCTTGCAGAAGGTGCAAGAGAAGGTGGACTTAAATTTTAAGAAATAATATGACACAAAATAACCTTCGCTCTGTAAAAGCAAGCGAAATTGAACTTAAAGAAAAAGTTGTAGCTATTCAAAGAGTTGCAAAAGTTGTAAAAGGCGGTAGGAGATTTAGTTTTGCTGCTATTGTAGTTGTAGGAGACGGAAAAGGTGTCGTTGGTTATGGATTAGGAAAAGCAAACGAAGTTACAGATGCAATCACTAAAGGTATAGATGATGCTAAAAAGAATCTTATAAAAGTTCCTGTAATGAAAAATACATTGCCTCATCCAATGCATGGTAAGTTTTCTGGAGGATATGTATATCTTCAACCTGCAGCCCCTGGTACAGGTGTTATAGCAGGAGGTGCAATGCGTGCAGTTTTAGAAAGTGCTGGAGTAAAAGATGTTTTAGCAAAATCTAAAGGTTCATCTAATCCCCACAATGTGGTTAAAGCAACTTTTGATGCACTGCTTAAAATGAGAGCACCACACGTTATTGCTGAAGCAAGAGGTGTAGATTTAAATAAAGTTTTTAATGGTTAATGATATGTCAAAGGTTAAAATAACGCAAGTTAGAAGTCTAATTGATAGACCAAGCGTTCAAAGAAAAACAATACAAGCCTTAGGTTTAGGGAGAATCAACAAATCAGTTGAGGTACAATTAACTCCGCAAATCCAAGGCATGATTAATCATGTAAGTCATTTAATAACAGTTAAAGCAATTTAATCAATGAATTTAGATACATTAAAACCTGCCTATGGTTCTGTAAAAAACAGTAAAAGGATAGGTCGTGGAACTGGTAGTGGACGTGGTGGAACTTCTACACGTGGTCATAAAGGAGCAAAATCTAGATCTGGATATAGTTCTAAAGCAGGTTTTGAAGGTGGTCAAATGCCTTTACATAGACGTTTACCTAAATTCGGTTTCAAGAATCCTAACAGAGTAGAATTTAAGTCAATAAACCTTGATGCACTACAATCTCTAGTTGATAGATTATCAGTACAAATAATAAATGTTGATTTGCTAATTCAAAATGGTTTTATTTCAAAAAATGATAAAATCAAAGTTTTGGGTAGAGGTGAGTTGAAATCTAAAATTGAAATTCAAGCTAATGCTTTTTCTCAAACCGCAATCTCTGCAATAGAAGCTATTGGTGGTAAAGCTATTATATTATAATGAAAAAAATTATTCAAACAATAAAAGATATATTTGCAATTGCAGATCTAAGAACTAGAATCTTCAATACAATACTTTTTTTATTGGTATTTAGATTGGGTTCATATGTCGTTCTACCTGGTGTTAATCCAGGAATGATAGATAGTTCCAACACTCAATCTGGTTTTTTGGGTATTGTTAATACTTTTAGTGGAGGTGCCTTTAGTAATGTTTCTGTTTTTGCCTTAGGTATTATGCCTTACATTACTGCATCAATTGTTATACAATTATTAACTTTTGCTGTACCTCAAGTTCAAAAATTACAAAAAGAAGGAGAATCAGGTAGGAAAAAATTAAACAATTGGACTAGGTTATTAACTATTATAGTTTGTACTTTTCAATCTATAGGTTACCTTGCTGCTTATGTTAAACCTGAAATGTTGTTTTCAGGAATGGATTCTTTGTTTTTTTATTTTAGTAGAATCATCATTCTTATAGGAGGTACGATGTTTTGTTTATGGCTAGGAGAGAAAATAACTGATAAGGGTATTGGTAATGGTACTTCAATGTTAATCATGATTGGAATTATTTCTAGATTCCCACATGCTATTACTATAGAAGCTTATACCAAAGGATTTAAAGGAGCTTTTCCTTTTGTAATTGAATTAGTTGCTTTATTTGTAGTTGTTATGTTCGTGGTAATGATTACCCAAGCGGTTAGAAAGGTTCCAGTTCAATATGCAAAGCAAATAGTTGGTGGTAAAGTTTATGGTGGTCAAAGACAGTATTTACCTTTAAAGGTAATTGCAGCTGGAGTTATGCCGATTATATTTGCACAATCAGTAATGGTTCTTCCTCCAATGATTGCAAGTTTTGTTGGTCAAGAAAGTGACTTTGCAGTGCAAATGGCTACAGCTTTTGCTGATTTTACAACTTGGCAATATAATTTATTGTTAGTTTTCTTAATTATAGTGTTTACGTTCTTTTACACAGCTTTATCAGTTAATCCTAAGAATATTTCAGATGATATGAAGCGTAATGGAGGATTCATAGCAGGTGTTAAACCAGGTGATGAAACTTCTAATTTTATTGATGATATTCTATCTAAAATTACATTACCAGGAGCTATCTTCTTATGTGCTATAGCTATTTTACCATCTATTGCTTCAATGGTTGGTATAACAAGAGAATTTGCATATTTCTATGGAGGTACTTCTTTATTAATTATTGTGGGTGTTGTTTTAGATACAATTCAGCAAGTGGAAAGCTACTTGTTAATGAAAGAATATGATGGAATGATGAAATCAGGAAAAGTATTAAGCTCCACTGTTTCTGAATCTGTTGCTTAAAATGGTTTTTTACAAAACTGAAGAGGAAGTAGCTATAATTAAAGAATCTGCAAAAATTTTAGCAGAAGTACATGGATTGATAGCAAGTAGTATAAAAGAGGGTGTAAAGACATCCTTTTTAGATGAGTTGGCATATAGGTTTATAATTGATAGAGGTGCATATCCTTCATTCAAAGATTATCAAGGATTTCCAAATTCTTTGTGTATTTCTGTAAATGAAGTAGTGGTTCATGGAATACCTGATAATTATCTTCTCAAACAAGGAGATATCGTTTCTATAGATTGTGGGGTTTTATATAAAGGATTTCATAGTGATTCAGCTTACACATACGGTGTAGGGGAAATAAGTGATGATGTTAAAAAGTTGTTAGATACAACTAAAGAGTCATTATTTATTGGAATTGAAAATGCAAAGGCAGGTAATAGGCTAGGAGATGTTGGGAATGCTATTCAAGTTCATGTTGAGACGAATGGTTTTTCAGTTGTTAGAGAATTAGTAGGTCATGGTATTGGTAAATCATTACATGAATCTCCTGAAGTTCCTAATTATGGTAAAAAAGGCAATGGTTTCAAATTATTAGATAATTTGGTAATAGCTATAGAACCGATGGTAAATATGGGAAGGAAGAATATTTATCAAGATTCTGATGGCTGGACAATAAGAACAAGTGATAAAAAACCATCAGCACATTTTGAACATACAGTGTTAGTAAATAAAAATAATCCAGAAGTGTTAACTTCTTTTAAATTTATAGAGGAGGCTTTGAATTAATGTCAAAACAATCATCAATAGAACAAGATGGGATAATTGTTGAAGCTTTGTCCAATGCTATGTTTAGAGTAGAATTAGAAAATGGTCATCAAGTTATTGCTCACATATCAGGCAAGATGAGGATGAATTATATTAAAATTCTACCAGGCGATAAAATTAGGTTAGAGATGTCGCCTTACGATTTATCAAAAGGTAGAATAGTGTATAGATATAAATAATCAATTGAAAGATGAAAGTAAAAACATCAATTAAGAAAAGAAGCGCTGACTGCAAAATTATACGCAGACACGGTAAGCTTTATGTAATAAATAAAAAGAATCCAAGGTTCAAACAAAGACAAGGTTAATATATGGCTAGAATTGCAGGTGTAGATATTCCCGATAACAAAAGAGGTGAAATAGCACTAACATACATTTATGGTATTGGCCGTAGCTCGGCTCAAAAAATACTTACTAAAGCAGGAGTTAATTTCGATAAGAAAGCTAATGCATGGACAGAAGATGAATCTATCTTGATAAGAAATGTGATTTCTGCTGAGTTCAAAGTAGAAGGTGTTTTAAAATCAGAAGTCCAATTAAGTATTAAAAGACTTTTGGATATAGGATGTTATCGTGGTTTAAGACACAGAAAAGGGCTACCAGTTAGGGGACAAAGAACCAAAAATAACTCTAGAACTCGTAAGGGTAAGAGAAAAACTGTAGCAAATAAAAAGAAAGCAACTAAATAATTAACTTTTATTATGGCACAACAACAAGTCGCTGGAAAAAGAAAAGATAAAGCTAAAAAAAGAGTAGTTGTAGTTGAAGCAACTGGAGAAGTACATATCAGAGCATCTTTTAATAATATTATTATATCTGTAACTAATTTATCTGGTCAAGTGGTTTCTTGGGCATCTGCAGGTAAGATGGGTTTCAAAGGATCAAAGAAAAATACTCCTTATGCTGCTCAGATGGCTGCACAACAATGTGCTCAAACTGCATTTGATTTAGGAATGAGAAAAGTTGAGGTTTTTGTTAAAGGTCCTGGAGCAGGTAGAGAATCAGCTATCAGAACTTTGCAGAATACTGGCTTAGAGGTAACATTAATCAAAGATGTAACTCCACTTCCTCACAATGGTTGCAGACCACCTAAGAAGAGAAGAGTATAATTATTAAATATTTGAATTTTAAAAATAATGGCTAGATATACAGGTCCTAAAACTAAAATTGCTAGAAGATTCAACGATCCAATTTTTGGTCCTAGCAAGGTTTTACAAAAAAAGAATTACCCTCCAGGAATGCATGGAAGAGGTAAAAAAAGAAAAATGTCTGAATATGCTATTCAGTTATCAGAAAAACAAAAAGCTAAATATACCTATGGTATTTTAGAGCGTCAATTTGCGAAGATATTTGAAGTAGCTGCAAGAAAAGAAGGCATCACTGGAGAGAATTTATTGAAATTCTTAGAAGCACGTTTAGATAATACAGTATTTAGATTAGGTGCTGCACCTACAAGAAGAGCTGCTAGACAATTGGTACTTCATAAACATATTACTGTAAACGGTGAGTTGGTAAACATTCCATCTTATACTTTAAAGCCAGGTGATGTAGTAGCTGTTCGTGAAAAATCAAAATCTTTAGAAGTTGTTTCTAACAGTGTTGGTGCTACATTATCTAAAAATTTCCCTTGGTTAGAGTGGGATAGCAAATCTTTGGTTGGTAAATTTGTTAATTATCCAATGAGAGATGAAATACCTGAAAAAATCAATGAACAATTAATTGTAGAGCTTTACTCCAAGTAATAGTTGCTAGAATTGAAAATTTCATTAAATCACTAATTAATTATTCTCAAAAATGTCTATACTTTCGTTTCAAATTCCAGATAAGGTAGTTATGGAAAAAGCCGATGATTTTCACGGCTTATTCGAATTCAAACCCTTGGAGAAAGGCTATGCTATTACCGTAGGTAATGCATTAAGAAGAATTTTGCTTTCTTCTTTAGAAGGCTATGCAATTACAGGCATCAAAATACCTGGAGTTTTACATGAATTTTCTACCATTCCTGGAGTAGTAGAAGATGTTTCTGAAATTATATTGAATCTAAAACAAGTTAGGTTCAAGAAAATTTCAGATAATGTAGACACAAGATGTGTTATTTCTTTGAAAAAACAAGATGTATTCAAAGCAGGTGATATCGCAAATTTTACTTCTTCTTTTCAAATCTTGAACCCTGATTTCGTTATTTGTAATATCGACTCAAGTATCAATTTTGATATTGAGATTACAATAGAAAAAGGAAGAGGTTATGTGCCAGCTGAAGAAAATAAGATTGGAGAACAAGTATTTGGATATATTCCTATAGATGCAATATATACACCAATCAGGAATGTAAAATATAGTATAGAAAATACTAGGGTAGAGCAAAAAACAGATTACGAGAAGTTGATATTGGATATTTCTACAGATGGTTCTATTCATCCTGAAGATGCATTGAAAGGTGCAGCTAATATTCTGATTAAACATTTTATGCTATTCTCTGATCAAACAATGACTTTTGAAACATCAAAAGCTGATGAAGGAGATGCGGTAGATGAAGAATTTTTACATATGAGAAAATTATTAAAAACTTCATTAGCTGATTTAGATTTATCTGTTAGAGCATACAATTGTCTAAAAGCAGCTGATATCAAAACATTAGGTGATTTGGCTTCTTTAGATATCTCTGATATGATGAAGTTTAGAAATTTTGGAAAGAAATCTTTATCAGAATTAGAACAATTAATTAATGATAAAAATCTTTCTTTTGGAATGGATTTATCTAAATATAAATTAGACGAAGATTAATACAATGAGACACGGAAAAAAAATAAATCATTTAGGGAGAACCTCTCAACATAGACAAGCATTGCTTTCTAACATGGCTTCTTCTTTAATTCTTAGCAAAAGAATTACCACTACTTTAGCAAAAGCAAAGGCTTTAAAAAAGTATGTAGAACCTCTTCTAACAAAATCTAAAGACGATACTACACATTCTAGAAGGATGGTATTTTCTTATCTACAAAACAAAGAATCTGTAGATCAATTGTTCTCAGATGTTGCTGTAAAAATTGCAAGTAGACCTGGTGGATATACACGTATAATTAGAATTGGGAATAGATTAGGAGATAACGCAGAAATGTGTATTATGGAGTTAGTAGATTATAATACTATATATGGTAATAAATCTTCTGCACCTGCTAAACCAAAAACTAGAAGATCGAGAAAATCTACTGGTACAGTAACTAATAATACTGCACCAAGTTCTGAATCAGCTTCTGAAGCTGCTGATGAAACTTCTCCTGTAACAGAATAAATATTCTTTAACTAAAAGAAAAAGCATCTCTTAAATTATAAGAGATGCTTTTTTTTTAAAGTATTTAATAATTTTATATTTTTAGCAGTATTATTTTTATAAAATGATATATGTTTCATTAGGAGTAAATATTGATATCGATTGAGAAAAATTATAGTTGCGTTAGATGGTTTATCAGGATGTGGTAAGAGTACTACAGCAAAGCTTTGTGCCGAAAAATTAGGTTATATTTACATAGATACTGGTGCTATGTACAGAGCTACCACTTTGTATTTCAAACAGCATTTTATAGATATTACTAACCCTAAAGCAATCACACAGGCTTTATCTAATATCCAGATTACTTTTCATTTTATTCAAAAGCTTGGCTGTACACAGACGTTTCTTAATGGTCTGAATGTAGAAGATGAAATTAGAAAGATGTACATTTCTGAGATGGTAAGTGAGGTAAGTGCAATATCTGAGGTTAGAAAACATATGGTAGCACTACAACAGAAAATGGGGAAAAAGAAAGGTGTTGTAATGGATGGTAGAGATATAGGCACTGTAGTGTTCCCTGACGCAGAGGTAAAAATATTTATGAGGGCAGATGATGAAATCAGGGCATTTCGAAGACAGCAAGAATTAATAGAAAAAAAACAAATTGTTGATTTAGATGAAATTCTTGCTAATCTAAAAAAGAGAGACTTAATTGATTCTACACGTTCAGATGGGCCATTAAAAAAAGCAGAAGATGCCTTCGTGCTTGATTCTTCGTATATGACTCTTGATGAACAAGTAGATTATGTGATAAACCTTGTAAATTCGAAGATTATTAATTCTATTAAGTTAGATGAACAAAAACGAATCAGTTTCTTGGATGTATAATAAAAGCCGATGAAAGTTACAATTGATGAAAATTCAGGATATTGCTTTGGTGTAGAATTTGCTATTCAGATGGCAGAAGATGAGCTTACTCTTTCAGACAAGCTATACTGTCTTGGCGATATTGTACATAATAGAATGGAGGTAGAGCGGCTGAATAATCTTGGGCTAGTTGTAATTGATAAGGAACAATTGAAAGACTTGAAGGACTGCAAGGTGTTGATTAGAGCCCACGGTGAACCTCCCGAAACATATCAATTGGCTCTTAAAAATAATTTAGAATTAATTGACGCATCTTGTCCGGTAGTCTTGAAACTTCAAAATAGAGTAAAATCTGAGTTTGATTCTATAAGTAAGAAAGAAGGTCAGATTGTTATTTATGGTCAGAAGGGGCATGCTGAAGTAGAGGGTTTGGTTGGACAGACCAATAAAAATGCAATTGTAGTGACCAACGAGTCTGATTTAGAGCAGATAGATTGCAACAAACCAATTTCGTTGTTTAGTCAGACTACAAAAAGTACTAATGGTTACTATCAGCTGAAAAAACAAATTGAAGATAGAATGAGAAATACTTCTTTAGGCAATGAAGTTGAGTTAGATTTTAATGATAGTATTTGTAGGCAAGTTTCAAATAGAGAACCACAGTTAAAAGTATTTTCTAGCTCACATGATGTGATTCTTTTTGTTAGTGGCAAGAAGAGTTCGAATGGCAAGGCCTTATATCAAGTTTGTAAGCTAGAGAATATTCGTTCTTATTTTATAGAAAGCGAAGAAGAGATTGAATTGCCATGGTTTGAAAATGTAGATTCTGTAGGAATATGTGGTGCAACTTCTACCCCTATGTGGTTGATGAATAAAGTAGCAGCCAAATTAAATGATATTTACAATAACTAAATTAGATACCCAATGAAAATATTTCTTAGATTTTTTATTAGAGGGGTGGTTTTTGTGATTCCGATTTTGATTACTATTTATATCATCTACACCGCTATTCGTTGGACAGATAGTTTATTACCTTCTCTTTTTAATTTAGATTGGTATTTTGGTGAAGGGTTAATAGCTGTTGTTCTGCTTATCACATTGGTTGGTTATATTGCCTCAACCATTATTGCAAAGTCTTTATTCCAATCTTTAGAATATTATTTATATAAAATACCATTTATTAATTTAGTTTATTCTTCTACTAAAGATATAGTGGGTGCTATTGTGGGAGATTCAAAGAAATTTAATCAGCCTGTGATTGTGAAATGGAGTAGTGAAACTAATGCACATAGAATTGGGTTTATTACTCAAGAAGATTTGAGTAGTATTCATCTGCATCAAATGGTAGCAGTTTATTTTCCAGACTCTTATAATATATCAGGGAATCTTTTTTTAGTACCGAAAGAACATGTTACTTTCATAGATATAAGTAGTTCTGAAATCATGAAATTTGTTGTTTCGGGCGGTGTTTCTGGGCTTTCTAGATAAGTTATGAAACTTAGTGCTAAGAGTAATCTTGTGTACTTGTTCTGCTTTGTTATCAATGCACATTTTTTACATAGTCAATCGGTAAATTCAAGTTTTGGTAAAGTATTTACGCCAAAAGGGAGCTTAAGGGCTTTGATTATTTATGCAGGTTTTGAGGGTTTTGAAGAGCGAGAAGAAGGAGCAGATTGGAAAGGCGAAGCAAATACGCCTAATTGGAGGCATGAAGAATTGTTTTATGATAAAGAAGAGCAATTCAGTAGGTCTTATCTAGACACGAATATCGATAATATTTCAAAGTTTTATTACGAAATGTCAAATCCGAATCATCCCTTAAAGTTGATGATGGATGTGTTTCCTAAGCGGATAAATATTGATCCTTCTGGTGCATATAATTTTGGAAATTTAAATAGAAGAGTTATAGAAAAAATAAAAACAGAATTTCCAGATTTTGATTGGTCGAGATACGATAGCAGAACTAACAGCCCTAATTATGTATTTGACAACAGCAATTCCCTGCCAGATAAAAAACCAGATTATATTATCATTGCTTACAGATTAAGAAAAAGTTGGTCGAAGCTTCCCAATCTTTCGATGCTTAATTGGGCGGGCAACTATTCAGTTTTAGATGGATTGTATGGATTGGAATTTAATGGCTATACATTTGATGGAAGCGGATTCACCATGGGAGATTTTGATTGCAGAAAAGGAGATTTCAAAACCTTATTTCTACATGAATTAGCACATGAGCTATATTCTTGCCCACATTATTCTGGTGGGGCTTTGGGGAATTATTTCTATCTAGCTTCGGGCGGTTCTGATATGATGTGTCCTTGGCGTGGGCAGATAGCCAATGCTTTTGAAAGATGGCTATTGGGTTGGATAGAAATTAAACATGATTTGAATTCCTACAAGCATAATGGCAGATATCGCCTTAGAGATTTTGTGAGCACAGGAGATGCAATAAGATTAAAAATACCTAATACTGAAAATCAATATATTTGGATAGAGAACCGACAAGGGAAGTCTATTTTTGATAGAAACATTTGGCGAGGGCAGCTTTATAATCATCCAATAGGTAGTAAGGGAATTGCAGACAGAGACAAAGGACTTAATTTGTATATCGAAGAGGTCGTGAGTCAGAGGGATAAGATATCCTCAGGCTTAGTATATGACCTCGATAAAGTGAATGGGTTATTGCCAATAAATGCAAGAGGCAATTATGATTTCCCCAAGCCCAAGAAACTTACACATACCAATCATTCCTATCCTTACGAGCAACAAATTAATTGGAACAATCCTACCTATTGGTTTGAACAGGGATTACCCAATCCTATTTCGGGCATTAATCCATTTATGCTTTATAGAAACGACATGGATAGCAATGGTAGGATTAATGCTGATATTGGTCCTTTTGGAGAATTTAATGGAATGAAAGATACAGAAAGCTTTCAGATAGCTATGGAAAAAGTTAAAGACACATTTTTGCTCACTTACGGGTTTATTGGTGGGCAAAATCAAGATGTGAAGCATAGGCACCCTGATACCTTTATTAAAGGTGACGAAGCAGGAATGTCTTTTAATCCTGTGCTTATCAATAGACCAAGATATCATAGAGAGCATGATTCTATTGCACCATATTATATTAACGGCATATATATAAAAGTATTATCAGACAAGAAAGGTGTAGTAAAGTTGAAAATAAAATTTAATGAAAATAATATCGTAAACGATACCCGTTGGTGCGGTAATATTATTTGCAAAAAAATAGAGAAAGCAAAGAAAGGTTATGATATAAATATTATGCCAAGGGTAACTCTGACAATTGATAAGAGTGGCACTATAAACAATGCAAAACAAAGTCACATCAACTTTATTTCATCTACCCATATGGTTTTGGATAGCGGAACAGTGATGCACATTTCAAGGAATGCCAATTTGAAGATTATTAATGGCTCGAAATTAATCGTAAAAAAAGGTGCCAAAATCATTGTAGAGAAAAATGCCAAAATAGAATTGGATAAAATTTCTTTTTTAGAATTAGATTCTCCAGAAGGTGTACTATACAAATAGCAATTTTTTTATTTCAATCCTTTAAAATAAAAGTGATTTTTGAAGCCTAATTTATTAATTTTGAATTTAGGCTTGTTTCCTATTAATTAATAAGCAACAGATACATTATATTTTTATTAAACGAAAATGAAAATTCTAAAATTTGGCGGTACTTCTGTAGGTAGTGCAGAGACAATTGCTACTGTGTGTAGTATTTTAAAAAAACATCATCAAAATAATCAACAGTTCTCTGTTGTATTCTCAGCCATGTCGGGCATTACTAATGATATTATTATGATGAGCAAGTTAGCCGCTGAAGGCAAGTCGGCTCATCAAGATATTCTTAAGAAAATTGAAGAAAGACATGTTAGTTTGGTAAAAACATTAATAGATGTAAAAGTTCAAAGTAGAGTTATTGCAAATGTAAAGAAGCTTATTAATGAACTTGAAGACGTATTGAATAGTGTCTTGCAATTGTGGGAGCTTTCGCTTAGAACCCAAGATTATTTATTGAGTTTTGGAGAGCGGCTGTCGGCATACATAGTAAGTGAGTACCTCAAAGAAAATGGTATTCAATGTGAGTTTTTAGACGCAAGAGAATTGGTAAAAACCGATAGTAATTTTGGTAATGCTAAGGTAGATTTTAAAGCCACAGAGAAAAATATAAAATCCTACTTTGAAAACCACAAAGTAGCTCAAGTGATTACTGGTTTTATCGCTTCTAATGAACAAGGAGAAACCACTACCCTAGGAAGGGGAGGAAGTGATTATACTGCTTCAATATTTGCTTCTGCAATTGGTGCAGAAGAAATAGAAATATGGACAGATGTGGATGGGATGATGACAGCTGACCCAAGAAAAGTAAAACGTGCTTTTACCCTACCCGCACTATCTTATGTAGAAGCCATGGAAATGTCTCATTTTGGAGCAAAGGTTATATATCCTCCTACTCTGCAACCAGCCTTTAATAAGAAAATTCCTATTTGGATTAAAAACACATTTAACCCAGAATTTGAAGGAACTATAATTAGTGCAAAATCTCGTCCATCTGATTTTTTAATCAAAGGAATAACTTCTATCCAGAAAATTGCTCTAGTGAGTTTACAAGGTAGTGGAATTATGGGTGTGCCTGGTGCGTCGGCTAGACTATTTAATGCTTTAGCAAAAGAGAAAATCAATATTATACTTATCACTCAAGCCTCTTCTGAATACTCTATTTGCTTTGCTATAGAACCGTCAGATTCAGATAGAGCTAAATCGGCTATAGAATCAGAATTTGCCCAAGAAATTCATGATAAAAAAGTAGATAAGGCACATATAGAAAACAATCTGTCTATAATAGCTATCATAGGAGATAACATGAGGCATACCTCAGGAATATCAGGAAAATTATTTTCTACCTTGGGTAAAAATGGAATTAATGTAATTGCAATTGCTCAAGGTTCTTCTGAGTTGAACCTTTCTGTGGTAATCCCAGAACATGATTTGAATAAAGCTTTGAATTCTCTTCATGAGTCCTTCTTCTACTTTGATCAAAACTCTTTAAATGTTTTCTTGGTAGGGCTAGGACTGATTGGTAAAACGCTACTGAACCAGATTGAGAAACAAGCACAATTTTTATTAGAAAAAAGATTGTTGAAAATAAATGTAATTGCTATTTCTAATACTTCAAAAATGTATTTTGATGCAGACAGCATTCCATTAAATCATTGGGACAACAAATTGAATGAAAAAGGCGAATCTGCTTCTTTGCCTGATTTTATTAATCAGATGATAGCATTGAATCTTCCCAATAGCGTATTTGTAGATTGTACTTCAAGCAAAGAAGTCATCAAACATTATGAAGAAATATTGAATTCAAGTATATCTATTGTTACGCCTAATAAATTGGCAAACTCGGGTACAGGTCAGACTTACCAGAAGCTTAGAAATTCTGCTATGAAGCATGGAGCAAAATTCCTTTATGAGACCAATGTTGGTGCAGGTTTGCCTGTGATTAATACATTACAAGATTTGATATTTAGTGGAGATGAAATTCTGAAAATAGAAGGAATACTATCTGGAACACTTTCCTATATATTCAACACTTTCAAAGGAGATAAAAAGTTTAGTGATGTGGTAAAAGAAGCCAAAGAAAAAGGCTTCACAGAGCCAGACCCAAGGGATGACCTTAATGGAATGGATGTAGCTAGAAAAATATTAATCCTTTCTCGTGAAGTGGGGGTGTCAATGGAAATAGCAGATGTGTCGGTAGAAAATATTCTTCCAGAGCTTTGTCTTAAAGCCAAAACAGTAGATGAGTTCTTAGATTTATTAGAACAAAATAATCATGTTTTCTCTGAGCGAAGAGAAAAAGCAGATAAAGAAGCCAAGGTGCTTCGGTTTATAGCTTCGCTAGAGCAAGGCAAAGCCAAAGTAACATTACAAGCAGTAGATGCTAATCATCCTTTTTATTCTCTTTCAGGAAGCGATAATATGATAGCCTTTACCACACAAAGATACAAAGAGAGACCTCTAGTAATCAAAGGGCCTGGTGCCGGTGCAGAGGTTACTGCTGCTGGCGTTTTTGCGGAGATTATCAGTATAAGTAATTATCTAAAAGGATAAAAAAATAAAAAATAGATTAATGACCCTCAATGCTGATAAATAATTAAGCCATGGAAAGTATAAAAGTTTTTGCCCCAGCAACTGTTGCCAACGTGGCTTGTGGATTTGATGTATTGGGATTTGCTGTAGATAGCCCAGGCGATGAAGTGGTTTTGAAAAAGACAAATTCAGGCAAAGTTGTTATCAAAGAAATAACAGGCGATGAAGGTAGATTACCCAAGAATCCATTAAGCAACACAGTAAGTATTTCTATCATTCAATTTTTAGAGAAAATAGGAATAGAGCAAGGGATAGAAATAACTTTACATAAAAAAATGCCTTTGGGAAGTGGACTTGGTAGTAGCGCTGCCAGCACTGTAGCAGGAGTCTTTGCTATCAACGAACTGATGGGAAATCCACTAAGTAGATCAGAATTATTACCTTTTGCGATGGAAGGGGAAAGATTGGCTTGTGGCTCGGCACATGCCGACAATGTGGGGCCAGCATTGATGGGTGGTTTTGTGTTGATTCGTAGTTACGACCCACTAGATGTGATTAAAATTCCTACACCAAAAGAGCTTTATGCTACCATCATTCACCCACAAATAGAGGTGCAGACAAAAGATGCCAGAGAAATATTGAGGAAACAGATACCTATTAAATCGGCCATTATTCAATGGGGCAATGTGGGCGGCCTTGTCGCAGGGCTTATGCTGAACGACTATGGCTTGATAGGTCGTTCGCTACAAGATGTGATTGTAGAACCCATTCGCTCAATATTGATTCCAGGCTTTGATCAAGTGAAGCAAGCAGCAATGCAAGCAGGTGCATTGGGAGGTAGTATTTCGGGCTCTGGCCCATCGATGTTTACCCTTAGTAAAGACCGTGAAACTGCCGAAAGAGTAGGCAGAGCAATGGAAGTAGAATTTAAAAAAATCAACATTGGCAATGAAGTCTATGTTTCTAAAATCAATGAGAACGGGCCAGTGGTAATGGGATAGTTGGAATGAAATCTAAATCTAGTCGCAAGAAAAAAATATTTAAATGGCTAGAGAAAAATGCTAATAAAATAGTCCTCTTTTTCTTATTGCTTCTTATTACATTTCCTTTTCTAGTTACCTACCAAGTTCGTTTCGGATTATATTTGACCAAGAATCTTCTTGGATAGGTGACGCTATTGGCGGAATAACAGCCCCCATAATTGGCTTATTGAGCATCTCCTTACCTTACCTACACCTCTCAAAAGCTAGAGTTTAAAAAACTCTCAAAAAGTTCAGCAATTCAAAATTTTGAAAGTAGATTTTTTTATTTGTTAAAAAAGACTTAGAGAACGATTCTAGAGACTTAAATGTAAATATGAATTTTAATGGTCACACACTTCTCACCTTTTTCAATAGTAAATTTAATTTCTCATTACAAGCCTTTGATAATAATAAAACTGATTATTCTTTAAGAGCTAGTGGCGACCCTAACCCAACTGATATGATATTTGTTTCAAATACATTTCAAGAGTTTTATAATTCTTTAGGAATTAATGATTACACGAGATGTTACAGAAATATTTATAATCTATTGTCAATGATTCACCTAAATAAAACACTCATAAAAAAAGAAAAATTTCATTATTTTGCAATTGTTAAGGGAAGCATTAAAAGTGAGATGCTAAAACAATTATTTTATTATTGCACCATACCAAGAAACGTTAATTCTGATAAACCTGAAAGTTTTAAAGCACTAATTCAGTATTATAACTTCTTTGAGTTTATGGAACATGAATGTTTAATCATGAGAGAACACATTAGCTTCTATCCTTATATTACTTTTCGTTTTTTAGGAGAAGATGAAAAAAATGAAGTTACTAAGAAAAGGAATGAAACGCTTGATGACTTATTAAAGTATATTTAAATTCTAACAATTCTCTGATAGTGTCATTGACCATTAGGCCAGTAGAGGGGTTATTTGATATGGTATTTACACATTTTCTCTAAAAAATGTAACGGGCAACAATCATTCAAAAAAAATAAAGCATAAAAAGCCTATCATAGTAGGAAAAGGCTTTTTATGCTTTTAAAAATTATTTGGCTGCTTTGGCAGCTTTTACCTTAGTGCTTGATTTTATCAAATCAACGAACTCAGGAGAGGGCTTGAATTTAGGAGCATAATGCTCGTCAATTACAATAGCGGTATTTTTGGTAATGTTTCTACCAATTTTTCTTGCTTTTTTCTTGTTGATAAAACTTCCGAAGCCTCTGATAAAAATATCGTTACCTTCTGCCATGGAATCTTTTACAACTGTGAAAAAACTTTCAACTGTAAGGCTAACATCATTTTTGTCTATGCCTGTTTTTCCCGAAATGGTATTTATTAACTCTGCCTTTGTCATTCTGTAATTTATTAAGTTTCTCAAATTTAAACACAAATTTATAAAATACTACAACTTGTATTTTTTTTATTTCTCAAATGTAGCCTAGTTTCTGTTAATAGGTTTAAATAGTCGATTACTGAATCGCTTTAGTTTGATATTTTATTTTTTAATTCTTCTTCAATATAAATCCCTTGCTTCACAAGGAGCTGAATTAAGTTCTGTTTCCAAATGCTTGAAGTGCCAATAGTGAATTGCTCGAATTCGTTAAGGTGGATAGGGCTGTCTATGGTTTGGTGTTCTTGCAAGGATAACAGAATGTTTCTCCTTCCAAGCTGGCTGAGTAGATATCCAAACTGAAACCAAACATTTTGATTTGTTCTGTTAGGTAAAGGGTTTTGTTCATCTTTAGAAAGTGTGATAATAGCGAATTCGCAACTTTTTGTCGTTTCTATAAATTGGGAGATTTCTTTTTCTTTATTACTAGCATAGTCTACATCTATATAATCTAGTTTCAGCTTACCCAAAGTGGAAGATATTTTGTCGCTTAGGCTGGTGTCTGAGCCATGTACAATGATAATTTTTTTGTTTTCGGTTTTGATTAAATAGAGTAGGTCGGTGATTTGTTTCTGAGTTTTTCTAAAGGTTAATCGTTCGTCGTCGTCAAGAGAAAATGGTAGGTCAAGCATAGTATCAGCTTTGCTTCTTAGTTCTTCTATATAGAAATTTCGCCGAGTAAAATGAGATTGATAAACCAGTTCGTAGGTTTTTTCGAAATGCAATGTAAATACATCTTTCCACTCTCCTCTGGGTTCTATTTCTTGGAATTTTTTGATGTAAAAATCTAATTCATTCATAGTAAATTTTATTAATAATGATTTGCCTGATATGTTTGGGTTTTTTTATACGTTCCTTATTAGCCTTAAGATTCTCGTAATCATTAAACCTATATTTTACAATAAAGTTTATCCTTATTTTATATTTCATAATTGATAAGGAGCTTAAATTTTTTATCTTGATAATATTTTGTACTTTTTGTAATAAAATCAAAAAATGAAACGTAGATCATTTATTTCCCAATCATTATTGGCATCTGGATTAATATTCAATGCTCCTTCTTATGCATTGGCTTTGAATCTTAGGTCGAATTATAAAATAGACTTACCCCCATTGCCTTATGAATACGATGCTTTGGAACCCTATATTGATAAGCTCACCATGCAGATTCATCATACCAAGCATCATACAGCTTATATCAAAAATTTGAATAAAGAATTAGAAGCTAACGCCCAACTTCAAGGAAAATCCATAGAGCAGATTTGCGAATCGGTAGGTAAGTTTAATGTTGCCGTTCGCAATAATGCTGGCGGACATTATAACCATAGTCTGTTCTGGAAGTTGCTTAGCCCAATAAAAACAACTCCTTCTGAACAATTACTAAAGGCGATTCAAAAAGACTTTGGTAGCTTAGAGCAAATGAAATTAGCATTGAATGATACTGCTAAATCTAGATTTGGGTCGGGCTGGGCTTGGTTAATCTATCGTCAGGGCAAACTTAGTGTTTGTTCAACACCCAACCAAGATAACCCTTTGATGGATATTTCAGAATGTAAGGGGTATCCACTTATTGCAATAGATGTTTGGGAACATGCATATTATCTTCAATATCAAAATAAAAGGGCAGATTATATTGATGCTTTTTGGAACATTATCAATTGGCAAGAAGTAAATAATAGATATTCTTTAGCAATTAAATAATTCCGAACAGAATTTTCCTCCCATCATGAGAATAGTTTTTTAGTGATTGTAAAAGTGCTTACCTTTGAAGTTTATTAAACCCCAAAAGGGCATGAAAATTTCTATACAAGGTGGCAAGGCATCATTTCATGATATTGCGGCACATCATTATTTTGGGAACGACATTACAAGTATTTATCGTAATACTTTTAAAGAAGTATGTGACGACTTGCAATCTGGGATTGCAGATTTTGCGGTCTTAGCCATAGAAAATTCTATAGCAGGGACTATTTTGAGCAATTATGCTTTAATTAAAAAATATGATTTTAAGATTATAGGGGAGATTCAACTTAGAATCGAGATGAACCTTATTGCATTGAAAGGAGCTAAGATGGAAGACATCAAAGTAGTAAGGTCGCATTACATGGCCTTGCTTCAATGTCAACAATTCTTAAACCAATACCCACATATTAAAGTTGAGGAATATCATGATACTGCAGATAGTGCCAAAAAAATAAAAGAAGAACATGAGCTAGGCGCAGCCGCCATAGCAGGAAGAATGGCAGCAGACGTTTACGATTTAGAGGTGTTGGAATCTAGTATTGAGACAGAAAAAAAGAACTTTACAAAATTCTTTATCCTAACCAGAGATAAGAAATACAAAGTTGAGCAAGCAGAAAAAGCGACCTTGAGTTTTCAATTGCCCAATAGAATAGGGGCATTGGCAGAATTGCTTACACTAGTTGTAAATAATGGTATTAATCTTACAAAGATTCAGTCAATACCTATATTAGGAAGACCAGATGAGTATGATTTCTTTATAGAATGCGAGTGGAATAAAAACTATATATGATTATTCCAAAAGCTGAAAGACTTAACGAAGTAAAAGAGTATTATTTTGTAAGAAAACTAGAGGAGATAGCTGCCTTAAATAAAGCAGGAAAGAACGTAATAAGTTTTGGTATCGGAAGTCCAGATTTGATGCCATCTGATAATACTATTGAAGCACTAATTAATACTTCTAAAAGACCAGATGCTCACGGTTATCAGGCATACAGGTCTCTTCCAGCATTAAGGCAGAAGATTGGAGAATTTTATAAGAAAACTTATGGAGTAAGTATCGACGCTGATCAGCAAGTGCTGCCTCTTATGGGCTCAAAAGAAGGAATATTGCACCTGTCGATGGCATTTTTGAATCCAGGAGATGAAGTTTTGGTGCCCAACCCTGGCTATCCAGCTTACACCTCTCTCAGCAAGATGGTTGGAGCAAGTATTCGATTTTATGATTTAAAAGAAGAAAATAACTGGTATCCAGATTTCGATTATCTTTCTTCATTGGATTTAAGTAAAGTAAAAATTATGTGGGTAAACTATGCACATATGCCTACTGGTACTATGGCTACAAAACCCATGCTTAGAAAGTTGGTAGAATTTGCTAAAGCTAAGCAAATATTAATTTGTTATGACAATCCATACAGCTTGGTGTTGAACAAAGAACAAGCACTTAGTGTGTTCTCTGTAGAAGGAGCAATAGATGTAGCAGTAGAGTTAAATTCTTTGAGCAAGTCTCATAATATGGCAGGTTGGAGAGTAGGGATGATGCTTGGCAAAGCGGAATATTTAAATGCTGCACTAAGTATAAAGAGCAATATAGACTCTGGGATGTTTCTCGGTATTCAAGAAGCAGCTATTCAAGCTTTAGATAATTCAGAGGCTTGGCACAGCCAGAGAAACGAGATTTATAACGAAAGAAGAATTTGGATTTATAAAATTCTTGATCTTTTGGGGTTTGAATACAATAGCAATCAAGTAGGCTTATTTGTATGGGCAAAACCTAAGGATGCCTTAGCGGTGGGAGATATTAGTCTATTTGTAGATAAAATTCTTCATAGTTCATATGTCTTCTTTACTCCTGGAGAAATATTCGGGAGCAATGGTAAGCCATATATGCGAGCATCGCTATGTGTACCTGTAGAAAAGATTAAAGAAGCTTATGAGCGGATAAAGGCTTCTGGACTTGGCGTTTCTTAATAATAGATAAATCCTTTTTTGAATTGTTGGGATATACTAGGTGATATATTGTTCTGAAATTTGAATTTCAAGAACAATGTTCAACACTCATAAGTTCATCTTCGTGGTCTATGATATCTTCTAGTATTTCAAAAACTTCTGATTGAGATTTTCCTTCTACAAGTCTAGCTCTGAATGGTTTGAAATTAGTTATACCTCTAAAGTAATTGGTATAATGTGGTCTCATTTCGAAGATACCTATTTTATCTCCTTTCCATTCTATAGATTTTTCAAGATGAAGTCCACAAACTCTTACTCGTTCTTTGATGCTCGGTTTTAATAGTTTTTCACCTGTTTGGAAGTAATGTTTGATTTCTTGAAAAATCCAAGGGTAGCCTATTGCTGCTCTTCCAATCATAAGACCGTCTGCACCGAAAGTATTTCTATATTCTAGTGCTGTTTCAGGGCTATCTATGTCGCCGTTTCCAAATATTGGAATATGTATGTTTGGGTCTTCTTTTACTTTAGTGATATAAGTCCAGTCTGCCTTTCCTTTATATAGTTGATGCCTAGTTCTTGCATGAATAGTGAGCGCTTGTACACCAACGTCTTGAAGGCGTTTTGCTACTTCTAGAATTTTTATGTTGTGTTCATCCCATCCCAATCTAGTTTTTACCGTTACGGGAAGTTTGGTTGCTTTTACAATCTCTGCAGTCATTGCTTGCATTTTAGGCAAGTCAAGTAATATAGCTGCTCCAGCACCTTTGCAAACTACCTTTTTCACAGGGCAACCATAGTTGATGTCTATCAAATCAGGATTCGCTTGTTCTGCAATTTCTGTTGCAACTCTCATAGACTCGATATTGTCTCCAAATATTTGAATCCCGATAGGCCTTTCATTGTCGTAGATGTCAAGTTTGTGAACACTTTTATCTGCATTACGAATTAGTCCCTCAGAAGAGATAAATTCTGTGTACATCATATCGGCTCCATGTTCTTTGCACATGGCTCTGAATGGAGGGTCGCTAACGTCTTCCATCGGAGCCAGCAGTAGTGGGCATTCTCCTAAATCTATGTTTCCTATTTTTGCCATTAGAAATATATTTTCAGTGTGGAATTTCTTTGTTTTTCTTGAAGTATAATTTGTGATATTAAAACAGCTTATCTGATTTTTTACTTATTTTTAAGATTGCTATTCCAATGAATTTATTTTCAAATTTAAAATTTTTATGATGAATAACCTAAATACTGGCTCAGGCTTTCGCTTGAATGCTCAGTTGCTGTCGCTTTGTTTGATACTGTTTGGGTTTATAATTATAGGCTCGGTGGTATTCAGTCAGTCTTTAGCTTTTATGATGGGAGTATCTATAGAACAAATCGGTACCTTACTTGCTCAATTAGAGTATTCCCCCGACAATCATTTAAAATTATGTTTAGCACAGCTGTTTACAGCACTTACTTCATTTGTTATTTTGCCCTTTTTGTATTTGAAGTATTTTCAAAAGCACTTATTACAAGAATTATTAGAGCGTTGTTCAACTATTCCTAGCTCAGTAACTTTTGTATTGTTGATTAGTTTGTTTTCATTACCTGTTGTAGGTTTTTTGGCAGAACTCAATAAAACTATTATTCCTTATTTAGGAATTAACGATGGCTGGTTACAGTGGATTGAGCGATCAGAACTGCAAGCAAAAAAACTAACCGAGTTATTGGTTTATTTTAATTCGCCAATTGACTTTCTTTTGGTACTATTAGTGATTGCGGTATTGCCAGCTATAGGCGAAGAGCTATTGTTTAGAGGGATGTTGCAAAGACAGTTTCAAGAAATATTTAGAAATCCACATTGGGCAATTGTTTTTGCAGCCTTTTTGTTCAGCTTTATCCATTTTCAATTTTTGGGATTCATCCCCAGAATGGCTTTGGGGGTATTGTTTGGATATGTTTATTATTGGACTTCTAATCTTTGGATGCCTATTTTAATGCATTTTATAAATAACGCTACTACATTCTTAGTAGTAAATTGGCAAAAGAATCATGGTATTCCTGACCCTTTAGAAGAAGAAATATCCCCCAATTTTTACTGGATTATAATAAGTGTTTTAGTAATGTTTTTTTTGATTAATCAATTAAAGAAAAGAAGTTCTTCTTTAAGATAGTGCAAGGGAAGAAAATGGATATTAACAGTAATTTTATAAGTTGTTCTTTAATAATAATTTTTGCTAGGTAGATTAAAATAAAAAATATTAATTTATATTTTAAATCGTAATATGACAAATCATTCTATACTATCTCTAAACAGTAGGATATCTCTTTTTCTTAGTTTCATATTTACAGTTTGCATCTATTTGGTTTATGGTTATCAACTTGGCTTAGATGATGGGCCAGAATTTTTGACTTTTGCTAAAGTCATACAAAATCCGCTATTATACAAAAATGACTTGTTTATGAAGTCAATGTTGTCTATACCATGGAACGAAAGAACCACTTTTGGAATTTTCTTTTCATTATTTCAAAATATAGAATGGGCTGGGTTTATAGTACATGTTTTATTAACATTTTTCTTGGTCTTAGGTGTTTTAAAACTATCCCAAATTATATTAAATGATTTTTTTTGGGCAACATTAGTAACTATATTTTATTTTTTCTTGACACTAAAAATTGAAATAGGAGGAACTTCACTTCATCTTCATAATATTCAAGGGGAGTCATTTGCAAATACTTTTATTGTTTGGGCATTGGTAGCCTTGGTAAAGAAGAAGGAGATGCTTGCGTATGCGATGATTGTATTAGCCACTTATTTTCATGTTTTAATAGGTTTTCAAAGCTTTATTTTTATTTCTGGAGCTTATGTTTTACATATGATATTTTATAAAGATTATAACAATATAAAAATTATCATTTATTCCCTTTTAGCTTATACTTTGATTTGTGGTTGGATGATTGTGTTGGTTTTTTCTGGAAATAATTCTGGTTCTATTATAACTAATGAGCAGTTTATGGATATGACGTACCATTTTTCTTTAAAGTGTCATTTTGATCCTCAATCTTTTTCTAGAAAAGGTCTGTTGTTGTTTCTTATAAGCCTTGCATCTGGTTTGTATTTTTATAAAAAACAACAACCGCTATTTTATTTTATTCTAATTACCTTGTTTATTGGTTATATAGTATATTTAATAGGGTATTATTTTAATAGTTATTTAATTACCACATCATGGTGGTTTAGAACTAATATGTGGCTTATGCTTTTGGGGCAAATTGCTGGAGTTGGCTTAATTAAACAATATGATTTTTTCAATAAATATAAACGCATATTGATAGCTATAATTTTATTTCTTGCAATTGGTAAAGCTCTATTATCAAGAAATTCAGTCTCTTATATGTATCCTTGGAAGCAGCTGTCAGAGGATAACGATGAGATAAAAACTGCATTAGCATGTAAGAGGGTCTCGAATATAGATGATGTTTTTATTCATCCTCTTACTTTTACTGCATTAAAATATTTTGGAGAGAGGGCCTCTTATGTAGAGTATAATAGAATTTTAAGAAGTAGAAACGATGTTAAACATTGGTATAATAGACTATGGGAAGTATATAAATTAGATAATTCTATTGAAACAGCTAGAAACTCTGAATTTGAGAAATCAATCAATGAGAATTATTATAATTTGGATGACTCTGAGTTAAATTTATTAGCTAGCAAAGGTGTTAAATATATAATTTCCCTAGCTGGGCATTCCTCAAGATTTCCAACTATATATAGTAATAAAACATATAAAATAATCAGAATCAAAATTTAATGTGTGGTTATTCATGAAAGGCTTACTTGAATGTAAGCCATGAAAATAGCCTTGGTATTTATAAAAAAGTGAAAACGATAAAAGACTATTAATCAATTAAAAAATTCAAATAATTTCATCTAGAGCTTCAATAACTCTAAATGAATTTAACCATATAGTTGATATAGGCTGATGAGGTATTTCACTTGCTTTTTCTGAGTTTACATTAATTGCAGTTTGCTCGTGTTTAGTCTCAGCATTACATTTTTTTCCACTATTTACATCTATTAAATGAAGTACTTCGGTGTGTTTGATAATTAAATAACCACTTGCTAGAAGGCTAAGCGATTTGCCGAAAAGAGTTTTATTAATATTTTTTTTGATTAATCAATTAAATAAAAGAAGTTTTTCTTTACGATACTGCAAAAGATTTTTTTATAAGTTGCTAATTAATATATTTTTATAAACATTATTGATTAAATTTATTAAAATCCAATAAACCGCATTAGTTTTAAGATTCATATAGTTGGAGTAATTATTTAAAATTATACAATGTAACCATGTCTATAGTTAAACGATTGTTATATGCTAAAATAGTATTTATAATAAGTATAGTGTTAAGCTTTTTAAGTATTATTTCAGTTAAGATTACACATCCTTTTTTTTCATGGAAGTTATATTCCCAGCCTTTAGGAACACATGGTTATTTCGAAGAATATAGGATTTATTCAAAAATGAAAGAGAATGATGTTTTTCATAGAAATTCTGTAAGAGATATACCTACTTTTACCACTGATGAATATGTGTATGCTATAAACTACTTTGTTAATCAAACATTGACAAACCCTAATGAATACAAATGGCGACTTCAAGTGCTTTGTAAACATCTTGTTCCCAATGCAGACGAGTATAAAATTGTTTTAGAAACGTATTGTCCTTCAGATTTATATTCAAAAAGCAACCAAAATAAATATGATACAACAACTGTTGTTAGTTTTTAGAGGGCACCGAAGTTCAGAATGCACTATTTCAAAGACTGGGATAGAATCCAAGATAGTGCAAAACACTTTTCAATTCAGTAAAGGCATTTACTTTATACAGTTTTTAGTTTTGGCTTGGTTGATATCTAAAGCTTATAACTACCATGTTATCTCGGATAGACCCAATTCATTGTTTGAGCCAATGCATTTGTTCGGGACATTATTCATGCCTCGTTTTCCTTCACCTATTTTGTTTTATAGTGTTATTTTATTTGGGGTTTTTACTACTGTTTATAGGATATTTAATGATGATAAAACAATAATTAGAATTCTTCAATTGCTAATTGTTGTTTGGGTAGATGTTTTTCAATGGAGTTTCGGTTCTGACTCAGCAGTTGCGTTTATACTAATCTACAGCTTACTATTTTCTTTGTTAATTCCTTCCAAGTTGCAAGATGACCATCATGATAAAATTGCAGTAAATAAAATGATTGAATATTATTTTTTAGGAATATTAATTACTTATTCTTTTTCTGGTTTATGGAAAGTAATTGGCATCTTATATAAACTTATATTAAAGCCAACTGATGTCCATTGGCTTAGCCCAAATGCCGCTTTGTATAATGCAGTAGTGAGCTATAGAAATTATGATTCGCCTATAGAACCTATTCTTAAATATTATCAATATCCATTGTTTTGGCAGATGAGTTTTTTAATTGTACTCTTTGTTCAGATGTTTTGTTGGCTTGCAGCATATCGGCTATCTATTAGGTTATGGTGTGGTTTTAGTTTAATCATCTTTCATCTTGTAAATGCTTTATTCTTTCAGACTGTTTTTATTACTGCACCATTAGTTCTTTTTATCATTTGCTTTCCTTACCATCTTTTTGTAAAAAATACACTTAGGTTTGAATCTCATATTACCCTATCGGATTATGATGAACTGATTTATACCAAAACATATACAAATGCTGAGTTAGATACCTACAAAGGTTTTCTGGCTTTTCGTGAGATTCTATATGATAGGAATCCTATTTGGGGTAGTTTGTGGTTTGTGCCTGGTGCAAGATTGATTTATTCTATCTTTCGTTTGAAAAAATTAATCAAAACGTAAGCTTTGATTTAAGACAAATAATAAAAATGGTAATTATTTTATAATGTTTTTGATTACTTAAAAAAATATAGAAAAATTCATCTAGAGCTATTCATAACTCTAGATGAATTTAGGTATTTAGTTCAATGTCTTCTTCAAGACTATTTCTAAATTTGAAATCTACGATAGCTAAAGAGCTGTCTTTTTCTATTTTTATCCAAGTCTTGTACTTAAAGAACCATTTCATTCTTATAGAAGGAAATCCTACGGTATAATAGGCATAAAGAAATGGGTGCACTACTAGCTTTATTTTCTTTTCATTTTGTTTGTTTAGCAAGAACTCTAGACTGCTCTCTATTCTGTCAGAAGTATTGATGCTAGCATTGATTTTTCCTGTGCCGTTGCAAGTGGGGCAAACTTCTAAGGTAGTAATATTGGTTTCTGGTCTCACTCTTTGACGAGTGATTTGCATGATGCCGAATTTCGAAAGCGGAAGAATTACATGTTTTGCTCTATCGTCGCTCATCTCTTCTTTCATTCTATCGTAAATGAGTTTGCGATTATCTAGATTTTTCATGTCTATAAAATCGACGACTATTATCCCGCCCATATCTCTTAATCTAAGCTGACGAGCTATTTCACTTACTGCTTCTAAATTTACATTAATTGCAGTTTGCTCTTGTTCCGTTTCAACATTTGATTTGTTTCCACTATTTACATCTATTACATGTAATGCTTCGGTGTGTTCGATAATTAAATAGCCACCAGCGGGAAGGCTAACAGATTTGCCGAAAAGAGTTTTAAGTTGTCTTTCTATCCCTGCTACTTCAAATAGTTTTTGCTTATTGTTGTGCAGTTTTACAATTTTCTCTTTGTCTGGAGCAATGTTTTTGATGAAAGTTTTTATTTCTTCAAAACTTTCAGGAGTATCCACTTGAATGCTATCGAATGAAGCGTTCAGCATGTCTCTTAAGATAGAGGTAGTTTTGCCGAGTTCTCCAATAATTTTGTCTTTGGGTACTGCGGTTTTAAGGGCTTTGTAGCCATCGTCCCAGCTTTTAAGAAGGTTCTTGAGGTCTTTATCTAACTCGGCCACATCTTTACCTTCTGCCACTGTTCGGATAATTATCCCAAAGTTTTCGGGTTTAATAGAAGTAAGTAAGCGTTGCAGCCTTTGTCTTTCTTCTTTTTCCATTATTTTTTTGGAAACACTAATGGTGTTAGAGAAAGGCACAAGTACAATATATCTTCCAGCCAGAGAAAGCTCACAGGATAAGCGCGGACCTTTACTAGAAATAGGTTCTTTTACTATCTGAACTAATATCTGTTGGTTCTTTTGTAAGACATTGGCAATCTTTCCATCTTTTTCGATTTCAGGTTCCAGTTTAAAACCATTAAGTTTCGCACTGGTAGTGGCTTTTGATTGAACTAGTTTTACATACTTACTTTGTGATTTAAGTTGTGGCCCTAAATCCAAATAATGTAAAAATGCATCTTTTTCATAACCTAGATCTATGAAAGCGGCATTAAGTCCAGGTACTATTTTTTTTACAGTACCTAAATAAATGTCGCCCACAGTAAAGTTACCACTAGAATCGTCTTCAAAATGACACTCGACAAGTCTTTTATCTTTCAATAATGCTATTCGAGTGCCATTAGGAGAGGAATTTATAATAAGTTCGCTACTCAAGCTCTTTAGAAAATTTTATATGATGACGATATTCTATTTTTTGGTAGATAGAATAAATTAAAAAATAGTCAATAGCAACTAACTACTTATTTTTTCTTGTGTCTGTTTTTTCTAAGACGTTTTTTTCTTTTGTGGGTGGCAATTTTGTGTCTTTTTCTTTTTTTACCGCAAGGCATAAATTTATCAATTATATGGTTTATAAATTATTTACTAATCAATTCCTGACTATTCAATTCTTTTAAATAATCATCAACAGCAGCTCTAAAGCCTTTGTCTTCTTCTAAAGCTTTTGCCTTTTCTAAGGAGGCTTTGGCTTTATTGATTTCTCCTAGGTTTGCAAAACTTACTCCTAAGTAATAGTGAGCGTTTGCATTTTTAGGATTTATTTTAATCAATTCGTTAAAGCGATCTACTGCTTTTGAGTTTTGACCAGATTGTAGAGAGAGAATTCCTAGCTGATACATCGCTGTTTCGTTTTTAGGGTCTTCTTTCAATACTTCTTTAAGTATTCCTATTCCTTCCATGGGGTTTTCACCACCAACGAAAGTCATTGCTAATTTGCATTTTACTTCATAATCTTTGGGGGTTATTTCCAAAGCTTTGTTGTAAAACCTTCGTGCCTTTTCGTTAAATTTATTTCTGTCTTCTTTGTCAGAAAATGAATAAGCTTCGAAGTTGAAATCGCCAGCTATAGAATAAGCCTCGGTATTGGCTTTAGCATTAGCTATGATTTCTATGTATTTTGTGGCACTGTCGTATAGATGTAATTTTCTATATTTGTTTGCCAATGAATCTGCAAAAATAATCTTTTTTTCTGGATTTGAAACAGTATTGTAGTTTTTTGTTAAAAGTTTTAAATTATTATTCTCTTTATCACTGGTTTTCACGCTATGGGTTTTTTCCATAGTATTATTTTTAGGGATAGGTTTAGTATCTCTGTTTGCAGAGACATTAGCTTCTTCTTTCTTAATGACACCTTTAGGGAGTGTAAATATATATATACCCAAAGCTAAGGCTGCGATGATAATAATTATTTTACTTTTTTGCATAATAATTCTGTTTGTGAGGATTTTAGCTGCTAATTGTCGTGAATTCTTAATTTTGCAAAGCTTAGAATTAATGTTTTAATATCTCCATTAAAGTCAATTGTAGCTTTCCTGTCGTTTCCTGATACATCCATTTTGGTAACTTTTCCAAAACCGAATTTTGGGTGTTCTACTTTCATGCCTTCTGAGAGGACAGAGGTATCACTAGGCTTAAAATCAGCCGGTGCAACATAACTTACTGTTTTGTTTTTTGGTATTATTGATGTTGAAGGCTTATTGGGTTTAATAGTTGCAAAGCTTTGTCGATCTTGACTATTGGAGATTTGTTTGGTGGTTATTTTTAAGTAATTCTTATTTAATTCTGATAAAAATCTACTTGGTTCGCAAGGTTTAACTCTCCCAAATCTGAATCTACTTATTGCGAAAGACATAGAAAGTTTTTTCTCTGCTCTTGTGATGGCTACATAAAACAAACGGCGTTCTTCTTCTAGGTCTGCTCTACTACTTAACATTATTTGAGAAGGGAAAAGGTCTTCTTCCATGCCTACTACATATACATTTCTAAATTCTAGTCCTTTAGCAGAATGAATGGTCATTAAAGTTACTTTATCTTCTTCTTCCGGTTTGTCTTTTGTGTCGGCATCGGTAACTAAAGTAATTTCTTGCAAGTATGCACCTAAAGATTTATCAGGATTATCAGGTATTTCTACAAATTGTTTTATACCATTCAATAATTCTTGAATATTTTCGTATTTATTAACGCCTTCTGGGGTTTTATCGTCATAAAGCTCTTTAAGAATCCCTGATTTTTGGGCTACATGAGAGGCTACTTCAAAAGCATCTTTTATCTCTAATAGTATTTGGAACGATTTGATTTGTGTAGCAAATTCTTCAATAGCCGATGCTGCTCTTCCCGGCATGGCAGATTGAATATTGCTAATCACGTCCCATAGGGTGGTTCCCTGTTCTTCGGTGATTACAAACAGTTTTGATACTGTAGTATCTCCTATGCCTCTTTTGGGATAATTAATAATTCTTTTGAAAGCTTCTTCGTCTGTAGGATTTATTATGTATCTTAGATAGCAGAGTAAATCTTTTATTTCTTTTCTTTGATAGAATGATAGCCCACCTACCATTTTGTAGGGAATATTCTTTTTTCTTAAGGCTTCTTCAAATGCTCTAGATTGGTAATTTGTTCTGTACAGAATAGCGAAATCTTTATTTTGAAGTTTTTCATTCATTTTATCTTCAAAAATAGCATTTGCCACTAGCATGCCTTCTTCGTTGTCTGAATTGGCTTTGAGAATTTCTATGAGCTCCCCAGCTTCGTTTTGAGTCCAGACTTCTTTTTTAAATTGGTCTTTGTTCTTTTCGATAATTGAGTTTGCTGCTTGAACAATAGTGTTTGTAGAACGATAGTTCTGTTCAAGTTTTATGGTTTTTAGTTCTGGATAATCTTTCTCAAAATTTAAGATATTCTGAATATCAGCACCTCTGAATGCATAAATACTTTGTGCGTCGTCTCCTACTACGCATATATTTCTATCTTTAGCGGCTAATTTTCTAGTGATTGCATATTGAGAGAGGTTAGTATCTTGGAACTCATCTACCATTACATATTTAAAGCGATTTTGGTATCTGTAGAGGATTTCTGGATGGTCTCTAAATAATATATTGGTATTAAATAATAAGTCGTCAAAATCCATAGCCCCAGATTTAAAGCAGCGTTGTTGATATATCTGATAAAGTTTGCCCATTTCTGGTCTCATGGCTGCTTCATCATCGGCGGTTATATAAGGATTTTTTTGATATTCTGCTGGAGAGATAAGTTTGTTTTTAGCACCAGAAATTCTGCTAAGCACAGTGCTTGGTTTATAAAGCTTATCGTCTAATTGTTGCTCATGAACAATGGTTTTTATCAAAGATTTTGAGTCTTCAGTATCATAAATCGTAAAGTCGTTGGTATATCCAATATGTTGTGCTTCTGATCTTAGAATTCTTGCAAAAACTGAGTGAAAAGTTCCCATCCATAAGTTACGGGCATCTGTTCCCATTACTTTTTCTATTCTGTTTTTCATCTCTCTAGCAGCTTTGTTTGTAAATGTTAGAGAGAGAATGTTGAAAGGGTCCACACCTTTGCTAATGAGGTATGCTGTTCGGTAGGTGAGTACTCTGGTTTTTCCTGAGCCTGCACCTGCCAATATCATAAGTGGCCCTTCTGTATATTCTACAGCTTCCCTTTGAGTGGGGTTGAGTGTGTCTAGTTGATTCTGAATTGAAGACATTTTTCTGTTGCTGTTTTTATAGAAATATGGTGTTAATAGAAATTAATAATTAGAAGGATTGAATAAATGCAGTGTTTGACAATTGTTAAACACTGTATTTATTCAACTTGTTTGAAAATAATTCGGATAGTATTATAATGGAATTTGCTCAAACTTGATACTAGGTTGTTCGCTATCTTTAAATGATTTTCTTGGTTTCAGATTAAGAATTTGGAACATTTCTTTGTCCGTGTCTACTTCAGGGTTTGGGGTGGTCAATAATTTGTCCCCAGCGAAAATAGAGTTTGCTCCTGCCAAGAAACAAAGGGCTTGTTCTTCTATACTCATTTTTATTCTTCCAGCAGAGAGTCTAACCATTGTTTTGGGCATTATGATTCGTGCAGTTGCAATCATTCTAATCATATCCCAGATAGAAACTCGTGGTTGGTTTTCTAAAGGTGTGCCTTCTACAGGTACTAAAGCATTTACTGGAACAGATTCTGGGTGCCCTTCTAAGTTGGATAGGGTATGTAGCATACCGATTCTGTCAAGATGTGATTCTCCCATTCCAATTATTCCTCCAGAGCATACAGATATTTTGGCTTTTCTTACATTATTTAAAGTGTCTAATCTGTCGTCGTAGGTTCTTGTAGTGATAATTTTATCATAGTGTTCTTCGCTGGTATCTAAGTTATGATTATAGGCATAAAGTCCAGCATTATGAAGTTTTTGAGCTTGTTCTTCAGTGAGCATTCCTAAAGTACAACATACTTCCATTCCCATGTTGTTTACTCCTTTGACCATTTCTAAAACTTTATCAAAGTCTTTATTGTCTCTAACTTCTCTCCATGCAGCTCCCATGCAAAAACGTGTACTTCCAGAATCCTTAGCATTTTGGGCTGCGTTTATTACTTCATCAACTTCCATAAGTTTTTGAACCTTTACATCCGTGTGGTATCTAGCTGCTTGAGGGCAATAAGAGCAATCTTCTGGGCATCCTCCTGTTTTTACAGATAATAGGGTACATACTTGAACTTCTTGAGCATCATGGTATGTTCTGTGGACTGATGCACTTTGGAAGATAAGGTCTAGAATGGGAAGATTATAGATAGTTTCAATTTCAGTTCTTGTCCAATTGTTTCTTATGGTAGTCATTCGGTATAATATATTGGGTTATTTTAAATAAATTTCAAAAGGCATTCTTGCTTGAATACCTTCAAGTTTTTTAACATTTCTAATGTTTTTTAAATAAGGGTAGAATATTCCTAATTGTTTAGATAACGCTTCTTCCTCATTACCAATCTGATTAATGAGTTGATTCCAGTATTGATTTTTTCTTTCTGGTAAATATAATAATTGATAATCTGATGTAGAAGCCATGTTGGCGGCAATTTGAATTGCCTCGTCTAAGCCTCCGTAGATATCTACTAGTCCATTATTTTTTCCTTCACTACCTGCCCAAACTCTTCCAGAAGCTATAGATTTGAGTTTTTCTAGAGTCATTCTTCTGCCTTCAGCAGCTTTACTGGTAAATGATTCATAAATGTTTTCTACTTCTTTCTGTATGATTTGTTTTTCGAATGTAGTCATTGGTCTAGTGATGGTTCCCAAATCGGAAAACTGCCCTGTATTTACCCTGTCTGTGCTAACCCCTAGTTTGTTTTTCAAAAAACTTTCTGCATTAAATGATATACCGAAAACACCAATAGAACCAGTGATTGTATTCGGTTGGGCAATAATGGTGTCGCAAGCCATAGCTATGTAATACCCACCAGATGCTGCAAGGTCAGACATAGAGGCAACGATAGGCTTGATTTTTTTTGTGAGTGTTACTTCTCTCCATATTACATCAGAAGCTAATGCACTTCCACCAGGGGAATTAATTCTTAATACTATTGCTTTTACATTTTCATCTTTTCTAGCTTTTCTTATCTGTTCGCAAAGACTTTCAGAGCCAATAGATGCATCATCAGATTTCCCAGTATTGATTTCTCCATTAGCTATAATCACTGCAATTTTATTATTATCGGCTGCAGTATTCTGTGGTTGGTTTAATATAGAATTTTTATAGGTAGAGTAACTGATGAAATTGATTTCTTCATCAGAAGATATTTTTAACTTTTCTTGAATATATTGCTCTAAGTTATCATAATATGCTAGGTCTGTAATTAGTCCTAATTCTAAAGCATTGTGAGCAGACCGAACAAGCATTGAGTCTGATATTTTTTGAAGTTGTTCGAGTGGTATATTTCTACTTAGGGCTATTTCTGATAGACAATTGTTGTTGATTGCATTGAGGAAGGAGCGTGTTTGTGTTCTACTTGCATCGCTCATTTTGTCTAGAAATAGAGGTTCTACTGCACTTTTAAATTCTCCAACTTTGAATATTTCTGCTTTAATTTCTAGTTTTTCTAAAGCTCCTTTTAGAAACATTATTTCAGATTCTAGCCCATTAAATTCTAAATTTCCTGAGGGAGGGAGGTAAATTTTATCAGCTATAGAAGCTAAGTAATAGCTTTTTTCGTTGTAAAATTCTCCGTATGCTACTATGAATTTTTGGGACGATTTGAAATCAATTAATTTGTTTCTGAGTTCTTGTAAAGTGGCATATCCTGCATTTACCATAGAAATGTCAAGAAAAATACCTTTAATTGAGGAGTCAGATTTAGCTTTGGTGATAAGCTCTTTAAGTTCTATAAGCCCTATGCTAGGTTCTACACCTGAGAATGGACTGAACTTTGATAAAAAATTATCTGGATCTCTTTCTACTATTGGAGCATCTAATTTGAGCCTCAATACAGAAGTAGATTTAACCTTTTCTTTTTCTTCTGGCATGGCGGACATCAGAATTGCTATACCAGTGAATACAATAACAAATAAGAATAAAGCCAAACCCACAATGGTTGACAATACATTCTTTAAAAATCCTAACATTTGCGTTTCGTTATAGTAATGAGTAAAAATATATTCCCTAATATTTAACCTAAATTTTAGGGTAATTTTAATCTAAAAATAATATAAAAATTGTTATAGGTTTATAATATACAAGCAATATATTTTAGATGGTTCCGATATATTTACCTATACCTTTATAAAATTGCAGTATAGACTTTATAGAGTTAGCACTTAGAATGCTATTTAATTTTTGTAACTTTATCGAAATTTCTGCTCAATTAATCACTGACTAAATGTCAAAACAAAAATCTTCTTATTTCTGTCAAAGTTGTGGACATCAGTCAGCTAAATGGCTCGGGAAATGTCCTGCTTGCGGAGAATGGAATACTTTTGTTGAAGAACTTATTCAAAAAGAAGATAACAAAAATTGGAGGTCTTCTAGTTCATTAAAAATTGCAAATAAACCTAAACAGCTTTTAGAAGTAAGTTTTGAACAAAAGGAGCGTCTTGTTGTTTCAGACGAGGAACTAAATAGAGTTTTAGGAGGAGGTTTGGTTGCTGGTTCTTTGGTATTAATTGGCGGTGAACCTGGTATTGGAAAATCAACTTTGATGCTTCAAATAGCTTTACAGTTGGTTAATCATAAAGTTCTGTATGTGTCTGGTGAGGAAAGCGAACAGCAAATTAAGATGAGAGCAGAGAGAATCGGCATTGTGAGCAACAATTGTTTTGTCTTGAATGAAACGTCTACTCAGAATATTTTTAAACAGATTGAGCTTACCGAGCCAGATGTTTTGATTATTGACTCTATACAAACATTGCATTCCGCTCATATAGAATCTACTGCTGGAAGTATATCGCAGGTTAGAGAGTGTACGTCTGAGTTAATGAAATTCGCAAAAGAAACCAATACACCTGTTTTCTTGATAGGTCATATTACCAAAGAAGGAACTCTTGCCGGTCCTAAGGTATTAGAGCATATGGTAGATACTGTGTTGCAGTTTGAAGGAGACAGACATTTAAGTTATAGGATATTACGTACAACTAAGAATAGATTTGGTTCTACATCTGAATTAGGTATATATGAGATGGTAGCTTCTGGGCTAAGAGAGGTTAGAAACCCCTCCGAAATACTGCTCTCGCAAAGAGAAGAGGTAATTAGCGGGATAACCATTGGTGCCACTATTGAAGGCAATAGGCCACTATTGTTAGAAATTCAATGTTTAGTAAGCCCCGCCAATTATGGTACACCTCAGAGGAGCAGTACTGGGTTTGATGCGAAAAGATTAAATATGCTTTTAGCGGTGTTGGAAAAAAGAGGAGGAATGAGACTGGGCACGCAAGATGTATTTCTTAATGTTGCTGGTGGATTTAAAGTTGAAGACCCAGCTATTGATCTTGCTGTGTGTGCAGCGATTATTTCTTCCTATGAAGATAAGGCTTTGCCCCAGCATATTTGCTTTGCTGCTGAGGTTGGGTTAGGTGGAGAAATAAGAGCAGTAAATAGGATAGAACAACGCATATCAGAAGCAGAGAAATTAGGCTTTAAAGAAATATTTATTTCAAAGTATAACCTCAAAGGTTTAAATATAGATCAATATCATTTAAAAATTTGTGCAGTAGCAAAGTTAGAAGATGTAGTAGAGCAATTAATGAATTAAGTAAAAGAAGATGAATATTCACTATTTTCAGCACGTTCCTTATGAGGATTTAGGCAGTATACAAGAATGGGTTTACAAGCCAGGTAATTTTGTAACTGCCACTCGTTTTTATGAAAACGATAAACTTCCATTTATTGATGCATTTGATATGTTGATTGTACTTGGAGGGCCAATGTCTACTTCTGACGAGCAAGAATACTCATGGTTAATCAAAGAAAAGGAGTTGATAAGAAAAGCGATCCAGCAGAAGAAAATGGTGCTTGGGATATGCCTAGGAGCTCAGCTATTAGCAGAAGTATTAGGGAGCAAAGTATATCCAAATAAAAATAAAGAAATTGGATGGTTCCCAGTTGAAATATTGAAATCAAGTAACGCTATTTTTAATTCTTTGCCCCCAATTTATACTGTTTTTCATTGGCATGGAGATACTTTTGATTTACCAGAGGGAACAGAGCTTCTTGCTTCTACTAAAGTTACAACTAATCAAGCTTTTTGGTTAGAACCCAACCTGATGGGTTTACAATTTCATATAGAAACCAATCAGAATTCTATCGATAATTTTCTCTTAAATGGTCAGAATGAGCTAAGTCAAGAGGGGCAATATATCTCTAGTTCTGAAGAAATAAAATCAGGTTTTGAGCACTATGGAGCTGCCAATCAAAAACATCTTTTTGAGTTGTTAAATTATTGGGCTTCTATTAATGGTTTTTCTAAAGTTTAACCTTATTTATTGCCAGGGAAATTCAATGTTAGCATACAATTGAAATGCTTCTTAGGGCAAACATTAAATCCTATTTTTGAACACGGACGACAAGGAAGATTATTGTTCTCTATATTTACATATTCTGTTTTATAGGGATACATTCCAAAGCTTGGAACTGTACTGCCCCATGCCACAAATATTTTCTTTTTCAGAGCAGCAGCAATATGCATAAGTCCTGTATCGTTGCTTACTATAAAGTTCGCAGAAGTTAATAAAGATGCAGATTCAATAAGAGTATATTTTCCACAAGTATTCTGAACAGGGATATCTAAATCATATAGTATTTTATATACTTTTTCTCCTAAAGCAAAATCTTGCTTGCCCCCTATTAATACCACAGGTTGGTTAATAATTCTAGCAAACTCTATGATTTTTTCAGCAGTCATTTTCTTTGTGTTATGTTGAGCACCAATAACAAATGCAACATAACCTACCCTAAATGCAAGTGGAAATATCAAAGTAGAGATTTTAAGATGCTCAGGGATAAAAAAATCTAAACCCTTCTCATCATCTTTTACATTCAATGGTTCAACTGTTTTCAAATAACGCTGAACTATATGAATATTGGGCATCCAATTAATTTTGAATTTAACCAACAACCATTTTTTAAAATTTAGTTTTTCAAAAGAATAGCTTTTTACACCTAATCTCTTTTTGATAATTAGTGTGCGAAGATTGTGATGCAAATCAATGATGTAGTCGTATTTCTCTTGAGCAAGTTGTTTAATCAAATCATTTAGCCGATGTTCTAGAAGATAAATTTTATCTATGTAAGGATTATATTCTAAACATTCTTTGAAGGAAGGTTTGGTGCAAAAATGAACTTCTACATCAGGAATCTGCATTTTTAAGCACCTGATTACAGGAGAAGTTAAGACAATGTCGCCTATTGAAGAAAATCTTAAAATCAATATTTTGGTCATATCAGCAATTTGAATTTCTAATTGATAAAATCAAAATCAATGAAAATTTACTTAAATTCATTAATTAAATTTTAGCGAAGAAGAACTATAAATAAATGAATACTATTTCACCTGTAAACTTGCAGAAAAAACTTTGGAATATTACTACAGATATAGATTCATTAAAGACAACAGAGTTCTCAAAAATGCTCAATATAAATACTAGTTTAGCTAGTTTATTAATAAATAGAGGAATCGATACTTTTGATAAAGCAAAGGATTTTTTTAGACCAGAGCTTGAACAATTATATAATCCATTTCTCATGAAAGACATGGACAGAGCAGTTGATAGATTGATACAGGCTCAGAATAATCATGAAAAAATATTGATTTATGGAGATTATGATGTAGACGGAACCACAGCAGTAAGCATGTTTTATGGTTTTTTCTCAAATTTTCATTCGGAATTATACTACTATATTCCAGATAGATACAAAGAGGGTTACGGCGTTTCTAAAATTGGAATTGATTGGGCAGCTTCTAAAGGGATTACATTAATAATTACCCTAGACTGCGGAATAAAGTCTTTTGAAGCAACAAAATATGCTCAAGCCAAAGGCATAGATTGTATCCTTTGCGATCACCACGAACCAGGAGATACATTGCCAGAAGCCTATGCAGTTTTAGACCCCAAACGAAAAGATTGTACTTATCCTTTTAAGGAACTAAGTGGTTGTGGTGTTGGGTTTAAATTTCTTCATGCTTATTGTCTGCAAAATAAAACAACTCTTTCTTTGCTTTTTGAACAGATAGACCTAGTAACGATAAGCATTGCGGCAGATATAGTGCCTATAGTAGATGAAAATAGAATAATTGCTTTCTGGGGGCTGAATGCACTAAATCAACTCAAAAGACCAGGGATTAAAGCATTATCTGGAATTTCTGGCTTTAAAAAATCACTTACTATTACCGATGTTGTTTTTGGTCTAAGCCCAAGAATAAATGCAGCAGGAAGGATTGGTCATGCTGATAGTGCAGTAAAGCTATTGTTAAGCCAGAGCGAAGAAGAAGCTAATATCTGGGCAGAAAAATTGAATACAAAGAATGCACTAAGAAAAGATTATGACGCTACTATTACCGCCGAAGCACTAGAAATGATTCGCTCTAAGGATAATAAATATTCGTTTTCTACAGTGTTATTCAAAGAAGATTGGCATAAAGGAGTTATAGGAATAGTAGCTTCAAGATGCATAGAGCATTTTTATCGACCTACAATAATACTTTGTGAATCGGAAGGAAAAATTTCTGGTTCTGCAAGATCTGTAGATAGTTTTGACCTTTACGCAGCTCTTTGCGAATGCGATGATTTATTAGAACAATGGGGTGGACACGCACATGCTGCTGGATTGACTATAAAGAGTGAAAATATAAAGCCTTTTAAGGATAGATTTGAAACAGTGGTTAGTAGAAAGATATTGCCTCATCAGCTTGTTCCTTCTATAAAAATAGATGCCATTATTCAGTTAGATCAAATAACAGAAAAATTATATCATGTAATTAGTCAGATGGCTCCCTTTGGCCCAGGGAATATGCAACCTATATTTCTAAGCCAAAGGTTAACAGACAAAGGAAGTGCAAGAATTCTTAAAGAAAAACATTTAAAAATGAAGCTTTCTATTTTAGGCTCCAATATTAGCTTTGATGCGATAGGTTTTGGAATGGCTCATTTTTTTGACCAAATCGTTGCTAGCACCTCTTTTGATGTCTGCTACCAGATTGATTTCAATGAGTTTATGGGTAAAAAAAGCATTCAACTATTGATTAAAGACATTCATTTTGAAGAACAATCAGAATCATTCAATTGATTTTTTTTTGAATCCATTGAAGTTCATTTTCAAAATTAGATTTTTGGGCATCTACAATCAAATCGGCTGTTTCCTTGAAAGGTAAAATATATTGGCGATAAAAAGGCAATACGTGATGCTTGAATCTATAATTTACATCTTCTTTGTCGTATCCTCTTTCTATAGCATCTCTGTGAATTCTTCTTTCCAACATCACTTCTTCTGGGGCATCAATAAACACTTTGATATTACTTGTTGATGCTATTTGTGAGGGATGAAACAATAGTAATCCTTCTAATAATAAAACAGAAGAAGGATAAAATGTTAAATTTGATGGTGTTGATTTAGGGTTGTTGTATACATATTCTTGCCTAGATACGCTTAACCCTTGCTTTAAAGTCGCTATATCATTATGGTATGCGTTAAGATCAATAGAGTTTAAAGTGTCGAAATTTTGGATTCCTCTTTCGTCGTAGGGTTGCAAATGTCTTTCGATGTAATAATGGTCTTGAGACAAGTAACAAACCCTTTCTTTTCCCAGAAAATCTATTAATAATTTAGAAAAATATGTTTTCCCAGAACCACTCCCACCAGATATAGCTATGGTAATCATATCAATGGATTTGAAGCCAAATAATCTATCAAACTTCTAACAGCCTTAGCACGATGGCTTATTTTGTTTTTCTCTTCAATACTCATCTCCGCAAATGTACAATCATAGCCCGAAGGAACAAAAATTGGGTCATAACCAAAACCATTTTGCCCTCTTTTTTCTTGTATGATTTTACCAGTAGCGATTCCTTCAAATTTCTTGAAATTACCATTTATAACTAAAGTGATTATTGTTTTGAACTGAGCAGAAGGATCTTGCTTATCTTTTAATTTATTTAGCAATAAGTTGATGTTGTCTTCTGAAATTCCTGTACCAGCATATCTTGCAGAATATACACCAGGTTCGTTATTTAGTGCTCGAACTTCTAATCCTGTATCGTCAGCAAAACAATTTACCTTATAGTTTTCCCATATATACATCGCTTTGAGTTGAGAATTTTCTTCAATGGTATCACCAGTTTCTGGGATTTCTTCTAAGCAGCCTATCTCTTTATTCCCCAGTATTATATATTTATCAATTAATAGTTTTTGTATTTCAATAATTTTACCTTTGTTTGAAGTTGCAAAACAAAGTGTAGGTAGTGGATTCATATTTATTAGCAATTAGTTTTTGTAAAAATAAATAAAAACCTTAAATTTGAAGTTCATTAATTTATAACCGTGGACGAGTTCCACATAAACCAATAACAAAATGGCTGTTAAAATCAGACTTACGCGTCGTGGACGCAAAAAATTGGCACTTTACGACATCGTTGTAGCCGATGCAAGATCTTCTCGTGATGGAAAATTCATCGAGAAATTAGGAACATTTAATCCTAACAAAAATCCAGTAATCATCACCTTAGATGACGACAAAGCATTGAATTGGGTATTGACAGGTGCACAACCTACAGATACAGCAAGAAAATTGCTTTCTATCAGAGGAGTTATGATGAGAAAACACCTACAAGTAGGGGTAAATAAAGGTGCAATAACACAAGAAGTTGCAGACAAGAGATTTGCTGAATGGTTAGAGAGCAAAGAACAATCTATAGCTAAAGAGATAGCATCACTTAGTGATAAAAAATCTGTTGCTAGAAAGGAAAAATTAGCAGCAGAGGCTAAAGTAAATGCAGCTCGTCAGGATGCACTTACAGCTAAAAATAATGCTGCTTTAGCGGCTTTGGCTGAAGCGGAAGCAGCTGCTAATGTTGAAGTTGAAGCAGTAGCTCCTGCTACCACTACAGAAGAATCATCTGCTGCTGAGTAATATAACAATGACGGTCGATACATGCTTCCAGTTTGGGAAAATCATTAGACCTCATGGAACAAAAGGCGAACTTCTAGTTCAGCTAATTGTAGAAAAGCCAGAAAATTTCTTAAAAAAGGAATCAATTTTTATTGAAATCAATAAAAAATTGGTTCCTTTTTTTATTAGAAAGATTGCTTTGTTGCAAAAGGATAAAGCAATTATATCGCTGGAAGATGTAAATTCTGAAGAAGACTTAGATCATCTGCTCGATTGTTTTATTTTTCTTCCATTAGAGGCCTTGCCTAAACTAGAAAAAGGTCATTTTTATTATTATCAAATCATTGATTACGATATTCTAGATGCTATACTAGGAAAACTAGGCAAAGTAAGCCAAGTCTATGAAATGCCAGGGCAAGATATGCTTGAAATGAGTTATCAAGACTGCGAAGTTTTAATACCTATCAATGATGCAATAGTTCATCAAGCCGATCACACCAAGAAAGAGCTTTATGTGAGTTTGCCAACCGGATTGTTAGAAATATATTTAGATACAAAGCAAGTAGAGCCAGATGATGCAGATTGATATCATTACATGTTTGCCAAGACTATTAGATAGCTTTTTTAACCAATCTATATTAAAGAGAGCTCAAGAAAAACAATTAGCCAATGTAGTACTCCACGATTTAAGAGATTATACTACTTATAAGCACAAACAAGTGGATGATTATGCCTTTGGTGGCGGAGCAGGAATGGTGCTTATGATTGAGCCAATAGATAATTGTATTTCTAAATTAAAGTCATTAAGAGATTATGACGAAATAATATACTTATCTCCTGATGGGGAGCGATTTTCTCAGGCTATAGCCAATCAAATGTCTTTGTATAAAAATATAATCCTTCTTTGTGGGCATTATAAAGGTGTAGATGAAAGAGTAAGACAATATTTAATCACTAAAGAAATTAGTGTTGGAGATTATGTGCTTTCTGGAGGAGAATTGCCTGCTGCTGTAGTATCAGATGCTCTTATTAGACTTATTCCAGGCGTTTTGTCTGACGAAACATCGGCATTAACGGATTCTTTTCAAGACAATATGTTGGCTCCTCCTGTCTATTCTAGGCCAGCAGATTATAAAGGTTTAGAGGTTCCAGAAATTTTATTGTCTGGACATGAAGCAAAAATACATCAATGGAGGATGGATATGGCTTATCAAAGAACAAAAGTAAGAAGACCAGATTTGTTAGATGAGTAATGATACTATATTTTGGCATACTTGGCGATAGGAATGTGTAAAGGTTGCGATTTTTAATACAAAACTTCCAACGAAGAACTCCATTCAATTATTCAAAAATTGTCATACTAAGAACCGAAACACGTCTTTTTAGCTGATGTTCTACTTCTTACTCGATGTAACCAAATATCACTAATTTCAAAGGCAATAAAAAGATTCTTGTTAGAAGTGGTAAATTAATGTTAAATTCTTCTTGGTAAATTAAATAGACCCTCCTAATTTTTTTGAAGTGTTGGCTTATCGCTGTTTTTAATATTATTTTTTTTGTTCGTGAATTTTTACTTTTCTAAAGCATTAATCTATAAAAGACTAAATGTAATAAAAATGTACATTCTATTGTTTTAAATTGAAACAATACATATTTTTGTGAAACTGAATTGAGATAAGCAAATTGATATGAATGTAAAATTGTCACAAAAACAAATTGGTCAGAGGATAACTGAACTTCGTAAAATGAAGGGTTTGTCACAAGAGGACTTGGCTAAAGGTGTCAAGATTTCTAGGCCGTCTTTGGCTCAAATAGAATTAGGAAATAGAAGTGTTGATATTCTTGAATTGCAAAAACTGTCTTTGATTTTAGAGTTTTCTTTGGACGATTTTATGGCTAAAGATTTTTCGGCAAACCAAGATCTTGATATAAAAGATGAAAAAAGGACAAAGAAAGAAGAAGAACGTATTTCTGTGCCAACGTTAAAAGTCAATAAGTTTAAAAATGTCTTATTGTATATTCTTGAACGCTGTGCAGGTAAACCGAATGTTGGCGAAACGGTGCTTTACAAGTTGCTTTATTTTTCTGATTTCAATTATTATGAATTATATGAGGAACATTTAACTGGAGCTAAATATCGCAAATTGCCTTATGGCCCTGTTCCACAAAAGCTAGACACCATAATCGGACAAATGATGGAAAGCGGAATGATACAGCGCATTAAAACAGTCTATTATGATAAGCCACAAACCCGTTATATCCCTCTTGTAAAAGCTGATTTGACTGAATTAAAAGCAAGTGAAAAAGAAGTGATTGACAAAGTGATAGAACAAATGAGCGATTGGAGTGCTGCCATGATTAGTAATTATTCTCACAGTGATAAACCTTGGAAAGCTACCGATACGAATGATGAAATAAATTATGAGTTAGCTTTTTACAGACGACCACCTTATTCAGTAAGAATATATCAAGAAGATGAAGAAGATTCAATTTGAAGAATTATTGGAATTCAAAAAGGACTTGAAGCAACTTCTTAAAAAATTCAGAACACTGAATGATGATTTGGAAGTAGTAAAGCAAGACCTGAATGATGAACCCGGAGAAAGCCCACCGTTTAGTTACAGAATAAATGAATTGGGAATAGAAACTTGTGTAATTAAAGTAAAAAAGATTGCATGTAAAGCGTTAAAAGGTCGTGGTGTAAATTCAGGGCTGCGACTGATTTACGCCTATTTTGAAAGTGAAGCCAAAATAATTTTTGTCGAACTTTATCACAAGAATGATAAAGAGAATGAGGACAAACAAAGAATTTTAAACAACTTTAAATAAGGTTTTTATTTTGCTCTAGATAAGTTTAGAGTAATCTAGGAAAAGGAAATTCTAAAGCCTTTGCATAAGTTTCTCAACCATTTCAGTTTTCCATTTCGCAAAAGTACCTTGTTCTATTTGAGTTCTTGCTTGATTTACCAACCACAGGTAGAAAGATAGATTTTGTATGGTAGCTATTTGAGCACCAAGAATTTCTTTTGAGTTGATTAAATGTCTCACATAGCTTTTTGAATAATTTTGGTTAATGTATCCGCCTAAAGTCTCATCAATTGGTGAAAAATCTTCTTTCCACTTTTGATTTTTGATATTAATTATTCCTTGAGTTGTAAATAACATTCCATTTCGTGCATTGCGTGTAGGCATCACACAGTCAAACATATCTATACCAAGAGCTATGTTTTCTAGTAGGTTTGCAGGGGTGCCAACACCCATTAAATATCTAGGTTTTTCCCAAGGAAGTATGCTGCATACAATATCTGTCATAGCATACATTTCTTCAGCGGGTTCGCCTACAGATAAGCCACCAATGGCATTTCCTTCTCTTTCAAAACTAGCGATTTTCTCCGCAGAGATTCTTCTCAAATCAGGGAAAGTACTACCCTGAACGATTGGAAAAAAAGTTTGTTTGTACCCATGGAATGATGGCGTCTGATCAAATTGGTCGCAACAACGTTTTAACCAGCGGTGAGTCATCTCCATTGATTTTTTAGCATATTGATAATCGCAAGGGTAGGGCGTACATTCATCAAATGCCATTATTATATCAGCTCCGATAGATTTTTGCACATCTATCGCTTTCTCAGGGCTAAAGAAATGCAGTGCACCATCTATATGAGATTTGAAAGTTGCTCCTTCTTCTTTAATATTTCTAATGTCAGACATAGAGTAAACTTGGTATCCTCCGCTATCGGTAAGAATAGGTTTATCCCAGCCAATAAACTTGTGTAAGCCACCAGCTTTCTCTATCACTTCTATGCTTGGTCTCAAATAAAGATGATAGGTATTGCCCAAAATTATTTGTGCTTTAATGTCTTCAACCAATTCTCTTTGATGGATTGCCTTTACTGAACCAGCAGTGCCTACAGGCATAAAAATTGGTGTTTTTATTTCTCCGTGTGCTGTGCTAATAGTTCCTGCACGTGCTTTACTTTCTTTGTCGGTGTGTTGTATTTTGAAAAACATAAGTGTAAAATTAAGTAATAATCTTAACTTAGAAATGGTATAAACAAAATCATTGTTCCTTGATGATTATTTTATTCATGTATAAAGCATAACTAAACCTATAGCCATAGTGAGTCTGTTTATATTTTTATTCTTTCTGCTTTCAACCTTCGCACAGCTATTCATTATTCTAGGAATATACTATCCCCTTTGTTCCTATAAGAGCTCTGAATTAAAGTTCAATAATCAATTAACATTTCCTTCAGTATCTATAGTTGTATGTGCTCATAACGAACTTGAGCAGCTAAAGAAATTAATTCCAATTCTATTGTCTCAAAATCATCAACAATATGAAGTTATAGTGGTAGATGATAGGTCAGATGATGGAACTGAGGAATGGTTGAGGTCTATAGGCTCAGAAAAGCTAAAATATACCTATTTGAAATCTACTCTACTTGGATGGAATTCAAAAAAATTTGCTTTGCATCAAGGAATCTCCAGAGCTACAAACGATATTATTTTATTGACAGATGCAGACTGCATTCCTTCTTCTAGCCACTGGCTAACTTTGATGACAAAAGAGCTGGTCTTTCCAAAAGAAGCCAGTATAGGATATGCTCCATACCTGAAAGAAAATACTTTTTTGAATAGAATAATCAGATTTGAGACATTGATGACAGCAGTACATTATTTTTCAATTGCTATAAAAGGCCTTCCTTACATGGGCGTAGGAAGAAACATGGCTTATTCTAAACAGTTATTTGAAAAGAATAATGGAGTAGAAAAATATAAAAATTTAATGGGTGGCGACGACGACTTATTTGCACAAACAGCTTTTAGTGCTGGGAATACAGTTGTTCAGTTAAATCCTCTAAGTTTTGTTTATTCGGTTCCAAAAAGAACTTATTTTTCTTGGTTTCATCAAAAGACTAGACATTTAAATGTTGGAAAAAATTATAGCTTTAGCATTAGATTGATTTTAGGACTAATTATCGGTTCTTATTTTTCTTTTTATTTAAGCTTTTTTACACTATTGTGCTTAGAAACTTACATTGGTTTATCATTAATGCTCTTTATATTTAGAACTTTCCTATTAATTTCTATTTTTGTAAGATTAAATAGTAAATTTAAGGAAGATTTTAAATGGTATTGGATTCCGATATTAGATGCAGTTTATATATTCAACTATATGTTTATAGGCATTAATACTTATTTTTTTAATAGAAACAAATGGAAGTAACTAAAGAATTTTCTGAGAAAGCGAAAAAAGATTTTCAATTGATTGAGCTTGCCAAAGAAAAAGGCGACGAAAAAGCCTATGCCGAGCTTATGCAAAGGTACAAGAAGCCCGTCTATCATATGATACTTAAGATGGTTCGAAATGTAGATGATGCAGACGATCTCACGATTGAAGCCTTTTCAAAAGCATTTAGAAACTTAAAAAAATTTAATCCTGAATATACCTTTAGTACATGGCTATTTAGAATTGCAACCAATAATTGTATAGATTTTATAAGAAAGAAAAAGTTAGATACTTTTAGTATCAATACCTCTTATAAAGATGACAATGGAGATGCCATGGATATTGACATCAAAGATTTTAATCTTAACCCTCAAGAAGAAACTATTAAATCAGAAAAGATAAATATTATACAAGCTATAGTAACAAAGCTACCACCCAAATATCAAGTGTTGGTAAAGCTTAGATATTTTCAAGAATTATCCTACGAAGAAATAGCTGTAGAAATAGATGCTCCTTTAGGAACGGTGAAGGCACAGCTCCATAGAGCTAGAGAATTACTCTATGATTTGGTGAAACATAGAAAAGACGCTATATAAACACAAAGCCTTCTTTATGAAGGCTTTTTTGTAAATCTACAATATGAATTCAATAAATATTTTAAAAAAATATTTTCCTGAAATAAATGAAGAACAAGAAGAAAAATTTCAACTTCTTGCTCCACTTTATACAGAATGGAACCAGAAAATAAATGTTATTTCTAGAAAAGATATTGATGAATTGTACGAAAGGCACATTTTGCATTCTTTAGGAATTGCCAAAGTTCTTCAATTCACCGAAGGCACAAAAATATTGGATGTAGGAACAGGCGGTGGATTTCCTGGGATTCCATTGGCTATTCTTTTTCCAGAAGCAAAATTTCATTTGGTAGATTCCATAGGAAAGAAAATTACCGTAGTAGAGCAAGTAAGCAAAGCTTTAGGTTTAAAGAACATTCAAGCTTCCCACCAAAGAGCAGAAGATGTCAACGATAAATTTGATTTCGTGGTCAGTAGAGCAGTTACACGTATCGCCCCATTTTATCAATGGATTAAAAATAAAATAATTGCAAACTCAAATAATACCCTTACTAATGGGATATTGTATCTAAAAGGAGGCGATTTACAAGAAGAGTTTGCAGAGTTAAACAAACCTTATCAATCCTTTGATTTAACCGATTATTTTGAAGAACCTTTTTTTGAAACAAAAAAAGTAATGTATGTTCCTATTGCTAAAATTTGAAATTCTGCTTTTCACCAACTAACTTATCACATCAAATAGACGTTATAAGAGCAAAATAAATTTGAAAATTAATACCTACTAAAATGGCTTACAAAGAACCTGCCCCCATAAAAGACAAAGACAATCCATTAGAATCTATGATGTCTAGATTTGATGAGGCTGCAAGAAAATTAGGATTGGATAATGAAACGTACACGGTCTTAAAAAATCCTGTCCGTCAAGTTATAGTGTCTCTTCCCATTACCATGGATAATGGAAAAATAAAAGTATTTGAAGGGTATCGGGTAATTCACTCAACTATACTTGGTCCAGGTAAGGGCGGTATTCGTTTTGATATGGGTGTTAATATCAATGAAGTAAAAGCCTTAGCAGCTTGGATGACATGGAAATGTGCAGTAGTAGATATTCCCTATGGTGGTGCCAAAGGCGGAATCACTTGTAACCCCAGAGAAATGTCGAAAGGCGAAATTGAAAGATTGACAAGAGCATATACCTCCTCTATGAGCGATATCTTTGGCCCAGATAAAGATATTCCTGCTCCAGATATGGGTACAGGGCCTCAAGAAATGGCATGGCTTATGGATGAATATTCTAAGAACAAAGGGATGACTGTAAACGCAGTAGTAACTGGAAAGCCGTTGGTTCTAGGTGGTTCTATGGGGCGTACAGAAGCTACAGGAAGAGGCGTAATGGTAATAGCTCTTGCTGCTATGGAGAAATTAAAAATGACACCTAGTAAATGTAGTGCTGCTGTTCAGGGTTTTGGGAACGTAGGTTCACATACCGCTCAGTTTCTAAGTGAAAGAGGGATAAAAATAAAAGCAATTAGCGACATTACAGGAGCTTATTGGAACAATAAAGGAATTGATATCAAAGATGCCATTGCATATAGAGATGCCAATAGGGGGACTCTAGAAGGATATCCTTCAGCTGAAAAAATGGGTGATGCAGCAGGCATAGTTACCTGTGAAGTAGATTTGTTTGTACCAGCAGCTACAGAAGATGTGATTAATAGCCATAATGCACCTCATATTCAGGCAAAGCTTATTGTTGAAGGTGCGAATGGCCCTACTAGTGCCAATGCAGATGAGGTTTTGAGCAATAGAGGTATTACTGTAGTTCCAGATATATTAGCAAATGCAGGTGGGGTTACTGTTTCTTATTTTGAGTGGGTTCAGAACAGACTTGGTTTGCGCTGGCCTTTGGATAGAATTCACAGAAGAAGTGATAAGATTATGGTTGATGCTTTTGACAAAGTGTTTACCACTGCAAAACAATATAAGGTAACATTGAGAACCGCAGCATATATAGTAGCTATAGATAAGGTGGCAAGTTGTTACAAGTTTAGAGGTGGTTATTAGGTTTTTAAAATATCTTTTATTAGAATACCTTAGATATTATTGATTATTTTTTTGTTTCTTGAAATATTATGCAATACGATATCATTGTAATTGGTGGAGGAATAGTGGGATTGGCAAGTGCTCTAAAAATGAAAGTTTACCGACCAGAACTTAAAATATTGGTTCTGGAAAAAGAAAAACAGATTGCAAAACATCAAACAGGAAACAACAGTGGTGTTATACATTCAGGTATATACTATAAACCAGGAAGTTTAAAGGCCAAAAATTGTATAGAGGGCTATAAAGAATTAATATCTTTTTGTGAAAGAGAGAACATCCCGTTTGAGCTTTGTGGTAAAATAATAGTTGCAACCAAAAAAGAAGAACTACCCGCTTTGGAGCAAATTAAGCAAAGAGGTATTCAGAATGGGCTTCAAAATCTAAAGAATTTAAATTCAGAAGAAATAAAAAATTTTGAGCCACACTGTTCAGGGATTGCAGGTATTCATGTGCCTCAAACAGGCATTGTTGATTATAAGCTTGTAGCAGAAAAGTATGCCGATAATTTCAAATCTTTAGAAGGAAATATTCATCTGTCTGAAAAAGTTATTGATATAAAACGCTATAAAGATAGAGTAGAGCTGATAACAGATAAAACTACCTATAACACTAAAATGGTGGTAAACTGTGCTGGTCTGTTCTCAGATAGAATTGCTGCCTTGACCCAAAAACAATTGCCTTTAAGGATTGTGCCCTTTAGAGGAGAATATTATGAATTAAAGAAAGAAAAAGAATATTTAATTAAAAATCTTATTTATCCTGTACCTAATCCAGACTTCCCATTTTTAGGAGTCCATTTCACTAGAAGAATATCAGGAGGGATAGAAGCTGGCCCCAATGCTGTATGGGCTTTCAAAAGAGAAGGATATAAGAAATATGATTTTAATTTTAAAGATGTCTATGATGCCATTACTTGGCCTGGTTTTAGAAAAGTAGCAAAAAAATATTGGAGAGTTGGATTTGACGAAATCTATAGGTCTTGGTCAAAAGATGCATTTACAAGAGCACTTCAAGAGCTAGTTCCAGAAGTTCAAAAGGATGATTTAGTAACAGGAGGTGCTGGAGTAAGGGCACAAGCTTGTGATAAGAACGGTGGCTTGATAGACGATTTTCTTATTTTAGAAGAAAAAAATATTATCAATGTTTGTAATGCTCCTTCGCCCGCGGCTACTTCTTCTTATGCTATAGGGAAATATGTTGCTCAACTTGCCTTGAAGCATTTTTGAGATTGTTTTTGATTTCTTATATAAAAGTAAAAGCCTACAAAATTATAGTAGAATAAGGTACTTTTGCGGTTGTTAAAAACTTCTAGGCTATTATTAGTTATATCTGACTTTTCCTATTCCAGAAAAAAATCGTAAATTATACTATGGATAAATTAATTATTGAAATGGAGGCACTCCTAAAATACCTTGCTGTTTTTGGTATCAGCATGGTAAAATTTGTTGGTGGGCCATTGATGGGTGCAGGAGCAGGGCTTAGCTTAGTAGAAACGATATTGTTTACTTTTTTAGGAATGATGGCAAGTGTTTTGCTTTTTTCTACGCTTTTAGGGCAAAGTTTTAAAACATGGTTAAGCAATAAATTTCAAAGAAATAAAAAATTGTTTTCTAATAAAACAAGAAGAATTGTAAGGGTTTGGAATAGCTTTGGGATTAAGGGAGTAGCATTTCTTACACCAATATTGTTTACGCCTATAGTAGGCACATTGATTGCCGCATCATTTGGGGAAAGCCAAAAGAGAATCATTTTTTTTATGTCTATTAGTGCGTTGTTCTGGTCTGTGATTATTTCTAGTGTGATTTATATTTTAAAAAACGGGGTTCAGCTGACTTAGTTTTTTGATAGTTCTATTACAATCATTAAACAATTGCTTCCCTTGAAATAGGGAAGGTAAGGCAGTGAGTACCGCCTCTTGCTCTAGATAATTCATTAGATGGAATTAGAATAATTGTCTTCTTTAAATCATCAATTTTAATAGCGTTGTTTTTAATTTTCTTAATGAAAACTTTAGCATGAATCAACTGATAGCCCTTTTCTTCCAAGGCTTTGGCAGTTTTTACATTCCTATCATAGGCCAATGCTACACCAGGTCTTACCGCAAAAAGATTACATCCATCTGTCCACTGCTCTCTTTCAGCAAATGGACTAACTCCACCACCACAAAATAGGAAACTAATTTTAGGGAAAATCCATTCTAAGAGATTTTTTGTGGATTCAAATTTTTTCTGCGTTTTCACATTGCCTTGATAAGTGGTTACAGGCATTTTAGAAGAGTTTATTATTGGTTCGAATGCCACACATTCATTGTGGTCAATAAATGTAATCAAGGTATCGAGGTGCATGCAATAGCGTTCCTTTGGTAAATCAATTCTGGAAACAGTCTTTACTAGTTCTAGATCAAATAATTTTTGAGCAAATGCTTCTATAGATTTTAGATTTGTTCGTTCGCTATGCCCTATTAGCAGATGATCTGGATGCACCATCATGATGTCTCCTCCTTCAATTGCAAAATGTTTAGTGTTTGTTTCTAAACGATCCAGAAAAACATTATTGGAGGACAATTCAATAATATTTGAAGAAGCAAATAGAGAAGAATGTTCGAAAATTGCTCTACTTAACAAGGTCTCTCTAAAACGTGCTTCTTTAGAAGCTTCACAATGAAAAACAGTATTTTTTATCATTACTCCTATATCTCTGCAAAATATATAATTGGCAATGGGTGCGAACAATTGCTCTTGAGTAGATTTTATAGAACCAGTAAGCAAGGTATAAGCAAGTTGAGGAGCTTTTAGTTTTAATAATTCTGGAACTCTATCTGAAATTCCTTCGAATTTACAAACCATATTTACTAAGTCTGACTTGGCTTTTGGTTTGGTCAATATTTCTGACAACAAATTTTGGGTATCATATACTTCCTTTTTGCCAAGGAATAACCTCAATACTTTAGAGAAAATATCATGTTCTTCACGCATTTTTTTCAGAAAAACAATGTCGTCGTATAGATATTCTATAGCCTTATCTGGAGTTACCCATTCTATACCATCGTCTGGTCTATGGATTATTACTTTATTTAATTTACTTACCTCACTATCGATATAAAGCATTTTTTTTATTTTTAATAAAGCATCATTTTCATACAAAATACTGACCCGCCCGATTGAATATATTCTGAAGTGTTGAGTTTAATAACTTCAATATTGTTTTTGTTTAATAATTGAATGGTATCATTAGCACCTTCTTGAATAATGGCAACACTTTTTTCTTCATTGGTACTAGGAACCACATGTGCATTGAGCGCAAAAAATTGACTGGCTTCTTCTATGGGGATAATAGTGATTTCTTTAAAAAAGTTACTCAAGTGCTCTATACTTTCATTGCTAAAAGCTTCTTTACAAATAAAAAGATGGTCTTGGTTTATTGGAAGGAAACAGGTATCCAAATGATAAAATTTTTCCTCTTTAAGTTCCAAAGTGAGTATTGGCGTTTCGAGCAAATCGCTTAGTTCATGATAGGCATCTAAAGTGGTGCGATGACCATAACCACCATATAGCAATCTTTTGTGAGGATGAGGGATGGTATCACCCATTCCTTCAAAATACTGTGCATTTTTTAAAGATGTTGTTGAATATCCAAGATTTTTATAGAGGGTTTCAAAATAAGGAACCTCTCTAGCTCTTGAACTATGGTACATTTTACTAAGTACTACTATTTTCCCCCCATGAGTATTCTGCCAAGGGAACGACTGATTGGCAGTAAATACCATGTCCTCGCAGCCTTCTATTGGGTCTATTTCTATGATTTCATCAATTAGTCCTCTCGATTTTAGTTTTAGATAAGCTGCTTTTAAAGATTCCCATTGTTGATAGGCTTTTGTAGGATTAGTTTTGCCGATATTACTACCCATGTGTACATTTTTCGCATCAATTACTTGAAAATATTTTGGCGAACATAGCAATACTTTTCTAGGTTCTATTCTATTCTCCAGTTCCTTTTTGCTGAGAGCAGAGCAATTAATGAAGTTATTATTTTTCATAGTTTCTGATGCAAGGATTTTTGAATTTATACGGCGACTTGTTTTATTTGGCTGACAGGTAGAAATATTTTATAGAAAAATTGAATATTTTTTTAAGCTTTCATTAGGATTGATTGTAATCGTGAATATTTTTTTTGAATTTAGCATTTGAGACCATTAGCTGGAGCTACAAAATCTAGTAATTTCATTTGCAAATTCAAAACTATAAATCAATATAACCATGAGTAAGAAATCAAATCATTTGATAGCCTTTATAGCCGGAGCTGCTGTAGGTGCTGCACTTGGGATTTTATATGCCCCCGACAAAGGAGTTAATACCCGAAATAAACTATCTTTTCAGTTAGACAAGTATAGAGCAAAGCTCAAAGATATGATTGAGCAATTGACGAATGAGAAAAATACTGCTATTACTACAGCTAAAGCAGAAGGCAACAAAGTAATCAATGAAACTAAAAACAAAGCAGAAAGATTGTTAGAAGATGTAGATGAATTGATTAATCAAATAAAAAATAAAGAAAAAACCCACGAGAGTTAATAATCACTATGAGAATAATATTGAGTATAGCAATTGTATCACTTCTGTTTGCTTGTGATACGAAAAATGAAAGCAATAATGCCTTAAAAATAGAGGCACAACAAGTTGAATCAGGGCAAACACAAATTGTGTCTGATACCAATACCAAACAGGCAACTACAAAAATAGAGTTTGTAGAAACAGCTCATGATTTTGGAGTAATTGATGAAGGTAAAGAAGTAGAGTATGATTTCAAATTCAAAAATACTGGGAATCTTCCCTTGGTGATTTCTGATGCTAAGGCTTCGTGCGGTTGCACAATTCCTGAATGGACTAAAGAACCTGTGCAACCCAATGCAGAAGGTAAGTTAAAAGTAAAATACAACAGTACAGGCAAAGAAGGTAAAATACACAAAACAGTAAGTGTATATGCCAATACTAATCCCGAGCTTACTACCTTGGATCTCCATGTAGAAGTGATTAAGAAAGATAATTCTATGGGACCAATCAAGAAATAATTTTTAACAATTTAATTTAATATCATGTACAATTTATTATTGCAAGCAAAAGGCTCAGGTTTTGATCCAATATCGCTAATCATGTTTGGTGGGGTATTTGTAGTTTTTTATTTTTTTATGATTAGACCCCAACAAAAGAAAGCTAAAGATCAGAAGAAATTCAGAGAGGAGCTTAAAAAAGGAGACAAAGTAGTTACAATAGGAGGCTTACATGGAGTGATTTTAAGTGTAAATAGCGATGATACCATCACAATTCAGGTAGATAGAATAGAGATGAAATTTGAAAAATCTGCTGTTTCTTTGGAGTACACCAAGAAATCAGCTTAAATCTTTATAAAGACAACCTAATTGGTTAAAGGATTATTGTTTAACTTTAAAAAACCAAGAAATGGGTATATTTGATTTTGAACAACAAAAATCCAAATCTGTAATTGATAATACTCAAGATTCTGACCCAGACTTGCAGAATAAGCGAATGTGGGTCAGAAAAATTTTTGTTTTGGGTTTGTCTTTTCTGGGGGCTGCTGTACTTTGGTTCTTGAGTGCATTGAATCATAACTATACTTCTTACATTAAGTATCCTATAAAAATTGTGTATGATGCCAATCAGTATGTACCATTAAGAAAGCTCCCTACATATGTTAGCCTGAATGCTACTGGTTATGGTTGGGATTTTTTAAGAAAAACGCTTTCAGTAAAAAAGAAACCTGTATTGCTTAAACCCAATAACCTTCCTAGAAGGAAATTTTATACAGATAGCGAATTGCTGATTGCTTTTAGCCATCAGTTAAGCACTATTAAGGTAAATTTTTTTGAAACAGATACTGTTTTCTTTGAATTTGATGTATTAACCTCTAAGAAAGTTTTTATCCAAATAGATACTTCCCAGTGTACATTCATCAATAAACAACAGGATTTATATTTTAAAACTATCCCAGAATATATCAATGTGTCTGGAGCAAAATCAATACTTGACAAAACTAGTGATAGCATAAAAATTGCCCTCAATCATAAAGAATTAGAATTAGGGTTTAGTGAAGTTGTAGAGGTTGGAAGTATGATTAATTCTAGCCTTAAGTCAGACGCAGCAGAAATAGAAATAGTTATAGAACAAAAGAAACCTTAGTCTGCTATGCTTAAAGTCGGTATTACGGGTGGTATAGGTGCTGGGAAATCTACTGTAGCTAAAGTTTTTCAGTTATTAGGAATCCCATTATATAATGCCGACGAAAGAGCTAAATTATTAGTTTATAATCCGATTATTAGAACTCAGATTGTTGATTTATTAGGTTCTAAAAGTTATTCTCAAGAAGGTGTTTATGAAAATAAGTGGATTGCTTCTAGGGTATTTCAAAAGCCTGAACTTCTTTCTAAGCTGAATAGTATTATTCATCCTGCAATAGCCCAAGATTTTAGCCAATGGCAAAGCGAACAAACATCTGCTTATGTATTGAAAGAAGCAGCATTGTTAGTAGAAGCAGGTTCATTTCGTGAGTTAGATTATCTTATTGTTGTAACTGCACCAGAGCAACTAAAAATAAACAGGGTTCAAGCAAGAGATGGAAGAACATTAGAGCAGATAAAAGCAATTATTGCAAAACAATGCTCTGATGAAGAAAAAATCTTACATGCCGATTTTTTAATTACAAATGATGAGCAGCAAATGGTGATTCCTCAAGTAATAAAAATCCATCGTTTATTGCTCCAGCATCTACAAAGCATAAAATAGTGTTTAAAAATTAGTTTTTGAACACTATTTTTATCAAATCAAGAAAATGTTTTTAGAAATTATATCTACCCCCTATTCCCCCTTGTCCCATGATAAAAAATGGAGAATTAAATAATTCAAGATAAATGTTCACGTCTGCAAATACACTAAAAGGAGCGTCGGCAAAAGTATATTCTACACCACCTTTGCCATCTATACCCAGATTAACAAAGGTTTTAGTTTCATTTGCTCGATCAAAAAAATCGTTCAAATACCAAAACTTATATTGCAATATTCTTATTTGAGGTCCAAAGCCTACATACCATCTTAAGCCATCGACTCCTTTAATGTCTTTATGAATGAGATAATGAGCTTGGATGCT
>REBA01000018.1:0-68998 GCA_004294225.1 Cytophagales bacterium | reverse complement strand
CTCTATTCCAAGAATCTTTCCAAAAATTCCCTTTTTTATATCTTTTTTCATACCAATTATCAAAATAGGTATATCTCCCGTAATCATTATTCCAGAAACTTGTTCTTCCTATACTGAATTCAAGTGCCTTGGTGCTGCCAATGTATTTTTTTAGTGTAATTCCCGAAGGGTCTCCAAGCCTAAGTCCCAAGCCCCAAGATTTAGGACTACCGCCTTTTTGAGCGAAGATTGATGGGGCTGAAATTAGTGTATATAGTATTATTAGAACTAAGATTATTATTTTACTTAATTTCATGGTTTTATTAATTAGTAATTTTTAGAATACAATATTACAAAATATCCAATAAAAAAAGCAACTCACTTTTTTAGTGAGTTGCTTAAGAATTGTTCCTAAGTTTAGGATTGACTAATTTTCTTTTCCTTCTAAAGCATATTCAGGAAATGTTACATTATATAAGTCAATAGATTCTCTAATGATTTTGAAGGCTTCTTCTTTATGAAGGAAGCGTTTTACAACTACATGTTTTTGCTCCAATTTTTTGTAATCTTCGAAGAATCTTTTTAATTCTATTAAAGTATGGGGTGGAAGTTCTTCTAAATCGTTGATGTGATTTACAGACATATCATGTGCTGCTACTGCAATAATTTTATCGTCTTTCTCATCGTTATCAATCATTTGCATTACACCTATAACCTTAGCTTCTATAAGGCACATAGGTACTACATCTATAGAACAAATAACTAGAATATCTAAAGGGTCGTGGTCGTCGCAATAAGTTCTGGGAATAAAACCGTAGTTTGCTGGATAATGAACCGAAGAAAATAGTACTCTATCTAATTTTAATAGTCCACTTTCTTTGTCTAGCTCATATTTGGCTTTTGACCCTTTGGGTATTTCGATGATACTTTGAACTATCTCTGGAGATTGTTCTCCATAGCTTACATTATGCCAACTATTCGTCATTTTGATTTTAATTTTTTTAGTGAAAAAATATTGAATAAAAATATATACGGTAAAATTAATAGATTAGATAATAAAGTGGGTATAAAAAAATCATTAATTTTAATTCATATACAGAATTCGATGAGTTTAAATAAAGGAGTGCATAAAGAAAATTTAAGTGATAATATTTTTCTATGGGGGATGGTATTGAGTATGTTTGTTTGGGGCTTGAGTTGGGCTTCTGGTAAGCTTTTGTCTCGGTATGCAAGCCCTAATATTATTGCTTTTTATAGGTTTACTTTTACTTTCATTTCTATGTACTTTGTGGTGAAGTGGAGCAAGGCTGATTTTAGAATTGCGAGGTCTGGTTATGTAAGTTTGCTAAAAGCGGCTTTAGTTCTAGCCTTATATTCTTTCCTTTTTTTTAAAGGGCTTTCTTTAGGCAATGCAGGGGCAGGTGGAGTGTTGGTTACTATTCTAAATCCCATTATATCCTATTTTATTATGTTGTTGTTAAAAAAGAGAATTCCTGATTTGAAAGAGTTCCTTGGTTTGTTTCTGGGCTTAATTGCAGGTTTTGTGCTTCTGAGTTTATGGTCAGATTGGGAAAAGGTATTTTTGGCAGGCAATATTTATTTTTTATTAGCCTCTTTTTCATGGGCGATACTTAGTGTGTTTACTTCAAAGTCTGCTGATTATGGTTCGCCACTGGCTTTTAGTTTTTGGATGTATGGCTTAAGTGCTTTATTGTCTATGATATTTATTGATTTCTCGAGTGCATTTAGTTTGCTCAGATCAGCAGATTTAACGTTTTGGCTTAATTTGTTTTATAGTTCTACTATCACTACTGCATTTGCTACTACATTTTATTTTATAGCTACTACTAAGATTGGAGCTAGTAAAGCCAGCAGTTTTATATTTTTAGTTCCCTTTTCTGCAACTTTGGGGGCTTGGTTTATACTCGGTGAAATTCCGATGTGGAATACATTGTTGGGAGGGCTTATAGGTATATTAGCAGTTTATGTATTAAATCAAAAAAAGAAAGCATATTGAAATATTACCAATATGGAAATACAATTTATTTGGCAGCAAGGAGCTATAGAAACAGCAAAAATTACCCACTGGATTGAGGATTTAAAGACTGATTTTCAAATTGGTGCTGTAGATATATTCATTGGTCAAATTCGTGAAGATATTATTAATAATCATCCTGTAAAGGCCATTGATTACACAGCTTATGAGTTAATGGCAGAAGCTTCTATTTTAAATATTAGCGAGTTGATTGCTCATGAATATGAATTGCACAAAGTGGTAGTTTTACATAGCATTGGAAGAGTAAAGGTAGGCGAAATATCCTTATTTGTTTTGGTAGCTTCAAAGCATAGGGTTTCAGTTTTTGAAGCTTGCAGAGCTGTAGTAGAGAAGATTAAAAAAGAAGTACCTATTTGGGGAAAAGAAATTTTAGACACTGGAGAAGAGGTTTGGAAAAAAAATACTTAACAATATCACTATGGTAAATATCACACATAAATCTTCTACATTAAGAAAAGCAATTGCAATGGCAGTTGTCAAAGTTGGAGACATCTCTACAATTAATGCAGTGCTAGAAAATACAGTCCCGAAGGGGAATGTTATGGAAATGGCTAAGGCAGCTGGGTTTTTTGCTATAAAAAAGACAAGTGAAATTATACCCGATTGTCATCCTTTACCTATAGAATATGCTCACGTGAGTTATCAGATTGAGGGTTTAGAGATTAAGATAAAGGTAGAGGTGCAAACTATTTATAAAACGGGTGTAGAAGTAGAGGCTATGCATGGGGCTTCGGTGGTGGCTCTTACCATCTATGATATGCTAAAGCCGATAGATAAGAATATTACTATAGAGAAGATATCTTTGCTAGAAAAAACAGGTGGTAAATCTGATTATAAAAATCAAGATCTTAATAGTATTTCTGCTTCAATTATTGTTTACTCAGACGAGGTTTATAATAAGATTAAGGACGATAATGCCGGCAAAGCAACTTTTGAGTATTTACAATCGCTTGGATTGAAAACTATACAATATCAGATTTTACCTAATAACAAGCAGGAATTAGAAGCGATTATTAAGGCTCAATTGCTTAATCAAACAAAATTAATACTTATTGTTGGAGGAACAGGGGTTGGAACTAAAGATGATGCACCAGAAATTGTATCTTCATTTTTAGACAAAGAATTACCAGGGGTAATGGAATCTGCGAGAGGATATGGTCAAGCACGTACACCTCATGCTATGCTTTCGAGAGGTGTGGCTGGAGTATCAGGAGGTGCTTTGTTAATTACCTTGCCAGGTTCTACTAAAGGGGCAAAAGAAACCATGCAATCGCTTTTTCCTTCTCTTTTTCATGTGTTTAAAACATTAGAAAACAATCTTTGAAAAAAAATATAGTTGAATCTTCTTATAAAGAAAAAAGAACTAGGAAGATTAAAACAAAGTCTTCATCGTTCTTTTTTATATAAAGTAATTTAGAAAATTGATTAGAACTGAATTCCTAAATCTAGAGAAATCATGTCGTTATTAACTTTGTAATTATCCCTTAAGCTGCTATCAAGTACATTGAGTAATCCTCTAGTGTATCTCAAGCCCAACAGCACTGCAGTATTTTCTCCTAAGCTATATTTTATTCCAGAGCCTATCAAGATAGAGGAATCAAAGGCTCTATATCCTTTGGTCGATTTTATTTTGCTATCAACTTCTCTACCTCCAACAAGGATATCCACGGAGCCTCCTATTTGAAAATATAGTTTCATGTCTGTAGCGATTTCGTTGGTGTATAGTTTGAAAGTAAGCGGAATCTGCACGTATTGTAATATGCTATTTCTAGAAGAATCTATTATTACATCTTCATTCTTATCGTTTTTACCTGTGAATTTTCTATCGTATTTACCCCGTTTTACAGCGTACCAAGCACCAGTAGTGATAGAATAATTTTCATTAGAGCCAAAGAAAAAACTTATTTCAGGTCCACCAATAAAGCCTAAAGCTGAACCAGCAGAACTAATATCATTTCCTTTAATATCTGAATTTAAAGCAACTCTATTGAAGTTGACACATGGTGAAAAAAGTAAGCCTATTTTTACTTGTGCTGTTGTGGATTGTAAAAAGATTATCATTAAAGCTGAAACTGCAAATAACTTTTTCATAATTAGGTTTGGTAAGAATAAATTTGATAAGAAATTGAATAGATCTGAATTTATTGAAATTCTATTTATAATTTTGAAATATAGGAAAATCAATTCTTAAACTAAAGTTTTTGGTATTAAAAGATTTTTATTTATTATAATCATTATTTAAGGTTAATCTATGCGACTTTTTTTTAGTACAAACCCTCCTCTTAGAGTTTTTGCCCATAGTGTATTATGTTTATTTCTTTTATTGTTCACATTGTCGTGTAAATCTGAATGTGATTATTTAAGTGAGGAACTTTTGTCTTCAAATTTAGATGTGGTTCGTTTAGAAAATAAGATTTTTGACATTAAAAACGAACAAGATATGGAAGCTTTCTTGGCTTCTCATCAGAAGTTTACAGTTGGCTATTTGGGTTTAAGGCATAGAGAAGATTTGCCAATAGTTAGTGGCGAGTTGCTTCGTTTATATCAAAATAGTGCTTTGGTTGATTTCAATAAAGATACCCAAAAGCAATTTGGAGACTTGAGCCAATTTAAAGTAGACTTAGCTAAATTTTTTGCTTACGTAAAATATCATTATCCAAAGTTTTATATCCCAGAGGTAAATACAGTAGTAACGGGTTTTCATTTTGAGAAAGATTTGTTTGTTTCAGATAGTTTAGTAGTAATTTCTTTGGATTATTTTTTAGGTTCAAAAGCTAAATATCGCCCTCCTTATTTTCAATATTTTTTGGAAAGATACCAATCAGAATATATTGTGCCCATGATAGCATTGGCAGTTTCTGCAAGGTATAATGAAATAGATAGTAAAGATGAAACGATGTTGAGTAATATGATTTTTTATGGGAAGTCTATGTATTTCGCAAAGAAGATGTTGCCCTGTATTGCCGATTCTTTGATAACAATGTACACCGCTGAGCAAATGAAAGATGTAAATGCTCATGCCAAAACGATTTGGGCACATTTTATTGATAAAAAATTGATTTTTGAAACTAATCGACATTTAATAGATAAATATGTGGGCGAAAGTCCTAAGGTTAGTGAAATCGGGGAAAAATGCCCCGGTAGAATAGGCAGATGGTTGGGTTGGGAGATAGTTAAAAAATATATGGAAGCCAATCCTTCTTTGAAACTGCAAGAACTAATGGCAGAAAAAGATGCTCAAAAAATATTTAGTGTATCTAAATACAAACCCTAAAGGCTTGATTTTTCTGTAGCTATTTTTTTATACCAATCTAGGTATCCCCAAACCGTCATTAATGTATAAATGATTGCAAGAAAAGCGTAATAGTTCAGAGACCGCTGAAAGTAAAGCCCTACGCTGAATCCATTGATAAAAAACCAATATATCCAACCACTAAGTACTTTTTTAGCTTCTTTGTACGAGGCGATAAAGCTAAAGATGGTGATGAATGAATCTGCAAATGGATTTTTGGAATTAGTAAATTTTGATAAGGTATATGCCAGAACAAGACTTAGAACAATACCTATAGATATAGCCCAGACATGATTAATGATTCCCCAAGTTTGTATTTTTATTTCATCGGGATTTTTTTTGTTCCAATGCCACCATCCGTAAAATCCTATAACAACATAATAGAGGGCTAATATGGCTTCAGCATAAAGAGTGCTATGAGCTAGAATAATTATACTAAGGCTGGAAGCTAATATTCCAAATATCCAACATACTTTCTTTTCTTTAATCAAGAATATCAAATAGAATAAGCTAAACACTGTACTTACTAATTCTAAAAATTGATAAATATTCATGAATAAGAAATTAAAGTTAATCCTAAGATTTTATTAGCTACCTAAAGGTTCGCTAAAGAAGTTTTTATTTTAGAAGGCTATAAACTGCAAAACTAGCTAAGTAGGCCAAGCAACTCATGTAGGCAAACTGAAGCAGTGGCCATTTCCAAGTCTTGGTTTCGCGATAAACTACCGCAATTGTACTCATACATTGCATTGCAAATACATAGAAAACAAGAAGGGATAATGACAGCGCTAATGAATACATTGGTTTTCCTGTTTCAGGATTTATTTCTGCTTTCATTCTTTCTTTTATGGTATATTGATTTTCACTTCCTACACTATAAATGGTGGACATGGTGCTGACAAATACTTCTCTTGCCGCAAATGATGTGATTAGGGCAATTCCTATTTTCCAGTCAAAACCCAATGGCTTTATGGCAGGCTCAATTATTTTGCCGAGATGACCTGCATAAGAAGCTTCAAGTTTTTTGGTAGCTAAGAGGTTTGCCTCTTCTTCTTTATTCAAATGATTGATCTTTGCGTAATTTTGAGTTTCATTAATGGCATTGTTTATTTGATCACTAGGCCCATAAGATGCCAATACCCATAAAATAATTGCTATTGATATAATTACTTTTCCTGCATCGAATACAAATGTTTTTATTTTTTCAATAATGGTAAAGCCTATATTATTCCAGCGAGGCATTTTATAAGAAGGCAACTCCATTATTAGAAAGCTACGCTGATTGTTTTCTAATATTATATTCAGTATCCATCCAGTTAACACTGCAGCTAAGAACCCTAAAGTGTAAAGCCCCATTAAGGTAAGCCCTTGAAGGTTAAATATACCAAAGACTTTGTCTTCTGGAACAGCAAGTGCAATGATGATTGTAAATACTGGAATACGAGCAGAGCAACTCATTAATGGAGTAACAAATATGGTAATCAATCTGTTTTTCCAATTATCTATACTTCTAGTTGCCATAATTGCGGGTACTGCACAAGCTACACCAGAAATAAGTGGTACCACACTTCGTCCGTTCATTCCGAATTTTCTAAGAAATCTATCCATTATGAACATTACTCTAGACATGTAGCCAGACTCTTCAAGTAAAGCAATAAAGAAAAATAATATAGCAATCTGAGGAATGAAAATAAGAATACCACCCAATCCAGCAATTAGCCCATCTGTAAATAAGTCTGTAAGCATTGAATTTGGTAGTATTTGCTTTAAATAAGCATTCAAAGTGGCAATTCCTTCATCTATAAGATTCATGGGTATAGACGCCCATGAGAATACAGATTGAAAAATTAGAAATAGCAATCCAAAAAATATAGCATAACCCCAGACTGGATGTGTCAGCAGTCGATCTATTTTTATACTATACTGTTGTATGTTAGTTATTGATTTGTTTTCTATACAGGTATTGAGAAGGGTATTTATTTGATCATACCTTTGGTAGGTCTCTTGTATTTGAAGTGTAGCACTTTGAAAATTATGTTCGTTGGTGATTTTTTGAATAATATCTTTTTCATCAATATTCAGGCAGCTAAGTTTTTTTCTAAATTGATGAGCAAGAATAAGAGCTTGGTAATCGTTATCAAGGCTAAGTTTTGATTTAAGGTCTGCAATCACAGAACCAGCTAGGCTATGGGAGTCGATGAATTTTGTAGGCAAGGAAGTGAAAGATAATCTTTCCAGAATAGCGGTTTTGAGTTTTTCTATTCCTTCTCCGGTTCTTCCATTGAAGCAAATTACAGGAGTTTTTAATTTAGCACTTAGCAGAGCAACATCTATATTGATACCAGCTAAAGTTGCCAAATCCATCATGTTTAATACTATGAGCAGAGGAATATCTAGGTCTGCAAGTTGGGTATAAAGAAGTAGATTACGTTTAATATTAGAAGCATCTATGGCTACAATAATTAAATCTAGGGATTGAGTTTTCTTGGCATTGATAATAAAATCTAATACTACCTGTTCGTCAAGAGATTTGGGATATAAACTATAAGTGCCTGGGAGATCTATTATTTCTGCTACTATATCGCTTGTTAGATTTGAATTTCCTGTTTTTTTATCTACAGTAACTCCAGGGAAGTTTCCTATTTTTTGATTAAGCCTAGTGAGGTGGTTGAAAAGAGAAGATTTTCCGCTATTAGGGTTCCCTATAAGAGCAATTTCTATTGTTTTTTCTCTCATATTAGTTTTGCAGAACGATTGTAGCCGCCTCGTCTCTCCTTAGCGATAAATTATAGCCCGAAACAGCTATACAGATAGGCCCACCCCAAGGAGCTTTAAATAATACTTCTACATCAACTCCAGGAAGACATCCCATTTCTATTAACTTTAGTGACATTTCTTCATCTTTGAAATTACTAATAATCCCTTTTTCTCCTATTTCTAATTGGGAAAGATTTTTTTCGAGCACTTGATTATTTTTAAAGATGTTTCTATCAAATATAATTAGCGAGAGTAAGGGATACAAATGGAATATACAAAACAACGATAATTGTTTTGCTGAATAGAGTAATAATTCTTTAGCAAAATTTGCCGATTAGAACGCTCTATTAATTCCAACAAGATATCTAAATTGAAAATACTCTTCTGTTGCTGGTGGCGTGTTGAGCCAGAGAGGCATATCAAATCTAATCACCAATGGCTTGATATCTAGAGGAGAGAATTTTATAGTTACAGATGTGCCTATTCCTGCATCCATTCTTAATGCACTTGGGTAGGTTTTTTTCTCGAAATTATAGGCTATTGTGCCAATATCACCAAAGAAATAGGTGTCTACTTTCAGATTTTTAGTAATTCCCTTAGCAGGAATTTTGAAATATTTGTCAAAGTCAATTTCGATATTATAGCTTGCTCCACCTTTACCAATATATGAAGTATTTAGTATGCCATTGTTTTCTTGAACAGCCCAATAACCAGCATATCCTCTAAGGTTCAGCCCACCTCCTGCATGAAAATGATTGGTATTAGCTCCATAACCCATCCACTGATCAGGAACAAATCCTCTAGCTCTGGTGAATTTGTTTTCTATCAAAGCTTCTGGGTTTGCTCCTGCAAGATACAGTGCTGAAGCACTTGGGATTTCGTCTCCAAAAATCCATTGTCCAAATATTCTTGATTTGATTTCAAACTTTTTCCAGTTGATTTTATTCAATGAATTTAGAAGGAGGTAGGAGTAGTTATAACTAGATTTTGGAGCTGGTGTTCTTACTGTAAATGTTAATTCTCCGTTGCCTTTTTCATAGACATAATATTTGCTATAACCTATATTAAAGCTAGCATTAATATAGTTGGCATTGTTTGTATTTTGGTTATTCATAGCCCAGTTAGAGGGGAATAGTAAATAAGGGGCTATGTTTTGAGCATTGACTAAATATTTTAGCTCAGCAAACAGCTTTGAATACCTAGGGTTTCTAGTGTCTTGAGTTCTAAATATTTTTTCAAAATTGAGTGCTACTTTTGTAACACCAGCATTATAGAAGGAGTGTTGAGAAAGGTTGGAGTTGTGCCAAATTTTATTGGTGGAATTTTTGTTGAATATTTCAAAAGCGACAGGTTGATTTTTATTAGATAAATCGCCGAAAACATTGTTTTGTAGCAATCTTGAGTTGTACCAAGCCGAAATAGAGTAGGTGTTTTTGTTAAGATAAGCTCCTTCGGCGTGGAGACCAAGTTGCAGGCCATCGTAGCTATTGTACCACACGTCTGGTCTCCAAAAATTCTTTGCTCTTGTCCAGCTAGGCATAGATGGTACTCTATGGTCGAATTCAAAGCTGCAAATGCCCCCTTCGCCTACTTTGTTATTTCTCAAATCTGCATCTGCTAAATATTTTTCGGGGTCGATTTCAATAGATTTTATTTTATTGGGGATATTAACAGTTGCAGTATAAGTAGGTTGAAGCAAGTCCCAACCATACCATTTGGGTAATACAGTAGCTTGAGTTTGCTTTGTAAACCAAGTGTTTGGGATATGATAATTATGTTTGACGTCTTGCTCATCTATTACAGTAAAATCTATGGGCATTTGCATTCTGCCTTTTCTTGAGAAAGTGATTTCATAATTATTGTTTTTAGAAATTCTCTTCACTTTTTCTATCCCATAATCTATGCTTTTATTGGTTTCTAGCCATTGGTCAAAAAACCAATTCAAATCTACTTGGGTGTATTCTATAATTGATTGTCTGAAATCTTCTGGGTAGGGGTGTTTGAATTTCCATTTTTCGACATAGTACTTCATAGCATTAAGAAACAATTCTTCGCCTAGAACATACCTAAGATTGTATAGCATTACGCCAGTTTTATAATAAACAAGCCCATAATTTCCTCCATGTCTAATTGCTCCATTGAATGCAGAAGAGTGCGTATTTAGTTGTTCGTCGAATCCTTCATTGACATGATTTAAATAAGGGTAGTATAAGTTTTCATAACGAGTATCAGAAGAGTCTAGGTATTTTGAAATGTATTTGTTTTTGTGAAATCTAGCCCTTTTCTCACCTACTATTCTATCCATAGACCATACAGTAAGAAATTGTGTAAAACCTTCATCTAAGTAGGCTCTGTATGTTTCGTTGCTTCCAAGCATTCCGTAAAACCACATATGACCAACTTCGTGGGCTAATAGCCCTTGATGTTGAGGGTAGGTTCCTCCATCAAGAGTAAGCATAGGGTACTCCATGCCATCTTTGGCATCGGCTACAATAATTTTGGGCCAAGCATACATTCCAAAATCTTTTGAATATACTTTTATAACATTCATGGTGAACATAGCTGACTGTTGCCAACCAGCAGCATGATTTTCTTGGGCTAGAGCTATTACTTTTATCCCGTTCCACTCTAGTTCGCTTATCCTGTATAATGGGTCTGCGGTGAAAGCAAAATTGTGAACATTTTTAGCATGAAAGTACCAGGTCTTTGTTTTTCCTTTTTCTTTTGCAATGATTTGGGAAATGGGTTCGGCAGGAGATTTTTTTACAAAGTTGCTAAGGTCTAATTTTTTTCTTAGCGAGTCTGGCATTACTTCCTCTTTGTTTTGAAGAACACCGGTAGCCTCTACAATATATTCTTGAGGGAAAGTTAATTTTACATCAAATACTCCGAAATCTCCGTAGTATTCTTTATCTAAATCTTGGTCTGTATTCCAACCAAATTTAGCATCATATACTGCTATTGCTGGATACCACTGTACTCCATCAAAATGTTTTGTATTGAAGGAATCAAACTTTTTCATTCTTCTTCTCATCGTGCCAGTATCAAAGTAGGTTTTGAACTTCATTGTAATCACAATAGAGTCCCCTGATTTTAAGGTTTCAAAGAGAGGGATTTTCATTATTGTGTTGTCTAGCTCTACCATTGCTGGTTTGTTGTTAATTCTTATGCTATCGCAAGATGTGCCTAGCCCCTGTTGTTCATATTTTCCAAACTTTACTTTTACATTGTTGTTTTTATTCAGATTGTCATAATAAGAATTAGGTTGAAAAGCATTCTGATGTAAATGAAAGAAAAGCTCTTTGAGCGGAAATGGTGAATTGTTCCAATATACTAATTGATAGTCTCCTGAAATAATGTCTGTTTCGTCATCAATTAAAGCATTGATGGTATAATGAACATCTTGCTGCCAGTAGATAGGGTTGTGAATTCTGTTTTTCCAATAATATTGGTTTTGAGAACTTCTGTAAGGAATTTCAGGCGATAAGTGGTTCCATTGTTGAGCTATAGCGATGGAAAGAAAATTTGTGAAAAGGATAAAAAAGATTAGAAAGTTCTTCATAAAAAAAGATTATCTAGGCATGAACTTATACATTAATAAACCAATGATTGAAAACAGAATATTGGGTGTCCAAGCAGCCATCATTGAGCTGATAACCCCAGAAGTGGCGAAGCTTCTGCTTAGTATCACAAAGATGAGATATACAAAAGCTAAAATAAAGCCGAAAGCAATTTGAAATCCAGTTCCGCCCCTAGATTTTTTTGCAGATACTATTACTCCGAAGATGGTTAATATAATTACAGCGAAGGGGTAGGCATATCTTTCGTATTTCTCTATTTCATACATTTCTATATTTTCAGCTCCTCGTTCTTTCAGTGTATTTATATAATCATTTAACTCAGAAAAGTTTAAAATTTCTTGATGCATATATTTACTTTCAAAATCAGAAGGTTTAAGGTCAATTAGCGTATCTAATAGATTTCCACTGAGTATTTTTTGTTTACCCATTCCAGAAAAATTTCTGATTTGATAATCTTCTAAAGTCCATTTGTTTTTTTCATTGTTCCATACAATTCTTGAAGCTTTTAATTTACTTTTTAATAATCCATCTTCTATTTTTTCTAGAGTAAATGAGTATCCAGTAAGGATATGATTGTTGTAACTTTCTAGATAGATATAATCGGTGGGCGATATTTTAATATGTACGTCCCTCCCTTCAAAATAGAATTTATTTTTTAAATACTTATTTTCAAATGCTACCATTGCTTTATTTGATTTAGGGATTACCCAACCAATTAGGAAGAAAGTAGCAATAGCAATGATAGAAGAACCTACAAAAAAGGGAAATAAGAAACGCCTAAAACTGACTCCGCTATTAAGAATAGCTATAATCTCTGTATGAGAAGACATTCGAGAGGTTACAAATACAGCAGCAATAAATATGATAAGAGGGCTAATGGTATTTGCTATATAAGGAATAAAGTAGATGTAAAATTGTTTAGTAATCTCAAAGAAGGACAAACCACTTTTTATAAAGTCTTCATTTTTTTCAGTATAATCTATCATCACTATGATAGCTAAAAGTAAAAGTACTACAAAGAAAAAGGAAGTTAGGAAGCGTTTTAATATATATAAATCCAGAATTTTCATTATCCTTAGAAAAATAATTTAATATTTAAAAAGTATTTGTTTAGCAAATATAAGATAAATACCACTATTCACTATAGTCATTTTATCTAGCCTATATATGAGGTAGCTTTTTTCTGGTATTATCAATAATTAAGTTCTTTTTTTAACCTATATTGATTTTAAAGAACACAAATTGTATGTTTGTGAAAGAATTTTTATAATCAAACTTAAAGAATCATGACAAAAATCAAAATTGGAATAAATGGGTTCGGGAGAATTGGCCGTTTAGTATTTAGAGCAGCAGTAGATAGAGCAAATGTAGAAATAGTAGCAATCAACGACCTTATAGATGTTGATTATATGGCGTATATGTTGAAATACGATTCTACACACGGGATTTTCAAAGGAGAAATAGCAGTTAAAGATGGTATGTTGGTAGTAAACGGGAAAAGTATTCGTGTTACTGCTGAGAAAGACCCAGCTAACCTTAAATGGAATGAAGTAGGTGCAGAATATGTAGTAGAATCTACAGGTTTGTTTCTCGACCAAGCATCAGCAAGTAAACATTTAGCAGCAGGAGCTAAAAAAGTAATTATGTCTGCTCCTGCAAAGGATGATACCCCTACATTTGTCATGGGAGTAAATCAAAATAAATACAATAGTTCTATGAACATCATTTCTAATGCTTCATGTACTACTAATTGTTTAGCACCAATTGCTAAAGTGTTAAATGATAATTATGGAATTTTAGAAGGTTTGATGACTACTGTTCATGCTGTTACTGCAACTCAGAAAACAGTTGACGGTCCTTCTGCAAAAGACTGGAGAGGTGGACGTGGTGCTTATCAAAACATTATTCCTTCTTCAACTGGAGCTGCAAAAGCAGTAGGTTTAGTTATTCCAGAGTTGAAAGGAAAATTAACAGGGATGTCTTTCCGTGTGCCAGTAGCTGATGTGTCAGCAGTAGATTTAACTGTAAGGTTATCTAAGCCTGCTTCTTATGATGAAATCAAGAATGCAATGAAAATAGCTTCTGAAACCACCATGAAAGGCGTATTAGGATATACCGAAGATGAAGTGGTATCTACAGATTTTCTTGGAGATGCTAGAACTTCAATATTTGATGCAAAAGCTGGTATTCAATTAAGTGATACTTTCGTAAAAGTTGTATCTTGGTATGATAACGAGTGGGGTTATTCTAACAAAGTAGTAGATTTGATAGAGCATGTAGCTTCTGTATAATCTATTATAATAATTAAACAAAAAAGCCCTTTCTTAAATTAAAGGGCTTTTTTATTTAATTATTGTGAAACATTACTTTATGTTTGTGAGTATTAAAAAAATATTTAATTTGCTTAGCAATATATTGGCTAGTAAAGAATATATAAAAATGCTTTTTGTCGTTTATTACGAATCGTAATGAATATGTATTTTGTCTAGCATTATATTAAGACTTATTAAACAATATTTTAATTATGGCGGTAATCAATAATCAGAGAAAAATTCAACACCTATTGCTTCGTGCTGGTTTTGGCGATACGCCAACATATATTGTAAAAAACAGTTCACGAAAACCCAATGATATAGTAAACGAGCTTTTCAAAAAGTCAAAAAACTATACAGAGTTAAGATTGTTTGAGGAAGCCGACGAAATGTTTCAAGTAGGTGGTGTTAAGAATAAAGAAGAGAAAGCAGGTATATTCAAGCGTTCACAAGAAAGATTGAAGCAGCTTAATTTGGGCTGGATGGAGAAGTTGGTAAGCGACGATGCTCAACTAAGAGAAAAGATGGTTTTATTTTGGCATAGCCATTTTTCTTGCAAAGGCATTAATGCCTATTTTATGCAAAACCAATTAAACACCATCAGAAAGCATGCACTTGGTAAATTCAGTGATTTACTTTTGGCAATGTGTAAAGACCCTGCTATGTTGCTTTACCTGAGCAATCATAAAAACATCAAAGGGAAAGTAGATGTTGGATTTGCTAGAGAGCTACTCAATGTGTTTACTTTAGGTCGTGGCACACACTCTGAAAAAGACACCAAAGACGTAGCTAGAGCATTTACTGGATGGGGTTTTGACCCTAATGGAAATTTCTTATACAACGAGGCAAGTCATGATGCCGATGCAAAAATTTTTCTAGGCATAAGAGGTAACTTCACTGGTGAAGAGATTATAAATATTATACTTCAGCAAAAACAAACAGCTAAATTTATTACGACCAAAATCTATCGTTATTTTGTAAATGAAAATATTGATGGTAATCATATTTATACCCTTTCTGAGAATTTTTTTAAATCAGGATATGACTTAAGTGCTCTAATGAAAGAAATATTTACTTCAAGCTGGTTTTATGAAGATAAAAATATTGGTGTATTGATAAAGTCACCAATTGAACTATTGGTGAATATGAAACGCACTTTTGGTATCACCTTTGAAGACAACAAACACATGTTGTTTCTTCAAAAAGTATTGGGTCAAGTACTGCTCTACCCAACTAACGCAGCAGGATGGAGTTCTGGAAAGGAGCTTATTGATAGCTCTAGCTTAATGCTTCGGCTTAGACTTCCTGAATATATTTTTAATGCTGCAGAAATAAAATTGTTTCCCAAAGAAGATGGAGATATAGAAACAGATTATCTGTCGGAAAAAGACTTTGAAGTGCTTCGCCCTCTTATTAACTGGGCAGAATTTGGGAAACCATTTATGGGGCAAGGTCAAGAAAAGATGCTAGAAGGAATGGCTAACTTTTTGCTTCAACATCCACTCAATAAAAAACAAGTTGAATTAATTGTAAAGGAGACCGATAAAATCGAGAAATCAAACCCAATTCTTATCATAGCCTTAAAAATTACTTCATTGCCAGAATACCAATTGTGCTAATTCATCTCGAATCTACAAACTCATGACTCAATCAAGAAGAAAATTTATAAAGAATGCAACCTTAGCAACAGCTGGAACTGCATTGCTGCCCGAGTTTCTTAGTGCATCGCAAAGCCAATTAGCAGAAGCTATTAGTAGGGCAAATATTGATAATAAAGTTTTAGTAGTTATACAATTATCAGGAGGAAACGATGGGTTAAATTGTTTGGTGCCTTTTAGGAATGACAATTATTACAAACTAAGACCCAAAATTAGTATTCCTAGAGATGAGGTCTATGAGGTAAATGATGAAATGGGCTTTCATTCTGAACTGAGAATATTTAAAGATTTTTATGACCAAGGCATTCTATCGGTCATTAATACCGTAGGTTTTCAGAACGTAGAGAAAACTCACATAAGAGCAATGGAAACTTGGCAAACAGCCAGCGGTACAGGAGATTATATCAATAGAAGCGGATGGATAGGCAGGTATTTAGATCATGGTTGTCAAAATGCTGCTTGTAGGAAGCCATACATGGCTCTAGAAATGGACGATTCTTTAAACTTAGCTCTGAAAGGTGATAAGACAAAAGGGTTGGCATTCATAGACCCTACAAGAACCTATAATAATTTTAATAATACTTTCTTTAAAGAGGTAGCAAAGATTAGAGAAGATGCTTTAGAGGGCACACCTCTCCACTTTCTTTATAAAACACTTGGAGATTCTCTAGCCTCTGTGAATCATATTTATGAAAGATCTAAAGTTTTTAAAACCAAAACACCCTATCCGCTTACTCAGTTTGGAGTAGACCTGCGTACTGTAGCTGAACTAATTATTTCTAATATGGAAACTAAAGTCTATTATGTATCCTTGCCAGGTTTTGATACTCATGTTGACCAGTTGCCTAAACATGAAAAAATTCTAGCAAAATTTTCGGATGGAATGAAATCCTTCATAAAAGATCTTAAAGCCAATAGAAGGTTAGAAGACGTGATGGTAATGGTATTTTCTGAATTTGGAAGAACGGTTAAAGAAAATGAAAGTGAAGGTACAGACCATGGTCTGGCAAACAACGTGTTTTTATTGAGTGGTTCACTAAAGAAGAAAGGGCTTTATAACCCTATGCCTTCGTTGGCGAATGAACAGTTAGACGATTTTTGTTTAAGATCTAGTGTAGATTTTAAGACCATCTACTCTACGATTATAAAAAGATGGTTAAATGCAGAAGATAAACTGGTCTTGGGCAGAGAATATGGGTATTTAGATTTTATTTAATCTTAAAAAATTTTAAATCCTTTTAAGAATCCTTAAGTACCACAGTAGGTTTTATAAGCCAAGTCACTGCCAGTAGGGGTGTTTCTTAAGAAATCATACTCTACCTTATATTGGTAAGGATTTTTTAATGCAGCCAAAGTTTGATTGAAGAGTGTAAAATCTCTATCATTACTGACCTCATCTAATATTTTTTCGACAATATGATTCCTTGGAATAAATTGTGGATTATAATAGTTCATCGTTTCTATTGCCATTTCATGGTTTATCCCTAGTTTTTTTAATACTAAGTTCCACTCATTATACCATACTTTAAAGTCATCAGAAGCATAGATTCCTTTAAAATTCTCTTCTTTTATAGTTAGTTGAAGAAATGTATTTGTATAATCTGCTTTTTCAGCAATCATCCATGCCAGAAGCTTTTCTATTAGTTCAAATATTTCTTCAGAGGAATTGATGTTTAGAGCTATTCCTATCTTAGACATCATCATTCTTGTCCATCTTTCATTGTATATTAAAGGAAAAGAATTTAATACATCTTCTGCCATCTGAATAGCTTCTGAACTGTTATCGTGAATAAGTGGTATGAGTGTTTCAGCAAAGCGAGTGATATTCCAATGAGCAATTCTTGCTTGATTACCAAAAGCGTATCTGCCTTGAGTATCTATAGAACTAAACACTGTATTGGGGTGATAAGCGTTCATGAATGCACAAGGTCCATAATCAAAGGTCTCACCAGCAATTGACATGTTATCGGTATTCATCACTCCATGAATAAATCCTACCCTCATCCAGTCAATCACTAAATCAATCTGCTTTAACATTACAGATTTTAAAAGTTCAATAGATGGATTTTGAGTATCTACTAATTCTGGGTAATGTCTTTGAATAACATAGCTTTGGAATGTCTTTAGAATTTCCACAGGCAAAAAATTGCTGATATATTCAAATGTACCCACTCGAATATGGCTAGAGGCTATTCTGGTAAGTATCGCTCCTTCATGGACTTGCTCTCTGTAAACCTCGTCACCAGTAGTAACTACCGCTAGACTTCTAGAAGTAGGTATTCTTAGCCCATGCATTGCTTCACTAATTATGTATTCTCTGAGCATTGACCTTAAGGTAGCCCTTCCATCTCCTCTTCTTGAATATTGGGTTTCTCCCGCTCCTTTGAGTTGTATGTCAAACCTTATTTTCTCTGGGTTAATATGTTCGCCCAACAATATAGCCCTACCGTCACCTAATTTCGTAAAGTGCCCAAATTGATGGCCAGCATAAGCTTGTGCCAAAGGTTGAGCCCCTTCAATAATCATGTTTCCAGTCAAGTATTGAGCAAGATATTCTTTGTCATGATTTTTAAAATTTATTCCTAAATATTTTGCTAAATCATCATTAAAGAGAAGTAAATCAGGTTTAGATACTGGTGTAGGAACTGATAATGAATAGAGTATACTTGGTAGTTTAATGTAGGAATTATCGAAGTTCCACCCTTGTTTGTCTTTGCTATTCATAAAAAATATTTTTTAAATACTTATTCTGCTCTGCTGTATAAAATATAAATTAAGGGCATTAGAATTTTGTATACAAGAAATAGTATTAGCCCTTATTACTATATAAATTTACTGATTATAAAATTGTTTTTTAAATACAACAAAAATTAAAAAATGATTTGATGCTATTTGACCCTTTAAAGAATTACAAATAGTGCTAATTTTAAATAATAAATGAGTAAGCGACAAAAACGATATTTAAATTCTATAATTTTAGAAAACAAATCAGAACTGCTTGGGCAAATGGTAAATCTACTTCTTGCAGATAATAAAGTATATGCTGGTATTATTAGTCAAATAAATACAGAACAGTTAGTGATTAATGATACCCATACCCATCAATTAAAATTCCAACTTAGCGAAATAATAGAGGTTATAAAAGACTACGAATCCCCCTACTGACTATGCTTAAAAGCCTATTAATTAGAAATTATGCTTTGATAAAACATTTAGAGATGAACCCTTCTTCTCGCCTTAATATTATCACAGGCGAGACAGGAGCTGGAAAATCTATAATGCTCGGTGCGATAGGTCTTTTGCTTGGAAATAGAGCAGACACCAAATCGCTTCATAATGCGGAAGATAAATGTATTATAGAAGCACAGTTTGAGATTCAAGACTATCATCTTCAAGAATTATTTGAATTAGAAGATATAGATTATGAACACAGCTGTATTATCAGAAGAGAAATTAACACAATAGGTAAATCAAGGGCTTTTGTAAATGACACCCCAGTTACGCTAGATTTTATAAAAAAAATCGGAGCTAAATTGATGGATATTCATTCTCAACACGAAACTTTAGCATTGGGCAATGCTACATTTCAGCTTTCTATTATTGATGCCTTTGCAGCTAATAAATTAGAGCTAGAAACCTATAAAGAGTTATATAAGAAATACAGACAGACGGAAGCATTACTTGAAAATTTAAATTCAAAATCAAACCAAGATAAAGCTCAGCTTAGTTTTAATACTTTTTTACATGATGAATTAGAAGAAGCACAATTACAGCTCAATGAGCAAGCCACTTTAGAGCAAAAGCTTAAAGTATTGGAGAATAGTGAAGAAATAAAGACTAAGCTCGTTCAACTTTCTTCTTTGTTTCAGGGTGAAGACAATAATATTGTTGCTAACCTAGTTTTGGCTGAAAAGTTGATAGCTCAGCTTTCTTCGTTAGACGCCTCGCTTTACCCTATTCAACAAAGATTAAAAAGCTGTTTGGCAGAAATAAAAGACCTAAGTTTTGAGATAGAAAATTTTGAACAAAGCAAAGAATATAGTCCCGAAGAACTGCCATTAATAGAGAGCAGACTAAGCCTTATTTATCATTTATTGAAGAAACATTCTGCTAATGATATAACTACTTTGCTTAATAGGAGAAATAGAAAATTTAGAAGAAAAAATTCAAGACGTTCAAAAACAATTTTCCAGTCTAGAAAAAGAGCTTTTAGTATCTGCTGGAAAGCTTAGCGAAACCAGACTTGCCATCATTCCTCGTATAGTTGAAGAATTAGAAACTTTGTTGAAAGAAGTAGGAATTATTAATGCAAGTATAAAAATAGATCACAAAAAAGTGAAGCCAAATAATACTGGAGCAGATGAGATAGTGATATTATTTAGTGCCAACAAAGGAGTGGCACCTCAAGAACTTAAAAATGTTGCCTCTGGAGGAGAGTTTTCTAGATTAATGCTCTGTATAAAATACCTTTTAGCAGACAAAACAGCATTGCCTACCATAATCTTTGATGAGATAGATACAGGAATTTCAGGAGAAATAGCAAGAAAAGTGGGAAGTATGATGAAACAAATGGCTTCTAAACACCAAGTTGTTTCTATATCTCATCTGCCTCAAATAGCAGCTCAGGGAGATAAACATTATTTTGTTTATAAAGACAATAGTGAAGAAAAATCTATTAGTAAAATGAAAGAACTGAGTCAAGAAGAGCGGATTCTAGAACTGGCACAGATGTTAAGTGGAGCTCAACCGACTGCATCTGCTATAGTTAATGCAAAAGAACTTTTAAACATTCATTAAGTATTGAATATTCAATTTGCAAAGAGTTTCAAAAATATAGAAATTAGACCTTAATTCAATAAATCCAATAAATATACAGAACACAATTCCATGGAAATGAAATTAAATAAATACAGCTCTAAAATTACGCAAGACGAATCACAGCCAGCTTCTCAAGCTATGCTATATGCCATAGGTATGACTGAGGAAGACATGGGTAAGGCACAAGTAGGTATTGTAAGTACAGGCTACGATGGCAATCCTTGTAATATGCACCTTAATGACTTAGGAAAAGATGTAAAAGGAAGCGTAAATAAAAATGGCATGGTTGGACTTTGTTTTCATGCTATTGGAGTAAGTGATGGAATTTCTATGGGTACAGATGGTATGAGATATTCTTTACCTTCAAGAGATATTATTGCAGACTCCATTGAGACAGTGGTAAGTGCTCAGTGGTATGATGCAGTGGTAGCAGTAGTAGGATGTGATAAAAATATGCCTGGTGCTATAATCGGAATGGGAAGACTTAATAGACCAGGTATTATGCTTTATGGAGGTACTATCGCTCCTGGAAAATGGAAAGGGCAAGATTTAAATATTGTTTCAGCATTTGAGGCATTAGGTCAAAAATTTGCTGGTACAATTACACCAGAAGATTTCAAAGGCATTATACAACATGCTTGTCCAGGTGCAGGTGCTTGTGGTGGTATGTACACAGCCAATACTATGTCATCAGCTATAGAAGCTTTAGGAATGAGTTTGCCATATAGTGCTTCAAACCCAGCCGTAAGCGTAGATAAAAAAAGAGAATGTGAAACGATTGGCTCAGCCATTAAATTGTTATTAGAAAAAGACATCAAACCAAAGGACATCATGACCTTTGAAGCATTTGAAAATGCAATGTCCACAATTATGATTTTAGGAGGTTCTACCAATGCTGTTATGCACATGATTGCAATGGCAAAATCGGTTGGAATAAAATTTACATTAAAGGATGTACAGAGAATTAGCGACAAAACCCCACTTCTTGCAGATTTGAAGCCAAGTGGAAAATACATGATGGAAGACCTTCACTATAAAGGTGGAATCCCTTCGGTAATGAAAATGATGTTAAAAGAAGGCTTCCTTCATGGAGATTGCTTAACTGTTACAGGAAAAACGGTGAAAGAAAATCTAGCAAGTATTAACGAACTAGCAGAAGGTCAAGACATACTTATGCCTGTAGATAAGCCCTTGAAAAAAACAGGACACCTTCAGATTCTTTATGGAAATCTTGCAACAGAAGGAGCAGTAGCCAAGATAACAGGTAAAGAAGGGGAAGTATTTGAAGGTACAGCAAAAGTATATGATTCTGAAGATTTGGCCATAGAAGGTGTTAAAAAAGGAGAGGTAGTTGCTGGAGATGTAGTAGTAGTAAGATATGTAGGGCCTAAAGGAGGACCAGGTATGCCAGAAATGCTCAAGCTTACTTCTACCATTATGGGAGCTGGTCTTGGGAAATCGGTTGGTCTTATCACCGATGGAAGATTCTCTGGAGGTACACACGGGTTTGTAGTAGGTCATATTACTCCCGAAGCTCAAGAAGGTGGTACTATAGCTCTACTAAAATCAGGAGATAAAATTAAAATTGATGCAATTAATAATTTAATGGATGTATTGATATCTCCAGAAGAACTTAATGAAAGAAAGAAATCTTGGGTTCAGCCCATTTATAAAGCTACTCAAGGAATTTTATATAAATACTACAAATCGGTATCTACTGCTTCTGAAGGTTGTGTAACTGACGAATTCTAATACAAACACCTCCTTTTATATAGGCTTATTTTCTATAAAAGGAGGTGTTTCTTTTAAACAATTTTAGCATTACCTAAGCTTTATGAGAGAAGATTATTTGAATGCCGAAGAAGAAAGTCTTTCCCCAATAGAGAAAGAGATTGACAAAGCTCTAAGACCCTTGTCGTTTTCAGACTTCGCAGGACAAGATAAAATTCTTGAAAATCTCAAGGTTTTTGTTGGTGCAGCAAAAAAACGATCTGAACCCCTAGACCATGTTTTACTTCACGGCCCTCCTGGCTTGGGGAAGACTACTTTGTCAAATATTATCGCTAATGAACTACAATCTAATATAAAAATAACTTCAGGGCCAGTATTAGAAAAACCTGGAGATTTGGCTGGTTTGCTTACCAATCTTGGAACTAATGATGTATTGTTTATAGATGAAATACATCGCCTTAATCCAGTAGTAGAAGAATATTTGTATTCGGCAATGGAAGATTTTCGCATAGATATCATGCTAGATTCTGGTCCAAATGCAAGAACTGTTCAAATAGGATTGAATCCTTTTACACTTATCGGTGCTACTACAAGAGCAGGCTTACTCACTTCTCCGCTTAGAGCCCGCTTTGGCATCAATGCTAGATTAGAATATTATGATGCAAAGTTATTGAGTTCTATATTGAAACGCTCTTCTTCTATTTTGAAAACACCTATAGATGAAGTTGCTGCCTTTGAAATCGCTCGAAGAAGCAGAGGTACTCCAAGGATAGCCAATAACCTGCTGAGACGAACCAGAGATTTTGCCCAAATGAAAGGCAACGGAACCATAACCATAGAAATCGCCAAAATTGCCCTTGAAGCATTGAATGTAGACTATAATGGCTTGGACGAAATGGACAATAGAATCCTACAGACGATTATTGAGAAATTTAAAGGAGGCCCTGTAGGGCTTACTACAATTGCCACAGCTTGCAGTGAAGAAGCAGAGACTATTGAAGAGGTATATGAACCATTTCTTATCCAAGAAGGATACATCAAAAGAACCTCAAGGGGAAGAGAAGCCACAGAGCTTGCTTATAAACATCTAAAAATTGTTCCTCCAGGAAAAACAGGTATGCTTTTTTAATTTTAAATATATTTATCTCCTTTAATCTTGGATACTGCTGTAAGAAAAATATTTCTAGATCAATTATTTCATTGGTATAGTATCCATAAAAGAGACCTGCCTTGGAGAAACACTACAAACCCCTATTTTATTTTGTTGTCAGAAGTAATTTTGCAGCAAACAAGAGTAGAACAAGGCTTGCCTTATTATCATAGATTTATTGAAAACTACCCTACGCTTAATGCCTTAGCAAATGCTGAAGAAGAGGAAATTCTTAGATTATGGCAGGGCTTAGGTTATTATTCAAGAGCAAGAAACCTACATCAAACCGCAAAGCAAATTCAACAGAGATTTCAAGGAATAATCCCTGATGATTTCAATCAATTACTATCACTAAAAGGAATAGGAATCTATACTGCATCTGCAATAGCATCCTTTGCTTTTCAATTGCCATATGCAGTTGTAGATGGCAATGTTTATAGGGTATTGGCTAGAGTATTCGGAATAGAAGAAGACATTAGTACCTCAAAAGGGGTAAAGTTTTTTCAGGAAATTGCCAATCAATTATTGCCAGATAAAAACCACTCTATCTATAATCAAGCTATAATGGAATTTGGTGCTACCCATTGCACCCCACGAAAACCATTTTGTGCGACCTGTGATATACAATCTATATGTTCAGCCTATGCAAACAATACTCAAGATATTCTGCCTTTTAAATCAAAAAAAGTAGTTAAGACAAATAGATATATTAATTACATTGTTTTTAAATCAGACGACACTTATGCTATGAACAAACGTTTAGCAGGAGATATTTGGGAAGGTCTTTATGATTTTTATATAGCAGAACCTATTAAGTATGAAGCAAACGAAGAAGATATAATGAATTTCCTTAATTCAATAGGGTTAGAGCACACACTCAATTATACTTCGCAAACTTTTAAACATCTATTAACACATCAGAATTTATTTGTAAAGTATTTTTTGGTTGAAATTCAGGATGTCAATAAAATATTATCTCTACTTAAGATAGACTTTTATCCAATTGATGAAATTTTTAATTTGCCAAAACCGATATTGATTACTAGATTTTTAGAACACAAAATTTTTACTTAGATTTGAAAAACTAGCGAAATAAGCAAATTGTTTTGCTGTAATATTCATTCATCTTAAACTATAATTATCATGGCAGGAGTAAACAAAGTTATCTTATTAGGACATTTAGGGAAAGACCCTGAAATCAGAGCTGTAGAAAGCGGGAGAAGGGTTTGTAGCTTCACTTTAGCAACTACAGAAAGTTACAAAGACAAAAATGGAGAAAAAGTAGAAAATACCGAATGGCACAATGTGGTTTTTTGGGGTCCTGTTGTGGATGTCTTTGAGAAATATGTAAAAAAAGGAACGCAAATTTATATTGAAGGTAAGTTAAGAACTCGTTCTTATGAATCTAAAGAAGGGGTAAAAAAATATATTACCGAAGTATTAGGCGAAAGCATGACCCTGTTGGGTAGCCCACGCAATCAAGATCAAAGTGCTAGCTCAGGAAATTATCAAAACTCTGGAAGTTCTAGTTCAAAAGCTTCTTCTGAACCAAGCTTTGAGAAGAGTTCTATTGACGAAACCGACGATTTACCTTTTTAAAAATTCTTTTTTCATTTCAAGTTCTTATTAAGAATCATTAAGAACTTGAAATGAAAAAAAGAATATACTATTCTATATATTAGATTTTCAGTGCTTTATTTTTTCCAATTCGAGCATTCTATAATTAGTGGTTTAATATGTTTTTCTTAGATAAAATAAATTTTCCATATCCACTTAAAAAACTTTAATTTTAAACAATTGCTCAATAAAATTAAATTATGCAGCTGAGGGGAGAAAATTTATTAAAGATATATAAATCTAGGACAGTAGTAAATAATGTATCTGTAGAAGTAAATCAAGGAGAAATAGTAGGTTTGCTTGGCCCTAATGGAGCTGGTAAAACCACAACTTTCTATATGATTGTAGGCTTAATAAGGCCTAATAAGGGAAATATATATTTAGATAACGAAGAAATTACCCACCTACCAATGTACCAAAGAGCAAGGAGGGGTGTGGGGTATCTTGCTCAAGAAGCATCTGTTTTTAGAGCACTTACCGTTGAAGAAAATATTATGGCAGTGCTAGAGATGACTGATCTCAATAAAATCGCCCAAAAAGAAAAAATGGAAGAACTTCTTGAAGAATTCAGTCTTACCCATGTTCGTAAAAACAAAGGTATGGTTCTCTCTGGAGGTGAACGAAGACGAACCGAGATAGCTCGAGCCCTAGCGGTAGATCCTAAATTTGTGTTGTTAGACGAGCCATTTGCAGGGGTAGACCCTATAGCAGTAGAAGAAATTCAAGGAATAGTTGCCAAATTAAAAAACAAAAATATTGGTATTCTTATCACAGACCATAATGTGAACGAAACCTTGTCTATAACAGATAGAGCCTATCTTCTAGTAGATGGTAAAATATTCAAATCAGGAACAGCGGAAGAATTAGCGGGTGACGAACAAGTAAGAAGAGTTTATTTGGGGAAACATTTCGAATTGAAGAGAAAAATTTAATATAGAATACATTTGGGAATATTCAATGCCATAACTAAGCTAGCCCTAAGCACTAGAGTCAAGCAAATTGAGCGTTTTATTGCACATCCGCATGAAGTGCAACAAAGGTTGTTGTTTCAACTACTTAAACATGCTCAAAACACCCAAGTTGGAAAGCAATATGGTTTCTCTAGCATCAAATCCATAGAAGATTTTCGTAACAAGGTTCCCAAATTTACTTATGAAGAAATTTTTCCTCTAATTGATAAGATGATGAGAGGCGAATCTAATGTCCTTTGGCCAGGAAGAATTCGGTGGTTTTCTAAATCATCAGGAACTACTAATGATAAGAGCAAGTTCATACCAGTATCTACTGAATCGCTTCACGATTGTCATTACAAGGGAGGGAAAGATTTAATTGCCCTATATTTTCACAATAACCCTTCCAGTAAAATGTTTGATGGAAAGGGCTTAGCTATAGGCGGAAGTTATAAAAATAATAATCTTTTTCCTGACTCTTATTATGGAGATGTTTCCGCTGTAATTATGGCCAATCTTCCTAAATGGGCTGGATATGCTAGCACTCCTGATACTTCTATATCTCTGATGAGTGAATGGGAAGAGAAATTAGAAAGAATAAGCAATGTTACGATTGGGCAAAATGTAACCAATATATCAGGTGTACCTACATGGACAATGGTATTGCTTGAAAAGATATTAGAAAAAACAAAGAAAGAAAACATGTTAGAAGTATGGCCCAACTTTGAAGTGTTTTTTCATGGAGCAGTAGCATTCCATCCCTACAAAGAGCTGTTCTATAAACTCTTTCCAAAGAAGGAAGTTCGTTATATGGAAACATACAATGCTTCTGAGGGATTTTTTGCAATGCAAGACCAGTTTGGTAGAGACGATATGTTGCTTATGCTTGATAATGGAGTATATTATGAATTTATTCCTGCCAACCAAAGCAATGCTCAAGCAATAGGCTTAGCTCAGGTAGCATTAAATACCAATTACATTATGCTCATTACTACCAATGGAGGGCTTTGGCGATATCAAATTGGCGACACGATTAAATTTACCTCACTCTATCCACATAGAATAAAGATTACTGGAAGAACGAAGCATTTTATCAACGCATTTGGAGAAGAGTTGATTATTGAAAATGCAGAATCTGCTATTGCCTCTGCCTGTGAATATACTGGCTCCAAAGTAGTCAATTTTACAGCTGCCCCATTATATATGGATAATCAAAAGAAAGGAGCACACGAGTGGGTGATAGAATTTCTTACTCCTCCCGAAAGTATTGAGCAGTTTGCTGATATCTTAGATCAACATTTGCAGAAACTCAATTCAGATTATGAGTCTAAAAGGTATAAAAGCTACGTACTTCTTCCCCCTGTAATTCATGTAGCACCTCAAGGAACTTTTTACCAATGGATGAAGAGTAGGAATAAAATCGGAGCCCAAAACAAAGTGCCAAGACTTGCTAATGATAGGACATATATAGATGATATTCTAGAAAAATATTTGATTCCTTCTAGGTAAGTTATACTACTCAAAAGGTATCAAAAAAAGGTAAACTTAAAATAAGTTATCGTGTCAAGAATACATAATCTTTAATAATAGTTTTTAAAAAGTTTATTTTATCCTTCGGACGTTTGATTTTCATGTCAAACGATAGTTTTTTGACCAGTATATTTATTGCAGATTGATGTGCTTCATTGTTAAATTTACCATACCTAATAATGGTTTCTTTTATAGTTAATATAGAAGTTTCGGAAAGTTTTGAGACTTGAGGATAGCTTACTATGTGGGTATCCATTTTGTCTAGTTTTAATAAATTTTCAAATTTCAATCTATTGTTATGATTGATATTGACAACTACAGTTCCAGCCAATATGTCTCCAATTCTTTGACTATTTGCAGAACATAGGGAGCTTAAGAGTGCAAGCCCACCTATAGAAAAATATAAATCTAATCCTCTAAATATCCATCTCATAAAATAATCTTTAAAACCAGCGGACTCACCATCTATTCTGATTACTCTTATTTTTAGTAGTTTTTTGCCGATGGATTGACCGTTATTAAAATATTCAAACAATAGGTTATAAAATAATACTAAGGGTAAAATAAGAATCAGGGTGACAATACCGACAATAATTGTGGAAATTGAGTTAAAAAAGAACCACAATATAATTGAAGTTAGAAAGATAATGAAAGCGTCTATACCAAAAGCTATTGCTCTTTCCCAAACTGAGGTTAAAGTGTATTTTATGACTACGTTTTGTGGTGTATTTATTTCTATATTCTTCATATTTTAATTATATTAATTTTTTTATAAAATTTCAACATGAAAGAATCAGAATTTATACAACAAAATAAAGTAAAGTGGAAAGAATTTGAAAATAACTTGCTAGAAAAAAGCAATCCCTCTAAAATAAGCAAATTGTTTATTCAAATTACAGAAGACCTCTCTTATGCCAATACTTTTTATAAAAATAGGTCAGTAAGACTATATTTGGGAGGTATTGTAGGGATATTACATAATAGCTTAAATTTTAACACAAAGAATACCATCTCTACTTTTCTTGAATTTTGGAAAAAAGAACTTCCTTTGGCAATGTTTCAGGCAAGGAGACCAATGCTTATTTCTATGATTGTATTTTCACTATGTTTTATACTTGGTGTGGTTTCAAGTATTCAAGATGAAAATTTTGCCGCTATGATATTAAGTAAAGACTATGTAAACATGACTGAGAAGAATATAGAGAATGGCGACCCTATGGCGGTGTATAAGACCGAAAGTGAATTAAATACATTTGTTCCTATATTTTTAAATAATTTAAAAGTAGATTTTATCACCTTCTTTTCTGGGATTTTTATCTCTCTCGGCACTCTAGTAGTTATTATTTCAAATGGAGTAATGGTGGGCGTGTTTCAATATTTTTTCATACAAAGAGACGTTTTTTGGGAATCTTTTCTAGGGATATGGACTCACGGTGCTCTAGAAATATCTGCCATAATCATAAGTGGAGGTGCGGGGCTTACTTTAGGTAAGGGCTTTCTTTTTCCTGGAGAATATTCAAGATTTTCTGCTTTTAAAATGAGTGCTATGAATGGTTTAGTAATCATCGTTGGGGTTATCCCGATAACTTTAGTAGCAGCATTTATTGAGGGTTTTTTAACAAGGCAAACAGAGATACCTGATATAATTAGACTGTTATTTATTATTATTTCATTTGCTTTTGTGTTTTTCTATTTTTTCTTTTACCCAAGAAAAATGGCTAAAAAGTATCCTTTAGAAGCAGATCGCCTTTATTTGTCAATGGTTAGTAATTCAGCGGCTGAAGTAGATTTAACCCAGATATTTTCATCAGGCAAAATAATTTCAGAATCTTTTCGCTTTGTCTTTAATCATTTTTTATTTTTTGGTAAATATCTATTCATAATAGCATTGTTTTTTGCTTTAGCATATGTTTATAATCCAATGAAATTATTTCGATTAGAAGATGATAATACTTATTCTTTAGCGAATATTTTTTTCGGAATTTCTGATTATCCTTTAATGGGGGTTTTGTGCTTATCTGTTATATCTATATTAGGAGTAAATGTTATATCTTACCTAATTGGTTCTATAAAAGACAAATTAATAACTGAAGATAAAAAAGCTGTTTTTGAATACTTTGATTTTATGCTAGCACTTTTACCATTAGTAATTGCAAGTAGTATTTTTTTCTTTCTCTTTAATCAAAGCCTGATTTGGGTATTCTTTTTTATATTTCCTTTTTTTACTTTGGTCAGTATTGTTAGTATTGCAGCAAATATTAATATTTATCAATCTATTGCTTATACTTTTCGCTTGATTAATTCTAATCTTAATAAATTTATTACCACACATTTATTTTTTTTATTGGTTATTTCTATTTTGTATTTTACTTTTTTATATGGTTTAGAACTATTATTTATAGACAAAGCATTGGTTTGGATGGTTACTGATGAAGGAATAACAGCAGAAAGAATTTCTTTAGGGATTATGGTTTTCCAAACATTCATTAGTATTTTGGCTTATATGAGTATCACTTTTGTGGCTAACTTTTTTTTATATTTCAGCTTAAAAGAAACATATACTGCAGAAAATTTAATAGCTAATATTCAGAAAATAACATTCAGGAAATAATGCATTTCAGAAACTACGTCATTGTATTTATTTTTACTATTGGTTGTATTTTTATCCAATGTAAATGCATGGCTATAAATGTTTCTGAAAAAGAATGGAAAGAGCTTTCACAAGACCAGTCCTATATCGAGACATACATTGAGCGTGAGCAGAAGAATGATCAAAAAACAAGTACCAGCTCAGGGATAAATTTGCCAAATTTTTCTTTTGAATACCTTGAAGATATTATCTATATCATTGTTTTTTTATCTATTCTGCTTTTATTGATAAAAATAATTGTTAGTAGTAGTAGAAATAAAGTAAACATAAATCAAAAAGCTAAAAATATTACCTCTAAACCCATTGATAAAATTGAGGATAAAATTCATGAGTTAGATTTAGAGAAGCTTCTCGAAGAGGCATTGTCAGCCAACTCTTTTAATATGGCTTTGAGAATTCATTTTCTAATCATTATCAAATTGCTTTCCGAAAAAGGACAGATTAAATGGTCAAAAGAGAAAACCAATTGGGAATATTTTTCAGAAATAAGAGATCCTAACTTAAGTAGCCAATTCAAGAAAATTATCTTGACTTTTGAGTCTATATGGTATAAAGAAATAGTCTTGTCTGAGCCCCAGTATGTTGGTTTAGTGCCTGATTATTTGAGCTTAAAAACACAACTTATAAGAAATGAAAAACAATAAGCTCATTTTTTTAGGCGTTTTGATTTTTGTGAGTATTGTCGTTTTTGCGATTATATTTTATAAACAATATTATTTGCCTAAGTATAATTGGCAAGATCAATTCACTAAGAATAGCGAAGAACCTTATGGTCAGAAGTTGTTTTTTGAACTAATAAAGAAGCAAGCACAACCAATAAAAATCATTAATAATCAGCAATTTGTTGATTTATTAGATACCAATCAGACCAATACCAATTATATTTCTGTTAATAATGGAATTAGTTTTGATTCCATTACTGCTTTACACCTTTTAAAATATATTAATAAAGGAAATAACGCTTTGATTGCCTCTAGTTATAGTCCTTTAGAACTCCTTCGTTTTTTTGTTCCGATAGCAGATACTATTTATGGATTTGATGAAAAGACGGATAGTATTATTAAGATTAATTTTGATAATCCAGGTTCAATCTCGATAAACCCTCTTAAATTTCATTTTCAATATCAGAAAGATACAATAGCTTATAATTGGGCAGGATATAACAATGTATATTTTAAAGACACCCTAACTAAATATGGATTTATTTCTTATTGTCATCTAAATGATTCTCTTGTAAATATATTTTATGTGCCTTATGGCAAAGGGAAACTAATTATCCATGCTAATCCTATATTGTTTACTAATTATTATTTCATAAAAAAAGAAGGTTTTTTGCATCATAAGCAAGTACTTAGTTTATTAAATAAAGGCCCTATTTATTGGAATGAGCCTAATGAAAATAATTCTATTCAGAATACTCAGGGTACTTATCCATTGAAGTTTCTATTTTCAAGTCCTTATTTAAGATATGCTTGGTATCTTTTGTTACTTTCTATTCTCTTATATATAATATTTAGGTCTAAACGAATGCAAAGAGTTATTCCAATTACCCCTAAAAACAAAAATTCTACAATAGGCTTGATTAAAGCGATTGGGACATTATATCATCAAAACAAAAACAAACACTATATTGGAACCGAAATGTATCTCATCTTTTTAACAGAAGCACGAACAAGATACAATATTCAAACTGATACAGATGAGAAAAGCCTCATCTCTGTTTTATCTGATGTTTCTAAAGTTGATAAAAATGTCATTAATAATTTGTTCAGGCAATTCAATAAAGTAAGGTTTAATGAGAATGCCCGATCTGAAGATGTCATCTCACTCTATAATATGATTAATAATTATCACAAAAGAAGGAAATAATGAACACACCAAACTACCCAGAAAACAATTCTGAAGAGAATCTTAATTCTTCAGAGCAAAATAGTCCTCAAGAAAATAAATCTGACTCTCTAGCAGAAAAAGAGTCTTTTGATGCTTCAATTCAAGAAGATGATATACAATATATTAGTACAATCTATGAGCGTACTAGAACAGAAATTCAGAAAATAATTATTGGTAATGACAACCAGATTATGTTAATACTTGCTGCTCTGTTTAGCGGAGGGCATATATTACTCGAAGGCGTTCCTGGAGTAGCCAAAACATTAATGGCTAAACTCATAGCACAATGTATGAATATTGAGTTTAAAAGAATTCAATTTACACCTGACTTACTACCCTCAGACCTTCTCGGTGTGAATCTTTTTAATATGCAAAAAACAGAATTTGTATTTAAAAAAGGTCCTATTTTTTCTAACCTTATTTTAATAGATGAGATTAATCGATCACCAGCTAAAACCCAAGCTGCTTTGTTTGAAGCAATGGAAGAAAAACAAATTACTATTGATGGAGAAACGTATCTTTTGGCCAAACCTTTTTTTGTAATTGCTACTCAGAATCCAATTGAACAAGAAGGGACTTATAAGCTTCCCGAAGCACAGTTAGATAGATTTTTGTTGAAACTCAATATTCCATACCCAAATCTAACTGATGAAATAGCCATACTCCATAGATTCAAAGAAGACTTTACTCAAAAAACAACCCATAGTACCCAAGCAATATTAACTGCTTTAGATATAGAAAAATGTATTGCCATAGTAGAAAAAGTTCATATAAAGGATGAACTCATTAATTACATAGCCACTATAGTTAATCAGACTAGAAATAACGCTGATTTGTTTTTAGGGGCTTCTCCTAGAGCGTCATTAGCAATCTTAAAAACATCTAAAGCATTAGCAGCATTGCAAAAAAGAGATTATGTAACGCCAGATGATATTCAAACGGTATGTTACCCAGTGTTATGTCATAGAATAATATTATCTCCAGAAAAAGAAATGGAAGGAGTGTCTATGGAAAATATAATCTTAGAAATGATTAAAAATGTGGAAGTACCAAGGTAATGAAACTATTTAAGCACCTTTTTCTTCAAGATAAGATTTTCTATTTATTAGGAGGCTGCGTTTTTTTGTTATTTCTAGCATTTTTATACAGTCAAGTCTTTTACATTGCTATTGGATTTATTGTAATTATATTGTTTTTGTTAGTTACAGACATAATACTTTTATTTAGAACATCCAACACAAAGGCGATAAGAAAAGTTGCTGATATACTATCATTGCATGATGACAATAGTGTTATTATTAACATAGAGAATCTTTCTAAATTAAAATTAAAAATAAGCGTTTTAGATGAGGTTCCTCATCAAGTTTTTGCAAAAGATTTCAAAGTTACGGCAGTTATTGAACAGGGTAAAAATCAAGAAATTTCATATTCGATTGTGCCTAATTTTCGAGGGAATTATCAATTTGGAGATTTACATCTTTTCATGAGTACTGCTATAGGTTTGGTTTTAAAGAAAGAAACCTTCTTTTGTTCTCAAAATATAGCTGTTTACCCTTCAATATACCAAATGGCAAAGCAAGAGCTAATATTTATGAGGCAGTCAGCTTTACTTAATGGGGATAATAAAGTAAAGAAACTAGGCCAAAGTTATGAATTAGAGCAAATAAAACTTTATACATCAGGAGACGATGTAAGAAATATCAACTGGAAAGCAAGTAGCACAATCAATGAAGTGATGATTAATTGCTATGAAGATGAGCGTTCACAGAATATATACTCAATAATAGATAAGAGTAGGGTGATGAAAATGCCATTCAACGAACTAACATTGTTTGATTATGCAGTGAATGCCAGTCTTGCTTTCTCAAATATTGTAATAAAAAAACAAGATAATGCTGGCTTGATTACTTTTTCTAAAGAAGTATCTACCAATTTGAAAGCAAGTAGTGGAAAGATTCAATTGAAAAGAATCACTCATGCTTTATATAAAGACAAGTATGATTATTCAGAAGCTGATTATGGGAATCTATATGCACATATAAGAAAGAACTTACCAAATCGTAGCCTTTTATTTTTATACACCAATTTTGATAGTATTTATTCTTTAGAAAGAAATTTAAAAACATTAAGGTTAATTAATAAAAATCATTTGCTAATTGTGGTGTTTTTTCAAGATGCCGAGTTAGAGAATTTCGCACAAAAAGAAGCCGAAAATTTATTAGAGATACATCAGATTACTATTGCTAAGAAATTTATTTTAGAAAATAATTTAATAATGAAAGAGCTTCAAAAGCATGGTATTATAGCCATTAGATGTAATCCAAGCAATCTGTCACTTACTGTTATTAATAAATATTTACAAATAAAATCTAAAGGAATGTTTTAAGTTAAATGTTTAATTTCTTGTATAATAAAAATATATATTATACATTAATCACATTGTTTAATTAAATCTTAAAATTATGAACTGGTATATTGAAGTTTTGAAAAAATATTCTGAATTTAATGGAAGGGCAAGAAGACAGGAATATTGGATGTTTACTTTGGTTAGTACGATAATTACTTTTGTCCTAATGTTTTTAGAATATCTTATTTCTGTTCCTTTTTTAAATTCGATATATTCTCTCGGAGTATTGCTTCCCTCTATAGCTGTAGGTGTTCGTAGGCTTCATGATATAAATAAAAGTGGATGGTTTCTGCTTATTCCAATTTATAACATAATACTATTGGCTACTTCTGGAGATTCAGGTGCAAATAGTTATGGAGAAGATCCCAAAGGAGGAAGTTCATTTGATAATAATGCTTTAGATAGCCATCTAGTCAATTAGTATTTTACAAGTCATCATCTTGAAGATAACTCTTTTCGATCCATCCACCACCAATGACATCATCGCCTTCATAAAACACAGCAGCTTGACCTGGTGCTATTGAGGCTACATTAATTTTAAAATCTACCTTGATTTTATCGTCTATTTGACTGATAAAGGCTGGTGTACCACTGTCGTTGTATCTTACTTTGGTAATGGTGTCTAATGTTTTGCCTTGCAAATTTTCGTATTTGGATAAGTTGAGTTGGCTTACCCACATTCCGTTTCTGGCTAGAAGGATAGCCTAAAGCAATACCAAGTCCTTTCCTTTGGCCTACAGTATAAAATGGATAACCTTCATGGTTTCCTACTACTGTTCCGTCTGTTAATATAAACTCTCCTCCTTTTACGCTTTTTGCTAAGCCAGGAACTCTCCGTTTCAAGAAACCCCTGTAATCATTGTCAGGAACAAAGCAAATCTCATAGGATTCAGATTTATTTACCAGCTCATGAAATTCTTTCTCAGTAGCATAGGCCCTGATTTCGGTTTTTTTGAGTTTTCCAAGTGGGAATATAGTTCTACTTAAACTTTGCTGTGAAATACCCCATAAGGCATAAGATTGATCTTTGTCTTCATCTATACCTTTAGAGATAATATGTCTATTGTTTTCTGTTCTTATATTAGCATAATGACCTGTAGCAATTAATTCACAGTCTAGTTTGTCGGCTCTTCTAAGAAGAGCATCCCATTTGATATGGGTATTACACAATACACATGGGTTAGGTGTTCTTCCTTCTAAGTATTCATTGGTGAAATGATCGATAACAGAGTCGCCAAACTCATTTCTGATATCTAGTATATAATGAGGAAAACCAAGGCTTACAGCTATGTTTCTAGCGTCGTTGATAGAATCCAAGCTACAGCAACCTGTTTCTTTTTTTGTTCCTCCTGAGAATGCATAGTCCCAAGTTTTCATAGTCATTCCTATTACTTCATAGCCTTGCTCATGAAGCATCACAGCGGCAACAGAACTATCTATTCCACCACTCATTGCTACTAGTATTCTTCCGTGTTTGCTCATTGTATTAACTTATAGATGCTCTAACTCTTTTGGTGTATTCTCTTAAAGCATCCTTGAATTCCAAGTCTCTAGTTTGCATCTCATTTTTTATCCAAGAAGCAGCTAATGCATGGGTAAGCTGTTCGCCTTCATCTTCACCTTCAATGTCAATGGGTAATGTTAATCCTTCAACAATAGCATCTTCGGCTTTTTTTAATTCTTCTATGGAGTATATTTCCACTAGTTTTTTTATGGCAGGTATTTTCATGTCGATAAATGATTAATCATTGGTGGAGATTAATTATTTTGGAGTTGTTCTATGAGCTCTATTACTGCTTCTTCTTTAGAACTAGCAATTGTAGCCACCAATATTCCATTCTTAAAAATTGCAAAAGAAGGAAGGTTATTTACATTGCCTAATTTTCGTGCATCAGGATTGGTTTCGGCGTTAACATCTAAAAATGCAATATTCTGAAAACGCTCTTCATTAGAAAGTCGCTTATATTTAGGAGCAAATAATTTGCAAGATCCACACCATTCTGCATAATATTTTACAATACTTAGAGGGTGTTGAGTCAAGTCGTTGTGTATAGAATTATCATCACTAGTAATGGTAGCCATATCGTTTTTTTACAAAGATAATATAAAATATTGTTAATGATTTATTGAAATTTAAGAACACTATTAATTCGCTTTTGTTAATTTTGAATCAGTATTAAATTATAATTACCTATTTCTATGTCGCTAATTATCGAAGTAAAGATTAATGCTGTAAACAATTTGAGTGATGCTAGATATTGTGCAGGTATGGGGGTGAATATGTTGGGATTTTGTGTTGATCCTAACAGCGATTCTCAGATTGATTTGAAGAAAATAAATGCTATTATTCAGTGGGTTTCTGGGGTGTCTATAGTTTTTGAATTCGATACGGTTAACCAAGAAATATTTGATATTGTTTCTCAAGAAATTCAACCAGATTATATAGAGGTTTGTACTATTGAAAACTGGGAATCAATTATTGGCTTAGGGGTTAGTGTTATTCATAGAATTGATGCACTGCAAAACAAGAGTTACAAAGAGACAGCAAAAGACTCGCCTGCATCCTATTTGCTTATAGAAGGATTAAATGAAAATGAAATTTTAGTACAAGCGGAATTTTTTAATCGTTTGTCAGAATCAAAAAAGATACTTTTGGCGGGCAATATCAATGCCCAAAATATTGAAAGAATTATTGAAATAGCAAAACCTTGGGGCATAGCTATTACTGGCGGTGAAGAAGAGAAGCCAGGTTACAAGACTTTTGATGAAATGGCAGACCTGCTTGAAAAATTAGAACAAGAAGCCTAATAAAAAGATTAGATATATGAAAATATTTGGTGTTGGAAGAAACTATGCAGACCATGCGAAAGAATTGGGAAATGAAATACCCGATGAGCCTATAATATTTACAAAACCAGAAACTGCAGTTCTCAAAAATGATGCACCATTTTATTATCCTACTTTTAGTCAGGATATCCATTTTGAGGTGGAATTGCTGATTCGAATTTCAAAAGAAGGAAAAAATATAAGCCCGAGATTTGCTAATAAATATTTTAATGAAATTGGTATAGGTATTGATTTTACGGCAAGGGACTTACAAACTATTGCTAAGAAAAAAGGTTTGCCTTGGGATATAGCAAAAGGATTCAATGGTTCTGCACCTCTTTCTTTATTTGTTCCACTTGCACAATTTCCAGAGGATAAGAATATCAATTTTAGTATTTATCAGAACAAAGAATTAAAACAAGTAGGAAATTCTAAACAAATGATTTTTGATTTTAGTTATTTGGTGGCTTATATTTCTAAATATTTTACGCTAAAAAAAGGCGATGTTATCTTTACAGGTACACCTTCTGGGGTAGGTTCTATAGCTGTGGGTGATTTGTTAGAGGCATATATAGAGGGTCAGAAAATGCTTATTTGCGAAATAAAATAATATACTTTTATTTAAAATATTTTAAAAATTCATGAAGGGTTTCAGTAGTTGTGTTTTTTCGTTTTTGGCTATAATTATCAATTTAAATGCTCAAACAATTCAAAAAGGATATTTTCAATACCCTTTCAATCCTGGCACAAACCAGACATTGTCAGGTAGCATGGGAGAATTGAGAAGCAATCATTTTCATGGAGGTATAGATGTGAGAACCTCTGGAACTATAGGCTTACCAATACTTGCAGCAGCCGATGGTTATGTATCAAAAATAATTGTAACCAGCTATAGCTACGGAAATACTATTCAAATTACTCATCCCAATGGCTTTATAACACACTATGCTCACCTTGATAAATTCTATAATAAAATTGCAAATTACACTCGGGAAGCTCAGTATAATATAGAGTCTTTTGAGGTAGAGCTTAATCCTTCTAAAGATTTACTTCTAGTAAAGAAAGGAGATACCATAGGATTGTCAGGAAATACAGGAGCTTCAAGAGGCCCTCATTTGCATTTTGAAATCAGGGATGCTAAAAATAAACTCTACAACCCATTATTATGGGGCTTTCCTGAAATTAAAGATAATATTGCACCTGTCTTTAATAAAATAGCAATACGCACCTTTGATAAAAAATCTAGAATTAATGATGGCTTTGGGAGGACAGAAATTAAGCCAATTCTTAAAAATGGAATTTATAAAATAACTCCGCCTATTCAAGTATGGGGAAATATTGGTATCGAAATCCAAACTTATGATAAAATGAATTTGGCCTCCTTTATGATGGGTATTTCCTACATTAGCTTGAGATTAGATAATAAAGAAATATTCCAGCATGATATTAGTACTTTCAATTTTGAGGAAAATAAGTACATCAATGTTAAACTAGATTATGAAACATTGATAAAAAAAGGACTTAGGTTCGAACGATGCTATATTGCTGATGGAGACAAGTTGTCGACTTATAAAAATCACTTCAACTCAGGAAAAATAAATATTTCTGATCAAAACAACCATTCTGTAGAAATTGTCATTGCAGACATCATGGGAAATAAATCGATACTCACCCTGAATCTACAAGGTAAAAGACCAGCAGATCCAATTCCACCTACAATCCCAAAATCATCAAAGCAGATTGTAAAGCCTAGTATTGAATTGTTTGAAAATATATTAAAAATATCATCCATACAAATTCAAGATAATTTCTGTAGAATATATAGCAAAGGGAAAGTGCAATTGATCTACCCAGATTATTTCAAAAATGGTCAAGCCATATATCTCTATGACATGAGAAAAGGAGTGGCAGATTCTCTAGAAATCAACGAAAAGATAACAAGAACAAATTATATAGGCATGATTCCTTCAGGTAAATTATATACCTATATATTACCCCATATGAAAATTAATTTCCCCGCAGATGCATTGTTTGATACACTCTATACTACTTATGAACATTATTTAGACGTACAGAAAAGAGAGGTTTTCCAATTCAACGACCAAACAATACCATTGTTTTCTCAACCTACTATCTCACTAACTCCCACTATTCCTATTGAAAACAAAAGTAGAACCATGGGCTATCAAGCGAATAGATGGCCTAAATGTGAAGGAGGAACTTGGGAGGGAAATACTTTGAGTTTTAAAACCAAATATTTTGGTAAATTCACAGTCTTGAAAGATACAATACCTCCAATAATAACACCAAAACCTAAGATAAATAACACACTTTATTTTCTTGTATCAGATGGCCAATCGGGCATAGAATCCTTTAGGGCAACTTTAGATGGAAAATGGTTGTTAATGAACTTTGATCATAAAAGAAGATTGCTCTGGTCAGAGGTAAAAGAACCTCAACAACAAATTAAAGGAGATTTTGTACTAGAGGTAAAAGATAAATCAGGAAACATTAAAACATTCTCAAAAACTTATTAATATGAAACTAGAACAAGGATCTAAAGCCCCTTCATTCAAAGGAAAAGACCAAAACGGAAACTCAATTAGCCTCTCTGATTTTAAAGGCAAAAAATTGGTGCTTTATTTTTATCCCAAAGATGACACACCAGGTTGTACAAAGGAAGCTTGTAACCTTAGAGATAATTATGATTTAATGCTGAGCAAAGGTTATGCTGTAGTAGGAATAAGCTCTGATGATGAGAAGTCTCACATCAAATTTATCAACAAATATAACCTTCCTTTCCCGCTTATAGCTGATACCGATAAAACTATTCACGAGCAGTTTGGAACTTGGGTAGAAAAATCTATGTACGGAAGAAAATATATGGGCACTGCAAGAACAACTTTTATCATTAATGAAAAAGGAATTATTGAAGAAATTATTGATGCAGTAAAAACAGATAATCACGTTGCTCAGATATTAAAGTAATATCTTACTGCTCGATTATTTTAAGGATTTAAATAAGCATAAAGAGAAATAAAGCTTTTCAAGTTATTATTTCTCTTTATTTTTTTATGATAAAGTTCTAAAGAGAAATCTCTTAAAATCAAAAAATAAATTTGATATATTTATCATAAAAAAGAAAAAATCTTAATTCCAAAATGAAAAGAAAAATTAGAATGGGCATGGTAGGCGGTGGTCCTGGAGCTTTTATAGGTTCTATTCATAGAATAGCAGCAATCATGGATGGCCATATAGAACTTGTATGTGGAGCTTTTAGTAGTAATCCAGAGAAATCTGCTGATGCCGGAAAAGAACTCTACTTAGACCCTAAAAGGGTTTATTCAACATGTCACCAGATGATAGAACAAGAATTGGCTTTAGCACCAGATGTTCGCATGGATTTTGTAGCTATTGTTACCCCTAACCATCTTCACTTCGAGCCAGCAAAACTAGCTTTAGAAAATGGGTTTCATGTTGTGTGTGATAAGCCATTGGCATTAAATTTAGAGGAAGCAATTGCTTTAGAAAAGGTAGTTAATAGTACAGATAAGTTATTTGCACTTACCCATACCTATTCTGGTTACCCAATGATTAAAGAAGCCAAATATTTAATTAGTACTGGAGTAATTGGCAAAGTAAAAAAAGTAATGGTGGAATATCCCCAAAGCTGGTTAGCAAAACCTATTGAATTTACTGGGCACAAACAAGCAGATTGGAGGACTGACCCTAAGAAAGCTGGTATTAGTTGCTGTATGGGAGACATAGGTACGCACGTTTGGCATTTAGCAGAATATGTTACTGGCCTAAAAATAGAAGAAGTAGCCGCTGACTTATCTACTTTTGTAGAAGGGAGATTGTTAGATGATGATGGTAGCGTTTTGCTTAGGTTTCAAGGCGGGGCAAAGGGAATTCTAACTGCAAGCCAAATTTCTACAGGTGAAGAGAATAATGTACGCATAAAAGTTTATGGCGAAAAAGCAGGATTAGAATGGTACCAAGAAGAATGCAATACTTTAAGAATAAAATGGTTAGATAAACCATTGGAAATAAGACGTACTGGGGGTATTGGAGCATCACCCTTTTCCAATTTCAATACAAGAGTACCTGCCGGACATCCAGAAGGATATTTAGAGGCTTTTGCGAATATTTATAGAAATTTCGCATTTACACTTCAGTCAATCTTGAGCAATGAAGCTCCAAAAGCTGAATATTTAGATTTTCCTACTGTATCAGAAGGAGTAAGAGGTATGGCATTTATTAATGCCGTAGTGAAATCTAGCAAAGAAAATGCTCAGTGGACAAAACTAGAAGTGTAAATTAGAGTATATGGAATTAATGAATGCTTAATTGTTTTATTTTGATTTATTGATTGATGAAAGTTTTTAATGCTTTTTGTAGTATATTTTTATCAGAAAACACGTATTTTAGTTACAATATATCTATCAACTAAAGGGAATCGTGAACTTATTATGGCTAGTAGATTTAATAAACAACAAGGAAAGAATACGATTCGAAAGTTTGAAGAAAATCTAAAATCAGGAAGTTTTGCTTTTCTAGATTTATCAACTTATGAATTTATCATTAATTACTTTCTTGACGAAGGGAAAATAAACAAAGCTCAAAAAGCATGTCAATTAGCTCTAGAGCAACATCCTTATTCTTTTGAGATGATTGTTTTGAAGGCACATATTCTTGTCAGAAAAGACAAATTAGAAGAAGCACTAGAAGTTCTTGAAAAAGCAGAAAATATTCAACCTGGAGAAATAGAGATTGTTTTATTAAGAGCGAGTATTTATACAAAAAAAGAGTTGTATCATGAAGCTATAACCATGCTCTTCTCTGTAATTGACGAAACAGATGAAAGAGCTAGTCTTTATTTTGCTTTAGGTAATTCCTACCAAGAGTGGGGTAAATTTGAAGAAGCTATAGAAAACTATAAAAAATGCTTACAAGAAAACCTCAACAACGAAGATGCTATTTATGAAATGGCCTATTGTCTTGATGTTTTGGGGCAATTAGAAGAAAGCATAGATTATTATCAAAAATTTATCGATAATGACCCTTATTCTGAAGTTGCATGGTACAATCTAGGAATAGTATATTTCAAATTAGGGGAAGTAGAGAAAGCAATTTGGGCATATGAGTTTGCAGTAGCTATCAATAGCGAGTTTTCCTCAGCATATTATAATATTGGCAATTGCTACATAGTGCTTCAAGATTATCAAAAAGCAATTGAGAATTTTGAAAACACCCAAGATTTTGAAGAGCCAGATCCAGAAATATATTTTAATATAGGTCTTTGCCACGAAAGATTAGACAATTATTCTAAAGCCATAGAAAATTATAGAAAAGCCATAAAGATTGATAACACTTATTCAGATGCTTGGCATGCTATAGGGAAATGTTTACAAAAGCAAAACAAAGCATACGAAGCCATCCATTTCTTAAAAAAAGCAATTAAACTCGAGAAAGATAATTACATCTTTTGGTTTGACCTAGCAGAAGCAGAATATCATACTGGCAATATTATCTCATGCTTAGAGGCCTACGAAGAGGCTAGTTTTCTTAATTCCAATGACAACTTATTATGGCTAAATTGGTCATTTGTTCATCATGAGCAAGGAGATACAGAAAAAGCTGTGGATATAATCATTAGTGGATTAGACGAAATTCCAGACGATGCAGACTTGCATTATAGAGCAGCTGCATATCTTATCAATGCTGGTAAGTACAAAGAAGCTTTTAGTTATTTAGAGAATGCACTTATATTAGATTTTGATAAACATACGGTGTTGTTTGATTTTTTTCCTAATTTGGAAACTCAAAAAGCCTTATATAAAATAATAGAACAATACCGAAAATAGACTTATGTATAACGATTTTTTCTTAAAACAACTTCCTGATAGAACTATAAAACCCAGAGAAGCTGGTTTTACAATGGTTATGGACAAAGGATTGAGCTCACGTCAAGCAGAAGATATGCTTGAAAGATCATCTAATTTTATTGACATTGTGAAGTTAGGCTGGGCAACCTCTTATGTAACACAAAATTTTGATAAAAAATTACAAGTTTACCGTTCTAACCAAATTCCTGTTTACTTTGGTGGTACTCTTTTTGAAGCCTATGTCGTTAGAAATCAATTTGAAGATTATCTCAGACTGATAGATAAATATAAAATGACTTTTGCGGAAGTATCTGATGGTTCTATTACTTTAGACCATGCAGTGAAGTGTGAATATATCCAAAAGCTTTCTAAATATGTTACTGTGCTCTCAGAAGTGGGTTCTAAAGATGTCCAGAAAATAATTCCTCCATACAAATGGATAGAACTTATGCAGAAAGAATTAGATGCAGGTGCTTGGAAAGTTATTGGCGAAGCTAGAGAAGGAGGCACTGTGGGTCTTTTCCGTTCTACTGGAGAAGTGAGGTCAGGTTTAGTAGAAGAAATTCTTACCAAAATCCCTTCAGAAAAAATAATTTGGGAAGCACCTCAAAAAGAGCAACAAGTTTGGTTCATAAAACTACTTGGAAACAATGTCAATCTTGGCAATATAGCCCCTACAGAGATTATACCACTAGAAACTCTCAGATTAGGTTTACGCAGCGATACTTTTGATTTTTTTATTTCTTAATTTGTTATGATACATTATTTTAAAGAGCTGATAGATTTTATCTTACACATAGATAAATACCTGAATGAAATTATCTTACAATATGGCTTCGCTACCTATCTGATATTATTTCTCATTATTTTTGTAGAAACAGGCTTAGTAATTATGCCTTTGTTACCTGGCGATTCATTGTTATTCGCAGCAGGAACATTTGCTTACAAAGGCTCTTTGAATATTTATTATTTGATTATATTATTATTTATAGCTGCGGTATTAGGAGATACGCTGAACTATTTTATAGGAAAATATATAGGTCCTAAGGTTTTTAGCAGAGATTATAAATTAATTAAAAGAAGCCATTTGCAAAAGACTCAAGATTTTTATGAAAAACATGGTGGTAAAACGATTATTCTTGCCAGATTTATCCCTATCGTGAGAACATTTGCTCCTTTTGTAGCCGGTATTGGTAATATGAATTACATGAAATTTATTTCTTATAATATCATTGGCGGAGCTATATGGGTGGTAGGGCTTACCTTATTAGGATACTATTTTGGGCAACTTGACTTTGTTCAGAAACACTTCGAAACAGTAGTACTTGCGATTATTTTTATTTCAATTCTACCTCCTATTATAGAGATTCTTAGAGCTAAATTTCAAAAAACACCTTAAAGGTTCAGATTTTGAAATTAATAGGCTTATTGTTTATTTTTCTTTTGGTTTTTAGTTTAATAGGCTGTATGATGTTAGATTTACCCCAATTTGGGAAAAAACCAAGAGGAGATAGGCAAAAAAGAATAGAACAATCCCCCAATTATTTAGAGGGCAGTTTCCAAAACCTCAGCCCAACAAAAATGATGGCAGAGGAGGCTTCTTATTGGAAAATGATAGGTTGGTACACATGGAATAAACAAGTAACAGCCCCACCCAAAAAAATCCCTTCGATAAAAAGAAATCTTAAAAGCCCTTTGGAAAAAGGAACTAAACCAATAATTACTTGGTTCGGACACTCAAGCTATTTATTACAAATCAGCAATATAAATATCCTTGTAGATCCTGTGTTCTGTGGGTTTGCCTCTCCATTTGAATCTATAGGTGCTAAAAGTTATGATGGAAGCAATGAATACACCATAGAAGACCTTCCCTCGATAGACCTCGTAGTATTATCACATGACCATTATGATCACCTTGATTACCATAGTATATTAAAATTGAAAGACCATACTAAGAAATTTATTTGTCCATTAGGTGTGGGAGCTCATTTAGAGCATTGGGGAGTTCCTACCTCTAGTATCGAGGAACTTGATTGGTGGCAAGAAACTAGATTTATAGATAGTTTAGTTATTACCTGTACACCTGCTCGTCATTTCTCAGGAAGGGGTTTGAAAAGGAATCAGACCCTTTGGGCATCTTTTGTACTTAGTTGCGATGGATATGTTTTGTTTCTAGGTGGTGATTCTGGTTACGACAATCATTTTACTGAAATTGGAAATAAGTACGGCCCTTTTGATTTAGCTATATTAGAATGTGGTCAATACAATGAGTATTGGAAATATATTCATATGCTACCTCACCAAACCTTAAAAGCTGCGATAGATCTAAAAACTAAAGTATTACTTCCAGTGCATTGGGCGAAATTCACATTGGCTGTTCATCCATGGAATGAATCTATTACAAAGCTTCATTATTACAAAGAAGTTGAGCAATCTCAGATAGTAATTGCAAGCCCTATGATTGGTGAGGCAATGGTTTTAGATAGCATTCTACCTCAGTCTCCATGGTGGAAGTAAATTGCTGATGTATTATCGCAGAAATTCAATAGTGCTACAAGCTAAATTTTGTATCTTTGCTATTTATTAAACCTTGAAATGAGTACAAATTCTGAAATTCAAAAACGTAGAACATTTGCTATTATAAGCCACCCAGATGCAGGAAAAACCACACTTACTGAAAAATTACTCCTTTTTGGTGGGGCCATTCAAACAGCTGGTGCAGTAAAGTCTAACAAAATAAAGAAAACTGCCACCTCTGATTTTATGGAAATCGAAAAGCAAAGAGGGATATCTGTAGCAACTTCTGTTATGGTTTTTGATTATAAAGGCGTAAGAATAAATTTATTAGATACCCCTGGGCATAAAGACTTTGCCGAAGATACTTATCGCACACTTACCGCTGTAGATAGTGTAATATTGGTAATAGATTGCGTAAAAGGTGTAGAAGCTCAGACAGAAAGATTGATGGAAGTGTGTAGGATGCGGAATACGCCAGTTATTGTATTTATCAATAAAATGGATAGGGATGGAAGAGAACCCTTCGATTTGTTGGATGAATTAGAAGAAAAGTTGTTCATAAAACTTCGTCCTCTTGCATGGCCAATAGGCATGGGAAGCACTTTCAAAGGAGTGTATAATTTGCATGAAAAAACATTAAACTTGTTTCAAGTTTCTAAAACAACGATTGCAAAAGATAAAATAAAAATAGAACACCTTGATGACCCAGCTTTAGCAAAAGAAATTGGAGAAAAAGCCACCCAAAGTTTAATAGAAGATGTAGAAATGATAGAAGGTTTGTTTGAACCTTTCGACAAAGAGCTTTATCAAGAAGCTCTGCTGGCTCCAGTTTTCTTTGGGAGTGGTGTTAATAATTTTGGGGTTCAAGAACTTCTTGATACTTTTATTGAAATTGCACCTACACCTAAGCCTAGAATTACTGATAAAAGAGAAGTGCTTCCTACTGAAGATAAATTGAGTGGTTTTATATTCAAAATTCATGCTAATCTTGACCCTAAGCATAGAGATAGGATTGCTTTTTTAAGAGTTTGCTCAGGAAAGTTTGAAAGAAATAAATTCTTTCATCATGTAAGATTAAATAAGCAATTTAAATTTTCAAATCCCTATACTTTTTTAGCACAAGATAAAAACGTAATTGATGAAGCTTATCCAGGAGATGTTATAGGTTTGTATGACACTGGTAATTTTAAGATTGGCGATACGCTTACTGAGGGAGAGAAATTCTTTTTTAAAGGTATCCCAAGTTTTTCTCCAGAATTATTTAAAGAGGTTGTGAATGCAGACCCTATGAAGTCTAAGCAATTAGAAAAGGGATTGATGCAATTAACAGACGAAGGAGTAGCCCAATTATTTATTCAAAAAATTGGAAACAGAAAAATTATAGGTACTGTAGGCGAGCTTCAGTTTGAAGTAATTCAGCACAGACTGCTCAATGAATATGGGGCTTCTTGTAATTACCATCATATGAATTACTACAAAGCTTGTTGGCTCACTACAACAGATAAAAAAAGGCTAGAAGAATTTATTCTGCGAAAATCTAATCAAATACTTTATGATAAAGATGACAACCCAGTATTTATGGCAGATTCAGAGTGGACATTAAGAACACAAAAAGAGAATTTTCCTGAAATTACATTCCACACTACCTCAGAGTTTAAAATAGCTGCTCCCGCAATTTCTTAGCAGATTTATAAAAACTATGTTTTTACATTCATACACATTTATTAAATTGCTTAAAAAATAAAGCCTACTTTTAGTTTGCTGTTTCTAATTTAAATCTATATACACAATGAAAAATTTTCTTTATTCTATTTCTATTCTCTTGTTTACTTTCGTCCTTACCACCGGATGCCGTGCCGATCAAGATATGTATGCTTGGGGGGTTTATTCTGGTCTATTTGCTGTAGCTTTTGCTATTGGAGGTATTATATATGTATTGACTAAGGTATTGTAGTTTTGGTTTCTTGAATTTTGCTTTTTGTTAGGAACATCAATAAAATTAGAATAGAATCTAATTTTATTGATGTTTTATATTTATTAAGTTTTAGTAAGAGTATCTTATTGTAATTCCATAGGTTCTTGGGTCTCCCACAATTCCTGCGTATTGTCCTGCACTGCCTGGTGCAGCTAACAATTGTTCGAAATAATTTTTATTCCCAAGGTTTCTTCCCCACACAAAGAATGATATCCCATTTGAAGCCCTGAAGCCAATTCGGCTATTAATTAGGGCATAGCCATCTATATTTAGGTATTGAGAAAGAGAAGGGCTTGAAGAGAATGAAGACCTATAATATACATCAATGGCTACAAAATAGTTTCCTTTTAGCCCTAGTAGATTACCTTTTGTGCTTACTTCTGCTCCAGATGAAATGGCATATTTAGAAATACCAGGTAGAATGGTGTTAGAGATATCTTTGAAAGCTAAAGTTCCACCGACTTCTTCTAGGGGAACAGGTGCGTTTTTAAATGAGATATATTTGCCATCGGTATAAGCAAATGCAGCGTTCAAGCTAAGAAAGTTTTGTACACGAATGTTCCCATCTATTTCAAAACCCATTACACGAACTCTTTCTGCGTTGGCTAGATAACCTCTATTTACACCTGGTTCTGGAGTTTGCACTTGGGTCTGGAAGTCTTTTATCTCGGTGTTATGAAATACTATATTGAATACAGACTTAGCACTTGGCTTTGTTTTGATTCCAAATTCATAATGAGATACAAATTCTGGCTTTACTTTTGCCAACTCAATCATTACTCTTCCACTTTGTGTAGGAAGACCCCCGATATTAATACCAACTGGTTTATAGCTTATTGAATAGGTACCAAAACCGTTAATATTTTTATTGAACTTATATTGTAAGGTTAATTGACCAGACAGGTTTTCTTCATTGACTTTGATATCGAATGCTTGATTGGTGTATATACCATTTTTTAGAGCTAAGAGAGCAGGGTCAGAGGTTTGCAAGCCTCCATATACTTCTCTTTTGAAGTTGGCGTCTTTACTGTCTGAATTATATCTTATTCCGGGTAACAGATGAATTTTTTCTGTGATTGCCCAATCTGCTTGTGCAAAGACAGCAAGACTTCTTGATTGAATTCTGTTTTTTGTTCGTATTCCAAAATTATCAAAAAGTCCTTGGGTTTGCCATAAAGGACTTGTAGAGTTTTGTGCAAAACGCCATTGAGCAGAGCCCACTTCTTCTGTCTGAAATGGGTCGGACTTTAAGTCTTGCCATAGACCGAATGCTCCAATAACTCCAGAAATTTTCGAGTTTATTTTACCTGAATATCTAATTTCTTGAGAATATTGGTCATGAACAGAATTACCCGCTGAAATAGTAAATACTGGTAAACCAATATAGTCTCTATCGTTGAGCGGCTCCCAAATCCAGTATCTCCAGGCAGTTGTAGAAGTGAGTGTACCTTTACCAATTTTAATATCTGTATTCAATGATATACCACCTAATTGATTGTCTGCTTTTGAGGGGGTATCGTGATCTACTATTCTATCAAAAGCACTTTGATAGGGTAGTTTGTAACCCAAATCTGCGATAATGGCATTGAACTGTCGATAATCTGCCCGTTTGGTTCTAACTACACCTGCTACAGACCAGCCATATCCACTAGGCTTTTGGTCTGTAATATCTCCAATCAAAGTGATTTTTATTCTTTCTGAGGGTGTGAAAAGCAATTGAGTTCTTAATCCTATATTGTTTATATCGTTGATGTTGAGTTTTGTACGAGTATTGTATAAAAGTCCATCCCTTTGAGTACCCGTGAATGAGATTCTTGCTGCAAGCTTTTTAGTTATTGGACCAGAGATTGAACCTTTTGCCTGTATAAAACCATAATTGCCATAGCTAAGCTCTAAATTGGCGGTTGGGTCAAAGCTTGCGGCTCTAGAGGTGATATTGAATGCTCCTGCACTGGTGTTTTTTCCGAACAATGTTCCTTGTGGGCCACGTAAAACTTCTATTTTATCAATATCAATAAAATCAAGGGCAGTAGCTGCTGGTCTAGCATAATATACACCATCTACATAAAATCCTACTCCTTGGTCTATTCCATCATTTGTTAAACCAAAAGTAGAACCTAATCCTCTTATATTTAAAGTAGTATTTCTTGGGTTTGATGAATAGAGTTGTACAGTAGGCACTAGTTCTTTCAAACGGTTCACATTGAATGCACCAGCATCTTCTGCTTTAGTTCCACTGATTACAGAAATTGGAATAGGTATTTCCTGAACTGATTCGCTTCTTCGTCTAGAAGTTACCACTACTTCTCCTAACTCGGTTAGGTTGGGTTCTAGTCTTATTTCTATTTTGTTTTCATTGATAATAAGCTCTTGCTTTTCATATCCTACGTAGGTTATAATTATAGTAAATGGTAATTTTTGACCAGTGATTAAGGCAAACTCTCCATTGGCATCCGTAACTGCACCATTGGTTGTTCCTTTTATATTGATATTAGCTCCTATAAGTGTTTCATTAGTTTTGGCATCTATTATTTTGCCTGATACTGTTGCATTTATTTCAGGATTATTTTGAGCAATTAAGTAGATTGGAAATAAGACAAGTCCTAAAAGTTTTATATTTAGTATTTTAGAGTTTTTCATGTGTATTGATGTTTTAATTTGTGTGAGAATTCACAAAAAGCATTTACTTATTTATAGTTATGTTTTTTGTAAAATTTTAATTCTACTAGTTAGCTGAATGAGATACATTTTAATGTCTCATTCAGTTTTTTAATTATTGGGATTGTTTTTGTTTGAATTAATCTGTAAGTGGTTTTAAAAATACTTATCACAAACAATATTGATTCACACTGAGAGCTATTATGCTAGGCACAACATCGTAGTAAGATGGTTTTTATTAAGAAAAATAGTATGCTACCCTCATTCATTTTGATATTAATTTTTTGGTAAATTCTTTTATAATGATGTGGTAAAATTAATAAAAATATACTATTCCTATATATTTAGTAGAGATTTTTTTTAAATTATTTTATAATTGATTATTAAATAATTAAAATTTCTGCGTCATCCTAATTAAATTGATATGTTCCATTGGAGAGATTACCATGGGTACTTTTTCTATGGTAACAGAGCTGGTGTCTAAGCCAAATGCACTTGTTTCTGACAAGCTCATTTCTTTCATAAGAAAATATAAGTCCATTACTATTTGCTCATATTTTGGAAGTTGATTGTCATAGCTTAGGTGTTTTTCTAATACTACGAATCTGAAATCACCAATCACATTTCTTTTGTTGAGCGATGTGTAACGGCTGGTAAAATCAACTTCTTTTTTATTGACTAAGTCTTCAACAACTCTTCTAAAAAATAAGTTAATTTTCTGTTCTACTCTGAATCCTAGTTTGAATTCTACCCTTACCACATCGTCTGGTATTAGAATCTTAACAGAGTATTCCATTGTGTAGGGTTCATCTACCACATCGATATGAATAAACCAGTAGATATCAGCTCGCTTGGGTTGTTTTTGAAAAATAGAATAAATAATTTTTGATTCTATTTCGTTTGGATTGTCGGCACTTGTAAGGTAAACAAGGTGTGTGGCATATTTGGGTACGGTAAGGTCTCCGCTAATTTCTTTTAATAATGGATAATATTCGCTTAGCTTTACAAATTCTGTAAGTCTATTTTTCACTTTTCTTGCAGCATACCAAACCCACATGATAATAATTAATACAACACCAATAATAAGTGTTACGTACCCACCATGAAGGAATTTGCTGAGGTTGGCAATAAGAAATGCAAATTCTATAATGAAATAAAAGATAAAGCCATTGATAATGAAAATTGAGCTTATTTTTTTGACATATAATAAATAAAAGCTTAGCAGAATGCTTGTCATCATCATGGTAAGACTAATAGCCAAACCATAAGCACCTTCCATGTTAGCGGATTCTTTGAAATATAGCACCACGCCTATACAACCTAACATTAGTAGCCAATTGATACTTGGCACATAAATTTGCCCTTTTAAAATAGTGGGATATTTTATTCTTACTTTAGGCCATAAATTTAGGCGTATTGCTTCACTAATAAGAGTGAAAGACCCAGTAATTAGTGCCTGACTGGCAATTATTGCTGCTAAGGTAGCTATAACGATACCAATGATTAAGAACCAATCGGGCATGAGAGAATAAAAAGGATTTCTATTGTCTAGTTTTTGTCCTACTAGAGAAAGAGCCCACACTCCTTGTCCAAAGTAATTGATAAGCAAACAGATTTTCACAAAAAACCAAGTGTATCTGATGTTTGCTCTTCCACAATGCCCTAAATCAGAATATAAGGCTTCGGCACCTGTAGTACAAAGAAATACCGCCGAAAGCAACCAAAATCCTCCAGGGTAATTGGCCAATAAGTCTATTGCATAATAAGGGTTAATTGCTTTAAATACGCTCAAATCGTGAACAATTTGATTCAAGCCAAGTATAGCAAGCATGGCAAACCAAATAAACATAATAGGTCCAAATGCACTGCCTATCATTTTCGTGCCAAAAGATTGGAATAAAAATATCGCAATAAGAATAGCAATAACAATGGGTATAGTTTGCAAATTAGGATTGTGAATCAATAGTCCCTCTACTGCGGAAGAAACTGATATTGGTGGGGTAATTATTCCATCTGCTAACAAGGCACTACCGCCTAGTATGGCTACCCAAACTAATCCGGGAGCTCTTCTTCTTACTAAGGCAAAGAGGGAAAAAATTCCTCCTTCTCCATTATTATCTGCTCTTAGGGTGATGATGACATATTTTATCGTGGTTTGAAGGGTGAGTGTCCAGAACACACAGGAAAGGCTGCCTAAAATTAGTTGTTCACTAATAATATCTTCTCCTATAATAGCTTTGAAAACATACAATGGAGAAGTTCCAATATCGCCATAGATAATACCAAGTGTTACCAGTAAGGCAGCTCCGCTAATTTTATGCGCATGTTTTTGTTTTCCCATTTATCATTACTCGTTTATCGAGCTATTATTTAAAAATCAAATTTAAACAATTAGCAATAGCCTACAAATACTAATATTTTGTAAATACTCTTTGAGTCTATATCTCTTTATTAATAAGATAATAGCAAAAATTTTTCCTTGTTCTAAGAATATATTCTTCCTGGCGAATGTAAGTAATTTGGAAAGAATCTGAGGAGGAACCTTGCACTTGGTTTGGAATATTTGAAGTACTGTTTCGCATTTTAGATAATAAAGCTAAGTTTGTAAATAAATTATTGATATGTTTTTGACAATTTGGGGTGCAGCCAAGCAAGTAACGGGTAGTATGCATCTTCTAGAATTAGCTAATGGATACAAGATTCTGATTGATTGTGGAGCTGATTTTTCAAATCAATCGTTCAAACAAGATTACGACCCTATTCCATTTGATGCCTCTCAGATTAATTTAGTAGTTCTTACTCACGCTCATCTTGATCATTCGGGGAACATACCATTACTTGTTCAGAGGGGCTTTAAAGGCAATATACTATCTACAGCAGCTACGTTAGATTTGTCTAAATTATTGCTTTCTGATTACGCAAGTATCAACAAAACTAAATTGCTTTCTAACCCGAAGGTAAAGAAAAGTGCGGCTCTAGTAAATGCTCTAATAGATGCAGGGATGTATCTAGAAAAACAAGTAGATGAAGCACTTACTCATTTTATAAGCGTTGAATATAATAAACTATATCAAGTTACAGATTTCCTAAAGCTAACTTTATATAATGCTGGCCACCTGCTTGGAGCAGCTATGGTGGTCTTGGAAGTAGAAGAGAATGGCAAAAGAAAAAAAATTGGCTTTAGCGGAGATATAGGTCGAAATAACTATCCTCTGTTAGAAGATCCTGCAATTATGCCTGAGGTAGATGTACTGATTTGCGAAACCACTTATGGAAATAGAGTACATACTGCTACTTCTTCCCCTCAAGAAGAAATTGATAAAATTATTTATGAGACCTGTATAAAAAAATCTGGAAGGCTAATCATACCTGCTTTTAGTATTGGGCGTACGCAGACCTTACTCTATGTGTTGAATAAATTAAACTTCAAATCAAAATTTGGTAAGATAAAAGTATTTGCCGATAGTCCATTAGCAAGAGAAGGTACTAAAATTTACCAAAAATATATTGCATCTCTAAATAGTGAAGCAAAAGAGAGTTATCAGGAAAAAGGAAATATTTTTGATTTTGACAATTTAATAGATATTTTCAATTTCAAAGATAGTAAGGCAATTTCCAATTATGCTCAGCCGTGCGTAATCGTCTCTTCATCTGGCATGATTACTGGCGGAAGAATACAGCACCATATTCAAAAAAATATTAATAATCCGTATTGTACAATTCTAACTATAGGTTATTCTGCAGAAGGTACTCCAGGGGCTCAGATTGTTCCAGACACTAACTCTATTCGCCTTGCAGGGAAAGATATACCAGTAGCAGCAAGAATTGTTAAGACAGATGTATTCAGTGGGCACGCCGATAAGAATGATTTGATTAACTTTGTTGGTATGCAAAATAAGGCTACTCTTGAAAAGGTTTTTTTAGTTCATGGAGAAGAGGAAAGCATGTTGCATTTTCAAACTACCCTTCATGAAATAGGGTATAGAAATATCATCATTCCTGAAAAAGGTCAAGCTTGGGAATTATAAAATTTTAATTTATGACACAGCAGATACCATTAGAAAAGACCAATCAATTTTCTGATTTTTTTCTTGATTATATAAAGCAAAACAAGTCTCTTGAACCTTTTTTTAAATATACTCCTAATGAAGAGGGTTTAAAAGCTATAGTTCAGGAAAGAACACTATCTAGTGATCAAAGATCGCAATTGGTCGAGACCATTAATGCTCAATATAAAGATTTAGAAAAGCACGAAAGTCTTTTACAAAATATTTTCGCTTTGAATGATGGTAATACTTATTCTGTTGTTACAGGCCATCAGCTTAATATTTTTACTGGACCACTTTATTTTATTTATAAAATAGTTACAACGATTAATCTAGCTAAGCGAATAAATTCTATACGTCCTGATAAGAAGATAGTCCCTGTTTATTGGATGGCATCTGAAGATCACGATTTTGAAGAAATTAATCATTTTATACTTTTTGGAAAATTACACACTTGGGCATCTTCGCAAAAAGGAGCAGTGGGCAGATTTTGTTTAGATGGTTTAGAAGAAATTATTGAGCAAATCAAAGATTTGCCTAATTGTTTCTCAGAAGCCTATAGGTCGCAACCAACATTAGCCAAAGCAACAAGGTACTTTGTCAATGAAATTTTTGGCAAATATGGGTTGATAGTATTTGATGGTGATAATAAAGTTTCTAAATCAGCTTTTATTCCAATAGCCAAATCAGAACTTCTTCATCATGAATCTTTCAGATTGGTAAGCCAAACCAATCAAGAATTATCCTCTAGAGGATACAAAGCTCAAGCTTACGTTCGACCTATCAACTTATTCTACATGAAAGATGATGTTAGGGAGCGTATTATAAAAGAAGGAGAACTGTTTAAAGTTCATCAAACAGCTATTGAGTTTTCAGAAGCAGAAATTATGGAAGAACTAGATCGTTATCCAGAACGGTTTAGTCCGAATGTGATTCTCAGGCCCTTATATCAAGAGCTAGTTTTGCCTAATATTGCCTATGTTGGCGGCCCCTCTGAGATTATTTATTGGTTACAATTGAAATCACTTTTTGAATTTCATAAGATTTCTTTTCCAGTGCTTATTCCTCGTAACTTTGCAATGGTTTATTCTAAATCTATTTTACAAAAGATTAGAAAAATAGATTTGTCGCCCACTGATTTTTTTGAGAATGATGATGTGCTAAAATCAAAGGCTTTCCTTCAACAAGGGATTTCAAATACAGAAATACAAGAAGAAGTGCAAGCTATCAATGACGTATTTAATAAACTTGCAGATAAAGCCAATTTGTTGGATAAAACCCTTGATGGTTTTATAAAATCAGAGCAACATAAGGCACAAAAACTTTTGGAAGAGATTGAAAAGAAATTTAAGAAAGCCGAAGAAAGAAAAAATGAAGCATTGCTTCAACAACTCTTTGCTGTAAAAGCAAAATTATTTCCCAATGGCAGTCTTCAAGAACGCTCTGATAATTATTTGAATTTTGCTATCAACAATCCTGATTTTATTGCCCAAATGATGTCAGCTTTTGACCCCTTGAACTTTTCTTTTTATTTGATTTCTGAAAATGAATAAAGAAGAAGCAAGAAAACATTATAAAAAACTAAGGTCTTTGCTAAGCGAAGAAGATAGAGTAGCCAAGGATCAGCTTATTCTTACTAATTTACTTAAAGCTATTTCATTCAAGAATTTTTCTTTATTGCATTGCTTTTTACCTATTGCCAAGCTCAATGAAATCAATACTTCATTTATACTTGATAATATCAAGATATTATTTCCGGAATTAAAAATAGCTCTTCCTATAGTAGATGCTCGTAATAACAAGATGTATTCTGTTTTACTGAAAGAAGACACCATCCTACAAACTAATGCTTTAGGAATACCAGAACCTCTAGTTTCTATAGAAAAAAGCATAGCTCCTAAAGATATTGACATTATGCTAATCCCTTTATTGGCTGCAGATATGGCTGGTAATAGGGTTGGTTATGGCAAGGGCTTTTATGATCAATACTTGAGCGAATGCAAAGCAGATGTATTAAAGATAGGTTTAAGTTATTTTCAACCATTGCCAGAGCTTAAGGGCATAGCACCTCACGATATAAAAATAAATATTTTGGTTACACCCGATCAAATACTTTACTTCAATTAAGCTGATTCTATTTTTTTATTTTGATAATAGCTTATATTTTTTGAATTTTACAATGCTTCAAAAAACAACATTTTTTATGAGGTTTTATATTTTTAAAACATTTTATAGCTGAAAAAACAACACTTTTTATGGATTTATTATTAATGCTTCCCTTTGTAACTATTATTTTTTTACTCTCTGCGGGACCATTGTTTTTTGCAAAATGGTGGGCTAAAAATGCTAAGATAGTCCCTTTGGTGTTGGCATTTATTGTTGGTGCGGTTTACGTCTATCAAAGCAAATCATTAGAACTGATAGAGACTTTAGCAGAATATTTTTCTTTTATCAGTATTATAGGAGCATTGTATGTAGTAGCAGGTGGGATTTGTATCCATCCCTATAGAAATGGTACTGCAAAAGTAAATGTTGTATTTCTTATGTTAGGTGCCTTAATTACCAATATAATTGGTACTACAGGTGCTTCGGTGTTATTGCTTAAGCCATTTATAAGATTAAATAGGTATAAGATAAAAACTTATCATATTATTTTCTTTATTTTTATTATAAGCAATGCTGCTGGTTTGATTACTCCATTGGGCGACCCCCCTCTGTTTATGGGTTATTTGAAAGGAGTACCCTTCTTTTGGTTTACGCAGAATTTATTTTTTCCTTGGTTGTTTGTGGTTAGTACGCTTTGTTTAATCTTTTATGTTTTTGATATTAAAAACGATAAAGGGATAGAAGCTAAAATCATTAATGATAAAAGCCACGAAAAAACTATCATAATTGGGAAGAGAAACTTTATAGGCTTAGGGATTATTCTTGCAAGTTTGTTCTTAGACCCTAGAAAATTTGACTGGATTCCTACAATTACTCTTGGTCATCATCATATTTCATTTTTAAGGGAACTGATACAAATTGTTACAGCTTTGGTATTTTATAAAATCTCTAACCCAGGTGCGTTAGAGATGAACGAGTTTTCTTTAGAACCTATAGAAGAAGTAGCCTTTGCTTTTTGTGGAATATTTGTTACGATGATGCCCGCATTGGAATCCATGAAGCATTTGGCTTCTTCCCCAGAAATAGCTGGCTATATTAATCCTTCTTTTACTTTCTGGGGAACGGGAGGAATGTCGGCAATATTAGACAATGCACCTAGTTTCATCAACGCACTTACCGTGGCAATGGCAAAATATAGCTTAGATATTAACTCCTACCAAGATGTGTTGAGTTTCTTGGCAATGGAAAAATCTGGAGAAATTGCTCATTATTTAGTAGCCATTTCTTTTGCTTCGGTGATATTCGGAGCGTTTACTTATGTGGGGAATGGTCCCAATTTCTTAGTTAAGGCGATGGCAGAGAAAGAAGGAATTAAAATGCCAAGTTTTATGCAATATATTTATATGTATGCGTTACCTATATTGCTTCCTACTATTATAGCTTGTTGGTTGATATTTATATTTTAAAAAGGCAAATGTTTAGAATTTATCTATTTATGGTGCTTATTGCTTTGGTTGTAGCTTGCAAGCCATATAATACCAAGGTGAATCAAACACCACTGCCAGAAATAAAAACTTACTTCTCTGCAACTATTGATGGCAGAAAAGTACTATACAAAGCCGATTCTGTAGGTTATCTAGATACTTCTTTTGTTTTTTCGGAGGTTTTTCCTGATTCTTCTTTTAATTCCTATATTTCTGGATTAGAGAAACCAGGAAGGTTAAGGATTGAATTGATAAGAAAAAGACTAGCCCATGTAGGTGTGGCTCCTTCACAATTTGATTTTAGAAATTATTTCTTGATTGGTAATTATTCATTTGCTTATTCACCACCTACTTATATTAATAATGGTTTTACGATTGCTTTTTCAGAAGGTGGCATAGAATATACCACTGAAGGTGTAAACGCATTTCAAACTCCAGGAAGTTTTAGAATTGTTGCTCAAGAAGATGGAATGAACAGCAAAGGACAGTACCAAGTGAATATATTATGTAGATTCAATTGTAATTTTTATGCAAGAACAGACTTTTCGAATGTCAAAACAGTAACCAACGCAGAGTATAGAGGTTCATTTATATACCAACAGTAATTTTTGATATTGGTTTCAATTGCCTACATGATTTGAATATTTTTTTAATTCCTACTACTATTCAGTATATTTTAGAGTTATATGTAACACGACTATAATTCTGGAAAAATCGAATGACAACAAAATCTTAAACTATTTTTTCATAGATTTGCAATAAACCAAATAATTAAGATTATAAGTGAATAAAATTGACGAAATACCAGTAATTATAGACATCCCTAGCCTAGAATTAGACAAGTTTGATTCACTTATCAAACAGTACAGAACTAAGTATATTCGTACTTCACAAGAAATTGTGGAATTTGCTCTTAATCAAAATCAAGAATATTTAAAACAAATAAAATATAAACAGGTAAGTAAATGTATATCAGAACTTCGTGAAATTGTTTGGCAAGAATATCTTTTGGATGAAGTAAATTTCAACGCTGTTTTAATGCGTGATTTATACAAAATTTTAGAAACCCCAAAAGAAATTTTAGAAGTTTTACTCTATAAAAACATTATTGATAAAAAGGGTGATGAACTCATTGAAACCATAAAAGAAATTTGCGGAGAATATGCTGGAAGAGTTTTTCCTTATATTTATAGACTTTCTTTAAGCAATACACAATCAAGACGTTCAAGAGCTGGAAAAAGTTTTGAAGCAATCATTTACAAAATATATGAAAATTTAGGCTACGAGTACGATAGCCAAAGTAAAGTTGGTCGTAAAACCTTTGATAGTTTGGGTTTAGGGAAAAAAGTAGATAGTATTTTGCCAAATATAAAGTGTTACGCTGAAAGACGAAACAAAACCATCATTGGAACAATGAAAACTTCATTGCGTGAACGTTGGCAGGAAGTTGCAGAAGAAATTGAGCGAACTAAAATACCTGAAATACATCTTTTAACAGCAGACGAAAGTATACCAAAAAGTAAAGCCCAAGAAATGGCAAATCACAATATTATTGTGGTTGCTTATGAATGGGTTGCTAATTCCGATACTTTAAAATCAATGAAAAATATCATTAGTTTTGAAGAGTATTTATTTGAAGAAATTCCTAACATTTTAAAATTTTGGAATGAAAACAAATGATAAAATAAAAATTATTGACCTTTTTGCAGGAATTGGTGGCATTAGACTTGGCTTTGAAATTGCTTCAAAAAACAATATTGAATGTGTTTTCACAAGTGAGTGGAATAAATATTCTGTAGCAACTTATACCGCTAATTTTAACGATTTGGTAGTTCACGGAGATATTACACAAATTAATGAACAATTAGTTCCAGAACATGACATATTGTTAGCAGGCTTTCCTTGTCAACCATTTTCTCAAGCTGGTCTAAAGAAAGGTTTTTCAGACACAAGAGGAACTTTATTTTTTGACATTGAACGAATTTTAATAGCAAAAAAACCACAAGCTTTTTTACTTGAGAATGTAAAGCAACTAAAAGGGCACGATAAAGGAAAAACTTTATCAATCATTATTGAACATTTGAAAAATATTGGTTACGAAAACCTTCAATATGACATTTTGAAAGCAAGAGAATTTGGACTTCCTCAAAACAGGGAAAGGATTTACATTGTTGGATTTTTAGACAAATCTATTAAATTTGAATTTCCGAAACCGATTAAGAAATCCACTAGAGTTGGCGATATTTTAGAGAAAAATGTGGATAAAAAGTACACAATTTCAGACAAGCTTTGGCAAGGACACCAACGAAGAAAAATTGCAAATAAAGAAAAAGGTAAAGGCTTTGGATTTGGAATTGTAAATGAAAGTTCTGAATATACAAATACAATTTCAGCTCGTTATTACAAAGATGGAAGCGAAATTTTGGTTGAGCAAGTAGGTAAAAATCCAAGAAAATTGACACCAAGGGAGGCTTGTAGATTACAAGGTTTCCCTGACAGTTTTGTGATTCCAGTTTCTGACAATCAAGCATATCAACAATTTGGAAATAGCGTTGCAGTAAATGTGATAGAAAAAGTGGCAGAACAAATACTAAAACATATAAAACCAAAACCTGAAAATAAAATGTGCTATGCACAGCAACAGTTTGGTAAAATGTCGGAGTCGGTCCTAAATTGAAAATTGGTTTTTCAAATGATGTTTAATCCTCTATTGAAATTAATCACTTCTCAACCCTCGACATCGTTGCCCTTCAAACCTTTGGTAAAAACATTTTTGAATTCTACTATACATCTTTACCAATCAAATATTGATTATATGACCTACTTAAGCCTTACAAAATTATATTTTTTAATGCTATTGTTCTTGTCTTTTCAATTGACTGCAAAAGATACTTTTGAAGAACAATATCTCCTAGGAAAACAAATGTATGTAAATGCCCAATATAATGAGGCAATGAATACCTTATTGCCACTTACAAAAGAAAACAAAGCAAATAAATATATAGAACCTGCTCATTATTTTTATGCTTTAGCAGCATACAAAGAAAAGAAGATGCAAGATGCCTATTATATGTTGCTCCAGCTAACCCAAAAATACAGCCAGTGGAAAAGCATAGAAGAAGCCGAATACCTTGCAGCAGCTGTTTCCTTTGAACTGAAGAAATATCGTTATGCACTTAATTTCTTAAAAAACAAGAACGAGAAATTACAAAAAGATATTCAGGCAATGAAAATCTATTTTTGTTCAAAAATACAACCTCTAGATACTTTACTGGCCATTCAGAAATCATATCCTAAAGATACTACGCTGGCAAAAGTTGTAATTGGAAGGTTAAAGCAAAACCCAAATAATAATGAAAAAACAAGAATGCTTCTAAATTATTTGATTCAAGAATATAAAACAGAAGCTAATACTGCTAAGGGCATTAGTAATAATTCTATAAAATCTTCTTATACTATTGCAGCTTTATTCCCATTTCTGCTTCAGAGTGCAGATTATGATAATTATTCTAAAAATAATAATTATATCAATGAGCTCTACTGGGGAATGCAAATGGCAATAGATAGTTTGAAAAAAGAAGGGGTAAATATAAATTTAGTTGCTTATGATACAGAAAAAGAGAATAATAAGTTAAATAGTTTATTGCAATTGCCCGAGCTTAAAAACATTGATCTAATCATTGGGCCATTATTGCCCAATCAGAATACAGAGCTTGCTAAATATGCACTTCAGAATGCAGTATATACTTTTAATCCGCTTTCTAATAATTCTAAGGTAAACGAAGGCAATAAATATGTTTATTTATTCCAACCAAGTTTAGAAGCTCAAGCAGGCGGAGCGAGTAGATTTGTAAAACAAGCTTGGGCAAATAAAGATAAAAGTAAGGCTGCTATTTTTTATGGTGAAAGTGCTAGAGACTCGCTCTTTGCTAAATATTATAAAGATTCGCTTCTGAAACAAAAAATTCAAGTTCCTATTTTTGAGAAAATAAAAAAAGATAAATTATTTAAGCTTTCTAGTTCCTTGAGTGATTCTAATAAACTGAAAGGTTATACCCACATTTGTGTGATGAGTTCTGAAGAAATAGTAGCTGCTACAGCAATCAGTGCATTGGAAAAGTCTTTAGGAACAATTCCGTTGATTACTAAAGCAGATTGGCTCACGATGCCAACACTGAACTTAGAGCAAATGGAGAAAAGAAATATTCATTTTATTTTTCCAGAGTTTGTGGATAAATACAATGCTGCAAGTGTTTCCTTTAGCGAAGCCTATATGCAAAGAGTTAATAATTTGCCAAGTCAATTTTCTTATTTAGGTTTTGAAATGGTTTATTATTTTGGTCAACTTATAAAGTCTAACCCTAGTGATTGGGTAACAAAATTAGTAAACTCTCCTAAAAAGAAAGGTGTTTTTCTTCAAGGACAAGATTTCCAAAATTCCAACACCAATCTATATACTCCGATAGTGAAGTTTGAAGAGCTTAGCTTAAAGGTATTGAACAAAATAGAATAGTGTAAACTGATTCGATTTTTTGAGACCTAGATTGACTCTAAATTTATTTTTACATTAACTGTTATTCTTTAGACTTTACTCAATTTTTGTAATTGAGCTAAAATAATTTCTAAATGAGGGCTGGCAATCATTTCCTCTCTTACTTTCAGTAATGAAGCTCTATAATACTCCGCAGATGCAGGTATAGTCACGGAACAGGGATAACCTATACATTTAAATATCTTATAACATTTATCTGATACATCATACACTAAGATTGGTGCAAAACCTTGTTCATCAGCACTTACAATGATTAAAAAAATAGGGAAGTCAAATAATTGATATCCTTTGAATTGAGGAGTATGATTGGCATTGTAAAATTCGTATTTACGATATAGGATCTTATACCCATTGTCAGCAAGGTAGTCCTTAGCGGTAGCAAGTTGTTTTTCCATGATATTTATTAGAATATGCTCTTTAGAAAAGAACCTGATACCCATCCATTCGTTGGTGCAAAAGTTAAGAAATTCTAAATCGGTGCTTGCTATTTTTAGTTTGTAATCAAAGGCAGAATAGGAAGGGGCAAAGTAGCCTGGATAAAAATATTTTAATTCGAGCTTTTTGCAATAGGCTATTTTATTCATGATTATAAATTTGCCCAAGCTGTATTTTTTATAATCAGGATGATAAAAGCTTACAATGCCCATTGCAGAAGAGTCGCCAATATCAAAATAACCAACAGCAATCAACAGATTCTTATGGTAAATAGAAATTTCTTGAGTGGAGTATATAGAGTTGGTTGATTGCCCAAGAAGTAAGTCTTGAAGTGAATTGGCGGTTTCGAACTTTATATTTGTTTTGTATAATTCATACAATTGCTCTTTCTCCTTATCTATTATTGCAGGGCGAATGACGATTGAAAATTTTTTATTTTGTTTTTTTAGTTTTTCAAAAGATTCATCTTCTGAATAATTTTCTAAGTTATGCCTTAACCAAATGGCACTATAGAAAGTATTATCGAAATGTAAAAAATTGCAAGTAAATATGGTTTGCCCCATTCGGAACCAACCAGCTTCTAGATAGAGGTCTAGCTCTTGTGGGCTTATAGCATCAGGAATTTCAATATTACCAAACATGATCTTTAAAATACTTCATTTTTTTAATACCATACCTCTTTATTGGTCTTTATTTCTTCTAAACATATTTCTGATTTTAGACCAAGTATTTTGGTATTTCGGGCTTTTTTCTTTTACCGCAGGGGGTAGTTCTTTCTTTGCTATATTGGGTTTTGTGCCAAATATTTTTTGCAGAAAATTTAGTGAATCTTTAGGGGGTAAATAATCTTCACAATCAATTTTTGAAACGAGTTCAGGAGATAATGGTGAGAAAGAACTATATAGATATTTGCTAAGGCTAGGGTCTTTAGAAAGTTTTGCGAAAAAACGCCCCCAAATTGGTAGTGCTGTATTCGCTCCTTGACCAAGGGTTGTAGTTCGAAAATGAATTCTTCTATCTTCGGCACCGACCCAAGCACCTGCTAATAATTTCGGAGTAAATCCTATAAACCATCCGTCGGCTTGAGATTGAGTAGTTCCTGTTTTTCCTGCGACTTCACAATATATTCCATATTGCGAACGGAGTCTTTCGGCAGTTCCTTCATTCACCACGTTTTTCATCATTTCTACCATTAGGTCTGCGGTACTACTTGCTATAACTTTCTTGCGGTATTTTGAATGGCTAGGCTTGAAGATTATTTTCCCATTTTGGTCTTCGATAGAAATTAGGTACTGAGGTTTTGTTGAAAATCCTTTATTAGCAAAAACAGCGTAAGCATTAGTCATCTCAAATAATGAAATGTCTGCTGAACCAAGAGCAATAGAGGGAATTGGTGCTAACTCGCTTTCTATACCCATGTTTTTTGCTAGCTCAATTACATGGTTTATACCAGCTCTCATTATTAGCTGGGCTGAAATTGTATTTATTGATTTGGTTAAGGCTCCTTTCATAGAATAGTAGCCACCATAAATATTGTCAGCATTACTTGGGCTCCAATCGTTGTAATTCGAATAGCTTAGTTTTACATTCTCAAAATGTTCACAAGGAGCTGTTCCCCTTTCAAGGGCTGTTGCATATACGATGGGTTTGAACGTAGATCCTACTTGTCGCTTGGTGTTTTTATTGACATGGTCATATTGGAAATATTCGTGATTGATTCCACCTACCCAAGCTCTTACCATACCAGTATTTGGTTCTATTGCAAAGAAACCAGCATGTAGGAATTTTAAGTAGTATTTTATGGAGTCAATACTGCTCCAGTTTTTATTAAGCTTACCTTGGTAGCCGAAGACTTCCATTTTGTTTTTAATATTGAGTTTTGCTAGTATTTCTTTTTCAGAAAGACCTTTATTTTTATAATATTTATAAGGTTCAGACCGATGAATAGCACTAGTAAGCACTTTGGTGTTATTGCCCCAAGGTGATTGCTGATTTTTCCAGTGTGCATCAAAAGCAGATTGAAGACTATTCATTTGCTCAATCACTGCTTGTTCGGCATACAGTTGCATTTTGGAGTTGATAGAAGTATAAATCTTTAGGCCATCTGTATAGAGGTTATATGTTTTTCCATCAGGTTTTTGGTGTTCGTTGCACCATTGATGTAATTCTAATCGAAGATATTCCCTGAAATATGGAGCTAGGCCTTTACTGTGAGCTACTGGTTGAAAATCGAGTTGAATAGGTTTTGCCTTTTCTTTTTTTGCCACTTCAGGAGAGATGTATTGGTATTTGAGCATTTGTTGAATAACGGTATTTCTTCTTTGCAATGCTTTCTGGTGATATTTTCTAGGGTTGTAATTATTAGTTGCTTTGAGCATACCTACTAGCAATGCAGATTGAGCAATAGATAATTTCTTGGCTGAAGTGTTGAAATATCGCTTAGATGCAGATTCTACTCCATACGCATTTTCTCCAAATGGAACGGTGTTCAGATAGAGTGTAAGGATTTCTTTTTTGCTAAATATTTCTTCCAATTTTTGAGCAGTAATGGCTTCCTTCATTTTATTGATAGGTAGCGTTAGTAACCAGTATTTTTTTCTAGGAAATATATTTTTTACCAACTGCTGGCTAAGAGTGCTTCCTCCTCCAGCATTATCGTTGCCTAAGAGTACAGATTTTACCAATACTCTCATTAGTCCAATTTTATCTATACCTTGGTGTTCGTAGAAACGGGCATCTTCTGTTGCTATTAAAGCATTAATCATAGATTCAGAGATTTCTTCAAAGGCTACGTTGGTTCTGTCTTCAATAAAATATTTACCTAGTAATATTCCATCAGTACTATATACTTCTGATGCAGTATAGTTTTGAATCTCCCTTAATTGTTTCTCTGAAGGTACGTCGCCTATCCATCCATTGGCAATGACATAATAGAAGCCAAAGGAAAATAGAGTTGCAAAAGCCAAGCCCCATAAAAATAGAAGAATAAGCCACTTTTTAAAGAATGGAGTAGAACTTCCTTTTGCTTTGGTCTTTGATGCTATTTTAGTGTTTTTCTTTGCCAAAATTATTGTTTAAAATTTAAGAATTCTTGCAATAAACCTATTAGTTTTAAGATAATCCTAAATATATTTTTTTAAATTTGAAGAATATTGAAATAATAAAAATAAATCAAACCTTGTGAAAAATCTATCTTTAATTCTTAATGGTGTCTTATTTGTTCTGGTTGGCATCTTGTTCTATCTTCATTTTTTTGCTAGCCCTAACTCCAACTCCCAGTCTAACATAGTTTTTGAGAAAGATACCAATCAAATCAATGCACCAATTCCACAGTTCCATAACTTAGGAAATACCTCTGGAAAGGTTGTTTTTATTGATTATGATTCATTGGTTCAGAATTATGATTTCTTTAAAAAGATTCAAAAAGATTTAGAAGTTAAATTAAGAAATGCAGAGTCTGAGATGGTTTCTAAACAAAAGAAATTAGAAGAAGACTACCAAGCTTACATGCAAGGTCAGTCGATGATGACAGACCAACATAAGGCAACAAAAGAGGCACAATTGCAACAGCAAAATGCAGAATTAATGCAGCTTAGAGATGAGAAGACCCGTCAATTCAGTAATCAAGAGCAGGAGTTGAATGAGAAATTACTTAATAAGCTCTATGGCTATTTCAGAAAAATGGCAAAGCAAAATAATTTTTCTTATATCCTAACCTACAAAAGAGGAATACCAGGAGTAGTCTATGGAAGTGATAGCTTAGATATTACAAAGCAGGTAGTGGAAGGGTTAAATGCAGAGTATAGAGCAAAGTAGCCTATTGCTATGAATAAATTTTTTTTTAAATACAGCATTATAGTTTTGTCTGTGCTTTTTGCTGATTTAATTAGTTTGTATGCACTTAACATACTAAACCTTTTTAGAAAAAATAATCATCCCTATGAATCAGCAGCATTGACGATGCTTGTAGCAGTAGGAGTATTTTACCCAATACTTAATTTCTTAGAAAAATATCTAAAGAAACTTTCAGGAAACGTCTTAAAAAAAGGAGTAAAGATTACTGGTAATCAATTTTTTGGACAATTTTTTGGGTTCCTAATCGCTATTGTTTTGCTCTGGATTGGCTATGCTCATGCGATTTATAATGCCAATCCCTTGGAGAAAGCCATGGCTTGGATAACATCAATATAATTATATTTTCTCTTAATTGATAATTGCAGTTGATAGCTTAGTGAGTTTGGATAATTTGGTACTGAACGATGTTCACTTTTGAGTCTTTTTTTAAATTCATTAATAAAACTCCTTCTTTCGTTGCTCCTTAAAACAATGAAAAGCACTAGGAATCTTTAAAAACTATATATTTATTACATGAATGTATTAATGCTTTAAAATATAGCCTCCTTTGCTTAGCTTGTGTTATTATAAACAAATTTTAACAAAATTCATTATGAGAAACAAAATTACTTATACGCTAATATTGACTGGACTATTATTTATTTCCTCTTATAGTTTGGTCAATGCCGAAGGGGGTTCAAGCTTATTGAGAAAAAAGAATGATGACCCTAAGAACGTGGTAAAACTTCAATTAGGTTCCTTGTTTTTTGGTGCTTTACATTTTCAATACGAAAGAGCACTTACTAGTAAAATATCTGTAGCTCTGGGTGCTAGTTATTTAATTCCAAGAAGTCTTCCAATAGCTAAGTATTATGAATTTGATAGTACTCGAATCAACGAATCTAATCTTTCAGGATTTTCGCTTACTCCAGAAGTAAGATTTTATTTAGGAAAGAAAGACGCACCTAGAGGATTTTATATAGCACCTTATATGAGGTATAACAATTATTCTATGGATTTTGATGTTGATTCTCGAGTGAATTTGAAAACAGGACAAAAAAATGTAGAAAAAAACTTTGTTGGAGAAGGAAAATATACGTCTATTGGAGGTGGTGTGATGATAGGTGCTCAGTGGTTAATTATAAACAAAATCTCAATTGATTGGTGGATATTGGGATTAGGCTTCAATTCTACTAAAATGGAACTAGTAAGCCGAGGTGATTTTTCAAAACTTGACCTAAGCAATTCAGTAAATGAAATAAATAGTTTTGACAGCCCATTGATTAATGCTAAAGGATATGCTGATGACAAAGAAATCAGGGCTGAATTAACATTGCCTGGATTAGCTTTTAGAGGAGGATTAACGATAGGATACGCTTTCTAGATTTTAATATTAAAGCTTCACGAACCAATTAAATCATCATTGCAATGATGATTTAATTGGTTTTTTTTATAAATACCTCTAAATCTGCTATAATAAAAGGGTATACGACCATGTATAAGAATAAAATTAAAACCAGAATTTCTTTAGTGGTTTAAAATAAACGACTTATATTCACATATTAAAATACATTATTTATGCCAAGAAAAACCTATATCTACTATATTGTGGTGTTTCTCTTTACGGTGAGTATGGGTAGTACCTGTACTTGCCACGACCGAAAGAAAACCCCTTGCCCAGTGATATATATGGAGCAAGACCTCAAAGATTATTGTGTATTTCAACTAGGTACTTGGTGGGTGTATGAAGAGGAACAAACTAAGGCAAAAGACTGTGTCTATGTATTTAGTAGTACTATTGATATATATGATTGTGATAAGTCATCTAATGGCTCAGAGAACAGTTCTATGAAACTTAAAAGCACCTTTTTAGATACAGTTTTTTTAAGAGGTGGGGGGGGGATTTTCTTCTCCTCAATCTTATAGTGAAAGTTTTGTAAATATATATTTTTCATCAATGTTTGATAAAGATAGTATAGTGGATTTGGCTTATTTAAAATCTTTCAATTTTTATTTATTAAATGGTTATACTTTGAAAAATGTTAAATTATTTAGAAGATATTTCAAAGATGGTAGTATAGATATTTATTATGCTAAGCATATTGGAATAATATATCGGGAAAGTTATAGAGGAAATAAAAAATGGAATTTAATTAAATATAATATAGTTCAATAATCTGTATAAGACAAGATTTTATACGAAACTGCATTTAAACTAACAACAATGAAAACAATTTTTACAGCCATATTCTTGATAGTATCCTACTTTCACTATGCTATAGCCAGTTCAGAAAACGTA
>REBA01000003.1 GCA_004294225.1 Cytophagales bacterium | reverse complement strand
AAAACGAGTTTCTGTTTCTGTATTAAATATTTTAAATGGCAAATAAAAAAACTGTGCTTTAGAAATCATTAACATATATGCATCTTTTGTGATTTTTGCACTCGTAATTTTTTCCCATCCAATTTGCATGCCTTGTTTGGTATTTAATTTTACTAAAATTTGTCGACTGTCTATTTCATAATTGTATTTATCAAACATCATTTGGCTATCGGGCATCATTGTAACACCATAAAATTGGATATACCAAAACAGAATATAAAGACCAGGAATAAGCACAACTGCAAACATCCACCACCACGAAAAATATAATAAACCAGCCAAAACAATGGGAGCAAATACAATATACCATTGGTTTTTGAAAAAATTTATCATACTAATTTTTATATATTCTTTTTTTTCGAGTTGGTATTTTTTTGTTTTAATAATCATGACAAAATGTAAACTTAAATTTTTAGGATGCGAATTTACTATTTTGTTTTAAACTTTCACTATTGATTTACAACAAGTCCATCTTTTAATTTTATAATGCGGTTTGTCATGTTGGCAATATCGTTTTCGTGGGTAACAATAATTATAGTCATGCCTTGTTTATTTAAGTCCTTAAAAATCTGCATAATATCGAGCGAAGTTTGTGTATCAAGAGCTCCTGTTGGCTCATCTGCAAGAATTATTTTTGGTTGCGAAGCTATAGCACGGGCTATAGCAACACGCTGTTTTTGTCCACCCGATAGTTCCGAAGGCAAATGATGTGCCCTTTCGGCTAGTCCTACTTTTTCGAGGTATTCGAGTGCAATTTTATGCCGTTCTTTTCGGTTTATTTTTCGATAATATAAAGGTAAAGCCACATTTTCGGCTGCATCTTTAAAATTTAATAAATTAAAGGATTGAAACACAAAACCAATCAGTTGGTTGCGATAATAAGCAGCTTTAGTTTCGGTTAAATTATTGTTTATCAGGTTGTTATTAAGATAATATTCACCTTTGTCGTAGGTATCTAAAATGCCAAGTACATTGAGCAAAGTAGATTTTCCAGAACCTGACGAACCCATAATCGACACAAACTCCCCTACTTTGATTTCGAGATTTATTCCTTTTAAAACAGGAACCTCGTTATTACCATTTTTATAACTTTTATAAAGATTTTGAATTTTTATCACGATGAAAATAGTCGAAAATAGTATATTAACAGCAAAATTTAATACTGTTGCAAATTAGTTGAAAAATGGATAGAAAGAAAATTTTAATTATTGGTGCTGGTAGATCAGCAACTTCGCTTATCCATTATTTGCTTTTGGCTTGCAAATCAAACCCTTGGTTTATAAGTATTTTGGATAAAAATATGGAATTAGCCAAACAAAAATTAGGCAATAATTTACATGGCGAAGTTGTAAATTTTGATATCAATGCCGAAGCAGATAAAATCAAAAAGTATGATTTAGTAATTTCCATGCTACCTCCTCAACATCACATCACTGTGGCTCAGGCTTGCGTACAATACGGAAAAGCACTCCTAACTGCCTCGTATTCAAGCCCTCAAATACAAGCTTTGCATCAAGTTGCTATCGAAAAAAACAGCTTTATTTTGATGGAATGCGGGCTAGATCCAGGTATAGACCACATGTCGGCATTGCAAATGATAGACGAAATCAAGTCTAAAGGTGGCAAAATAAAAAGTTTTAAATCGTATTGTGGCGGATTAGTAGCTTCGGAATCTGATACCAATAAATGGGGATATAAAATTAGCTGGAACCCTCGAAATGTTGTTTTGGCTGGGCAAGGTGGTGTATCAAAATATTTAGAAAATAATAAACTTAAATACCTCAACTACAATCGATTATTTACAAAAACAGATACCATTTCTATACCTTCAATTGGCAGTTTTGAAGGCTATCCAAACCGAGATTCGTTGGGTTTCAAAGATTTGTATCAACTCACAGATTGCGAAACTTTTGTTCGTGGAACACTTCGTAAAGCTGGATTTTGTGAAGCTTGGCATGCACTTGTTTTAATTGGATTGACAGATGATAGTTTTTATATCGAAAACTGTAAAAATTATCCTCAAAAAGAAATTATCGAACGTTTTATTACCGAAGAAGAACTAAAAAATAAATTTACAAAATCTGTTCTCGAAAAAATAAACGAACTTGATTTATTTTCAGAAACATTACTTCCTTTTGAGCGTGCAACACCAGCCATGATTTTGCAATTTATTATTGAAAACAAATGGAAAATGGCTGAAAATGACCAAGATATGGTGATACTTTATCACGAAATTGGCTACGAAATTGGTAAAGATTTTTTTACTAAAAAAGCCATTTTATGTTTAAAAGGCGAAAAAAACGGAGAAACCGCCATGTCGAAAACCGTAGGGTTGCCACTCGGTATTGCAGCCAAATTAATTTTAACCAATAAAATAAATCTAAAAGGTGTCCATCTGCCGATTACAAAAGAAATTTATGAACCAATTTTAGCAGAACTAGCCAAAAACAAAATCAAATTGAAAGAGATTTGATATTGTTTGATACAAATTGCTTTAGCAAAATATATTTATTTTTAGTAAACATTCAAAATATTAAAAAAAACGTTACAGCTAAAATATTTAAAATATTTACTCCACCGTTACTGATTTTGCCAAATTCCGAGGTTGATCTACGTTGCAACCTCTGTATATGGCAATATAATAAGAAAGTAATTGGAGTGGGATTACAGCCAAAAGCGGAACAAGCAAATCATGTGTAGCAGGAATTTCAATCACAAAATCTGACATTTTCTGAATATGCGTTTCCCCTTCGGTTACTACGGCAATCACTTTGCCTTTTCTTGCTCTTACTTCTTGAATATTTGAAACTATTTTTTCATACGAATTATCTTTTGTCGCAACCACAACTACAGGCATTTCTTCGTCTATCAACGCAATAGGACCATGTTTCATTTCAGCAGCTGGATAGCCTTCTGCATGAATATAGGATATTTCTTTTAATTTTAATGCTCCCTCTAGAGCCACTGGAAAGTTCACTCCTCTACCGAGATATAAGAAATTTTTGGCATCTTTAAACTCTTGAGAAATGTATTTTATCTTTTCACTTTGAGCCAATATATGCTCCACTTTGGCTGGAATTTGTTCTAAATCCACCAAAAGTTCATGAAATTTGCTTTCAGTGATAGTGCCTTTTTTCTGTGCGAGAGAAAGTGCCATCATGGTAAGCACGGTAACCTGAGCGGTAAAAGCTTTGGTACTCGCTACACCAATTTCTGGGCCTGCATGCAGATACGCACCTGCATGAGTAGCACGTGGAATCGAAGAACCCACCACATTGCACACACCAAAAATAATTGCACCTTTGGATTTTGCTAATTCTATGGCAGCCAATGTATCAGCGGTTTCTCCTGATTGCGAAATGGCAATAATCACATCTCCTTCATTGATTACAGGATTACGATAGCGAAATTCAGAAGCATATTCTACTTCTACATTTACTCTCGCTAATTCTTCAAAAATATATTCTGCCACCAATCCAGCATGCCACGAAGTACCACAAGCTATAATCACAATGCGATTGGTACTCAACATACGGTTCATATAATCTCTCAATCCTCCCAACACTAAGTGGTTGTTTTCGGAATTAATCCTTCCTCGCATCGCATCTTTGATAGACTTGGGCTGCTCAAAAATTTCTTTGAGCATAAAATGGTCATAACCACCTTTCTCTATGGCTTCGAGTTCTAAATCTAATTTTTGAATATAAGGTGTATTGTCTGTGTTTTCTATTGTCTTGATAGTGAGTTTATTATCTCTAATTATGGCAATTTCTAAGTCATTCACATACACTACTTCATTGGTGTATTCTATAATGGGAGTGGCATCTGAAGCCAAGAAAAACTCGTCTTTTCCCACACCAATCACTAGCGGACTTCCTTTGCGTGCAGCGATTAATTGATTATTATTTTCTCGTGAAATAATCACTATGGCATAAGCCCCTACCACTTTCGATAAAGCCAAACGAACCGCTTCTTCGAGCGAACATTTAGCATTTTGTTGTATGTCTTCTATAAAATGAATAAAAACTTCTGAATCGGTATCGCTATGAAAAACGTGTCCACGATTTTCTAAATCTTGTTTGAGCGAAGCATAATTTTCTATGATTCCATTGTGGATAATGGCAAGATTT
>REBA01000080.1 GCA_004294225.1 Cytophagales bacterium | reverse complement strand
TTTACAGGATAATAGAGCGAAAGTGCTACTCCCATATTTTCAAAAGATGCGATGTTTGAAAAAGTATATTTTGTTTGAAGATTTACAGGATTTACTACATATACATCGCCAATAAATTGTTCTGTGCGGCTATAATTTAGTGTACCCGTAAGAGCACCCTGAAAAAAGGAATTGATAAACTCAACATTGTGTGTAAACTGGGGCAAAAGCAATGGATTTCCTTGAAAGGAAGTAAAAATATCCATCAAATAGGCAAAGGGATTAAGCGATTTATAATCTGGTCTATCGATTCTGCGGCTGTATTGCAAAGTAAAATTTGTATTTTTTGAATATTTATAATTTAAACTTGCCGATGGAAAAGGTCGAGTATAATCTCTTTGTATCGGCTGCCCAAGCGTTTTGTTTTCGGCTCTGGTTCTGGTATATTCTATTCTGCAACCTGCTTGCAATTTCCATTTTCCTATTTCTCTAGCAAAGTTTATATATCCTGCAGAAATCAACTCTTTATAAATAAAATAATTACTTGATAATGAATCGATTCCGTTGTTTTTAGGAATTAAAAACCGAATGTCGTTGTCGCTCGAAATAGATGTAAATTTAGCTCCAGTTTCGAGTTTTAATTTCCAAAAAATATTTTTTTCAAAATCTATTTTTATTCCAAATTGATTTAAAATTGTCGGAATTCGGGTTGTAAATGCAGCAGAATTTCCAAGTGGTTGCGAAAATCTATCTAGCGTTTGGGTAGAAAAATTTTGTATACTTTTAAGATTGTATGTACTGCCATCTGCCATAATACTTAGTTTTGTACCACTAGTATCAAAATTGTGTTTATAGGTAAGCGAAGAACTAATATTATAGTTTTTTGTATCCGAATTTTCTATAGAATTAAAAGTGTTATTGACTTGATTATCAGACTTTAAAAACAACTGCGACTTGCTTCCTCCAAGCCAATGAATACTATTTTTATCATCAAAATCGTAACTTACGCCACCATTAATATTGTGGTTTTGCATCGGATTAGGATAATCAGTAACTGTATTGAATTTGGATTCTAGTAAGTTTGAATTTAAAAAATTACGTGTAACCTCCATGCGTTCTAGATTTTTTTTATAGCCATATTGATAACCCACATTAGTCGAAAGTTTTGATTTTCTATAGTTTAAATTTATTCCAATATTTGCTTTTGGATATACACCCTGACTGTAACTGGCAGTAGTTGAGCCATTTAATCCTTCGTAAGCACCTTTTTTTAATTTTATATTGATAAT
>REBA01000017.1 GCA_004294225.1 Cytophagales bacterium | reverse complement strand
ATGTTTTCGCACTACACTTTTGGTAAAACAACTTCAAAATCCTGCAAATTCTGCCAAAAAACAACATCAAATAAACGAAGGTGTCAAACTCAGGAAAAAGAACCTTTAGGAAATAAAATGATTGAACTTATTGGAGGAGACAAACCAACAGTATTAGAACTTAAAAATTGGGAGATAGTATATTGAGTAATAAGCTCAATATTTATTCCCTGATTGATAGTAAAATGTTTTGGTTTGTGGAGAATTGTCTGAATAAATTTTTAAACCTAGTTACCCTTCTGCTTTATCAGATAAATACCAATATTTTTCAGATAATTCTATAAGTTGTAATAGATTCATTTCTCGCAAATCTTCATCAAATATGATTAAGTCTTTGCATTGAATTAACCAATTACCTCCAGGAAACCTTTGATTACAATTCACATATATCTTTATGTAGCCATTGTCTGCAAGTTCTACATTGAGGAGTTCCAATTCTAATTTGCTGATTTCATTGACATCTACAATATGGAAATTTTCTTCGTCCCATGGCTGAAAGTACACATCCATGCAATTTTTGAATACTCCATAAAAGTATTTGTAGTTTTTGTCGATAAGTTGAGCCAAGAACTCACACTTGATTCTAAAGTTTAAGTTGGAGTCAATAAAAGTTAATTCTTCAAGATTACTGTCTTGAAAAATGCTCATTATTTCTTTTATCTTTCCCCTTGTCATTGGTTCAGCATTAAATTTTGAATCTAATATAATGCTGATTTATTTAAATCCAATAGCGAAAAATAATTGTATAAAAAAAGCCTAAAAAAATAGGCTTTTTTTTCAAAAAAGATGTTGATTCTTATTACCAGAAATCAGAAGGGGAGGTAACTCTTCCTTGTGGGTTTAATCTTACCCCAACAATAATTTCATGCGAACCAGCATTGGTTCTTGAAATAGCAGCAGTGCTGTAGTCAAATGCATATCCAAATTCAATTAAATTTTTGATAACCCCACCTAGTAAAAACACTAATGAACCATCTTGTCTATAAGATGCACCAGCCCACATCATATCTTTATATCTTGTTTTTAAATTAATGTCAAATGACATTGGAGCTGGGCTTACATATTTAACCAAAAAAGAGGGTATTATTTTGAAATCTTTATTTACTTTAAAAAGGTAACCTCCAGTAAGAAATAAGTGAGAACTTAGTTTGTTTAAACCTTGGTTAGCTAAGTTGAGGTCGTTTGCAAATAGTTTGTTCTGAAACAATTGGTGAGCAGAGGCTCCAACATAAAAATCAGAACTATAAATCCAAGCTCCTAAAGATCCATCAGGAACAGTTTTAGTAATTCCAGAACTAAGTGGGTTTAGTGGATCTCTAACCCTTACTAATGAGCCATCTAATCTAAATTGTTGCCCCCCAAGAAACGTTCCTAAAGCCACCCTTAAATTATCTGCTAATTTCATGTTGAATGAATAAGCCAAATAGAAGGAGGTAAAACTGGTAATATCTGTTTTATCTGCTACTATCATTCCACCTAATCCATGAAAGTTTTTTGGTTCATTTCTATGCTTTCCTCTGTAGGGACCAATATGTTGCCCAAGGTGCATATGTCCTGTTACATATAGGGTTCTAGGAGCTATACCTCTAATATTTGTAGGGTCAGCATTATCATTTATCCCAGTCCATTGATTTCTATACCCAGCTTTTATGTCATAATGTTCTGAAGTACCAGCCACAGCGGGATTAAGTATAAAATTATTCAGCATATATTGGCTATACTGAGGTCTTTGTTGTGCTTGTAAGGAGTAAAAAGTAAAAAATAAGGCTAAACCAACAAGTATATTTTTTTTCATTTTCAATTGCTTATTTATCTGTAACACAAAACCAGTAATTTTTATTTTTAGCACTATATACGAATAGTATTCTAAAAATAGTTATTTTTTTACTAATTAAAGTTAAATTTTTAAAAAAAAATTTTAATATTTTTGGTATTATATTTACTAAAAATTAGACTATATTAATTTACAGTAGATTAGCGAACACTTGGCTTGATCAGACGTTTAGTTCTTATTGGTGTGCATTACTCTGCTATTTTATTTTTCTAAGCTTTTAATAATAAGTAAAAACGTATTAGTTCACTTATTATTAAAAATAATCTTTTGTCTTTTATAAAATAGAACAGAAGGAGGAGGGAAATATCAAATTGATTTATTCTTGTTTAGTTTTATTCCCTGTTTGATTAATGTTTTTGCCCTTGGTTTTTTCTAGTTGAGATGAATTTTGTTTTTCTTTATTGATATTTTTTGGAGTACTATAATTTTCTTGATTACACCAAGTGCAATCGTTTCCTTCATTATCTATTCCCCTTCCTTCGCAAGAGGGACATACATATCCGCAAGTTGGCATTGGATGTTGGTTAATTGATTAATGTTAAGTTTTTAATACAATAGTTGACTTTCTCAGTATATTCTATTTCACTTATTTCATAGCCATTAGCCATCAAATCTTGAAGATAAATTCTTTCGGGCAATTTAAGTATTTGAATATCTGATAATTGATATTTTGAGCCAATGATTTTTAATTCTTGAAAATGTGATAAATTGATTATTTTAAAATAAAATTTATTCTGCTTCAAACAAAAATATTTTGGAAACATCAGAATTTGGTATGGTCTGAGGAATATTAATTACTAGTGTTTTCTAGCTCTTGAATCTGGTAAAATAACTTAACAACTAATACTCTTTGTTTAGATTTCCTAAGTATAGTAATTTCGTAATTTTGATAGGCAATTCGTTCTCCAATTTCTGGTATTTTTCCAAATACCAAACTTACTAGACCTGCTACGGTGTCATAGTCAGAACTTTTTGGTAATGGGTCGGGCAAAAATTCATTAACATCTTCAATAGTAGATAGGGCATTGACTAAATATTCTTTCTCGTTGATTTTATCTACAATGGGTGATTCTTCATCATGTTCATCTTGAATTTCTCCAACAAGTTCTTCCAAAATATCTTCAATGGTTACAATTCCTGCCACACCACCAAACTCGTCTGTAACTATCGCCATGTGCATATGCATATTTTGAAGTTCTTTAAGTAATTCGTGGATTTTCTTGGTTTGAGGAACAAAATAGGGGGGTCTTATGGCTTGTTCTAACACTACTCCAGAGGAACTATTAAGCATTCTAAGTAAATCTTTTGTATAAACAAGCCCAACAATATTGTCAATGGTATCTTTATAAACAGGCATTCTAGAGTAGCCATCGTTGATTACTTTGCTAAGAATTTCTTTGGTATCCATTTCTGAATCAATGGCGTTGATAGAAGTCCTAGGAACCATTATTTGACGAGCACTAATTTGATTAAAGCTGAATACATTTTTTATAAGTTCGTGCTCACTTGGCTCTATTGCACCAGCATCTTTTCCTTGTTCTAGAAGTAATTGGAGTTCTTCAGAGGAATGTGATTCTGATTTATTAGAGATATTAAAACCTAAAATACGTAATAATAGGTTTGCAAAACCATTAAGAAAGAAAATAAATGGCTTAAAAATTATATAAAAAAAACGAAGTGGGTAGGATAGACTTAGTGTGGTTTCTTCTGGTAAATGAATGGCGATGGACTTTGGGGCAAGCTCACCAAAGACTATATGCAACACAGTAATAATAGCAAAGGCACAAGGTATAGCTATTTGATGGGCAAGAATTGGGTCTGATGCAAAGCCCAACAATTCAAATAAGTTGAGAATAATGCGAGATACTACACTTTCTCCAATCCAACCTAAACCTAAACTGGCTAAAGTAATTCCTAGTTGTGTTGCAGAAAGATAAGCGTTTAGGTTTTTTACGATATCCATCGCAACTAAAGCTACATTGCTCCCTTCAGCAGCTTTGAGTTCTAATTGTGAGCTTCTTACTTTTACTATTGCAAACTCAGCAGCTACAAAAAATCCGTTGAGAAAAACAAATAATAAGGTGATGAGTATATCTGAAATCATATTTTCCGGCGGTATTATTACCAGCCAGTGTTAATTATAATTAAGTTCTAAATGGCAAATATATTTATTATAAATAAGATAATTGCCATTTTGTGAATAAAATAATTTTTAGTTAGTATAATATTATTATTTTATAAATACTTAATGCTGTTGATAGCCAATAATATCCAACCTAATATTAAGAATACTCCTCCTATGGGAGTGATTGCCCCCCATTTAGATACATTGGTAAAGCATAATATCAATAAAGACCCAGAAAATATAACAGTTCCTGTTATAAAACTGTATCCACTCCAATAAAGAAATGAGTTTGGTTTATATATGTAAAGTATTCCTATGGCGAGCAGAGCAAATGTATGGTAAAACATATATTTAACTGCTGTTTCAAAAACTTCTACACGATTGATTTGAGTTAAGTAGTTTTTTAAAGCATGAGCTCCAAATGCACCTAGCATCACTGAAATCATACCTTGAAGAGCAGCTAGGGTAAGAAATATTTTATGCATAGATTATTGATAAAAAAACCTCCTAAAATTAATTAGGAGGTTTTTAAAATATGAATTAAGACATTTTACCTATCAGGTTCAATGCAGATCCTGCTTTGAACCATTCAATTTGACCTTGGTTATAGGTGTGATTTGCTTTTATTTCTTCTTTGCTTCCATCTTTATGGCTTATCACTATGGTTAGCGGAAGACTAGGTGCAAACGAAGTTAATCCTATGATATCAAAAGTATCATCTTCTAATATTTTATCATAATCAGCAGGGTTAGCAAAAGTAAGAGCCAACATTCCTTGTTTTTTTAGGTTTGTTTCATGTATTCTAGCAAAAGATTTTACTAAAATCGCTCTAACCCCTAAGAAGCGAGGCTCCATTGCTGCATGTTCTCTAGAAGAACCTTCCCCATAGTTAGCATCTCCTACTACAATAGATCCTATTCCTTCTGCTTTGTATGCTCTTTGTACTTTAGGAACTTCATCATAAATTCCAGTAAGTTGATTTTTTACAGAATTTGATTTTTCGTTAGCAAAATTTAAGGCACCGATAAGCATATTGTTAGAGATGTTATCTAAATGTCCTCTGTATTTCAACCATGGTCCTGCCATTGAAATATGATCAGTAGTACATTTTCCTTTTGCTTTTATAAGCAATTGAAGACCTTTTAAATCTGAACCTTCCCATGGTTTGAAAGGTGCTAATAATTGAAGACGATTTGAGGTTTCAGCTACAAGTACCTGAACTTTAGAACCATCTTCAGCAGGAGCTTGGAAGCCAGCGTCTTCTACAGCAAACCCTTTTGATGGAAGTTCTATTCCTTTAGGTTCATCAAGTTTTACAGCTATACCATCTGTATTTATTAGGGTGTCAGTAAGAGGATTAAAGGTCAAGTCTCCAGCTATAGCCATTGCAGTTACTATCTCAGGTGAAGCAACAAACGCATGAGTATTTGGATTGCCATCTGCTCTGCTTTTAAAATTTCTGTTAAAAGATGTTATAATTGAGTTTTTTTCTCCTTTTTCGGCACCATGTCTAGCCCACTGACCTATACAAGGTCCACAAGCATTGGCAAGAACAACTCCACCAATTTTGTCAAAACTTTTTAGAATACCATCTCTTTCTGCAGTAAACCTTACTTGCTCTGAACCTGGGGTAATCGTAAATTCTGATTTTGCTAAAAGCTTTTTATTTGCAGCTTGTTCAGCTATTGAAGCTGCTCTAGTCATGTCTTCATAAGAAGAGTTGGTACAAGAACCTATCAACCCAACTTCTAATTTTGCAGGCCATCCTTTTTCTTTTACAGCTGCAGCAAATTTAGAAATTGGCCAAGCTAAATCAGGAGAAAATGGTCCATTGATTTGTGGCTCTAATTCAGAAAGATTTATTTCAATCAATTGGTCATAATAAGCTTTTGGATTTGCGTATACTTCATCATCTGCTTTAAGGTAAGAGGCTACTTGACTTGCTGCAGCAGCAACATCAGCTCTGTCAGTTGATTCAAGATATGCTTTCATTTTATCATCGAAGGCAAATAATGATGTTGTAGCACCTATTTCGGCACCCATATTACAAATAGTACCTTTCCCAGTAGCCGATAAACTTTCTGCTCCTTCTCCAAAATATTCTACAATGTAGCCTGTGCCACCTTCTACAGTTAGTATTCCAGCAACTTTTAGAATTACATCTTTTGCAGATGCCCACCCACTAAGCTTACCTGTTAATTTTATTCCAATCAATTTAGGGAATTTTAATTCCCAAGGCATTCCTGCCATTACATCTACTGCATCTGCACCACCAACTCCTATGGCTATCATTCCTAAACCTCCTGCATTGGGAGTGTGAGAATCTGTACCTATCATCATACCACCAGGGAATGCATAATTTTCAATCACAACTTGATGTATAATTCCTGCACCTGCTTTCCAAAAACCTAATCCATATTTATTAGATACAGAAGCAAGGAAATCATAAACTTCTTTATTCGTATTATTGGCGGTTTCTAAATCTGTGGTAGCTCCAATTTTGGCTTGGATAAGGTGGTCGCAATGAACTGTAGATGGTACTGCTACTTTTGCTTTACCAGCGGTCATAAATTGTAATAAGGCCATTTGAGCTGTAGCATCTTGCATAGCTACTCTGTCTGGTCTGAAATCTACATAAGATTTGCCTCTTTCGAAGGCAGATTTTGCATTGCCTTCATAAAGGTGAGCGTATAATATCTTTTCAGTAAGTGTTAATGGTTTTCCTACCACCTTTCTAGCTGCTTCTATTTTGCTAGCATACCCAGCATAAACAGCTTTAATCATATCAAAATCAAATGCCATAAATATTATTTTTTGTTTGAGTAAATAATTTAACAAAAATACGAAAAGAAAGATGTTTTAAAACAACTTCTTATTATAAAATTCACAGTATTGAAGATAAATTCTATTTTGTTTTCAATATCACCTTTATTTTTTAATAAATGATGAGGAGTTAATTTTTTAGAAATGGACTTATTTTTTTATTTCATCTATTTGCTTTTTTAAATCAATCACCAAGTCAGATAGTGTTTGCATATTCAGTTCTGGTTGGGGAAATGTGGTACTTAAATATGCTTTTGATTCCCATATTTCAATTATTTCAGATACATTGATTTCATAGGGTTGATAGAGCTTGTTGTCTGAGCTTAAAATTACATTTTGATGGCTTTCTAATTGGTTGGTTATTCGTTTATAAACAATTCCCTCTGATTTTGTAATGATGATGTAGGTTTTTCCAGTTTTTAAACTAGTCCAGTCTTCGAGATATTGTCCTATAATTATTGTTCCAGAGGCAAGAGGTAGCATGGAATCACCTTTGATTTCAAATGCTCTAAAACTCCCATTGTTGAATATTGGTAAATGAAATTGGGGCATTTCTGAAATAAATTCGGTATCTGCATATCCATTCAAGTAGCCAGCAGAGGCTTTTTGAGGAATTAATACGATGTTTTCGTTGTTGTTATTATTTACGCTAATCGTTAATATCCTGAGTGATTTGCCTTTTAAATCTGGTTTTTCAGCTAAAAAAAATTGGTCTTTGCTTAAATCTAAGGAAATAATGTCGTCTATAGATACTTCTAGTATAGATGCTATTTTTTTTAGTGTTTGCAAGTTTGGTTCAGCCCTTCCTTCTTCGTAGGAACCAATCAAAGATCTCTTTATCCCTATAGCTTCGGCAAATGTTTCTTGGGTATATTGTTTCTTTTTTCTTAAATATTTTATGTTTTCGCTGATAATGCTCATGTTTTTGTATTAATTAAATCGTTAAAGTGTCTTTTTTGATTAGATGGTATAATGCACTTATTTTTATATTGTTATTATAATTAAAATATTGGGTGGTAATGTCTCCATTTGCATCTATGCTAATAAATTTTACATTATGCCCATTGCCACTGGTGGGTGTGTTAGTTCTAATTAAAATAGTTTTCATTTCTTTAGGATTTATTGAATGAATATTGATTTTAGAGAATATTACCACAAAGGGATATTTCATTAAAATACTATGCAATTTAGTATTTTATTTCAATAAAACTATTTTTTTTAGTATTTATTTATTTCTTGATATATTTCAATGACGTATTCATCTGGATCTTTTATGAATATTTGCCAAGCACCATCGGGTCTTTGTTTTGCAGGTTTGTATGGGTAGGGGAAAGCTAGGAGGTGATTCTCGAATTCAATTATTGATGGAGTTTGAAATGCAAAATGATTGCCTCTAGAATCTGAATTTACTGGTTTTGATAATCCTGCTATTAAGTGTATCTCTTGTGAAGTACCAACAGAAAACCACATTCCATCAAAGTCAAATTTTGGTCTTTCAATGATAGGAAGGTTTAAAATTTTATTATAAAAAAAGGTGCTTGCTTCTAGGTTTTTTACATGAATGGCAATATGTTGAATATTCAATAACAAATTTTAGAGAAATAAATTAGAGGATAAATACCTGTCGCCTCTATCACAAATAATACATACAATTGTTCCCTCGGTTAATTCATTGGCTAATTTCAATGCGGCAAGAACACTTCCTCCACTGCTCATTCCAGAGAAGATTGCTTCTGTTTTGGCTAGTTTTTTTGCCATTAAAGTAGCATCCTGTTGCGATACATCGATAATTTTATCAACTCTGCTTGGGTCGAATATTTTTGGTAAGTATTCTTTAGGCCATCTTCGTATTCCAGGGATATTGGAGCCTTCGGTAGGTTGAACACCTACAATTTGAATAGCACTATTTTGTTCCTTGAGATATTTTGAAACGCCCATTATTGTACCTGTTGTACCCATAGAAGATACAAAATGAGTGATTTGATGTTTTGTTTGTTGCCAAATCTCTGGTCCTGTGGAATGGTAATGTGCCATATAGTTGTCGGGATTGGCAAATTGGTTAAGCATAAAATATTGACCAGTCTGCATTTTGGAATGTGCCAAATCTATAGCTCCTTCCATAGATTGCATAGCAGGTGTAAGTATTACTTTAGCTCCAAATGCTTCCATTGTTTGAATTCGCTCTCTGGTGGCGTTGTCGGGCATAATGAGTTCTAGCTCTAAATCGTATAACCTAGCAATCATTGCGAGTGCTATTCCAGTGTTTCCACTGGTGGCTTCTATCAATTTCATTCCAGGTTTTATATCACCTCTTTCTAATGCACCTTTTATCATACCTAGTGCAGCTCTGTCCTTGACACTACCACCTGGGTTATGTCCTTCTAATTTTCCAAAGATTTTTACTTTAGGATTAGTGGTTAATTTTGTTATTTCCACTATTGGCGTATTGCCTACTAGGTCAATAATACTGTTCATTTTGTTCTGCCTTATTTTTATTAACTAGGAATATCTGTTCTTTGTTCTGCGGTGCGAACCTCTATTTGTGGTTTGTTGTAAACTACTGAGTAGGGCGGTACACCTCTAGTAAGCCAAGCATTTCCACCTATAACGCTATGATTACCTATTTGGGTCTCGCCACCAAGTATGGTTGCTCCTGCGTAAATTACTACATGGTCTTCTATGGTTGGGTGTCTTTTTTGTGATGCCATAGATTTATCTACACTTAAGGCACCTAGGGTAACTCCTTGGTATAATTTTACATATTTGCCAATAATGGTAGTTTCTCCTATAACTACTCCTGTGCCATGGTCTATGCAAAAATATTGTCCAATGATAGCTCCTGGGTGAATATCTATACCGGTTTTATTGTGTGCAAATGAAGTAATTATTCGTGGAACAATAGGTATTTGTAATAAATGCAATTGATGGGCAATTCTATAAAATGCGATGGCATAAAATCCAGGATAGGCTCTAATTATCTCAGTTTCACTTTGGGCAGCTGGATCACCACCAAGAATTGCTTCTATGTCTGTTTTTAAATCTTTATAAATGAGTTCTAATTTTTCAAAAAATATTTCTACAGTCTCTTCTATTACTAAATCTTTTTTTACCAATTGAATGGCTAAGAGGATATCTTTTAACTTTTGCTTTAATAGTCCTATTTGATGGTCTAATTGACTTAAATTTTCAAATCTAACAGTAGAAAATTCAGGAAATAAAAGACCTAATATTTCATTAGTAAACTCACAGATAGCGGAAGAGGGAAGTATGTTGGGGGAATTAATGTGTAAATCAATAATATTTTTTTTAAACCCAGACTTCATAAATTCAATGATTGTTTTATTTAAATATTGATATTTAGATTTTTAAATATTCTTTTTGTTTTTACTACTACATTATACATCAAAAGTAATATTAAATAACGGGCTATGACAACATATTTAAAAAATATAATTAAAAAAATGTTTAATAATATAAAAATATAGTTAAACAAAATGTTAATTTTGATGTTGCAATAGTATTACTATTATTAAAAGATGCAAATCAAATATTCTATTAAGGATTTAGAAAGATTATCTGGCATAAAAGCCCACACAATTCGTATATGGGAGCAAAGATATCATCTTTTAGCTCCAGATAGGGGTGGAAGAAATATAAGATCCTATTCTAATAATGAATTAAAAAAATTACTAAATGTTAATTTTTTAAATCAATGTGGATATAAAATATCAGACATTGCCGCTTTAACGGATGAAGAGCTGAAAGAAAAGCTTTCTTCTATTACAAAAAACAATTTCAATGAGTCTTCTGATTATATCAATATGCTAATTATAGCTATGATAGAAGTAGATGAAGATAAATTTAATCAAGTAGTCTCAGACTGTGTGAGTAAGCATGGTTTTGAATATTGTGTCGATAAGATAATATTTCCTTTTCTAAGAAAAATAGGAATCATGTGGATTGCTGGTGATGTAAATCCAGCTCAAGAGCATTTTATCAGTCATTTGATTAGGCAAAAAATAATTGTTCAAATAGATATATTAAAAAGTCCATCTTCTGAAATGGCTTGCAAGCATATATTATATCTTCCCGAAGGGGAATGGCATGAGTTAAGTCTTCTTTATTATACTTATTTAATCAAAAAAACAGGGGTTAGATATTTGTATTTAGGACAATCCGTTCCTTTTGATGATATAAAAATCATTGTTGAACAAGTTAAGCCCAAAACCATAATCACTATTATTACTACTCCGTTGTTAGAAGTTTCTTTGTCAGAATACATCACTAAAGTAGCACAGCTAATCCCTAATGGAAAACTCTTGATTTCAGGATTTCAAATTCATAAAGAGAAAATAAGCTTGTCTGAAAATGTAAACACCTTTTCAGACAGTAAAGATTTCTATTCTTTCATAGAAGATAATCAGTAAAAAATAATTTTTATTTTATTCAACAGCTAACTATTTAATTTATAGTTAGCTGTTTTTTTTATACAATTTTTTTAAATAATGTTTAACAAAATACTTGTTTAGTTAAACATTTTTACCAATATTTGTTTAATAAAAAACATATTCTATTAAACAAAACAATCAAAACTATGAAAGCTGAAGATTTTAACGAAAAATTAATCAAGCATAAATCATTGCTGAAAAATTATGCTTTGAATCTAACTAGAAATTCTGAGGATGCGGAAGACTTGTTTCATGATACCTATCTTAGAGCTTTTTTAAATAAAGATAAGTTTAATGAAGCAACCAATTTCAGAGCATGGATGTGTACTATAATGAAGAATATTTTTATCAATTCTTACCGTCGTGCTACCAAGAAAATGGAAGTATTCAAAAATACGATTGAAGGAGAGCCTTTTTATGAATCTACGGCAACTGATAAAATCAGAAATCTTGCTGGCATAGAAGATATCCAAAAAGCAATTGAAACTTTACGTTGGGATTATAAATATTGCTTTATGAAATATTTTGAAGGTTTTAAATATCAAGAGATTGCAGATGAATTGAATATACCTATTGGAAATATTAAAACCAATATATTCCAAGCTAGAAAAAAATTAAAAGCTCAATTAACAAGATAAGATATAAAATATGGTAGAGAATAATAAATTACTTATTACTATTGATGAAGATGAGGAAATTGGAAATCAGCATATTGCTACTTCTATAGAAACCCCTCTTAAAAAAGATGCTTTTTTGCTTACTGACGATATGAAAATAAATCTTATCGAAGGGCATTTTAAAGAAATAATGAATATCATGGGTTTGGATTTGACAGATGATAGTCTTAAAGGAACGCCTAAAAGAGTGGCAAAGATGTATATCAAAGAAATATTCAGTGGACTAAATCCATACAACGCCCCTCAGATAGCATTATTTGACAATAAGTATTCCTATAATGAAATGCTCGTAGAAAAAAATATTACTTTTTATTCTAACTGCGAACATCATTTTGTGCCAATAGTTGGGAAAGCTCATGTAGCTTATATTTCTTCTGGAAAAGTAATAGGACTTTCTAAAATTAATAGGGTAGTACAATATTTTGCAAAAAGACCACAGGTACAGGAAAGACTTACGGTTCAAATCGCTAATTACTTAAAAGGTATTTTAAACACGGAAGACATCGCCGTAATGATTGATGCTACACATCTGTGCGTTTCTTCTAGAGGGATTGAAGATACCACAAGTAGTACGGTTACAAGTTCATTTGGCGGTAAATTCTTAGATGAAAATACTAAAGCTGAATTTTTTCAATACATTAAATAATTTAATAATGAAAACCTATGTATTGATTGGTGGCAGCTATGGTATTGGTGCCGATGTGGCAAAACTACTAAATAGTGAAGGCAATAAAGTTGTGGTTTACTCACGAAGTATTGGTAATTTATCTGATTATACCAATCTGATTTGGTATCCTTATGATGCACTTCTTGGTGCGCCAGACATTGAAAATGTATCAGAAGGAATTGATGGTTTGGTATATTTACCGGGTAGTATTAATCTTAAACCTTTTCATCGAACTACTACTAAGGATTTTTTGGATGATTTTCAGCTTAATTTCCTTGGTGCAGTATCTGCCATTCAAGCTTTTTTGCCTAAACTAAAGCAAAATCATGGAAGTATAGTATTAATGAGTACTGTAGCTGTATCTTTAGGATTACCTTTTCACGCTTCTATTAGTGCTTCTAAAGCAGCCATTGAAGGCTTATCAAAATCATTAGCAGCCGAATTGGCTCCAAATATCAGAGTTAATGTAGTTGCACCTTCACTCACAGATACTCCATTAGCAGAGAAATTATTATCTTCCCCAGAAAAAAAAGATGCTGCTTCAAAAAGGCATCCTTTAAATATTTATGGTAAGTCTATAGATATAGCAGAAGCAATTGTTTTTTTATTAAAATCACAATTTACCACAGGGCAAGTTTTGCATATTGATGGTGGAATCTCTACGCTCAAAGTTTAGAACTTGGCTTTTTACATACGATAGTTTATTTTTTCTATTAAAATTATCTGTTTTTAATTTTATACTTATTAAATACCTTTAAAAGTTTTATTGCTTTAAAAAACTTACCTATTTTTGAAAAAAATAATCAAATGAAAGAAGTTATAGAAGCAGCTTGGCTAGATAGAAGTTTATTAGCAGATGTAAATACTATTAGCACAATAAAAAATATAATTGATGACCTAGATAAGGGAAAGTTAAGAGTGGCTGAACCTACAGCATCTGGTTGGCAAGTCAATGAATGGGTAAAGAAAGCAGTAATTATGTATTTCCCAATTCAGAAAATGAAAGTTTCAGAATCAGGCATCTTTGAGTATTTTGATAAGATGGACTTAAAAAGAAACTATGAAGAACTAGGTGTAAGGGTAGTTCCTCCGGCAGTAGCTAGGTATGGTTCTTATTTAAGTAAAGGAGTTATTTTGATGCCCTCTTATGTTAATATTGGAGCATATGTAGATGAAGGGACTATGGTAGATACTTGGGCTACTGTAGGCAGTTGTGCTCAAATAGGAAAGCACGTTCATTTGAGTGGAGGTGTTGGTATAGGAGGTGTTTTGGAGCCTGTTCAAGCTGCACCAGTAATTATAGAAGATGGAGCATTCATTGGGTCGAGGTGTATTATAGTAGAAGGAGTGAGGGTAGGTAAAGAAGCTGTATTAGGAGCCAATGTGTGCCTCACTGGAAGTTCTAAAGTTATAGATGTTACAGGAGATGTACCTGTAGAATATAAAGGCTTCGTACCAGAAAGATCGGTTGTTATTCCAGGAAGTTATCCTAAAAAATTCCCTGCAGGAGAATTTCATGTTCCTTGTGCCATAATTATAGGGAAAAGAAAACCAAGCACTGATTTGAAAACATCACTCAACGATGCTTTGAGAGAAAATAACGTAGCTGTATAGTTACGGTATTCTAGAAATTAACAATTATTTTATTAATCCTCTATATTTAGATATCTAGAGGATTTTTATTTCTTCACCCATTTGCAAATAAAGGTATGATGCAAGAAAATACAATTCCTTTGGCAGAAAGAATGAGGCCCCAATCTATTGATGAAATCGTTGGGCAGGGAGCATTGTTGGGAAAAAATGGTTTGATTACTAAGTTATTAATAAACCGAAAGCTACCTTCAATGATATTTTGGGGGCCTCCTGGTGTGGGGAAAACAACTCTGGCTAAAGTTTTAGCAAAAGAAATAGATATGCCATTTATTGAATTAAGCGCTATTAATTCAGGGGTAAAAGAACTTAGGGATGCAATTGATAAAGCCACAAAAACAAGTCAAACTATATTATTTATAGATGAAATTCATCGCTTTAGCAAGTCTCAGCAAGATGCATTATTGGGGGCTGTAGAAAAAGGGATTATTCTATTAATAGGAGCGACCACAGAAAATCCTTCTTTTGAGGTTATCAATGCCCTAAGGTCTAGATGTCAGATTTATACTCTTTCTTCATTGAGTCAAGATGATTTAATGAAAGTTTTACAGACGGCAATTACGAAAGATATTTATTTAAAAAATAAAGATATACAAATTGTTGAAACGGAATCAATTTTGAGATTTTCGGGTGGAGATGTCCGTAAGTTATTGGGATTTTTAGAGTTAGCCGTAGAATCTGTAAGTAGTTCGCCAATTATTATTGATAATTCATTGATTTCTGCTGTAGTTCAACAAAAAATTTCTAATTATGATAAAAATGGAGAATTACACTACGATATTATCTCTGCCTTTATAAAATCGATAAGAGGAAGTGACCCTAATGCAGCAATTTATTGGCTTGCCAGAATGATAGAAGGAGGAGAGCAGGTTGGTTTTATTGCGAGAAGATTGGTAATACTAGCATCTGAAGACATTGGCAACGCTAATCCTACAGCGATTATCATGGCAACAAATTGTTTTCAAGCAGTTAATATTATAGGATATCCAGAATCGGATATTATTCTTGCTCAGTGTGTAACTTATTTAGCATGTTCTCCTAAAAGCAATGCTTCTTATAAAGCTATAAAGAATGCAAAGAAAATAGTTCATGAAAAGGGTGATTTACAAGTTCCATTGCATTTAAGAAATGCACCTACCGAATTAATGAAAAAATTAAATTATGGTAAAGATTATCAATATGCACATGACTTTGAGGGTAATTTTATATATCAAGAGTATATGCCGACTGAACTAAGTGGTTATAAATTTTACAATCCATCTGATAATTCTAGAGAAAATGAGTTTAGAAGTAAATTAAAATCAATCTGGAAAGAAAAATATGGTTACTAATAATAAATAAAAATTAAAAACAGTCCTTTTCTCTTAGTTTTAATTTTTTAATTTTGTAGATTAATAAAAAAATAGAAACAATTACTTAACCTAAAATTATTATTTATTTTGGATCTTTTTGAAAAATTACTTTCCGACAGAGGCCCATTGGGTAAACATTCTTCACTAGCACATGGATATTTTGCATTCCCTAAATTAGAGGGTGAAATTGGACCGAGAATGAAATTTCGTGGTAAAGAAATGCTTGTTTGGAGTCTAAATAACTATCTTGGCTTAGCCAATCACCCTGAAGTTAGAAAGGCAGATAACGAAGGAACTCAAGAATATGGACTGGCTTATCCCATGGGAGCCAGAATGATGTCAGGAAATTCAAACCTAATTGAGCAATTCGAAGAAGAACTATCTGAATTCATGGGAAAAGAAGATACAATGTTACTTAACTATGGTTATCAAGGTATTATGTCTGTAATAGATGCATTGCTTACTAGACATGATGTAGTAATATATGATTCTGAATCGCATGCATGTATAGTTGACGGTGTTAGGCTTCATCAAGGAAAAAGATTTGTTTATGCCCATAATGATATGGATGGTTTGCGTAAGCAATTAGAAAGAGCTACTAAATTGGTTAGTGATACCAACGGTTCTATTCTTGTAATTACCGAAGGAGTGTTTGGTATGGCAGGAGATTTGGGCAAGTTGAATGAAATTGTTGCTTTAAAAGAAGAATTTAGTTTTAGATTAATGGTTGATGATGCACATGGTTTTGGTACTATGGGCAAAACAGGTGCTGGAACTGGCGAAGAGCTAGGAGTTCAAGATGAAATTGATATTTATTTTTCTACGTTTGCTAAATCTATGTCCTGTATTGGAGCATTTGTATCTAGCAAAGAACAGGTAATTGAATATTTAAGGTACAATACTCGTTCTCAGATTTTTGCAAAGACACTTCCAATGCCTTTCATAGTGGGATTAAGAAAAAGATTAGAATTGTTAAAAAAGCACCCAGAAATGAAAGAAAATCTATGGAAGGTTGCTAAAGCTTTTCAGTCAGGGTTAAGAGAAAGAGGTTTTAATATAGGAAGAACTCAATCAGTTGTTACCCCTGTTATCTTGAGTGGAAACGAAAGCGAAGCAGCGCAACTTACTATAGATTTAAGAGAAAACTATGGAATCTTTTGTTCAATAGTAGTTTACCCTGTAGTGCCTAAAGATATCCTAATGTTGAGAATCATCCCTACTGCTGTTCACAGTATTGATGATGTGAATTATACTTTAAAAGCGTTTGAAGAAATTGCACATAAATTAAAAAATAAAATGTACGTAAAAAGTCTATCTAATATTTCTGTATAGATTTTTTTTAATAATTTAATAATCTTATAAATAGAACTTTAAATAAAAATTATTATCTTACTTTTCTATTTCCAAATTTCACAATTAAAAGTATATTTCCTATGAACAAATTTGAACAAATTAAATCCTTAGTAGCATCTATCGAAGAAGATGTTATTAAATTTTATGACAAGAACAACTCTGCTGCTGGAACTAGAGTTAGAAAAGGTATGCAAGACCTAAAAACATTAGCTCAAGATATTAGAATCGAGGTTCAAGATAAAAAGAACAACGGAGAGTAGTTATTATCAAACCAGCGTTTTAAGGCATTAAAAAGAAACCATGGAAATTAAATGGTTTCTTTTTTCTTTAATTATTTTTAAGCCTCCACAACTTCTTCTTCATTTATTTTTCTTAGGATAGAAAGGGCTTCGTCAATACTTAGAACAGTATCAAAACCTAAAACCAGTTTTTTGTTTACATCTTTTAATGAACAACCTTTGGGTCTAGATTGTATAAATTTTAAAATTCTTCCAAAAATTTCAGATTGATAATAGTATTCATTGTCTGCAGAAGGCAAAAAACATTTTAGGCTATCGTTTTTCAGAATAAGTTTCTCAATTCCCAAACTTTCTGCCAACCATCTCATTTTTACTGTTTCGGTCAAATCACTTACTTCGCTTGGCAAAGGACCGAAACGATCTATTATTTGATGGATAAATACATCCAGATCTTTTTGATTATTGACATTGTCTAAGGCAGAATATAAGCTAAGTCGCTCTGTAATATTACTTACATATTTCTCTGGAATCAGAATCGATAGATCAGTTTCTATAGAGCAATCTGATTGTAGCTTTTTTAGATTTAGTGCCTCAAGCTCATGAACAAAAAGATCTTTATAGTCGGTTTGTTTTAATTCAAGTATAGCTTCGTCCAGTATTTTATGATAAACCTCAAACCCAACGTCTGTTATAAAACCACTTTGTTCGGCACCAAAAAGGCTTCCAGCTCCTCTGATATCCATATCTCTCATCGCTACTTTGAAGCCATCTCCTAGTTCAGAAAACTCTTCTAATGCACTTAATCTTTTTCTCGCATCAGAAGGAAGAAGATTTATTGGGGGGGTAATAAAGTAGCAATAAGCTTTTTTGTTTGAACGCCCAACTCGTCCTCGCATTTGATGTAAATCTGAAAGACCAAACATATGTGCGTGATTGATTATAATGGTATTTGCATTAGGGATGTCAAGACCAGATTCGATGATATTTGTAGAAACTAAAATATCGTATTCAGCTTCAACAAATTTCATCATTACTTTTTCTAGTTTTTCCCCTTCCATTTGTCCATGTGCTATACCAATCTTTGCATCTGGAACTAATTGGCGTATTTTGTCAGCTATTTGTTCGATATCCATCACTCTATTGTGTACAAAAAATACTTGGCCTTTTCTCTTTAATTCCAAGACTATAGCATCTCTAATAACAATATCGTCATAGGGATGAAGCTGAGTAGTTACAGGTTGTCTATTTGGTGGAGGGGTAGCAATTATAGACAAATCTCTAGCACCCATAAGAGAGAAATGTAAAGTTCTTGGTATCGGTGTTGCTGTAAGGGTCAGCGTATCTACATTGATTTTAATTTCTTTAAGTTTCTCCTTTACTTTTACTCCAAATTTTTGTTCTTCGTCAATAATTAATAAGCCCAAATCTTTAAATGCAACATCTTTATTGATTAAGCGATGAGTACCTATAAGAATTTGGGTTTTCCCTTCAGCAACTCTCTTTATAGTATCTTTTATTTGTTGTGTAGTTTTAAACCTATTGATATATTCTATAGAGCAAGGGAATTTTTCTAACCTACCACTGAAGGTTTTGAAATGCTGCATTGCAAGAATTGTAGTCGGTACCAGCACAGCCACTTGTTTATTGTCGCAAACAGCTTTGAAGGCAGCTCTAATGGCGATTTCAGTTTTTCCAAAACCCACGTCTCCACAAACTAGCCTATCCATTGGGTTAGGGAGTTCCATATCTGCTTTGACATCTGAAGTTGCTTTGCTTTGATCTGGGGTATCTTCGTAGATAAAGGAAGATTCTAGCTCTGTTTGTAAAAAGCTGTCAGGGCTATACTTGAAGCCTTGGCTAGCTTTTCTTTTTGCGTATAAATCGATTAAATCTTTAGCGATTTCTTGAACTTGGCGTTTTACTTTTTTCTTTTTTGCATCCCAGTCGCCAGAGCCTAATTTAGTCATTTGCGGTGCCACTCCTTCTTTGCCACTATACTTAGCAATTTTGTGTAAAGCGTGAATGCTTATGTACATCAAATCATCATCTCTAAAGACAAGCCTAATAGCTTCTTGCTGCCTGCCGCCTACTTCTACTTTTTCTAGACCAACAAAACGACAAATGCCATGTTCTAGGTGAGTTACATAATCTCCAGGATGAAGTGTTCTTAGTTCTTTTAGTGTAAGCGATTTAGATTTTGTGAATTTTTCTTTAATCTTATATTTATGAAATCTTTCAAAAATTTGATGATCGGTGTAAATTAAAATTTTATTGAGTTCATCTATAAACCCTTCTCTAAAGGCTAGATTTACCTTGTTTACTTTTAGTGTTGGGTCTAGTTCATGAAAAATACTTTCTAATCGTTCTAATTGTCTTATGGAATCAGATGCTATAAGGCATAGATATCCTGAATTTTGTTTTATTCTAATATCTTCTACGAGCACTTCGAAATCCTTGTGAAATAAAGGTTGCTTTTTGGTTTTGAAATCAAAAATTGTTGAATGAGGAAAGAATTGATTATTTCCAAATTCTATAATTTGTAGTTTTTCAATTTTTGCTAAAAATTCTTCTTTAGAATCAAACAATTCAGAAGGCTGGGTGATAAGCTTGGAACCCCCAGTTTGGTTTTGTATTTCTTTAAATTGTTGCTCACATTTTTGAAAATATTTTTGAATAATTTCTGAGGTAAATTTGACGTCTTTGATCCAAATAGTTGTATTAGAACCTATAAAATCAAAAAATGAAGTTCTAGACTCTTGAATTAATCTTGTTTGTACATTGGGTAAAATAGAAAATTCGTGCAATATCGATTCAGAAATCTGAGTATTAGGATTAAAGGTTCTAATACTCTCGACTTCATTGCCAAAAAGTTCTATACGGTAGGGCAATTCGTTGGAATAAGAATAAACATCAATGATACCTCCTCTTACTGAAAATTGTCCTGACTCAAAAACAAAGTCTGTTTTTTCAAAATCATAACTATGCAGTAGCTCTGATAGGAAAGAGGTGTCTATCTTTTCTCCTATTTTTACTTTAAAGGTATTTTCTAAGAGCGATTGTTGGTTAATTACTTTTTCGGCTAGCGCTTCTGGCGAACTTACCATCCATAAACCGTTTTCATTTTGATTCAGCTTAGAGAGAACTTCTGCTCTCATTAAAATATTGGCATTTTCTGTTTCTTCAAATTGATATATTTTTTTATAAGAAGCGGGAAATAAACAAATATCTTTTTCTGGTAATAGGGCTTGTAAATCATTAAAAAAATAAGCTGCTTCCTCTTTGTCATTTAAAATAAACAAGGTGTTTTTTGAACTACTTTCAAGGGCTGATGCTATTAATGAATCAGAACTACCATAAAGTCCTTTGAAGAAAAAGTGTGCTGTAGGTGAGTTGCTCAGTGCATTAGAGATGCTAGAAATAAATCCATCATTCTTATATAAATTTATTAAATCTTCAGTTTTCACAATTATGTTCTTAAAAGTTACGCTATCAAAAGTAGGGATTTCTAAGCACACATTTTATCAGTAAATCAAAAGAAATAATCTATAACTGATAAAAAAAATCCATCTACAGTTTTTTGGTTTTTTTAAAAAAAGGGCATAGCATATATTGAATAATGCAAGTCTTTCAATTAGTTTTTGAACAAGCTATATTTTTAAATAAAAAAAGATTTATGTTTGTAGTATAAATTTATGCCTGTTAAGAAACCAACCAATACCAAAAAGAAAAAACTGGGAAGTTATCCTGCTTTCACAGTTGTATTCAGTATCACCATTTCACTCTTTGTGATTGGTCTTTTTGCTATGTTAGTGCTTCATGCAAATAAGCTTTCTGAGCTTATTAAAGAAAATGTAGAATTGCATGTATATCTTAAAAAAGATGTGAGTAATACCAAGATTGATTCAATCAAAAATATTATAGGAAAAATGCCTTTCGTAATGAAGAAAAATATGGCTGCTCAAATAGTTCATATCAACAAAGAAGAGGCTGCAAAGAAATTTATTACTGATACTGGTGAAGATTTTTCTCATGTTTTAGAGGATAATCCACTAAGAGAATCTTTGGTGATAAAGATTAATAAAAATTATTTTGAGAAAGATAAGTTAGCACAGGCGGTAGAAAAAATTAAAATCATTCCCGAAGTATTTGAAGTGAGTTATCCTATTAATTTAGTTTCTGAAATCAACACCAATGTTAAACTTATTGGTTTGGTCTTGATATTTTTTGCAATTATATTATTATTGACTACCGTGTTACTTATTAGAAACACCATTAAGTTAGCTTTATATTCTCAGCGATTTTTAATTAGAAGTATGCAATTGGTAGGTGCAAAATCTAGTTTTATTCAAAGGCCATTTTTGTGGCATGCTACTGTTCAGGGTTTCTTTAGTGGACTTATTGCAGTCTTCATTTTAATTGGATTGCTACAATATGGGTATAATGAAATACCACAATTGGATAGGTTAAAAGAAATAGAAAAAATATTGATTGCATTCGGAGGAATTATATTTGCTGGAATGCTGATTGGATTATTAAGTTCATATCAGGCAGTTCGAAAATACCTAAGAATGTCTTTAGATGATTTATATTAATAGAATTAAACAAAATAATTATGAGTACTAAACCACAGATAAGATTTGCATTTTCAAAAATCAATTACATCATCATGCTCGCTGGCATAGGAGTATTGCTTCTTGGATACATAGTCATGACTATGGAAACGGCTGAATACGGCTTTGGGAGCATGGGTCTAACAGTTGGGCCTATATTATTGTTAGTAGGATTTGTAATTGAGTTTTTTGCAATTTTTTACAAACAGAAAAGAGATTAATGAATTTATTTCAAGCCATAATTCTTTCAATAATAGAAGGCATTACAGAATTTTTACCCATTTCTTCTACAGGGCATATGATTTTAGCCTCTTCAATGATGGGAATAGAAGATAATGAGTTTACTAAATTATTTACCGTTTGTATCCAGTTTGGTGCGATATTATCAGTAGTAGTTCTATATTGGAAAAGGTTTTTTAATAATATAGATTTTTATATTAAACTTTTGATTGCTTTTATACCCGCAGCAATTATTGGTTTTTTATTTAGTAAAAAAATTGATGCAATGCTTGAGAGTCCTCTAGTAGTAGCGATTAATTTATTGGTAGGTGGTATTTTCTTGCTTTTTGTAGATAAAATTTTCAAATCTAATCCATCTTCTGACACAACAGAAGTGTCTTATTGGAGTGCCTTGAAGATTGGTTTCTTTCAATGTATTGCAATGATGCCTGGAGTATCAAGATCTGCAGCTACAATTATTGGAGGCTTATCTCAGGGATTAAATAGAAAATCAGCAGCGGAATTTTCTTTTTTTCTTGCTGTTCCCACCATGTTTGCTGCTACAGCATATAAATTACTGAAAAGTTATAAAGAAATACAGACAGAGCATTTAAGTATTCTAGTTTTGGGGAATCTATTTGCTTTTGTTGTTGCCATTATTGCTATTAAATTTTTAATCGGTTTTCTCAACAAGCATGGGTTTAAACTTTTTGGTTATTACAGAATAGTTTTAGGCATCATAATACTTACTCTCCTTATAGCTGGCGTACCCTTACAAATTACCTAATATGAATTGGGATTTTGAAGCAGGGGAAGTTATTTTGATAGACAAGCCATTAGAATGGACTTCCTTTGATATAGTAAAAAAAATAAGAAACTGCATCAAGGTCAAAAAAGTAGGACATGCAGGTACTTTAGACCCTTTAGCTACTGGTTTACTAGTAATTTGCACTGGTAAAAAAACAAAAACTATTGATGCTCTTCAAGGACAAAATAAAGAGTATATAGGTACTTTTCGAATAGGAGCTACTACGCCTTCTTACGATTTGGAAACACCCGAAGAAAATTTTCAAGACTATAACCATATTTCTAGAAATCAAATATTAGATGTTGCACAATCTATGATTGGAGCTCAAGAACAAATTCCACCTATGTACTCTGCTATTCAAGTGGATGGTGTAAGGTTGTATAAATTGGCAAGAAAAGGAGAAGAACTACAGATTAAGGCTAGAAATATTGAAATATTTGATTTTGAAATTACCGATACTCAGTCCCCTGTAATTAGTTTTAGATTAACTTGCTCAAAAGGAACATATGTCAGAAGCATAGCTAGAGACTTTGGGATAAAATTAGGAGTTGGTGCATACTTATCTTCTTTAAGGAGAACAAAAGTTGGAACAATGGATATTGCTGATGCTTGGCTTTTAGATGACTTTATAGCACAAGCTAAGAATTTAAGAAAAGAATTGAATTGATTAGTATTTTCTAATAACAAACTCTACTCTTCTATTTAATTTTCGAGTATTTTCTGTTGCATTACTTGCTACAGGTTTACTACCTCCGTAGCCTTTGCCGGAGATTCTTTTTTTATCAATACCATTACTTACTAGATAATCTTTAACAGCTTTTACTCTTTCTTCAGAAAGCTCGATGTTCATCTTTGCATTGCCTTGGTTATCGGTATGACCACTTAGTTCTATTTCCATTTTTGCATTTTCTTTCATCATCATTACAAGTTTGTCTAACTCATCATAGGATGCTGAAAGCATTTCAGGAGTACCTTGTTTGAAAATAATTCTATTTAAGGTAATAGTTTTGCCAAGCTCCATTCTGCTTAATTCAATGTCTTTAATGATGGGGGTTTTTCCATCTACATTTGATAAATCTAGTACATCCGTAAAGCCCATAAATCCTTTGGCAGTGGCTGAAAATAAGTATTGCTGACCCACTCTTAATTTGAGTTCATAATCTCCTGTGGTGGGATTGTTGTCAATAGACTTTACTAGGCCGTTGTCTGAGGTTCTTTCAAAATTCACTTTGGCAGGAGTAGGTGCACCATTTCTTTTGTCTACGATATTGCCCTTTACGATTACTTCTGGAAGTTGCTTTGGTGGCTCTGGTCTATTATTAAGGGCTTTGAATGTTGGAACTAATTGATCAAAATTTTCTTTAACTTTCTCTTTTGTTACGACATGGTCATATACTTTAAGTAAGGCTATTTTTCCTGCACTGGCTTCATTTCCCATGCTCATGTTATCATGAAATAAATTAAGATAATTATACTTATCTAAAGTTGCCAATTTTAAAGAATCTTTGAATTGATAAATCAGATTTCCGTTGATAAAAATTTGAGAATTTTGGCTGGCGGAGTCCCTTGTAAATATATAATGTATATAATTACCCGGCTGAATCGGTTTCATGTCTGCGGAGCCATATTTATAGAAACTGACTTTTCTTAAATAAATGTATGGGCCTGTATCCGATTTTTTATTTTTAAAATCTAGCACCCTTTTCCATGCATTATACATGTCTAACTTAAAATAAATTTCAATGGAATATCCCTCTCTGATTGGTTTTCCAGCTTCTGCATTATCAAAAGCAATTCCGCTATTTAAGCCGAAACAATATACTTTTTTGGCAATTCCACCAAGTTCTTTGATGGTGTCGGTGGCAAAATAGCCAGGTTTTTCTAGCTCGGCTAATGGTACTCTTTTATTGCTTGTATCTGCCAAGGTATTGTTGAAATCATAGACAAGCATCTTCTGCTTTTGTGCATTTCCAAGCATAGGAAGCAAAAACATCAATAAAATAAGAAAAGGTATTCTAAATTTCATTATGTTATTTTGTAGAATTAGCAGATGGAAGAACATTGCATACTAGGCTAATAGTAGCAGCATTATTGGTGGCATTTGAAAGTATAGTTATCACCTTGTTTTGTCTGCCCATTTTTCCTTCTGAGTTAAAAGAAGCAGATAATGAACCTATTTCACCAGGGGCTAATGGAGTTTTGCTCCATTCAGTAGCAGTGCAACCACAAGTAGTAAGCACTTCGTTGATGATTAATGGCTCTGTTCCTGTGTTTTTGTATTTGAAAACAAAAGAAACTTTATCGCCTTGAATAATATCTCCAAAATCATGTGAGGTAATTGGAAAGCCAATTACGGCTCCATTTTTAGGGCCTTGGGTAGTTTGTCCGTTGGAGATAAAGAACGAAAAGCTTAAAAAGAAAAACAAAATATATCTCATAAGATTAGGAATAGAATTGTGGATTTAAATTGATAACAACTAAATTTAATGAAATTTAAGTAGGCAAAAAAAATATTTTTTTAAGATTATTCAACATGCAAGAAGCAAGTATCATACAACAATTTGGAAATAGGGTAAGACTAAGACCCTGCGGTATTGTGATTGAGGATAATTCTATATTATTGATTAAACATATTGCTTTAAACAAAGAAGGCGTTTTTTGGTCACCACCAGGTGGTGGTTTGAAATTTGGAGAAGCTATCGATGATTGTATTCAAAGAGAATTTTTAGAAGAAACAGGTTTGAAAATAGCAGTAAAAAAATTTCTTGGAATTTATGAATATCTGCAGCTTCCGCTTCATGCTGTAGAATTATTTTATGAATGCCAAAGATTAGAAGGAGAGCCTTTATTGGGCATAGATCCTGAGCTTAAAAAAGAAGAACAAATTATTCAAGAAGTGCGATTTATTCACTTTGATGAATTATCAACATTTGATAAAAAAATAGTGCACCCTTTCTTGCACGAAAAAATATCATCAAGGATTTTTTAATTGGGGAAAGTCCATAAAAATTTGTTGATAAATAATTTTGTAAATTTCATTTTTTCGGGCAATCATTTTATAACTTTGGAAAGATATTTTTTTAAATATTGCTCATTATGCAAGAAATTAAAGCACCTTCTTATAAATTAAACAAGAAAATAAAAGATGATACTTTTAGTGTAGATAATATTGCTGATTATTGTTTGTCGTTACAAATTAGCCCCAATTTGTTTAGGGTTTGTGTTACCGATTCTATGCGAAATCGTTGCTTATTACTAGAAGATTATCAGTTTAATCATATTCAAGATGCAGACCAGTTGATAGCTTTGCTAAATGATATTTATGACGACCATCATCTTTTACAAGCAGGTTATTGGAAAAATGTAAAGTTGGCTTTAAAGACTCCTAATTTTTCTGTTGTACCCAATGAGTTATTTGATCAAGAATTTGCAAAAGATTATCTTAGTTTGAATTGCTCTATTCTATCAGATTCCTCAGATGAAGTGCTGTATTATAAGCAACATAGCGTAGATGCAGTCAATATATTTTCTGTAAATAAAAAAATTATTAGTTTTTTTGAGGCTGCTTATTTAGGCAAAAAACTCAAAGTTGTTCACCATACAAGTTCTTTGATAGAAGGAATAATGGTTCAGCATACTTCAAAAAACCTTAAAGAAATGTATGTTTTTGTTGAAAAAGATCAATTGACAGTGGTACTTAAGACAAATCGTAATTTAGAATTCTGTAATACATTTTACTTTACTACTCCAGAAGATTTTGTGTATTATGTAATGTTTGTAGCAGAACAAATGAAATTCAATCCAGAAAAAGATGAAGTAATAGTTTGGGGAGATTTGATGCCTGACTCACCATTATTGAAAAAATTAAGATTGTATATGTGCCATATTAAGTTTGGCAACAAACCAAACTCACTTTATTTTGGGTATAATTTCGATGAATTGATGGACCATAATTTTTTTGATTTATATAATCTTCATCTCTGTGAATAAAAAATGCAAGGTAATTGCCTTTCATTTTTTTATAGATTTTCCTTAAAGAAAAACATTTTCAAATAACAACATAATTCAATCTAGCAAAATGCTATAGATACTAACTTGTTATTTAGTATCTATAGCATTTGAATATCTAATCTGCTCTTAAACAATTTTATTAATACTTTCTTTATATTGCTTAATATTTAACAATTAACTATTATAAAGTAAATTCATGAAAATCTATTTAAGCTATTTGGTTTTAATTATCATCATTTTGGTAGGATTTAACACGCCTAAAGATACATCTTTAGACTATCAATCCTTCAAGTCTCCTGAAAAGGACTTTCAACTACACACATGGTGGCATTGGATGCAGGGAAATATTACCAAAGAAGGCATTACTAAAGATCTAGAAATGATGAAAGTCAATGGTATTGTTCAAGCTACAATATTAAATATTGGATTACTAGATAAGAAAGAATTTGGAATAAAAAGGGTTTTATTTGATACTCCAGAATGGTATGAAATGTTCAAGTGGGCACTAGAAGAAGCATCTAGGCTAGGAATCAAAATTGGAGTACATAATAGTGATGGCTGGAGTAGTAGTGGCGGCCCATGGATTCAACCAGAGCAATCAATGAAAGTGCTTACATGGTCTAGCAAAATCGTACAAGGTGGAAATACAATGCTTATTACGCTTCCTAAACCAGCACATCGAATGCAATATTATGAAGATATTGCAGTATTTGCTGTTTCTGAATCTGAACCAGCATCTTTGTTCTCTCAAAGCAATCCTATTTTTAAAGTTAATAACTTGAATGTTTCAAATGAAATGTGTGACGGGTCACTTTCAGGGGGAGTGGTTTTGAAATATGGAGATGTCATCACTATTAAGTTAGATAAGCCAATAGATGTAGACAAAATTTCTATCGCACAATTAAAACCTTTTACATGGTCTGACCCTTCAACTGCAAAATCATCTTTTAAAGTTTTTATATCTAAAGATGATTTAAATTATAATGAGTGGGATAGTATTGATGTTATTGGTTATAACACTACTAAGATTATTCCTATTAAAGCAGTTAAAAGCCAGTATTTTAAATTAAAATTTACCAACTTTCCGTGGAGTGATAGTTACTTTGCGTATTCAATTTCTGAAATAGAACTACTCAATAAAAATGAATCTCCAAGTTGCAATTCTGATATTCAAGATATTACTAAAAAAATATCTTTCACCCTCGGACGTTTTGCTTCCGAATATTTACCAGATACTTCACAAAGAAAAATTGCAAATCGTAAGACCATAGAATTGAGTAAACATATAAATAAAGACGGTACTCTGAATTGGAATGTACCAAAAGGAACCTGGAAAATCGTTAGGCTTGGATACACCACTACAGGAACTATGAATGCACCAGCTACAGCTGAAGGCGAAGGATTAGAATGCGACAAAATGGATACTAGTGCATTAAGTTTGCATTTTTCTAATTTTTCCCAAAAATTAATCAATACGGCACCAAAGTACCTCGGCAATACCTTTAAGTTTTTTTTAATAGATAGTTGGGAATGTGGATTTCAAAACTGGACTAAAACTATGCCTCAAGAATTTGAAAAAAGACGAGGATATTCTATAGGTAAATTTTATCCTGTACTCTGCGGTATCGTCGTTAATAATACAGAAGAAAGCGAAGCATTTTTGTACGATTACCGCAAAACTATAGCAGAACTGATAGAGGAGAATTATTATGGGCATTTTAGTAATTTATGCCATAAAAATAAGCTAGAAATGCATGCTGAAGTTATATATGGAACAGGTAAGTATCCACCGCTGGATATTCTTAAAACAAGCAAATTTACAGATATGTGCATGTTTGAATTTTGGGCTGGGCATAATGGTAAAACCACAATTCCAGAATATACCCCTAAAAAATCTTCCAATTTAGATTTTCCAGTAAGTGCGACCTTGTTTTATGGCAAAAAAACAATAGGAGCAGAGGCTTATACTGCGATGGCTCATTATAGTGATATTCCTTTTGATTTAAAACCTTTCGGCGATGCCTCTTATAGTAGTGGCATAAATCAGTTTATTTTACATAGCTATGTACATCAACCTACAGATAGTGTACCAGGGTTTACTTTGGGAGGATATGCTAGTCTTTTTAATAGGAATAATCCTTGGTTTCAATTAGCTAGATCTTGGTCAGATTATCACGCACGCATACAATATTTACTACAAAAAGGAGATATACAGGCAGATATTTTATATTATGTAGGCGATCAATTTCCTCAGTATTTAGAACAAAATAGTAAAAATATTGCTCCTTCGGGATATCAATCTTTGATTATCAATTCTGATATTTTAGTCAATAAATTAAAAGTTGTTAAGGGTAAATTACAATTTAAAAATAATAGCTATCAATTATTGTATTTACCTAAAGATGTAACCTTGAATTTATCTTCGCTTCTAAAAATAGAAGAATATATTAAAGAAGGTGTGATAATATATGGTTATAAGCCTTTGCCATCTATAGGGCTAATCAATTATGCTAAATACAAATCACATTTTGATAAAGTGGTAAATAAACTTTGGACTCAAAATGAATACAAACAATATGAAAAGGGTTTTATTTATAACACTAGCGATGCTAATAAGGTAATCTCTAAAATCAAACTTAACAAAGATTTTAGTACTTCTATTCCAGATAGTAATGTGTTTTTATTTACTCACAGAAGCACACCCACAGAAGAAATATATTTTGTTTGCAATCAAACTAATAAAATTCACAAAGGAAAGTTTTCACTGCGAACAGATAAAAGATATTTAACCTTATGGGATCCAATTACAGGAGAAGTGATGAAAAGTAGCCAAAACTCTAATGACTTTAATTTCGAATTTACTCCTTATCAATCTATGTTTTTTGTTTGCTCAAATATTCCAAATGAAAAAGTATTAACTATAAATGCTTCTTCTACCAAATCTATTTCTTTAAAAAATACAAAGGTTGAAATGAGTATCCCATTACAAAAAGGAGTTAAAGTTTTTAAAACTGATTCATTAATAGATATTATAACGCATGTTGATAATGACGTAAAATTTCATTCGGGTGTAATAAACTATAAAATTACTTTTGATTTATCATCTAATGACTTATTAGACAATCGACAATTTTTGCTTAACATAGGAGATTTTAGTGCCATAGCATCGCTTACGCTGAATGGCTTAGAATTAGGGCAATTTTGGATTCCTAATAAACATATTGCGATTCCAGTAGGACTATTGAAAACTAATAATGTCTTGATTGCAAAGTGTCATACAAATTTTAGAAATAGGATTATTGGAGATTATGTAACCTATGGGAAGCTAGAAAATGTATGGACAACCCAAAATAACTTGGGCGGCTTGTTATCTAAAAATCATACATTAAGAACTTCTGGTATAAAAGGGCCATTAAGTTTGGAAGCTAAATAATATTTTTTACTAATATATCTATTAATTAATTAGTTATGTTTAAAATTAGATTGTTTTTAAATTATAAAGAAATGCAAGGCAATTGCCTTGCATTTCTTTATAAAATTAGTAAAATCTAAGAAAATTACTGAATATTAATTTTCTTAGATTTTACTCCTTGACTAGTTGTTACTTTTATGATATACATTCCTTTTGATAATCCTTCGGTGTTTATTGTCATTTTATTCAGGTTTAAACCAGTGTAATTTCTAGCAATTCTTCCATCAATAGAGCAAATATCTACATTTTCCATCTTTGAGTTCCCTGATAATTCTATATTTACTTCATTAAAATAAACCTCTGTGGGGTAAATATTTAATTGTGAGTTGGAAACTTCTATACCACTTTCATTAGAGGTTGCTTTGTCTTCGTAAACCAATGTAGTAACGGTTTTACTAGGCAGATTAAAGCTGTTGTTAGAAACAGTTCCTAAAGCAACACCTAGTTGTGTTTGGCTATATCTATAAACTTCAAAAGAATTTGGTAAAGCTGCTGAACCAAGGTTTAGTTGAGCTGTTTTACTAGAAGTGCCGTTGTTGATTATGACTACCACTAAGTTATTGTCTTTCTTGTAAGCAGTAATCAATAAATCTTTGTCTGTTGAAGTTGCTTCGATATTAATATATCCAGGCTTTATATATTTATAAAATAATTTCATAGCAGCACCAGTATTAGTAAGCGTATTGCCATTAATAGCATTTCCAGCCAATCCCCAAAATACCCATCCAGAAATATGCCCAAATTTAAGAGCTAAATGCATGGCAGTAGCAAATTTAAAACCTTGGTCAAATGTATTAGGAACTTGATTTCCTGTCTCAGTCATCCACAATGGCTTTCCGTGGGCTACAGTGATGTTATTATATAAGTTTGTCCATCCTTCGGCAGATCCAAAATCATTGGCAACACCATCTAAATAGCCATGAACGCTATACATATCTAGGTATTCTTTGCCCGAGGTAGTTACTTTGAATAGTTGGTTTACATATTCTTTATTTCCTGGTACCCAAGTATATTCTCCCATATGCTCTGGACCAAAGAATTTAGTGGTAAGACCTTCTTTTTTAAATCTATCCCCTACAACTTTTAGTACTTTAGCGTATGGTTCTGGTTTAAGAACTGCCGCTTCAAATGGATTAGCAAATAAGGGCTCGTTTTGAATACTTAAGCCATAAACATCTACTCCAGTTTGTCTTTTGACAATTTTTATGTAGGCTACTAAATATTCTGCATATTCTTCATACATATCAGTCCTTAGAACACCACCACACATTTTTCTGTTTTCAGGAATAGGATAAGACCAAGGTTTAGGACAGTTCCAGCAGTTATAACATTCATCAGGTATCGTTTTGGGGTCACTAAAATCTTTCATCCATGAAGGGGGCGTCCAAACCGAAACAATTATTTTCACACCTTTAGCAGCTATATCTTTGATAAATGAAAATTGTTTCCCATTATCGCTTGTAGTGCCGAATCTTAGCTTTGATTCATCCAATACATTAGGGTCATTATTATCATTGGCAGGTTCAAAATCAAAATACAACTGGGTTCTAATAATGTTGCAACCCATAACATCAACAGCAGTATTGATGTATTCTTGATCGTGAAAAGGGGGCGAGTCCCACCATACTTTTTTTGCTCCAAACCCACCAAAACCATCTATAGTTTGATATTCTTTAGATTTATTGATTTGAATTTCTTGTGAAAAAATAGTGTTACTTAGTAGAATAGCTAATAAAAAGAGTTTTGTAAATTTATTTTTCATATTTTAGGGGTTTACGTTGTTATGATTAAATTGCAAATTAATGTTAATAAATTACAATTTATATTTAAAAACAAAAAGTTATTTCAATAAAATTTATGCACGAATCTAAAACTACTTTACAGTCACCTTCAAATTATAGATGGAAGATTTGTGCTTTATTATTTTCCTCTGTTGTAATTCATTATATAGATCGTCAAGCACTTTCTCATGCAGTAATTGACCCAGAATTTCTTTCAGACACTGGGTTGCAAGGTGCTGATGGTAAATTAAATAAAGTGTATTATGGATACTTAGATGCTTCCTTTAAGGCAGCATTCATGATTGGATTTCTTGTCATGGGAAACATTTTGGATAAAGTGGGTAGTAAGAAGGGGTTCTCATTTGCAATTGTTACATGGAGTTTAGGGGGTATTGGTCAGGCATTTGTTTCTTCTGTTTGGGGTTTAGGTTTTTCTCGATTTTTCTTAGGTATTGGTGAAGCTGGTAATTTTCCAGCTTCCATTAAAACCGTTGCAGAGTGGTTTCCTCGCAAGGAACGCTCCTTGGCAACAGGAATTTTTAATACAGGGTCTAATATTGGGATAATTCTAGCCCCATTTTTTATGTCTTTTTTTATGCTCAATTTTTCATGGAGAATAGCTTTTGTTGTTTCAGGTTTATTGGGTATAGTTTGGGTGTTGTTTTGGATAAAAATGTATAAAGCACCTCATCTTCACCCCAAAGTTAACGAGGCAGAATTAGCAATAATTAATAGCGATAAGGAACCTGAAACAGAAAAAACACCTTGGAAAGATTTGTTCCTTTATAAGCAGACATGGGCTTTTGCAGTAGGTAAGTTTCTTACTGATCCAGCATGGTTTCTATATTTAATTTGGTTGCCTACATTTTTTAAAGAAGAGCATAATATAGATCTTAAAAGTATGGTGATACCAATGATTGTGATTTACAGTATTTCTGCTTTTGGGAGTATTGCAGGTGGGTGGTTATCTTCTAATTTATTAAAGAAAAATTGGGAACTACATAAAGCAAGAAAAACAACCTTCTTTATTTTTGCCTTAGCTGCTATTCCAGCATATTTTGCATCTACAACTTCTAATATTTGGATTGCTATTCCAATTATTGGGCTTGCTACTGCAGCACATGCAGGTTTTTCTGCTAATTTATTTACACTTGTTTCTGATACTTTTCCAAAACAAGCTATTGCATCTGTTGTTGGGATAGGTGGAGCAATCGGTTCAATCGGTGGGATAGGCATGTCGGCTGCCAGTGGTATAGTATATCAGCATTGGGGACCCAAACCTCTTTTTATTTATGGTTCCATTGCTTATCTTTTAGCAATTGGGATAATTCATATTTTAAATCCTAAACTGAAGCAGGCAAATATAAAATAGTGTTAGAGTGACAACAAAAAATATATCTGTATTGGGATGTGGCTGGTTAGGATTAGCTTTAGCCAGTAAATTAGTAGAGCTAGGTCATCAAGTAAAAGGAAGCACTACAAGCCATTCTAAAATTGATATCTTAAAAAAATATTCCATAAAGCCTTATATAATCAGTTTTCCTTTTGATTCGAATCCATCTCATCTAGTAGATTTTTTTCGAAGTGATTTTTTAATTATCAATATTCCGCCAAAAAGTAAAACTCAAATCGGAAAAATATATCTTGAAGCCATCGAACAGATTGTTAAAGAGATTGAGCAATCTGATATAAAAAAATTGATTTATATTTCCTCTACCTCTGTTTATAAAGATTTGGATAGGGTAGTAGTTGAAGAAGACTGCACAAGTATCCAACAGTCGGGGAACGAGCTTTTGTTTCAAGCAGAAGAGTTGATTAGAAACATTGATAAGCAAGAGATAATTATTTTGAGATGCGCAGGATTGGTAGGTTATGAACGGATGTTGGTAAAATTTTTTGCAGGAAAAAAAAATATAGAAGGAGGTAATAGTCCAGTTAATCTAATTCATAGAGACGATGTAATTAGCATCATTATAAAGCTTCTAGAACATCCATTAGAGAATATGACCTTGAATATTTGCAGCCCAATTCATCCTTCAAGAGCTGAGTTTTATACCCATGAAGCTTTAAAGTATGGATTTCAAGAGCCTAATTTTAATACAGAAGATCATATGTCCTATAAAGAAATTGGTGTTGAAAAATTATTAAATACTATTGGATATAGTTTTATCTTTCCAGACCCTTTGAACTTTGCTTATGGTAAAGATGACTTTAAAATTTAAGGTGGTATTCTTCAAATACCATTTCAATTGATTTATAAGAATTAGCTAGGGCAAGTTCAACTTCTTCTTTGGTCATCCAACGAACTTCCTCTATGTTTTCTTCAAATTGTGGAGCCATCTGAGCATCATTGATTGAGGACATTAAATACCAGTCGGTTTTTTTAAGTATTTTTTTATCTTTCCTAATGTAGGTATGCCATGTAGAACATATTTTTTCTAATATTTCTACTATAACTCCACATTCTTCTTCAACCTCTCTTTTGCCTCCTTTGAGAGGGTCTTCTTTCTTCTTTAATTTCCCTTTGGGTAAATCCCATTTCCCTAGCCTGTAAATCATCAAAAATTTGTCCTCTTTTACCACTAAACCACCAGATGCTTTTATGATTTTGAACTCATCTTTAAAAAAATCTTTTAGAAACTCAGGTTTATCGGTAGCTAAAGTGATAGAAATAAGTTTTTTTAATTTCTTTATTTCTAAAAGCTTAATTAATCTTTGAATATGAATTGGAGAAGCGTTTTTAATCAAAACATCTCCTTTAAGATTTTTAGAAATAAGCTCCTCAGTTCCAGAAAAAACCACTTTATAATCTAAAGTATTATGAATTGTTTGTTGATCAACTATCTTAATTGTTTTTTCATTGATAAAAATTTTCACAGAGAAAAGTATTTAAATCTTACAAGGCTAGACCTTAATCTATTTAGGATGCCAATATACACACAATGTTTGTATATTTCTCTTGCTATAAAAAGAAATTTATTGTTTCGATTGCTATTCTTCTCGATAGGTTTATTGTAGGAATAATATTTATTAGCTTAATTTGTATATGATGAATATGCCCATAAAACATACTACAATATCGGAAGAAGTTGCTTTTTCTTTATTGAATATTTCTGCAGTAAGACTTAGTCCATCAAGTCCTTTTAAATGGGCTAGTGGCTGGAATTCACCTATCTATTGCGACAACAGGCTAACGCTCTCTTTTCCAGAAGTGAGAACTTTGATTAAAAATAGTTTGATAAATAATATCAAAAAAGAATTTCCACAAGTAGAAGCTATAGCAGGCGTAGCTACTGCAGGAATTCCTCAGGCTTCTTTAATAGCCAATGATATGGGTTTGCCGCTAATATATGTTCGTCCGAAACACAAAGAACATGGAATGGGTAACCAAATAGAAGGTCTGGTGGTGCCTAAACAAAAAGTTGTCGTTATCGAAGATTTGATTTCTACTGGAGGTAGTTCGCTAAAAGCTGTAGAAGCCCTTCAAAATACAGGAATAGAGGTGCTAGGCATGGTAGCAATTTTTACATATGGCTTTGAAATAGCAGCAGAGAATTTCAGAAAATCTGGAGTTAAATTAATTACACTTTCAGATTATAGCACACTTATACAAGTGGGTTTATCTTCTAATTTTATTCAGAAAGAAGATATAGATTCATTAGAAAACTGGAGGAACAATCCAGCGGAATGGACTAAGTAATATTATATATAACTATGCATACTGTATTTTTAGATACCCAAACATATGGAGAGGCATTTTTTGATAGTGCACTAGAGAAATGGGGAACTTATCAGGTTTACCCTACTACCTTGCCTTCTGACACTATTTCGAGATGTCAAAATGCGGATATTATTATTACAAATAAAGTGAATATCAACAAAGAAGTAATTGATAGTTGCCCTCAACTTAAGCTGATATGTGTAGCCGCTACAGGTACTAATAATATTGATCTTCAATATGCTGCTGAAAAGAAAATTACAGTAAAAAATATCAAAGATTATTCAACTCAAAGTGTTGCTCAAATCACGATTGGGATTATTCTAGAACAACTAAATCAGATTGCATTTCATGATCAATATGTAAAAAGTTTTGCATATTCTAAGAATGATATATTTACCTATTTAGGTAAACCCTTTTATGAGCTATCAGGGAAAACTTTTGGAATAATTGGTCTTGGAAATATTGGTCGCCAAGTTGCAAAAATAGCTACTGCTTTTGGAGCCAATGTGCAATTTCATTCTCTTAGTGGTCTTGTAAGAAAGGAAGATTATCCAGAAGTATCATTAATGGAATTATTGTCTTCTTCAGACATTATCAGCATTCATGCACCACTTACAGATAAAAGTAAAAGGTTGATTGATTTTGAAAAGTTGAAACAAATGAAGCCCTCTGCCATGATATTTAATTTGGGAAGAGGCGGAATAATTATTGAAGAAGATTTAGCAAAAGCATTAAATGAAAACATAATCTCTGGTGCTGGGATTGATGTTTTTGAACAAGAACCTATTCCAATAGATTCTCCACTGTTAAGAATTCAAGATTCCCAAAAAATTACACTAAGCCCACACATTGGTTGGGCAAGCGTAGAAGCAAGAAAATTGGCATTAACAAAGATTTATCAACATATTGATGATTTTATAAATAAATTTGAATAAAAATATTTAAAAAAATGATGAACAATCAAACTCAAAAGACACTTTTAGTAACAGGAGGGGCAGGATATATAGGCTCGCATACGGTAAGAATGTTGGCAGATAAAGGATATAAAGTAATTGTATTAGACAATTTAGTCTATGGTCACAAGGAGGCGATAGTCAATAAAGAAGTTAGTTTAATTATCGGAGATTTGGGAAACAAAGAACTGGTAAATAAAATTTTTTTAGAAAATAAAATTGATGCTGTAATTCACTTTGCAGCCTATGCTTTTGTAGGGGAATCTGTAAGTAATCCTTCAAAATATTATCAGAACAATATAGCCGCTCCATTGAATCTATTAGATGTAATGATGGAACATGGATGCAAGAAATTTATTTTTTCTTCTACTTGTGCTACCTATGGAAATCCTCAATATACACCGATTGACGAAAAGCACCCACAAAATCCTATTAACCCATATGGTCAAAGCAAATTGATGCTTGAAAAAATTATTATGGATTATCAAAAAGCTTATGGTCTAGAATATGTTTTTTTAAGATATTTCAATGCCAGTGGTGCATCAACAGATGGATTAATAGGTGAAGACCATAATCCTGAAACTCATTTAATACCTTTGATCATAGAAGCTGGAATGGGGAAAAGATCTAATATTACCGTTTTTGGAGCAGATTACGATACCCCAGATGGATCTGGAATTAGAGATTATATTCATATTTTAGATTTAGGACGAGCTCATTTATTAGCATTCGAACACTTAATGAATAATGGTGCATCATTGGCTTGCAATTTAGGTACTGGAGTAGGATATTCAGTAAAAGAAGTAATTAATGTTGTGGAGCAAGTAACAGGTTTGAAAATCCCAGTTGTAATTGGCGATAGAAGACCAGGCGATCCAGCTAGGCTTGTAGCTAATCCCCAATATGCGAAAGATGCATTAGGTTGGGAAGCGGAATATAAGGACTTAAAAGATACAGTAGCCACAGCTTGGAAATGGCATAGTAATTCAAAACAAGGAAAATTTTAATATTGTTTTGTTACTCTTCAATGAAGTAGCTTTTTCCTTCAAGAGCCAAGTCGGTATTTTCAAATACTAGCTTGGCTTCCTCTAATAATGGCTCTATAGTTTTGTATCTAGAAGAATAATGTCCTATAATTAACCTTTGGACATTACAATCTAAAGCAAATTGTGCAGCTTCTTTGGCTGTAGAATGAAAGGTGGTGATTGCCCTATCTTGCATGTTATCCATAAAAGTAGCTTCATGATATAATAGATCAATATCCTTTAATTGTGGAATATTAGACGTCATAGGTCTGGTATCTGAGCAAAAAGCATAAGATCTACTCTTCTTGGGAGCTAAGGTGAATTCTTCGTTGTTATAAAGAATGTTTCCTTGTTCATCAATCACATCCAAACCTTGCTTGAGCATTGCCATATGAGCCAAAGAGCCTTTGGGTGGGAATTTATCTTTGTTGATTCTTCTTCTCTTGGGTTTTTCTTTAAATAAAAAACCACAAGCAGGAATTCGATGATTTAAAGGAATTGTTTCTACGGTAAATTTATCATTCTCTAATATTGTTTCTACTTTAGAAGCATTCAGCGTTCTGAAAATAATTTTATAATTGAGGATTGTTTCCGACCACTTGAGCTGAATGGTAATGATTTCTTCTAAGCCAGATGGACCATATAGGTACAAATCGTTAGTCCGCCCTTGAAGGTGCATAGTACTAATAAGTCCTATAAGTCCAAAATAGTGGTCACCATGAAGGTGGCTAATAAAAATATAGTCTATTTTAATAATCTTTACTTTGAACCTCAACATTTGATGTTGGGTGGCTTCGCCGCAATCTATTAAAATATTGTAAGGCTCTATTTGGAGAAATTGTGCTGTTTGATGTCTGTTATATACAGGATTGGCAGAATTTGCACCTAATATTTTAAGTTCAAATTGCACAATTTTATTCTTCTGCTCCCTCAGCTCTAAGGCTTTTTTCTAATTCATACATAAATATTGCATCTATGGCTTCTTCTCTAGTAGGCAATATGGTCAGAATGCTGTCTAATTGAGAAATTTTAATAAGCTTCATAACATGATCATTTAGGTTGGATATTGCAAAAAGACCTTCAGCGGTTTCGCAAATTCGATTACCAACTAGTATAGAGCTTAATCCAGAGGAATCTACATATTTAACATCTGATAAATCCAAAATTATATTTTTTGTTCCTTCTGCATTGAGCTTTACTAACTCAGATTTTAAATCAGGGGAAATAATAGAGTTTAGTTTTTCTTCGTGCAATTGCACAAGGGTATACTTCTCTGTTTTTTCAATGGTGTACTTCATGATTTTCTCAAAAAAATTATTTTACTTTGATGCAAGTTAGCATAAAATGTAATTTCTTAATAAAAACTTAATACTTTATCTTACTAAACTTAAGATATTGCTATTATTTATAAAACTTTTAATATATTTTGTTCTATCCTTTGCTCTATATTCATAGTTGCTCCTCTAATAAATCTTTCGCCTGTAACCTGTTCGAAAAGTTCTATGTACCTATTGGAAATATGCTCTACAATTTCTTCGGTCATTTCTGGGATAGTTTGACCTGCTTTCCCTTGAAACCCATTTTCAATGAGCCATTGTCTTACAAATTCTTTAGATAACTGTTTTTGTTTTTCTCCGCTTTGTTGCCTTTGTTCGTAACCATCAGCATAAAAATATCTAGAGCTGTCTGGAGTGTGAATTTCGTCAATCAAGTAGATGATTTCTGCTGATTTCCCAAATTCATATTTTGTGTCTACAAGAATAAGTCCTTTTTGTTTTGCTATCTCCGTTCCTCTTTTGAATAGGGCTTGGGTGTATTGTTCTAGAATAAGGTAATCTTTTTCTGAAACTATGTTTTGCTTTATAATTTCTTCTCTAGAAATATCTTCGTCATGTCCTTCTGAGGCCTTTGTTGTGGGGGTGATAATGGGAGTGGGGAGTTTGCCATTTTCTTTTAGGCCATCAGGAAGTGCTACCCCACATATCGTGCGTTTTCCAGAATAATATTCTCTCCAAGCATGTCCAGCAAGATAACCTCTGATGACCATTTCTACCTTAAATGGTTCGCAACGTAGACCTATTGTTACATTGGGGTCTGGCGTTAGGCTAACCCAATTAGGGACGATGTCTTCTGTGGCTTTGAGGAATTTGGCGGCTATTTGGTTTAATACTTGTCCTTTGTAGGGAATAGCTTTAGGAAGCACCACATCGAATGCGGAAATTCTATCGGTAACTATTGCTACTAGTTTGTCTTTAAAGCTATATACATCTCTTACTTTGCCTTTATAAAATGCAGTCTGGTTGGGGAATTTAAAATTTGTTTCTTTGATGGCGTTCATGAATTATAATTATCGAGCTTCTGATGGTTCAATATGGAGTTTAAAGCTACTATTTTTTTAAGTTTTTTTCGCTTTGTAGTACTCCATTTTTATATATTTTTTGCTGAATTAGATTTTTTTTCTCGTCATAGATATTCCATGTCCCTGATGATTTAGAGTTAATATAGTTTCCTTGAATATTGATTTCTCCATTGCTATGGTAGGCTTTATAGGTTCCGAACATATTGTTGGCTTTGTATGTAGTTTCTGATTGTATTACTCCATGCTCATAATATTTTTTCCAGATTCCTGTCTTGATGTCGTTGGCGTATATTTCAATTACGTTGATTTTACCTGATGGAAAATATATTTTTCTTTCCCCATTTAGTTTGTCATTCAAAAAAGATTCTTCAATTTTAATTGCTTTGTTTTCAAAATAAGTGTACCAAGTGCCTGTTTTAATTGAGTTTTGATAGATAGTGGTTTTCTTTAGGTTTCCATTTTCATAAAATTCTTTCTCGGTTTTATCTTTTTCTTGATTGGAATATTTTACTTCTAGTTTCAATTTTCCTGTAGGGAAAAAGTATTGGCATTCTCCTTCTTTTTTACCCAATTGATAGTGGAGTATTTGTTTTGTATTTCCATTTTCATAGTAAGCTATGTTTTCTCCATGAAGTACTCCATTTTGATATTTAGAGCATTGAATTAATGTTTTATTGGAAAGATAGGCTTTATAGACTCCGTTTTTATTGCCATCTAGAATATAGGATTCTGTTTCGATATTACCATTTTCGTAAAAGGTTTGAAAAAAGCCATTCAATATTCCATTTTTATAATTCTGTTTAGATTGATAATTGTTATTGGGATAGTATTGTAATGCTAATCCTTCGATAAGATTGTTTTGATAGGGAGTTATTGATTTTATATTTCCGTTGGGATAATACGTTTTCATCAATCCTTCTTGAATCCCTTTGTTGTATTGGGTTACAGATTTAAGAATTCCAGTTTCATAATAGGTAAGAACACTATCAGTAACAAGCCCTGATTTGAAATAGGCGATTTGCTGTATTTTGCCATTTTTGAAGTATCCTTTAAATGCTCCATTTTTTATTCCTTCATGGTAACTACATGTTGTTTTGATGTTTCCATTGGGGTAATATTCTATGAGGATACTGTCAAGTTTTCCATATTTTAAAAAACCTTCTGCCGCTTTAGTGTTATTAGAAAAGTATTGAAGAAATGCACCTTGATTTAAAAGAATTGTGTCTTGGTATTGGTGCGTTTCTTTTGATTCTACTTTGCCTTCTGGGGTGTAGAAAATGACTTCACCAATTTTAATATCGTCTTTGTATTTTCCGTAGGTTTTTAATTGTTCATTTTCAAAATACTCTTCATATAGCCCAGATTTCTTGTTGTTTTTATAGCTACTTTTTATGGCTATTTTACCATTAGGAAAATATTTGGTATAGTTTCCTTGTTTGATGTTGCTATCAAGAGGGGAATAGGAAATTATTTCTTTAATAGATTGATTATCATAATAAGTCTTTCTTGTGTTTTGTGCAATAAGAACTGTAGATGACAACAAAATAGGAGAAATGATGATGAATAAGCGTTTGCAAAATGGATTCATGTCTTAATTTATTAACTCAATGACCATAGCAGATGAGCCACCGCCTCCATTACAAATAGCAGCTATGCCGTATTTTGCAGTGTTCTTTTGTAATACATTCAAAAGGGTAACAACTATTCTTGCCCCTGAGCAACCTATGGGATGCCCTAAAGATACTGCACCTCCCCAAACATTTACTTTGTTAGGGTTTAAATCTAGAATTTGGTTGTTGGCGATAGAAACTACTGAAAACGCTTCGTTGATTTCAAAAAAGTCAATATCGTCTTTGCTTAATTTGGCAATAGATAATGCCTTAGATATCGCTTTTGATGGAGAAGTTGTAAACCACTCAGGTGCTTGAGCTGCATCTGCCCAAGCAATAATTTTTGCAATTGGTTTTAGGTTATATTTTTGTAATGCATCCTTTGAAGCTAACAACACAGCTGCGGCTCCGTCGTTAAGCGATGAAGCATTTGCAGCAGTAATGGTTCCTTCTTTCTCAAAGACTGGGCGGAGTGTTGGTATTTTATCGAAATTCACTTTTAAATATTCCTCATCTTGGTTGATTAGAATGGCTTCTTTGCCTTTTTGTGCTATGCTCACAGGAAAGATTTCTGTTTCAAAGAAGTTATTTTTCCAAGCATTTTGTGCTCTTTGATAGGATTGTATAGCATATTCATCTTGAGCTTCTCTACTAATATTCATTGAACGAGCTGTATTTTCAGCGGCATTTCCCATGTGGTAGTCGTTGTAAACATCCCATAATCCATCTTTGATAATACCATCTGTAATTTGTCCATGCCCAAGTTTGAAGCCATTTCTTGCTTTATCTAAATAGTAAGGAACATTACTCATGCTTTCCATTCCACCTGCTATTACCAGTTCTGCTTGACCTAAAGCAATGCTTTGGCTACCGAGCATTATTGCTTTTGTGCCTGAAGCACATACTTTGTTGATGGTAGTACAATCTGTCTCTTCTGATAAGCCAGCAAAAATAGCTGATTGTCTTGCTGGTGATTGACCAATATTTGCAGTCAATACACAACCCATCAAAACTTCTGATATTAGTTCTGGCTTTACTTTGGCTTGTACTATTACGCCTTTTATCGCTCTTGCACCCAATTGTGTAGAAGATAATGAACTTAATGAGCTTCCTATACTTCCTATAGGAGTTCTGCCTGATGCTACAATATATACTTCTGGACTCATGATTTAATAATAGATTTGAATATAACCGCAATATAATATTCAAATATCAACTTCGTCTAGTCCTATTTTGAATTTCTGTTATTATATCAATCTTTTTATAATCAATATATAGCAAAATATTTACTATATATTGTAGTATTTACTAATTTATATAGTAAATTTAAGCAATAAAAAACAACATTTATTATGAATAATCATGATAGAATACATGAGAAGTTAAGCATTTTGTCTAGTGCAGCAAAATATGACGTTTCCTGTTCCTCAAGTGGCAGTAAGCGTTCTAACGATAAGAATGGACTAGGTAACACCACAGGGATGGGAATATGTCATAGCTATACAGAAGACGGAAGGTGTGTATCTCTTTTAAAAATTTTGCTAACCAATTACTGTATTTTTGATTGTGCTTATTGTGTGTCAAGAAAGAGTAACGATATCAAAAGAGCTGCATTTACTGTAGAAGAAGTTGTAAGTCTTACAATAAATTTTTATAAAAGAAATTATATAGAAGGTTTATTTCTTAGTTCAGGAATTTTCAAAGACGCAGATTATACCATGGAAAGACTTGTTTTAATAGCTAAGAAATTAAGACTAGAACAGCGTTTTAATGGCTATATTCACTTGAAAACAATCCCAGGAGCAAGCCAAGAGTTAATGTTTGAAGCAGGATTATATGCCGATAGGATTAGTGTAAACATAGAACTTCCCACAGAAATATCTTTAAAATCACTAGCACCCGATAAAAACTTTAAAGATATATTGAAGCCTATGAGTTATTTTAACAAGTCTATACTGGGTTATAAATCCGAAAAAAAACTCATTAAGAATGCTCCTAAATTTGCACCCGCTGGTCAGAGTACCCAAATGATTATAGGAGCCACACCAGAGACAGACAAAGAGGTGATGTTGTCAGCTCAAAAACTATATCATCAGTATAATATGAAACGTGTATATTATTCAGGTTATATACCAATTAGAGATAATGATGCTAGGCTTCCCAGTATTAATACCGCTCCACCTTTATTGAGGGAACATAGGCTTTATCAAACAGATTGGTTGATGAGATTCTACGGGTTTGATGTTAATGAAATATTGAACAATCAACATGATACATTAGATGCGGATATAGACCCTAAACTTAGTTGGGCATTGAGAAATCTTCATGAATTCCCTGTAGATATCAACCATGATTCTTATGAAAAAATATTGAGAGTACCTGGGATAGGATTTCGCTCCGCTCAGCAAATTGTGTCAGCTAGAAAATTTGGCAAACTAGATTGGGAACAACTCAAGAAAATAGGTATTGCGATAAATAGAGCAAAATATTTTATTATATGTAGAAGCGATAATTCTTTTGCAAAGGATGCACTTCCTTCGGTAATTCGACATAAAATATTGGCCACTTATCAATCAAAATTTAAATCAACAATTAGTAATCAATTAGAGTTATTTTTATGACTTATTTTTCCTATGATGGCACTTTTACGGGTTTACTAGCTGCTATTTTTGAAGTCTATGAAAGAAAAACTTATGAAGCTAATATCATTAATAAAAAACTACTTAGTCCATTGATTTTTGATGAGATAGTGGATGTAGTGAATGATAATGAGAAGTCAAAAAGAGTATACAATGGACTGAAAGATAAACTTAGCCAACAAGGGATGAAAAAGTTCTACTTTACTTTCTTATCAGAATTGCCTTTGGTAGAAAATTTGTTGCTAAAATTTGCCCAAACAGTATTTGCCTCTAAAACCTCTGTTGAGCAAGACTTCGGTAACCCAACAATTTTAGAAATAACGAAGATTGCAAAAAGAGTGCATAGAGAGAAACACCGATTTGAAGCCTTTGTTCGATTTGAAAACATTGGCAATCAATTATTTTTTGCAAATATTAATCCCGATTTTAATGTTTTACCAATTCTGATACCACATTTTAAAAATAGATATTCATCACAAGATTGGGTTATATATGATACCAAGCGAAATTATGGTGTTAATTATAATTCTACTAATCAAGAAATTAACGAAGTGTTAATTCAGCCATGTTCTATCAAATCAGATGCTATTGCTGTAAATATTGACCTTGATCCTGAGGAAAAATTGTTTCAAGCTTTATGGAAGAACTATTTTAAGAATACCAATATTGAAAGCCGAAAGAATACAAAACTGCATATACAACACGTCCCCAAACGCTACTGGAAATACCTTCCAGAAAAGCAGATTTAAATAAATTTATTTTGCTTTCTAAAATATATTTTAGGTAAATCTAAAATATATTTTTATATTAGCAGAAAAAAGATATGCTGCTTAGTTTTGCGGAAGAAAATTATTTAAAAACTATTTACCATCTTTCTTTAAAAGAAGGCAAAGGGATATCTAACAATTCTATTTCAGAAATACTGAATACTAAGCCCTCCTCGGTTACTGACATGTTGAAAAAGCTTTCTAATAAGAAAATGATTCATCATGTAAAGTATTATGGTGTAAATATGACCGAAAAAGGAAGGAAAGAAGCACTAAATATTGTTAGAAAACATAGGCTTTGGGAAGTGTTTTTGGTAGAAAAGTTAAAATTCAATTGGGATGAAGTTCATGAAATTGCTGAACAATTAGAGCATATAAACTCCCAATTATTAATTGAGAAGTTAGATGAATTTTTAGGTTTTCCTTCTGTAGATCCCCATGGAGACCCTATTCCCAACCAGCTTGGAGAGATAATAATTAAAAAACAAATTTCGCTTAGTCAAGCATTACATGATGTAACACTTACTATTGTTGGTCTGAAAGAAACCTCACCCAATTTTTTAAAATATCTAGATAAAATGGGAGTTTATATCGGTTGCAAAATTACCATTTTGGAGAAGATTGAATTTGATGGTTCTATGGAGATTAGATTGGAAAACAAAAAGACAATTACCATTTCAGAAGTAGTTTCGAATAATATCTTAATTACTGAATAATATGCGAACTAAGGCTTTTTTATTTTTGACATTCCTATTATTCAATACAGTTTCTTGCAATCAAAATGCCAAAGAGAAAAGCAATCGACTCTATATTATAGCCACTACAAATATTGTTGCAGATGCAGTAAAACAAATAGTAGGAGAGAGAGCAGAAGTAATATCCCTTATGGGAGCAGGAGTAGATCCCCATCTTTATAAAGTATCTCAAGGGGACATTCAAAAATTAAGCGAAGCAGATATAATTGTTTCCAACGGGCTGCACTTAGAAGGAAGAATGAACGAAGTATTTGACCGATTACAAAATAAAACAATTATTAAGTTAAGTGATGGTGCCGAACCAGATAAGCTTCTTCAAATTAATCAGCAAAATTATGATCCACATTTTTGGTTTGATGTAATGATTTGGAAATCAGCTATTATTTATCTCTCTAAACAACTAATGTCTATAGATACTGCGAATGCTGAGTTTTACCAAAACAACACCAAGCAATACATCACAAAGTTGGATATACTTCATCATTGGATAAATGAACAATACAGCAAGGTGGTGCCCCAAAAAAGAATCTTGATTACAGCTCATGATGCTTTTAGCTATTATGGTAAAGCCTATCAATTAGAAGTGCTTTCTCTTCAGGGGATTTCTACATTGTCAGACTTTGGGTTGAATGATATTGATAGGCTGACCCATACAATAACATCTAGGAAGGTGAAATCGATATTTGTAGAAACCTCTATATCTAGCAAAACAATTGAGTCAATTGTAGAAAACTGTAATAGGAAAAATCATTTGGTGAGTATAGGTGGAAGCCTATACTCAGATGCTTTAGGTACTTCTGATTCTGAAACAGGAACATACATAGGCATGTTGAAATATAATACCCAAACCATAGCCCAAGCCATCAAATAAATATGATCCAGCAACACACAGAGGCACCAATTTTAGAAGTCCATGATTTAACGGTAAGCTATAATAAAAAACCAGTGCTATGGGGTATTGACTTCACTATTCCGAAAGGAGTCATGGTAGGAATTATAGGGCCTAATGGAGCAGGTAAATCTACACTTATAAAAACCATAATGGGACTTATCCCCATAAGTTCAGGGTTTGTTAAGATTTTTGAAGAAGCTATTGACAAAGTAAGGTTACGAGTTAGCTACGTGCCACAAAGAGAAAGTGTAGATTGGGATTTTCCAACCAATGCAATAGATATTGTTCTAATGGGAAGATACCATAAAATTGGCTTATTCAAATCGCCAAGAAAGGCAGATATAGATGCTGCAATGGAGGCCTTAGAACAAGTAAAAATGACCGAGTTTGCACAACGGCAAATTTCTCAGCTTTCTGGAGGGCAACAACAAAGGGTCTTTCTTGCTAGAGCAATTGCTCAAGATGCAGATATATACTTTATGGACGAGCCTTTTGCTGGTGTGGATGCTGCTACAGAGCAAACTATTATTGAACTTTTACAAAAAATGGTACAAAAGGGCAAAACAGTTATAGTTGTTCATCATGATCTGCAAAGTGTAAAAAAATATTTTGATTGGCTGTTATTACTAAATATGCACTTAGTAGCAAGTGGTCCCACCAAAAATGTATTTACTGATGAGTTACTTCAGAAAACCTATGGTGGTAAATTAAGTTTGCTTTCTAAAGTAGGAGATCTTTTAAAACAGCATGAATTTCCTCATAGAGAATAATGAATAAATTGATGACTTATATTGATTTTTTATTACAAAACATTCACCATGTATATATTGGCATCATTTTAATATGCACTGCTTCGGCTATAGTGGGATGTTTTACTTTTTTAAGAAAGCGTGCATTGTTAGGTGATACCATTGCTCACGCTTCACTACCTGGTGTATGCATAGGATTTATTATTTCAGGAACTAAGCATCCAGTTTATATTACATTGGGAGCTTTTTCTACTGGTTTACTTTCTGCTTATTTGGTCGATTATATTGTAAATAAATCAAAGCTAAAATCTGATGTAGCACTAGGGATAGTTTTAAGTATAGGGTTTAGTGTTGGAATATTATTACTTACTTCCATACAACATTCTAATAACGCTGCTCAAAGTGGTTTAGATGGTTTTATATTTGGCAAGGTAGCTTCTTTATTACAATCAGATGTGATGATTATGGCTGGAATTGCTATTGCTGTAATCGTTATTACCATTCTTTTTATGAAAGAGTTTGTTTTAATTTCTTTCGATCCATCTTTTGCTAAATCAATAGGTCTTCCCTATGAAAAGATAGAATTTTTATTGACCGCTATTACCGTGCTTACTATCGTTATTGGAATTCAGACCATAGGGGTAGTTCTGATGGCAGCTTTACTGATCACGCCATCAGCTATTGCTAGGTTTTGGACCGATCGTCTTTCTAAAATGATATTTATTGCAATTGTTGCATCTATATTTTGTGGGATTATGGGAGCATATCTTTCTTCTCAAATTCCTAACCTTCCTACTGGGCCTAGTATAGTGATGTTTTTAAGCATTGTTGCACTACTTTCATTTGTATTTTCGCCTAATAAGGGCATTGTTTATAAATATCTACTTAAGGCAAAAAACAATCAAAAAATATTAGAAGAAAATATCTTAAAAACCATCTACCAATTAGGTGAAGCCAATAAGCGATTCGATGCTTATTTTACAAAAAAAGATATTCTAGAGAAAAAAATATTTCAAAATTTCCAATTAAATAAAGGCTTGAAACAATTAAAAAATAAAGGCTATTTGATTCAGAGTGATGAATCATGGAAATTGAGTAAAGAGGGAAAAATCAAAGGTCAAAGAATAACTAGGCTTCATAGGCTTTGGGAAATATACCTAACTCAATTCTTGCATTTATCTCCTGACCATGTGCACGATGATGCCGAAACAATAGAGCATTTAATTACTCCTGAAATCGAGGACAAATTAACAGAACTACTTGGCTACCCCAAAGTAGATCCTCATCAAATGGAAATACCTTATAAAGATTAACAATATGCAACCTTTATACATCATTATTTTAGGCTCATTAATTGCATCTTGTTGTGCCTTGTTGGGTTGTTTTTTGTTGCTTAGAAAAATGACCATGCTTGGAGATGCCATAGCTCATGCTGTACTACCAGGAATTGTAATTTCTTATATCGTTTCTGGTGAAAGAGATCATACGGCTATGCTTATAGGTGCTACAGTTGCTGGGCTGCTAACAACTTTTTCCATTGAATTTTTGAGTAAAAAAATAAAGTTACAGCAAGATGCTGCTACAGGCGTTATGTTTACAGGTTTTTTTGCTATTGGTGTGATTCTAATTTCTTTGTTTGCTAATAAAATTGATTTAGACCAAGATTGTGTGCTTTATGGAGAGATTGGTTATTTGGGTTTATACAATGATGCATTTATACCTATTGAAATTTGGCGTATGTTGATTATACTAGGATTGATTATTACCTTTATTGTATTGGGCTATCGTCAATTGCTGATGACTACATTCGATTTAGCTTTTGCAAGTTCTGTGGGTATTATGGGAGCTTTGTGGCAGTATTTATTAATGGGCTTTGTATCGCTTACTACTGTAGCTTCTTTTGAGTCTGTAGGTTCTATATTAGTTGTTTCATTCTTAATTATTCCTCCTGCCGCAGCTTATCTGATTACGCATAGTCTTCAGCGAATGCTGATTTATGCTTGTCTTATTGGTATTATAGGAGCTATATCTGGATATTATTTGGCAGTATTTCTAGATAGTGCTATTGCAGCGGCAATGAGTGTAGCCTGTGGGGTAGAGTTGATATTGATATTTATATATGTAAAATTGTGGAAAGAAAGAGTGCTTAGTAAAGCTGTTTATTAAATTTGGTAGTCTTTATAAGTCTTGTTCCAGTAAATAATACATATTGTTAATTTATTTTTAAATTTGATTTCATGAGAGTAGTTATTCAAAGGGTATCAGATGCCAAACTTGATATAGAAAACACTTCTTATGCCTCCATTGGTCAAGGTTTGTTAGTCCTATTAGGAGTAGGAGAAGAAGATACACTAGAAGATGCCGATTATATTTGTAAAAAAACACTGTCATTGAGGATTTTCTCTGATAGTGATGGTAAAATGAATTTGTCTATTCAAGATATTATGGGGCAATTATTGCTTGTAAGTCAGTTTACTTTATTTGCAGATACCAAAAAGGGGAATAGACCTTCCTATATAGCTGCTGCAAGACCAGACAAAGCAATTCCTATTTACGAATATTGTGTAAGTCAGTTGATGAAGGTTTTAGGAGATAGGTTAAAAACAGGAGTATTCGGAGCAGATATGAAGATAAATCTTACTAATGACGGTCCAGTAACTATAATTATTGATTCTAAAGATATAAAATGACCATAGAACAAGCTCAAACGATAGTTGATGATTGGATAAATCAACACGGTGTTAGATATTTTAACGAATTGACCAACATGGCAATTCTTACTGAAGAAGTAGGAGAGGTGGCTAGAATTATTGCAAGAAAATACGGAGAACAATCTTTTAAGAAATCTGATGAATCAATTCAGCTTGGTGATGAGTTGGCAGATGTGTTGTTTGTATTGATTTGTATAGCCAATCAAACTGGAGTTAATTTAACGGAAGCATTGAAAAAAAATCTCGAAAAGAAATCTATTAGAGATCATGATCGTCATAAAAACAATGACAAATTAAAGCCCTACAACGATGCTAAAGAATAACATATTTCTTGCTTTGCTATTGTTATTTTTTGGTTTTGGAAATTCATTTTCTCAAGATTTTCAAATACTCCCTGATAAAGTTATTTATGGAAAAGGTACTTTCAAACAAGAGCAAATCATTGGTGAAGCTAAGTTTGTGAATCTTAGTGCTGAAAAAAAAGTGTATCAATGGTATAGAGTCAAAAAAAATCTACCCAGCTCATGGAAAGTTACTACTTGTGTACCAGGAAAGTGCTATAGTGCCGATAAAGAAAGTGGAACTTTTACTTTAGAAGCTGGAAAGTCTGGTATTTTAGATCAGAATTTTTTTCCAAATAATGAAACAGGCAAGGCAGAAATAGAACTATGGGTGTACGAGAAAAATAATAAATCAAAAGCTATGAAAACTTTGTATATCGCAGATGCCAGTGATATACAAAGCGATGTCAATAAATAAGCTTATTTTTTTGGCTTATTGAACCGTTTTATCTTAAGTCTAATAATCAATTTCTCAAACGGTTTTAATTCCTCGTCTGCTTTGTTTGCATTTTATAGACGGCTACTCATTGCTCATTTTTCTTACACCGTTTGTATACGCTACAATTACGATACACAGGGCAATAGGGTAAGCAAAGAGGTCAATACAAAAATCCTCTAGTGCAAGGGTCTCCTCTGCACTAAAAAACAGATTATCTTCGCCTATGGATCATATACCTCCCTTCAGATTGAGGTTATCCTTAGATTATGAATTTAAAAAAATAAACGCTCAATTTTACGCCAATTATCAAGCATGGAAGTTAATCAAAAACTTTAGTATAGGAGGAGAAGATAATGAGCAATACGCACTCCCCGAAGGAATGCCAGCATGGGTAAGTTTTAATTGTAGATTCAGTTATCAATTATCTGAAAAATTCAAAGTCTTTATAGGAATTGACAATATTTTAGATACCCAATACCGTGTATTTGCAAGTGGCATCAATGCCCCAGCAAGAAATATATTTCTAACTTTAAAATTATTCATCTAATTTTAAAATGATACTTGTTATTTGAGGTTAGATAAGATTTTGAATACACTCCAGTTTATCTTATTTGGCTTATTGAATAGCTATCAAATAATAATTTTTCTTGCCCTTTTGAACCAGTAAATACTTATTGAGCAATAATTTGAAATTAAGTGCTACCTCAGTATTGATGATTTTATCTTTATTGATGCTGACCCCACCCCCTAAAATCATTTTTTTTGCTTCGCCTTTAGATGGGAATATTATGAAGTTAGTAGTTGCAGACAGCAAGTCTATAACATTACTAGTATTTTGATATTCTTCTTTACTAATAGAAGCTTGAGGAACACCTTCAAATATAGCTAAGAGCATAGATTCTTCAAGTTGTTCTAGGTCTTCTGTTGTAGATTTCCCAAACAAAATGTTACTTGCTTTTATCACTTGATTATAATCGTTGAGGCTATGAACTCTAATAGTAATGTCTTTTGCGAGTGCTTTTTGTAAGATTCTTTCGTGAGGTACTGCATTGTGCTCTACTTCTAAAGCTTCTATCTCCTCTTTAGAAAGCAAAGTAAATATTCTGATATATTTAGAGCTATCTTCATCGGAGCAGTTTAGCCAGAATTGATAGAATTTATAAGGAGAAGTCAATTGTGGGTCAAGCCAAATATTTCCACCTTCGGATTTCCCGAATTTAGTTCCATCTGCTTTGGTGATTAAAGGGGCAGTAAGTGCAAATGCTTCACCTCCTAACATTTTTCTTACTAGTTCAGTTCCAGCGGTGATGTTTCCCCACTGGTCTGAGCCTCCCATCTGGAGTTTACAATTTTTGGTTTCATATAAGTATTTGAAATCAAAACCTTGAAGAAGTTGATAAGAAAATTCAGTAAAAGAAATACCTGTTTCTAACCTTTTCTTTACCGAATCTTTTGCCATCATATAATTGACAGATAGGTGCTTGCCAACATCTCGCAGAAATCCTATAAATGAAATTTCTTTAAACCAATCATAGTTATTGACAATTTCAGCAGAAACGGCTCCACAATTAAAGTCTAAGAATTTTTCTAGTTGTTTTTTTTGAGCTTCTTGATTATCTCTGAGCGTTGCTTCTGATAATAACTTTCGTTCTTCTGATTTTCCAGAAGGGTCACCAATCATTCCTGTGGCACCGCCTACTAAGGCTATAGGTTTATGACCTGCTTGTTGAAAATGTACCAATAACATTACAGAAACCAAATTTCCTATAGTTAAAGAATTTGCGGTTGGATCAAAACCTATATATGCTGAGGTAATTTCTTTATTAAGTTGTTCTTCTGTTCCAGGCATGATATCGTGAATCAAGCCTCTCCACTTCAATTCTTCTACAAAATTTTTCATTGATGATTTATGCGCTTCTAAACTAATTTTAATATCTTATTTTTTTTTTTTTTCAGTCTTTGCTGTTTTTGTAGTTTTTTTAGCAGCGGTTGTTTTTTTTGTTTTTGCTAATGATTTTGCTTTTGCTGTAGCGGTAGGAGTTGTGGTGGTTGCTTTTTTGGTAGCAAAGCGACCTTTCTTCTCAGGAGCACTTTCTGCTAATGTAAGACATTCTTCCAAAGTCAATGAAAGTGGATTTTTGTCTTTAGGTATTTTTACATTTTTACCAAGTGCAACGATATAAGGACCAAAACGACCATTTAATACTTTTACTTCATTGTTTTCTGCAAACTCTTTGATAAGTTTTTCACTATCGGTTTTTCTTTTTGCCATAATTATTTCTATGGCCCTATCGGTTTCAATAGTATAAGGGTCGTCTAGTTTTCCAATGGAATAAAATTTATTATCGTGCTTGATATATGGTCCAAATCTTCCAATAGCTACCGACATTGTTTTTGTTTCTAATTCTCCAACTGTTCGAGGAAGTTTGAATAATTCTAAAGCATTTTCTAGGCTTATACTTTCTATAAGTTGTCCTTTTCTGAGGCTAGCAAATCTTGGTTTTACATCACTACCTTCTATTGTTTCGCCTATTTGAACAATTGGTCCAAATTTTCCAAGTCTTGCAATAATTTTTTCACCAGTTTCAGGATGTATGCCAAGGTCTCTAGAAGTGCCTACCTTAGAACGGTCTACATTTACTGTAGTTTCTTCTACTGTTTTATGAAATGGTTTATAGAATGCACTTATCATCTTTGCCCATTTCAATTTACCATTGGCGATTTCATCAAATTCCTTTTCTACGGTAGCAGTAAATGAATAATCGGTAATGGTTGGGAAGTATTGAACTAGAAAATCGGTAGTAATCATACCCATATCGGTAGGGAAAAGCTTATTCTTTTCTTGACCTGTGAGCTCTGTTTTGGTACTACTAACAATTTTGTTTCCTTTTAGCGTAAGAACTTTTAAGATTCTATCTTTACCTTCTCTTTCTTCTTTGATTACATAGCCTCTTTTTTGAACTGTAGAGATTGTAGGTGCATAAGTGGATGGTCTCCCTATACCAAGTTCTTCTAATTTTTTTACCAGACTAGCTTCGGTATATCTTGGCAGTGGTCTTGTGTATCTTTCTAATGCACGAAGTTGATCTAAATTTAGTTTTTGTCCAATATTAAGTGGAGGCAACATAGTGTTGCTTTCATTTTCGCTTTCACTTTCTGGTTCATCATCGTTGCTTTCTAAATAGACTTTCAAAAAACCTTCAAATTTGATGACTTCTCCAGTAGCAATTAAGGTTTGAGGAACAGAAGATATGGCTATGGTTGCTACTGTTTTTTCTATTTGAGCATCTGCCATTTGTGAAGCAATTGCACGCTTCCAAATTAATTCATAAAGCCTTTGTTCGTTTCTTTCTCCGTCTGTAGAATGGAGTGCAAAATCAGTAGGTCTAATAGCTTCGTGAGCTTCTTGAGCAGTCTCAGATTTAGTTTTATATTTTCTCGGTTCAAAAAAGTCTTTACCATAAGCAGAGGTAATTTCATTTTTTGCTGCATCCATAGCAAAATCTGATAGATTTACAGAATCAGTTCTCATGTAGGATATTTTTCCTGCTTCGTATAACCTTTGTGCTAAAGTCATAGTTTGTGCGACAGAAAATCCTAACTTTCTACTGGCTTCTTGTTGAAGTGTAGAGGTGGTGAATGGTGCAGCAGGAGACTTTTTAGAAGGTTTTTTCTCAAGGTTTTTTATAGAATAATTGGCTCCCTTACATTTTTCTAAAAAAGCTTCAGCAGAGGATTCGGTAGTGAATTTTTCAGAAAGTTCTGCTTGCATTGTTTTCCCGCTACCCATATCAAATAGTGCGGTAACTTTGAAGGAAGATTTGGTTTCGAATCCATCAACTTCTCTTTCTCTTTCTACAACTAGCTTTACTGCAACAGATTGAACTCTACCTGCGGATAGTCCTGCTTTTATTTTTTTCCATAAAATAGGGGATAATTCAAACCCAACTAATCTATCCAGAACCCTTCTGGCTTGCTGAGCATCTACCAAGTCGTTGTTTATTTTTCTTGGAATTTCAATCGCTTTCAGAATTGCTTTTTTTGTAATCTCTCTAAAAACAATTCTTTTGATTTCGCTATCTTTTAAGTTAAGTGCTTCTTTAAGATGCCATGAAATAGCTTCTCCTTCACGGTCGTCGTCAGTAGCTAACCATATTGTATCTGCCTGCTTGGCTAATTTTCTTAATTGAGAAACAACCTCTTTTTTGTCTTCGGTAATTTCATAAGTAGGTAAAAAGTTATTTGCAATGTCAATTGCTTTATCTCCTTTGGGTAAGTCACGCACATGACCAAAACTAGATTTGACGATAAATTCTTTACCTAAATATCCTTCTATAGTCTTGGCTTTTGCTGGAGACTCTACGATGACTAAATTTTTTGACATATAATATTTAATTTATATAATAATATTATTTCTAAACAATTAAAGATTTTTGATTAATTGATGTAATATTATAATTTTTCACTTAAATTCATTTTGAGCCAAAGATGACTATTTTTTTTTTATAAAAACAAAAATAATCTAAATTCGGTCTTTACCTCACATCAAATTATTTCAACATGGCAAAAAATATTATTCTAGTAAGGCATGCTAAATCTGATTGGTCAGTATTTGGTCAAAAAGATTTCGATAGAACTCTTAATCAAAGAGGATTGTTTGATGCCCCTAGAATGGGTATGGAGTTGCTGAAAAGAGAAGTCAATCCTCAGCTTATTATTGCTAGTCCTGCCTCAAGAACAAAGGCTACCTCAGTTTTCTTAGCCGAACAACTAAAATACAATACAGACAACATTGAATTTCATGAGGAATTATATGAAGCATCTAGTAGAAACGTGCTTTCAATCATTAATGGGATAAGTAATAGTGTTGAAACAGCTATGTTAGTTGGTCATAATCCAACATTTACACACATTGCAGAGTATTTTACTAAAAAAGATATTGGAAATATCCCTACTTGTGGAGTGGTAAGTATTCATTTTGATGTGGACGATTGGGCAGTGATATCTGGTCAGACTGGGGAAATGAAGTTTTTTATATATCCTAAAATGTTTTGGAGTGTTGAAGATGATACTTGAGGTATTACCAATCTGTTTTTTTTACTGCTTTTTTTTCAATAATTGGCAATTCTTTTTCTTTCATTATATTTTTTAATTTAAAGATTTGATCCAAAATTATATTATTGGTTAGTTTTTTATGCTTATTCCAAACAGGTTGCCAACCCTGAAACTTAGGTTCTTCTAAAGGTTTTTTCTTGCCTGTAGGAACATATTCATAGAACCTATTTTGTTTGTAATAATTGAAAACAAAATTGTTGAATGTATATCTGTATTTTTGGTCTTTAATTTCTATATAAACATCATAATCTATTAGCCCATGAATTTCTTTTGACATCATTCCTTTTGTATATACCAAAAAGCTATTGGTGCATTTTATGAAACCTTGCTTTAAATCAAATTCGGTTTGTTGGTTGCTTTGTTTTTTGAGGTGCAGAGCTGCCCATTTTTCTGCGTTTTTATAAAGTTGAGGAGCAAATATACTATCGGTAATGACTACATCTGAATATTGGATTTTGTTACTTGCAGAGTCTATTGGGAATAAAGACTGAGCTCTTGATTGATGGTTAAGTAAAATCAATAGATTACTGATTATAATTAATGTAAGTGCTTTCATAAATTAAATTTATATAAATATAAAGTTACAATGTATATTTTTTATAATTTACAAGGAATATTAGTCGTTCTAATCTTGATATTTTGTCAATTCATTATAGATTTTTTTGCTAAACAATAATCTTTAATAAAGATAAAGCGTAGAAGCCTAATTAAAATAAACCTAAATTATTCGTTCATGTTATCCAGTCAATACGACAACGCCTACCTAGCAGAAATAGCTTGGGAAGTCTGTAACCAAGTAGGAGGTATTTATACTGTTATTCGTTCAAAAATCCCAAGTATCAAATCAAGATGGGGAGAGAATTATTTCTTGATAGGGCCATATTTGCACACCAAAACCCCTGCTGAATTTGAGCCAAGTTTTGATTATAACAATCCTATTGGGAGGGCTGTTGAAGAATTTAGAAAAATAGGAGTAGAGGTACATTATGGTACGTGGCTTGTATCTGGAAGCCCGAAGTTAGTTTTAATTAACCCGCAGAGTTATTTCTATAAAATGGGCGAGGTCAAATTTCTACTATGGGAAAAGCACGGAATATCTTCCCCAGAAGGAGACCATCTCCTTAATCAAGTAGTGGTTTTTGGTCATTTAGTAGCAGAGTTTTTTAAGTATTTCTCTAATCCAGAAATAGGAACTTCTAATAAAATTGTAGCCCATTTTCATGAATGGATGGTAGGAACTGCTATACCAGAAATGAGAAGATGTATGGTTCCTGTAAGTACTGTTTTTACTACCCATGCCACCATGTTAGGAAGGTATTTGGCAATGAATGATCATCATTTTTATGAGCATTTGCCCTTCTATAATTGGGAGGTTGAAGCAAGAAATTTTAACATAGAAACCCATGCCAAAATAGAACGTGCAGCTGCACATGGAGCTCATGTTTTCACTACAGTCAGTGAGGTTACTGCCAGAGAATGTATAGCCCTGCTAGGGCGAAATCCTGATGTAATCTTACCTAATGGATTGAATATACAGCGTTTTACAGCTGCTCATGAATTTCAGAATTTGCATTTAGAGTATAAAGAAAAAATTCATGAATTCGTAATGGGGCATTTCTTTCAGAGCTATTCCTTCGATTTAGATAAAACTTTGTATTTCTTCACCTCAGGTAGGTATGAATATAGGAATAAAGGCTTTGATTTGACACTAGAAGCATTAGCTAGATTGAATTGGAGAATGCAACAAGCAGGTATGGATACTACAATAGTAATGTTCTTTATTACTAAGCAACCCTATCATTCAATGAATCCGCAAGTGTTGCAATCACGAGCTATGATGGAAGAAATAAGGCAGACTTGTGAGGCCATCAAAGATCAACTCGGGGAAAGATTATTTCACTCTGTAGCTTCTAACGACGATTTAAAATTACCTGATCTTAATTATTTTGTAGATGATTACTGGAAACTTCGATTAAGAAGAGAGCTTCAATCATGGAAACAGAATGAGTTGCCTTATGTAGTTACTCATAACTTGATAAATACCAATGATGAATTGATGCAAACAATTCGAACTACAAATATGGTAAATAATGCTCATGACAAGGTAAAGATAGTTTATCACCCTGACTTTATATCCCCAACTAACCCTTTGTTTGGCCTAGAATACGGACAGTTTGTGCGTGGATGCAATTTGGGGATTTTCCCTAGTTATTATGAGCCTTGGGGGTATACTCCATTAGAGTCTATAGCTAGTGGGGTACCAGCTATTACTAGTGATTTGGCTGGATTTGGAGATTTTGTGATGCAAACTATTCAAGAAAAAGAAGATAAAGGTCTTTATGTGGTTAATAGAAGGAATAAAGATTTTTATCAAGCAGCAGATCAATTGACTGAGCAGTTGTTTTCTTTTGTGCAAATGTCTAGAAGAGACAGAATAACACAGCGGTATAAGACAGAAAACTGCTCTGAAAATTTTAGTTGGCAAAAATTAACTGCTTATTATGAGAGGGCGTACATACAAGCATTCGAAAAATATCCACAGTAATATCAAAAAAAAACCTTAGAAATTTTCTAAGGTTTTTTTTTGATATTACTTTAATGCTCCTGTGGTTAAAGGTGTAACTGGTTTTTCTTTAGGTGTCCTACCTTGAAGCTCTGATAGCTTTACATTGGGTAAGTGAGGTAGCACCAATCTACCAAATATTTCTGCTTCTTCTTTAAGAGGGTAACCAGAAAGAACAAAAGAACGAATTCCTATATCTATATATCTATTAAGTTTTTCTATTACTTGCTCGGCACTTCCTACAATAGCCGCACCACATCCAGACCTTGCTTTTCCTATTTCCCCCCACAATAGTGGTTCGATATATCCATCGCTATCAGCTTGCTTTCTGAATTCGTCCTGACGAAGCACACCAAGTGAGTTAGAGTCAAGTGAGCGATGTTTTAGTTCCAAGCCTTCTTTTTCATTGAACTTACTCATGATATGTTTTGCATAAGCTCTAGCTTCTGCTTCGGTTTCTCTTACTATTACATGAACCCTAAGACCAAAGTCAATTTTTCTATTGTATTTTTCTGCTCTTTGGCTAAGGTCTTTCATAGTAGCTATTATACTAGCTTCTGGTTCTGGCCAAGTAAGGAATACATCGCAATGCTTTGCACATACTTCTCTAGCACTCTCTGAAGTTCCACCAAAGTAGAGTAGAGGGCCGCCATTTTGTTGATAAGGTTTGCTTGGTCCAGAAGGGATTTTCATTTTATATACTTCCCCATCAATGTCTATTGTATCGTTATTCCAAGCTTGTTTTAGGATTTGAATGGTTTCATCGCATCTTTTGTAGCGATATTCACCATCTTCTTTCCAACCTGGTAAATCAGAGTTGATAATATTTACAGTTAATCTTCCTTCTAGAATATGATCTAAAGAAGCTATAGCTCTTGCCATCATAGGTGGGTGGTATTCTCCACATCGCATGGCTACAAGAAGATTCATTTTTTTTGTCTGAGGTGCAATAGCTCCAGCAAAAACAAATGGGTCTTGACCAATAATATAGGAAGATGGTAATAGTATATTGTTAAACCCTTGTTCTTCTGCAGTTAATAGAATGTTTTTGCAATTTTCATAACTACTTCTTCTTTCAGGATCTAACCAACCTAAAAATGTGGTATCTCCACCGCATAGCTCACAGAAATAGGATACTTCTGCTACTTTATCGGTAGTTCGGATAATGATTTGAGAATGTTCTTCGCTCATAAATAGTAAGGATAATTAAAACCTTACAAATATGATTATTTTAATTTAAAATTGTAAGAATAATATCAACAAAAAATACTTATATCGTTTATTGACACTATTCTTTCAATTACTATAATTTATTTGTAAATATTTAATTTGCAAAAGCCTTTTCAAGATCTGCTTTTATATCGTCTATATGTTCTATGCCAAGAGATATTCTTAACATTGTAGGCAATACACCTGCACTGAGTTGCTCTTTTTCGCTCAACTGAGAGTGGGTTGTAGAAGCTGGATGTATAATTAAAGTCTTTGAGTCTCCAACGTTAGCCAAATGACTAATAAGTTTTAGACTATTAACTACTTTTTCCGCTTCGCTTTTTCCTCCTTTTAAGTTAAAAGATAAAACACCCCCAAAGCCCCTTGTAAGGTATTTTTTTGCTAATTCATGATATGGACTAGAATTGAGTCCAGGGTAATTTACAGATTCAACTTTTGGGTGCTTCTCTAGCCATTGGGCAAGGTTTAATGCATTGTCAGTAGTTCTTTCAACACGTAAAGACAATGTTTCTATACCTTGTAAAAGTTGCCAAGAGTTGAAGGGACTCTGGCATGGGCCCCAATCCCTAAGACCTTCTACTCTGCATCTAATAATAAATTGAATATTTCCAAATGGGCCTCCAATACCAAAAACATTATTGAGTATAAGTCCGTGATAGCTTGGAGAAGGAGAAGTGAATTGTGGATACTTACCGTTTCCAAAATTGAAAGTTCCAGCATCAACAATGTAACCACCCATTGTAGTTCCATGTCCGCCAATCCACTTTGTGGCTGAACCAACAACAATATGTGCACCATGTTTGATAGGTTGTGCTATTGCACCACCAGCTCCAAAAGTATTGTCCACTATTAGTGGTATATCATATTTGTTGGCTAACTCAGCAAATTTTTCAAAATCAGGAATGTTAAAACCAGGGTTTCCTATGGTCTCGAGATATATTGCTTTAGTTTTTGAATCAATTAACTTTTCAAAGCTTTCTATTTTATCTCCTTCTGCAAATCTCGCTTCAATACCAATGTTTTTGAAGGAGTTTTTGAATTGATTGTAAGTGCCTCCATATAAAAATGAAGTAGTTACAAAATTATCGCCAACGCTTGTAATGTTATTGATAGCTATAAATTGGGCAGAGTGCCCTGAAGAGGTAGCTAATGCTGCTACACCTCCTTCTAATGCTGCTATTCTCTTTTCAAATACATCATTTGTTGGGTTCATTAATCGGGTATAAATATTACCAAATTCTTTTAATGCAAATAAATTTGCACCATGTTCGCTATTCTTAAATTGATATGCAGTAGTTTGATAGATAGGTACTGCTCTTGATTGTGTATGAGGATCTACTTCTTGCCCTGCATGTAATTGTAGTGTTTCAAATTTTAAAGTCATATTTTTTTGGTTTAAGGTATAGGATTTTAATGTTTTAATATTAGCAAATATATATTTAAATTCATTATTCATATAAACTCTATATGAATAATAGACAAATGTATTTATTCTAATTTTAACAAACAAATTATTTTTATTTCAAATTTTTATAAATACGGGTCAGTCTTATAAAAAGCATAGTTATTTGGAGTTTCTATTGCAATTCTATTTCAAAAAAATTATATTAATACAGTGGCTTAGGGCCATTTTTCTTGTAACAACTTTTAAAGTTAAGGTTCGTAAAAAAAACATCTTAATTGGATCAATAATTTTTAATCTTATGGAAAATTTAGATAAGAATTGGATTACAGAAGGGCGTATTGATTTTGAGTATAAAAAATATTTGTTATTGGCATATCTTCAGAAAGTACACCATTATTTTCTAAATCATAGACTTTATCCCTACCTATCTGATTTAATTGTCCATCATAAAAACTTAATTGAAATAAAAAATCATAAAGACAACATAAAGAATAATTTTCCTCAGAGATTTAGCCATATAGATTTTGAGAAAATTAGTCTTATTTATGAGAAAATAATTGAAGATGATAATACCATGCAAGAAATAGATCAGATTGCTCAATTTGCTATTGAGCAAATACAGCAAGAATGGAAAGTTGGGAAAGAAATATATGATACTATAGAGCATCATATGAGCATTTCTCCCGTGGGAATATCACCTATTAGAAACGATTATGGATATCTGTTGATAGCTCTCCCTAAAGAAGATACTTATATCTATTCCTATCAAGTATCAATTTATGAAAATGCACATGAATCTTATAGGGCTATAAAGACAGAGTTTGTGGATGCTTATCAAAGGACTATTTCTAATACTTTTGAAGCGATGAAGACTCAATTAATAAGGAAATATAAAACTATAGCCAACCCTGCAACTTTTCTGGTTCAAGTCAATAAAGATTATCCTTTGAATGAGGCGGTATTGCCTATTGCCAAAAGGAGATTGATACAAATGATTGAAGCTGCTTAGGATATTTGTGTAAGTAAATTCTCCAAATCTTGACTGTTTTTTATCGCTTCAATATTGGGGCTAAGTATCAGTTTGCTTTGAGTAAATATTTGAAAGCCTGAGACAATAATTCTATAATCTTTACATTCTTTAGCAAGTGAGTCTATATAATCTTGCAATAAATTATCTTCAAATGGTTGTGTAAAAATCGTAATTATCCCATAAGGTTTTTTTATCTGAAGTACTTTTAGCAAGTCTTCAAAAGGAACAGACTGCCCTAGATAAATACATTGATGGCCATTAGATAATACTAAATATTGAAAGTAGAGTAGACTAATTTCGTGGAGTTCTTTTTCGGGTAGAAAGAGAAGGAATTTTTTCGATTTTTCGCTGGTCCGAAAATTATAACTAGCAATTTTGCTAATTAATTTTTGACGAATAAGGTTAGATAAAAAATGCTCTTGTGCAGGGAATATTGTCCCTGTTTGCCACATAAAACCAGTTTGTCTTAAAAAAGGGAAAATAGTATTTTCAATGGTATCTTTGAATCCACTATGAGCGATATTGTTTTCAATGATTTCATTAAACCTTTCTTCGTCTAGGTCAATCATTGAAATTGTAAGTGCATTCAGTTGCTCTTGTTGGGCAAATTTTTTTGCAACTACTTTTTTTACCGTATCGTTGATTTCTTCTTCAGAAAGATTAGCAAGTTGAGATATTTTATATCCATTGGTATTGAGAACGCTAAGATTTAAAATGAGTTTTAAATCATCATTACTATAAAATCTAATATTATTGTTGGTTCTCGTGGGCTTAAGAATTTTATATCTTTGTTCCCATATTCTTATGGTGTGGGCTTTGATTCCAGAAAAACGTTCTAGGTCTTTGATTGAATATTTTGCATCCATTCAATTGAATTGTGAAATTATTTAATCACAATTTTATAAAAAAAGAATTATAAAGAGCAGTTTTAAATTAAAAAAATTATTTCCCGCCAAGTGGTTTTAGATTTTTCTCTTTTACTAGATTACTTTTTTTTAGGTTAGCTACTGTATCGAGCGATAATGGCTTGGTAAGAAATTCTACTACATATTTATTGTCTATGATTCTATCTATGTCTTTTTTAGAGTTTGAACTTGAAAGAATAATGATTTTACAATGGCTCTTTATTTTTTCTGAAAAATCTTCAAATTCATAGAGAAACACAAAGCCATCTACGATAGGCATGTTGATATCTAGAAAAATAATATCGGGCAGTTTCTCTGGATTATTTTCATTGTCATTTAAATATTCTAAAGCATTCCTACCAGAATTTTTAATTAAAATTTGGTTAGTGAATTTAGATAATTCTAGAACTCTTTTATTGATAAAATTATCAGTATCACTATCATCAACCAGCATTACCAAATTAGGAGAATATTCTACCATAGCTTATTTTTTAAAGTAAACAGATAAACGCTAGGTGGAGTATATGGTTTTATTAGAGATTATATATAGCGTAAGAAATATCTAGAAATGAAATAATGGATATTTTTCTCAATAAGATACAAGCTGAACTTAGAGATTATTTACTTTTCTTATTTTTATAGTTGATTTTTTTGAAAGATATAAACAGATTAATTAATTAATAATTATGTTTTTAAAAATATAAAATACTTGTATAGAAAACTGATGTACTGAAAAATGATTAAATGTATTATTGAAGTAATATTATGTTCTATTATTTACTTTTTTAAGATGTTGTTGTTCGATGAATACTGCTAATCGAATTAATTCTATTTTGGTATCTGTTTGAAACAGCAAAATAGCTTGGTCTGATTTATGAATTTCTTTTTCTGGTAAAAAGGATAATATATTTGAACGGTATTGCTCTGTTATTTCTAGAGCCCAAGCTTCAAAATCTTTTGAGGTATTGATATTTGCAAATCTATTATCATCCTCCAACACATAATCAAAATTACCTTGTTCATAAATAGAAAATAGAGGTCCAGCTAACCAGTTATTTATTGTCTCAGAATTTTCCCAAATTGTTTTAAATTCGTCGGATTGTAAATTGGGGCGATGAAAAGCATCCCAAAACTTCTTTCTGAAATCATTTAATTGCGAATTTTCTTCTGCAGTATTCATAATATATCTTTTGTTCGTTCTCAAAATTACTAATTTTAGTCTGGCATAATATCCATTGATCATGAGAAAGAAGTTAATATTTTTATTTTTCGGGTTATTCTTTTCTGTTTTTTTTTTTTTTTCTCAAGATTTGGGCACTAAATGGATGGCTTTTCAGAAAATGATTATTAATGATGTATCTCAAGATTCTTCTTTATCTACTTCTAACTTTTCTTTACATCTAAAAGAAAGTAATTCAGGAAAGGTTTTGGTAAATATTAATGCTCAACAGTCGATGATTCCTGCATCTAACTTGAAGTTGTTGACTACCATAACAGCAATTGACCTAATGGGTGCTGATTTTAGGTTTACAACAACTATTTATACAGATGGCAAGTTGAACGAAGCAGGAATATTAAATGGCAATATTTTTATTAAAGGCGGAGGAGACCCTAGTTTGGGTAGCGAAAAATTTGAAGATAATCAGTTTTTTTTAAGGTTATTAAAGGCTTTGAATAGCAAAGGAATCACTAAAATACAAGGAGGTATTATAGCATTGCTTCCTATTTCTGACATGCAGCCCATTCCAGATACTTGGGTATGGGGTGATATTGGGAATTACTATGGAGCTCCATGTTATTCATTGAATTATTTAGATAATATGATAAAAATTGCATTCAAGCCTGGAAGCGATATGACTAAAATTTCTACTATTAATCATACATCGCCAGTACTTAATGGAATAGACTTGATTAACCAAGTAAGAAATGGTAAACCACAAACAGGGGATAATTCTGTTTTTTATACTGTGCCTTTCAGCAATACAATATTAATGAAAGGAAGGGTTGGTCAAATGACCAATAAAGAATTTGTTGTAGTAAAGGGGGCTCACCCTAATCCTGCTCAACAGTTGGTAAACGATCTTCATCAATATCTTATTAAGAATAATATAACGATTGTAGGTAAGGATACTGTAGTGTTTTCAGAAGAAAACAGAGATAGTCTTTCCTTGGAATTGCTTTATAAGCATTCCTCAGAAAGATTGATAGATATTGTTCAGAAAACGAATAGCCAAAGTATTAATTTATTTGCAGAGGGCATCTATCAAGCCATTGGAAGGAAAATGAAGTATGGTCTTGACAATGATTCTATAGGTATGGGCATTAAGCGGTATTGGAAAAACAAAGGAATATCAGTTAATGGAATGCATATAGTAGATGGAAGTGGCTTATCAAATTATAACCATATAACAGCTTCTCAGTTTACAGCACTTATGAGTTATGCCCAAAAACAAACTTGGTATAGCGATTTTGAAAAATCTATTCCTAAAGCGGGACAATCTGGAACTTTATATAAATTCTGCAAGGGTACAATTGCAGAAGGCAAAGTAGCTGCAAAAACTGGTACATTATCAAAAATTACTTGCTACACAGGTACAATTAATAGTCAAAATCAACAGTTGTTATTTTCGATGATGATTAATTTTTATGATGGCAGTTCTACTAAGGTTACAAAGTGGGTGGAAAAGTTGTTTTGTAAAATAGTAGATCAAGGTTTATAGTAAAGCTTTAATAGAGCAAAACAACCGAATCCTAAAATGATGATTCCTAACAATACTTGAATTTTTGATAAGTATTGTGGTTTCAAGAAGGTTCTAATCTTATGTGCTAGATAAGTCTTGATGATATCGGTAGTGAAAAGCGTAAGTAAACAGCCTACAAAGAAAAACAATATTGAGTTGATTCTAGAAGCATATTGAATAGATACAAAACTAGAAGTTCCCACCCAAAAAATTAGCACTGTAGGAGTAATAGTGTTCATCATAAAACCTTTTATGAATGCTTTTCTTGGCTTTATGTGTTTGTGATAGTTTGTTTTTTCTAACTGTGGGGAAAATGGTTTTGAGAAAAAAATATAGTAGATACCCATGATACACATTGTTATCGCACCAATTAGTATAATTAAATAATTGATTTGAGCATTTTGTGTAATCACTGAGGCTAAAGAAATAGCTATGGAAATAAGTACTAAATCACTAAATAATACTCCTATAGAATATATCAGTCCTGATTTAAAACCATTGACTATACTTAGGTACATTAATCCAAAAAATACTGGACCTATCATGAGGGAGAGTGTAAAACCAAAACCTACACCATCAAAAAATGCATATTTCATTGTTATTATAAAGTTGTTTTTTCTTTGATGAATTTCTCCCATTCATCGAAGGCATTTTTTTTCATTACCCTTGGAAATTTGGTTTGTCCTCCTTCTCTGCCAAGATATTTCAAATAGCTATAAAAAGCATCAGTAGGTACTATTTTTACAAAAACATCTTTTAAAGCAGCGATTCGCTCAGTTTTATAATCATCATTGATGAGTTGAAGATGATGGTCTAGCTTATCTCTAAAAAGCTCGGAACTCACTGTGTCGTCAGAGCCAATGTACCAGCTATGAGCAAACATATTTTTGTGATGAATTCCACTTACTGTGTATTCTTTTACAGAAATATTTAATTCTTCTGCTGTGGCGAAAATAGCTGCATTCATATTTTCCACAGAGAGGTGTTCGCCTACAAGGCTAAGGAAATGCTTAGTCCTTCCTGAGATAATTAGTTCACAATTATTTAACGAAGTAAATCTTATGACATCACCTATGAGATACCTCCAAGTTCCAGCATTGGTAGAAAGCAGTAGTGCATATTCTTTTCCTTCTTCGACTTGATGAATCATAAGGGTTTGTGGGTTGGGCACCATATCTCCGTTATTATCAAAATTTTCATCATTGAAAGGAACGAATTCATAAAAAATACCATTGTTCAATATCAATTGCATTGTATGACTATCGGGTTGATTTTGCATAGCAATAAACCCTTCAGATGCCAAGTAGGTCTCAATATAAATTAGTGGTTTGGACAATAGCTTTTCAAATCCTTTTTTGTAGGGGGCAAAGGATACACCACCATGAACGAATATGGTAAGGTTTGGCCAAATATCATGAATGGTTTTTACTTGATAATGGTCGATTATTTTTTCCATTAATAATTGTATCCATGCAGGTACTCCACATACAAAGCCTATATCCCAATCTTTGGCTTTGAGCGTAATTTCTTCAAGTTTTTTATTCCAATCTCTATTTTTAGCAATTTTTCTACCTGGTTTATAAAACATTTGAAACCAGAAAGGAATTTTGCTCGCTTGAATACCACTTAGGTCGCCTTCGTAGAAATTTTTCTCTTTTTTTAAGTCTGTGCTTCCCCCTAACATTAGTATCCCTTTCTCAAATATTTCATCAGGAAGGTTGTATTTTGCTAAAGAGAAAATTTGTCTGATGCTGGCTCTTTTGTTTGACTTTACCATATCTTTGGTAATAGGGATATACTTACTAGAAGATTCAGAAGTGCCAGAGCTTAACGCAAAATATTTCACTCTCCCAGGCCATGTTACATCTGATTCTCCTTCTTTGCATCGGTGCCACCATTCGGCGTATATTTTATTATAATTAAAAACAGGCACTCTTCGGCAGTAGTATTGATAGAATTTTTCTTTATCCGAAGACCTGAATTGTAAAAATATTTCAGAAAAAGAATGTGCAAAACCAAACGAGGTAAGTCTAGATTTTCGAATTAATTTTTTGAGTTCTTTTCTTTGAAGTTCAAATGGACTTAAGGTGTCCAACTCTATTATTTTTCTTATTTTGATTCCACGGTTAAGAAGAGAGCCTAATAAGTTCATATATTTAATTGGATTATTTAAAAAACATTATTCAATATATTTGTATTCTGTCATATTACGCAAAATAATTTTTAGAAAAAATGCCAATTTTTATTAATAGAATTGAAAGCAACTGTAAATCAATATTTAAAATATGAACCTTATTCTACAAAAATTAAATACCTTAAAAGACGAGTTAAAAGTATATAATGCTAAGTTGATTGCGGTTAGTAAAACCTATCCAACAGCTAGTATAGAATCAGCTCTGGAAGCTGGGCAAGTAGATTTTGGAGAAAATAAGGTGCAAGAAATGGTTCAGAAATATGAGGCACTGCCCAAAAATATCAGATGGCATATGATTGGGCATTTGCAATCGAATAAAGTCAAGTACATTGCCTCTTTTGTGCATTTGATTCATGCTGTGGACAGCGAAAAGTTGCTTAAAGAAATCAATAAAGAAGCCTTAAAGAATGATAGAGTTATTGATTGTTTGCTTCAAGTACATATTGCACAAGAAGAAACAAAATTTGGGTTTTCGGCTCAAGAAATTCAGGACTTGATTGCTTCTGCTACCTTCAAGTCTTTGCAACATATTAGAATAGTTGGTTTGATGGGTATGGCTACTAATACCACAAATCAAGATCAGATAAGTTCAGAGTTCAAAGTTTTAAAAAGTATTTTTGTATTCCTAAAAAATGAATATCTACTTTCTAATATTGAAATGAAAGAACTTTCTATGGGAATGAGCAATGATTACCTATTGGCTTGCCAAGAAGGAAGCACAATGGTAAGAATAGGAAGTGCTATATTTGGCAGTAGGAATTAGAGGACAGTAAATTGATTGATTAATCTTCTATAAAGTTATTCATAAAGCTACTTTTCAGACCAATCCATAGAATAAAAAAAACCAAAGCCCAGTAGAGGTAGATGGTATAAAAATCTTGTGCTTCTGAGGTATTAATGGTCGTAGTTGATTTTTTCGCTTTCTGATTTATAAGGTCAAAACATTGCTTCAGGCCTTCAGTATTTGAGGCTTTTTGATACATTCCCTTGGTTATTTTAGCGATTGAACCTAGCGTTTTTTCGTTCAAAGTAGAGCTTACCCAAATCGTATTTCCACTTTCGTCTTTCCCTAATGGCGCATCACCATTTTTACCGATTCCAATGGTGTGGATATTGATTTTATATTGTTTTGCTAGCAAAGCCGCACTTTCTGGAGAGAGGTTGCCTGAGGTATTTTCTCCATCAGAGAGCAATATCATTATTTTGCTCTCTGAGCTGGATGCTTTGAGTCGATTAATTGCTACACCTATTGCATTTCCTATGGCAGAAGCTCCGCTATTCAATTGATTTATTTGTAAATTATTGATGCTTTCTTGAATCATTTCATAATCGTTTGTCAGCGGTATTTGGGTATATGCATTGCTAGAAAAAACCACTATTCCTATTTTGTCATTATTCCTTTTTTTTATAAAATCTGTAACAATATTTTTTGCTACTTCTAATCGGTTGGGTTTGAAATCTTCAAGAAGCATAGATTCAGAAATATCTATCACAAATACGATGTCGTTTCCATGATTTCTTCTTTCAGAATTGGAATTAATGGCTTGAGGCCTAGCAAGAGCAATGAAAATAAATAGTTGAAATATTAAAAAAACAAGAGTGGGTACATATCTAAAAAGTGAGGTATAATAATTAGAGGTGCTTCGGGGAAGGGGAGTTCCTATTTCTAGTTTTTGTCGGTAATTGATATGAATAAGCCATCTAAAGAATGGCAGAATAATTAGTAGCGGTATTATGAATAAGAATAGTTTATTCTCCCAATGAAAATTTTGGAAGGTTTCCAATTTGAACCAATGAAGATCTAACCATTCTGGTAGAGTGATTTTATCCATTTGCCCTTGCCTCCTTGCGTTTCTTTTGGAATTGTTGTACAGAGAATCTTTTCAAGACCAATATTGGTTGCTGAAAGTTGATATCGGTAGTATTACCATAGATACATTTGTCTAGGTATTGAAGGGTGTTTCCGAGTTCTTGGTTTCTAAAAGAAGAGATAATTTCGGTAGTAGTATAGGTGTTGATAGGGCTTTCTTCTAATTTTGATAAATATTTCTTCCACTCTGCTACTAATACTTCTAATTCTATAAGGTCTTTATTGAGTAGAATATTTTTTTCTAGCTTTTCAAAATTTTTGGTAAAGTTGATATGATTTTTTCTGAGAACAAATAATTTATAACGTTTGATAATTGATTTGCGAAATAGGTAAAGCAAAAAGAAAATCAATACAAAATTCCCTAAGCCGAAAATTAAAAAATAAGGGTAATTGAACTTAGCAGGCAAATCAATAATAGCAGTATCAGGCAACAATTGTGGAGAGGATTGGCTAGGCTTGAATGCTCTCTTTAGCACCACACTTGAGATATTACTTTTGATGATGGTAGTATCTCCATTCTGATTGAGGAGGATGATAGGTAAGGATAGAGATTGATTACTATCTATAGAAAATGTTCTTAGATAATAGACTACACTATCTAGTGTCCAATCATTGGTAGAACTTGAATTGAAAGTTCTTTTTCGTATAATTTCGAACGGATAATAATTATAGTTAGAGTCTGGAAAGATGACTTGATAATTGGAGGGATGGAAGTAGGAGAGGGTGTATTTTACTTCTTCGCCTATGAAGATAGTATCTTTTTGAAAGGTGCTAGAAACCTTTTGATGCTGAGCAAAAAGATGGATGCTCACTAAGGCAATTAGAAAGTATAAAGTAAAAAATAGTTTAAGAAATATTTTCATTTCGAATAATTTCTAATTCTAAAAAGTTTTACCAGTTTCAATATATAATCTTCTTGTGTGTCTATCCATAGATAATTGGCTTTGTATTGGGTACACAACGATTCTAATTGTTTTTTTCTTTGAGTAAGTTCTTGGTTCATGTTTAACCTGAACTTTTTTGAAAATGAATTGACCCAAATTGTTTTTTTTGTTTCTTTATCGAAGAGAGGAATTATTCCAAGCTTGGGGAATAAAGATTCTCGGGCTTCAGACAGATGAATCACTACTAGGTCATGTTTTTGGGCTAAAGCAATAAGGTTTCTTTCATAATCAGTATCTATGAAATCAGATACCAGTATCACTACACTTTGCTTTTTTAGTGTGTTTATGAGGTGTTTTATCCCTAAATTAATATTTGTTTTTAAAGTGGTTGGTTTTAGCTCAAAAAGCTTTTTGATTAATTGGTAAGCGTATTTTTGCCCTTTGTTGGGTTTTAGGTACAGTTCTTTTTGGCTACTAAAACACATTAAGCCAATATCTCCACCTTCTTTGGCAGCTGAAATAGCCAGTACTCCACAAATTTCTTTAGCGATATCTATTTTTTTATTATTCCCTTTTCCTATTTCTAAAGAGGCACTTACATCTAAAGCCAATACTACGTTTTGTTCTTTCTCTTCTTTAAAAGTTTTTACAAAAACGCCGTCGCCTTTGGCGGAAACAATCCAATCAA
>REBA01000016.1 GCA_004294225.1 Cytophagales bacterium | reverse complement strand
AAGGAAGATGAATATAAAGGCTAATTCCTTGCTGATCATTATTATATTCAAACTTTTTTATAAATACACTTTTCCAATTGTTTACCTCAATGCTATCTTCCCAAAATGGTAAAGTAGGATAGCTGGTATATCTTGGAATTGTTACATTATATTTTTTTATAAGATGCGAATCCATCAAGCTCGATTTGTTTTTTACAAAACTAAATAAATCAAAACTGTATTAGATGATAAGCATCACTGTGTAAAAAGACCTTTCTCAATATTCAATGCTTACTCAATTATAATTTTTCTACTAAAATATCGCCCATTAATATCAAAATGAATTATATACAAGCCTGAATTAAAATTTGAAACATCTAATAAACAATTCCTCTCTTGATTTAAATATTTGGTCAAAATTGTTTTGTTCATACAATCTGTAATTTTCAGATTTCCCTCCATTGCTTGTTCAAAATTGAGCTGCAAAACATCTTTTGCAGGATTGGGGTATATTTTTAGGGAAGAAAACACTACCGACAAATCAACACCTACACTATTCTTTTTAACCGACTTAAATAAAAAATCTTTCATTAAAAGCACAGTGGTATCCATATAGGCTTTGCTTCTTACTTTATCGGTATTCCTTGGCGAGAAAGGTACATGTTCTGCACCTTTGAATGTATATAACTCAGAACTCATTCCAAGTATATTGGCCATAGAGTCTATAGAGAAACTTCCAGAAATTTTTGCAATAGGAAATGGCCCTGCCTTAAATACATCTGTCTTATATGGTATAGTAGGGTCTTTGTCTCCATGTATATTCAATAATGAATAGTCTAAATTGTTTTTCATCCAATTTACCTCCCCAATCGCTCCACATATATTAACAAAAGCTTTAATTTTTGGAGAATAATTGAAAATATTCGTATTAAATTCTAAGCTTTTACCAAGAGTATCAATTGGAGGATTTGCAGAATTGAGTTCTGAAGGCAAATCCAACATTTGAGCGTGAAACAAGGCTATCGCACCTGCAGAGATTCCAATTCCATAAAACTGATTGGTATCAACTCTAAAATCATTAGCTCTGTGTTTCAAATATTTAATTGCTTCTCTAAAATCCAAAGTTGCCCTCCAAGTAGCATTGGCAAACTCAGACTGTAGCTTAGTCAAATCAAACAAAATACCAACTCTATATTGAAGTGCTACACATACATATCCTTTTTGAGCAAAAGTGGTACACCAATCCACAATTTCTGAATCTCTCTTTGAATTATTGGTCAAGAAGGCTCCACCATGAGCCATGATAATCAAAGGCCGCTTACCTTGTAAGTCTCCTTCAGGTTGATAAATATCTAGTTTAAGTTCCTGAATTTTCCCATCAAATAATTTCCCTTTAGCATATACTACGCTATCTATAATTACTTTATCAAAGATTTTATCTGAATATCGTTCTTGAGACAAAGAAGGTGCAATAAATATTAGAAGAGCTAATGAAATCAAGTATAGATTTTTCATATTATTAAATTTTTTTAACTTTTATATAACAAAAATACCCTATCATGTTTTGATAGGGTATTAAAAATATTCTTCTAGCTTTTAATACTTTGCTTTTAAATACTCGTCTACTTCCTTGAAATTTGGGTTCAACTCTTTGACTTTCAACCAAGCTGCATCTGCGGCTACTTTATTTTTCTTTACTTGCATTTGATAAGCACCTATATATTTGTATGCTTCCAATAAATCTGTTTTATATTTTTCTTGATCAGCTTTTGAAAGCTCTATAAACTTCTCATAATGTGGCAATGCCGAACCTATTTTTATTTCAGGATCTTGTATATGATTTACTTTTGCTCTCCACAAATAACCATTAGCCCAAGTTGGGGACATTTCGGTTAATTTTTTGAAAGATGAATCGGCATTACCAAACTGACGATCTTGGTAATAAGCCTTGCCCTGATTCAAATAGTCTTGAGCTTTGCAATTCCCATTAGCACAATACTTACTATATGTTATTGCTGCATCTTTATATCTTTTTTTAGACATATAGACATTTGCTATATCTGAATAAAGCTCTTTTTTGGAAGAATCCAGCTCTATCGCTTTGGTAAGGTTCTGAATACCCAAAGAATCTTGACCTTTCTTAGAGTATAACTTACCTTGGTACTCATAATCTTTAGCAATTACTTTCTGCTCTGGTACCTTATTCCAAAATTTAGAAATATATTCTGCTCCTTTATCATAATCTCCGGTCTCATAATAAGCATAAGCCAACATTCTGTAAAGGTAAAAGCTATTTTCTTTGTCTTTCAAGGCCGATAAAACTTCTACAGCAGATTTATAGTCTTTGGCTTGATATAAGAACTGACCATATCTAAAATCGGTATCATAACTTTTATCGGTCATAGAAATGTATTTCTTATACGACTCAATGGCTTTTGCATATTTCCCGAATTTATTATACAACTCTCCCATTTCACGATACAAAGGAGGGTAATTAGGGTCTATTTTTAAGCCATCTTCATAATTACTCAAACCAAGAGTATAATTTTTTGCCCTAACATATATTTTGCCTTTTCTGACATATGCCTCGGGAAGGTTAGCTTTTAACTTCATTGCCTGATCATATTTCTGAACAGCCGCACCAGCATCTCCTTTTTCTAAATATAAATCACCTAACAGTAATAGCGGTTCTGGATTTTTTGCATCTACTTTGATTGCTTTTTCTAGCAAAAGATTGGCTTGATTCCAATCTTTATTTTTGCCGGTAGTATAATATTGAGCTATATAACCCAATACTTTAGCATCTTTAGATTTACAAAGTTCGAGTGCTTTATCAAAATTCCTTTTTCCTTCTGTAGGGTTTTTTTCAAAGGTCAATTGCCCCATACCTACATAGTTCAATGCTTCTGTCTCTTCTGATTTAATTCCTTCCATAAAAAAATACTTAGCAGAATCTGGCTGGTCTGTAGCAAGGTAAACTTCTCCCATATAAAAATTGGGCTTCCCTTTTTTTGATTCAGATTTGATTAAATTTTTAAAAATTGCTTTTGCTCTTTCATATTGCTCTAAATCTAGGTGCTTAATACCTTGCTCTAAATTTTGACTTATTGCCAAAGAAGAAACACTAAAGATGACCAAAAGACTAAAAATTATTTTTTTCATAAGAATTATTGGTTTTATGATTATTCTCAAAACGAGATAGCAAAATAATAAATAAAAATCATTCCATTTTTTATAAATACATAAAAATGTTAAAAAAATAATAATTTTTTAATTAAGTAATTACTCTTTTGTATAAAACTCTCTAGAAGGCATAATTACAGGTTGCTGACCACTATTCAAAACAATCATTTGCCCCACCTCGTTTCTACAAAAATTGACAAAATTAGAAGCATCGTCGCTCATGCTTCCAATAAGGTTGCAATATATTCCTTTTGCCAAAGGGTACTTGCCTTCAGAAAGATGAAGTTGATCAGGCATGGTTTCCAAACCAGAAGACAATGTAATAGATATTATTTTCAAATCATGTTGAATATCTTTATTAATATTTTGACCTATCCAATTTATAGGTACTAAACCAATTGCATTTTGGTTATTAGCGAGATAATTCATCAATGATAAACTATCAGGTACAGAAAAAATATTTTTTTGAATGGCATCACTCTTATATTTTTGCTTCAGATAAGCAAAAATACCTATATGAGCTTGCATCACCACTAATACCCTTGCCTGTTTGGTATTAGTATTGGAAATAATTTGATTCAAAGAGTCCAAGTGTATGGTGTTTGATTTAGACTTTCTACTTACTACACAGGCTATAGCATCATCTGCAATTTTAATAGATTTAGTAGTATAGGTTTTCTTAAAAACTCGCTTTACCTCTATACTATCTAATGACCTAATCATGCAGTAGAGCCTTGAAGAATCAAAATTAAGGTGGTTCAATACAAAGTGCTCACTGCCATATCTTATCTCTAATTTTACGTCTGGATGTTTAGCCTCAAATATAAATCGCTCAGCCTCTAAAATGGGTTTACACATTTCATCCGCATAAAATACTGTGGATCGATTTTGAGTGTTTAAACTGTCTTTGCTTTGTTTGCAAGAAAAGAAAGTAAAAAATAAAAAGATAAAACAGTTACACGAAATGTAATTTTTGTACTTAAACATTTTTCTTAAATTCTGATTTATAAATCATGAATATTCTAAAAATTCCTCTCAAAAAGAACATTAAACCGATAATTCTAGTAATCATTGGTGACAATATATCTAGACTTTCAGGAAAAATTACATAAAACAAACCGATTCCAGCAAAAAAAACTCCAACAAAAAATTGGATATAACTTAAAACAGCAATTTTCTGCATAAAAATATTTAATATTAGAACACTTAAAAACAAAAATTGAATTACAATTTATATTTTTTTAGCTAAACAAAAAGAGAAGTAAAAAGCCGAACTCTTTACTTCTCTTTCTTTTGCTAATTTATAAAACCTATTCTTCAGGTAGTTTAAAGAATATTGGTTGCATCATTTTTAGTCTTACGGGGTGACCATTATTTTTTCCAGGATTCCATAGCCCATTAGTTAATTTAATTACTCTTTCTGCTTCTTCATCACAGCCAGAGCCTATCCCTCTTACTGCTTTTACGTTAGAAACAGAGCCATCTTTTTCAATTATAAACTCTACAATTACCCTTCCTGCTACGTTGTTATTTTGAGCTTGTGCAGGGTATCTAATTTCTTTTCCTAGAAATTTCATAATATCACCACCTTTGAAGGTTTGTTTTTCTGCTACCCAAAGAACAGCTTCTTCTGTTTTCTCTCCTACTTCTGTATTTGGTGCTTCTACAGGTACTTCATCGCTTACTATACCTTCTTGGGTAACCGCAGCCGTATTCCCTTTGATTTCCTCTACAACAGGAGGAGCTTCTTCTTCTAACACATCTTCGTCTTTTTTGATAACAGGAGGAAGAAATTTAGTAGTAGCTATTTTTGGAGCCTCTACTGGGGGTGGAGGTGGTGGTGGTGGTTCGTTTTCATTCAATGGGGGTGGTTGCTCCAAAGTAACTTCTGTGATTACTATATTTTCATTTTCTGCTTCTTTTGAAGTAAACAATTCGATAATTTGTGGGGAAAATAATGCTAAAGAGAAAATAAAAAGTCCAGCCAAAACGGACCTAATTAGATGAATATTATAAAATTTTCTTAATTCAAAAGCACCATATTCTTGGTTTCTTCCATCAAATACAATCTCGTCAAGTATTAATTCTGATTCTGACCTGTGTACCATAGTTTCTTAGATTAAAGTAATTATAAGCCCTCAGTTAATTTTTTTTCATCATCAGTAAGGTCTACAATTGCATACCTTTTTGTATCAGTAATTTTCATTTCATCTAAAATGCTTACCATATCAACATATTTTGATGAATCTAAAGGTTTTATAACTGCTACAAATTTATCTGAACCAATTTGTTTTCCTTTCTGAACCAATACTTTTCTTATACCGTTATCTCCAAAATCTGTTTCATTTAATTGAGGAATTCCATTCTCGGCATCGTCAGGGCACTCATACCAATATACTTTGTTACTTTTCCCTAAAACAATAGTGATTGCATGAGAACATTTTACCTCTGGTTGTTTTACTGTTTCATCTATTTCTTTATCAGGCATTACTAGCTCCATTGCCTTTGGTTTGCTCAATGTAGTGGTAAGCATAAAGAATGTAATAAGAAGAAATCCTAAATCCACCATAGCTGTCATGTCTATTTTGGTAGATGTTTTCTTACTTCTTTTTTTACCTCCCTTATCACCACCACCGGTGTTTACTTCTGCCATTTTATATAATTTTTATTAATGGTAAATTTTATTATTCTATTAATTAGTGATTTTAGGTATCTCACGAAGAGAAGTTATCATGTTGAACCTATTAATGTTTTGCTGTTGCAAAGTCGCTACTACTTCTTTTGCAGAAGAATAACCTGCTTGTTTATCGCCTTTTATTGCAATTCTAATTTTAGGATTTGCAAGTCTTGCAGCATATATCCAATCACCTAATTGATTATTGGTAGAATCTGTAGGAATACCATTTTGAACTGGAGATTTTCCTTCAGCTGTCATTTTCAGAAGAGACTTTAACTGAGCAATAGGTACACCAAAATTTTCCATTTTATTGAATTCAACAATTTCATTTGGCGTAAAAGTCATATTATATTTCTTAGCTATATTTTCAAGCATTTTCTGACGATTAGGTCTGCCATCTATTCCAAAAAAAACTGCTCCGTCATTTCTTAAAGCAATAATCATGATGTCTTTTTCTGGAATTTTAAATTGAGAAACAGAAGCTGGAATTATTGGCGAAACCACATCTTTGGGTTTGAATTGTGAAGCCAACATAAAGAAAGTCAATAGTAAGAAGGCTACATCCACCATAGCCGTCATATCTAAAGACGAACTTTTTCTAGCCATTTTGATTTTAGCCATAATTTTTAATTCTTAATATTTTATAAAAATTGAAATTCTTAAAATATCTTATATTAAGATTGAGTAGCAGAAAAATTCTGAGTGATTGAATATCCTGACTCATCAATACTGTATGTTAAAGTATCTATTTCACTAGTAAAATAGTTGTAAGCGATAATAGATAATGTAGAAGTAGTAATACCTAGGGCTGTATTAATCAATGCCTCAGAAATACCAAGTGCGATTACCGCTGAATCTCCTCCTCCATCTGCTGCCATACCAGAGAATGACTTAATCATACCCAATACAGTACCTATAAGACCTACTAGGGTAGCAATTGAAGCGAGTGTAGCAATAATGGTAAGATTTTTTTCTAACATTGGTAGCTCTAATGAAGTAGCTTCTTCTAATTCTTTTTGAAGTGCTACAACTTTTTGGTCTTTATTCATACCTGGCTCAGTAACTAGGTGCTCATATTTAGATAATACCGAATATACCACGTTACCAACTGCACCTTTTTGTTTATCGCATTCATTGAAAGCAGCATCTAAATCTTTTGCTTCTAATAATGATTTAATTTTTATAACAAATTTGTCCAAAGAGCCTTTACCATAAGCTTTTTTGATGGTAATAAATCTTTCAATAGAAAAAATAAGTACCATCATAAAAAATGACATCAATATTGGTACAATCATACCACCTTTATAAACTGTTCCTAATGTATTTAATGGATGACCTTTCTCTACATCACCACCTTCAAAATTACTGGGTGAACCAAGGACAAAGAAAAATAACAATACAGCTACAACTATTGTGGCTGGAATCACTATTGCAGCAAAAACAGAACTTAATTTACTTGATGATGAAACTTTATTTGCCATGATTTTTTAGGATAAAATTGAATAAAAAGTTTAATTGAATTTGATTTTTTTTAAGTTTAAAATTTCACAAACCTAAACATTCCTTACGAAAAAAAGTATTAAGCTTTTGTTAAGAAATTTAGATTCATTATTTAGAGTAAATATAAAGAGACTTTTTATAAAAAAACAAATAATGGATAATTAATATTTAATAATAAAAATAGAATGGTGATAGTATTCACAAAATCAAAAACAATAAACCCATATAATGAATAAGATAATCAGAAAAATTACTGTAATAGGGAGCGGAACGATGGGTAGCGGTATAGCTCAAATTTTTGCATTGAACGGTTACAAAGTATCTTTATATGACCTTTCTCTCAACAATCTTGATTTAGCCATTGAAAAAATCCAAAACAGTTTAGAGAAGTTAGAAAAAAAACAGCTCATAAATAATTCGATGGCTAATGATGCCATATCAAGAATCAAACTTTGCAATCATCTTGAAAATTCACTAAAAGAATCAGAATTAATTATTGAGGTAATCGTTGAAGATTTTTCAGAAAAAGAAAAACTTTTAAAAGAAGTGAATCAATTTTGTTTGCCTGATGCCATTATCGCCTCTAATACTTCTTCTATATCTATTACAAAGCTTGCTAACAAGGTAAGTAAGCCTGAAAGATTTATTGGTATGCACTTTATGAATCCTGTTCCTATTATGCCATTGGTAGAAATAATCAATGGTATGAAGACGAGCAAATCTACCACAGACAATATTATATCCATCACAAAATCAATCAATAAAACCCCTATTGTAGTGAATGATTATCCAGGTTTTGTAGCTAACAGAATTTTGATGCCAATGATTAATGAAGCAATTCATACACTAAATGAAGGAGTAGGTGATGTGGAAGCCATAGATCAAATTATGAAACTTGGCATGTCTCACCCAATGGGACCTTTAGAATTAGCTGATTTTATTGGTTTAGATGTGTGCTTGTATATTATGAACATCTTATATAAAGAATTGGGCAATACCAAATATGCACCCTGTCCTTTATTAGTGAAACTCGTAGATGCTAATCATTTGGGAGTAAAAACCCAACAAGGGTTTTACAAATACGATGCTAAGAAGAAAGAGAAACAAGCAATCAATTTTAAATATTAAGCCAAAAAAAGAATAGCTTAATACCAAATTCCTTAATTTTACAATTATATTAAATCCATAAAGATTGCAATCTATATATAACATAGCGGAAATATGTGTACAAAAAGAAGTAACGGATGTAGTTATTTCGCCTGGTTCTAGATCCGCTCCGCTAACCCTCGCATTTGCTCAGCATCCATTAATAAAGACAAGAGTCATAAGCGATGAACGCTCTGCAGCTTTTATAGCAATAGGACTAACACAAAAGTCAAAAAAAACAACTGCCTTAGTTTGCACATCAGGCTCTGCTGCTTATAATTATGCCCCAGCTATTGCTGAAGCATATTATCAGCAAATTCCTTTGCTTGTCCTTACCGCAGATAGACCTCCAGAATGGATTGACCAATTAGACGGACAAACGATAAAACAGAATGAAATATTCGGGAAACATGTAAAAAAAAGCTTTACACTTCCCATGGAAGATGGCTACGAAGATACTCGTTGGTTTATCGAAAGAACAATCTCTGAAGCCATCAACCTCTCTCAAGAAAAACCTTATGGACCAGTACATATCAATGTGCCGCTCAGAGAACCCCTTTATCAAGATGCCCCTATTACTTTTGAAAAAAACGTAAAAATCATCCACAAAATTGATAAATATTATGAACTTCCATTAAGTATTTGGGATGGACTCTTTGATGAATTTAACTCATTCAACAAAGTGCTAATTATAGCTGGTCAAGGAGATTACAGCCAAGAATTTATCGAGACGATACAGACTACAATTGAAAAATATAAAGTCGTGGTGATTTCTGATGTAATTGGTAACTTACAATTTGCAGAAGGAGTAGTTCGTTTTCATGATTCCATACTGCATTTAAAAGATGAATACATTAAAAATCTTCTAGAACCAGATTTATTAATTTCATTCGGTAAATCAATAATTTCAAAAAATTTAAAAATTTTTCTTAGAAAAGTAAAACCATCTATGCATTGGCATATCCAGGAAACGGGTCCTGTAGCTGATACTTATCAAACATTAAAAAGAATAATTCCTGTAAATCCGAATTACTTTTTTAATAAACTCAACGAAGACAAAATCATCAATCACCCTACCCATTTTCCTTATTTCGATTTATGGAAAGAACTAGAATCAGACTATAGAACGACTATTCATTCTTTCTTTCAACAAGATTTAGCGTTTAATGAATTTAGTGTTTGTAAACAGATTATTGATCATCTTCCCAACGATTCAATTCTTCATTTATCTAATAGTATGCCCGTCAGATACGCCAACTTGATTGCATTACCCTCAGAAAAAAACATTGAAGTATATTGTAATAGAGGAACAAGTGGTATAGATGGTGTGATGAGTACAGCATATGGTGCTGCACTCAATACCAATAAATTGGTATTTCTAGTCATTGGAGATATTGCTTTTTTCTATGATCGCAATGCGTTTTGGAACAACTATATGCCCTCAAACCTCAGAATAATAGTGCTTAATAACCACGGAGGAGGAATATTTAGGATGATTGATGGGCCAAGCAAACAAGTGGAACTTGAAGAATTTTTTGAAACAAAACAAACCCTAAAAGCAGCTGCACTTGCACATGAATTCGATTTAGAATATTATTTTGCAGATAACTATAATTTTCTGAAAACATTCCTTCCAATATTTGTTGCAGAGAAAGGACAATCAAAAATATTAGAAATAGAAACATCCACCATTATTAATAGAGAAGTATATTACCAATTCAAAAATCTAACAAGTAAAAAATAACAATGAACACTACTGTCGATTGGAAAATAATCAAAGAATATCAAGAAATATTATTTCTGTACCACGAAGGGATTGCAAAAATAAGCATTAATAGACCACAAGTTCATAATGCATTTACCCCAAAAACGATCAGTGAAATGATAGATGCAATGAACTATTGCAGAGACAATACCAACATTGGCGTAATTATTATTTCAGGTGAAGGAGGAAAAGCATTTTGTAGCGGTGGCGACCAGAGTGTAAGGGGGCATGGCGGGTACATCGGCGAAGACCAAGTACCAAGGCTAAACGTATTGGATTTACAAAAACAGATTAGATCAATACCAAAACCTGTAATAGCAATGGTTGCAGGTTGGGCAATAGGAGGCGGCCATGTGCTTCATGTAGTATGCGACCTTTCTATTGCAGCTGAAAATGCTAGATTTGGTCAAACTGGCCCCAAAGTAGGTAGCTTTGATGGCGGATTTGGAGCATCTTATTTGGCTAGTATTGTAGGTCAGAAAAAAGCAAGAGAAATTTGGTATTTATGCGACCAATACGATGCTCAAGATGCTTTGCAGATGGGCTTAGTGAATAAAGTAGTACCTCTCGAATTACTAGAAGCCACTACAATTTTATGGTGTAAGAAAATCCTTGAGAAAAGCCCTATAGCTTTGAGAATGCTAAAAAGTGCATTTAATGCAGACTTAGATGGACAAGCAGGCATACAAGAATTGGCTGGAAACGCCACTCTGCTCTATTACCTAAGCGAAGAAGCCAAAGAAGGGAAAAATGCTTTTTTAGAAAAACGTACACCTGATTTTTCTAAATACCCTAAATTTCCTTAATATTTTTTATAGAACTTAATAATTAGTCCCTCTAAATTTGGCTATGCAGAGGGATTTTTTATATTTGTTATCTATGAATATTCAAAAAAATACAAAGCCGCGTAAAACTGCTCTGATTTTTATTTTGGAAAAGATTTTACCAATCTTAAATCAAATTTTACATTACTTCATACTTCTAAACATCATAGTAATTTGTTTAGAAACAATGGAAGAACTCAGCAAATTCAGAGATATCTTCCTAATTATAGAAGATATCTCTGTCATTTTTTTTACTTTAGAATATATAATAAGAATCCTATATTCAATTTATAATAAAAAACCCTTCAAGTACATTTTCTCTTTCATGGGAATTATAGATTTGCTTTCTATAATTCCATTTTACTTACCCTTACTCACTGGCTCTAAACTATCTTTTTTTAAAGTTCTAAGGTTATTCAGATTGCTCAGAATACTAAAACTATATCGATACTCTGATCACCTTCAAACAGTGATAGAAGTAATCAAACACAAGCTAGAATATCTTACCGCTTTGTTTTTTGCTACATTAATAGTTGTATTGTTTTGTTCTTGTGCAGCATACTATTTTGAACACGATGCCCAGCCGCAAAAATTTACTAATATTTTTTCATCTCTATGGTGGGCTATTTCAACCGTAATGACTATAGGTTATGGAGACATAGTACCTATAACAATAGGAGGAAAAATAATGGCTACAATATTGGGATTTGTGGGAATATCGCTTTTGGCTGTACTGGCTGGTATATTTAGTGCTGGTTTTGTGGAAATAGTAGATAAAAAGAAAGTAGGAGGTATAGCTAGAAAAGAGAATTTTAAGCCTAAAAAAGAAGAATAATTTTTAATAATTGAACCAATGATTATTCACTTTTCAAAATTAGATTTCGATATCATTCATGATGATTTATCAATTTTAGGTGAATATGAAAAAAAAGTAGCTCAATTTTGCAAAAATTGGAAAAACCATTGCGAATTCTTTGAAGTCTCTACTTCTGGCTCTTCTGGAACTCCCAAAACTATAAATATACATAGATCACAAGCACAAGCAAGTGTAAGACTCACACAAAAAGCACTCAATCTCGAAAAAAATTGGAACATTTTACTTTGCCTAAGCATAGACACTATTGCCGGAAAAATGATGGCAATTAGAGCAATAGAGCTAGGAATGAATTTGTATGTAACAAACCCTTCTAAAAATCCATTCCTAGAAATATCACCTTCTGTAGTCATTGATTTTGTTTCCTTTGTCCCTAATCAATTAATAGAAATTCTAAGCAACGAATTTTCAAAAAATAGAATCAATTTATTGAAAATAATATTACTAGGCGGTGCACCTATACCAGAATTCTTAGTTGAGCAAATTCAAAATATACTCACACCTATTTATAGCTCTTATGGTATGACTGAAACCGTATCACACATTGGCCTAAGATTACTAAATACTTCCCAAGCTGAGCAAACTTATCATATTCTGCCTGAGATTGAAGTTCAATTAAACGAAAATAACTGCTTCAAAATAAGAGGAAAAGTAACTAAGGACGAATGGGTAAACACTAGTGATGTAGGAGAAATAATCAATGGAACACATCTGAAAATATTAGGAAGAAAAGACAATGTTGTAAACAGTGGAGGAATAAAAATTCAAATCGAAGAAATTGAAGAAATTATTTCAGGCATTTTCAAGCACCAAAAAATTCAGTCGAGATTTATAATCACATCAATTCCAGATAAAATCTTAGGAGAATCACTAATTTTAATTGTTGAAGATAGTATCTGGACTGAAGAAAACTCGAATAATCTTTTTCAGACCATAAAATCTCAATGTCCTAAATATAAAGCTCCTAAAGCAATTTATTTTATCCAACAATTTATAGAAACAGAAAGCCAAAAAATTGATCGAATAAAAAACAAACTCACTATTGAATCACTTTACAATTTCTAAATATTACATCTTTTGAACCTCCGCCCTCTGAACAAATCCCTTGAATTAACTGAACGGTATTTACTTTAATTTTCTTTGCAGATTCAATGTGAATTTTTGGAATGTAAAATTCAATATTATTTATCCCAATATAGTCGTTATAAGAAATCATAATGCCATCATTTCCATTTGGTAGCATTACTTGAATTGGGACAGCAACAACAATTTCCTTATCTAAATACAATTCAACTGCTTTCTTCTGATTGGTTCTAAAATCATTAATCAGCACCTTTGCATCTACGTATTCTGTATTTTTATCACATGCACTAAAAACAAGTGCAACAACTCCTACTAAAAAAAGTCTAAAAGTTAATTTCATTACATTAAATTCAAATTATTGATAATCTATTTCTTGTGTGGCTTCTATCCATTTGCCATCTTCCCTAATGAGTTCTATTAATTCATCAACGGCTTTGTCAGAACTTACCGCTTTTTTCACCACATTCTGCCCTCTGTACAAAGCGATTTTGTCTTTACCAACTCCCACATAGCCATAATCTGCATCTGCCATTTCACCAGGTCCGTTCACTATGCATCCCATAATCCCTATTTTGATTCCTTTCAAGTGGTCGGTTCTTTTGCGAATCATCGCTGTAGTTTCTTGCAAATCGAACAACGTTCTTCCACAAGATGGACATGAGATATATTCTGTTTTAGACATTCTCGTCCGTGCAGCTTGAAGAATACCAAAAGATAAATTATTTAAGGTCTTTAGATGAGCTACTTTTTCTTGCCTGTCTGTAAAAGAGTTTTCTCTTGTCGATAAAAATATACCATCACCCAAACCATCTATTAACAAACTTCCACAATCTGTGGAAGCAAATAATTGCAATTGTTCATCAGGCATATTCAGGTAACTTCTTTCTAAAACTATAGGAGTTTTAATGCCCTTTTCAATTAAGAAATGAGTCAATCTTCTTAATGCTGGCATTGCGTGAAGGTTTTGAGTATAGAGAATCAAAACAATATTTGTATGTTCAAGCAAAAGAGTATAAAAAGCAGGTGTAAAATCCTTGTAATTTACTCTTATAAAATTTAAATCAAGATGTTTTTCATTACTAGATTGAAAACTATCAAGAGTGAAAAGGGGAAATACATGTTGCTTTTGATCAAGTCTTTGCCAAACAGAATCATCTACGATCTCTTTTAGGCCATTAGGTAACATAAAAGAAATAGGACTAGAGCCTGTGTATATATAGTCAGTGCCTAAATCTGTCATTCCCCATTTATCAGTAAGGGGTAAATAATAGTGTCCCAATTGCTTCAAATCGTTATAGTCAATCGATTCTAAGCCAGAAATATCCATTATAACTCTAGGTACATTGATAGCACCTATATTCAACACTTCATTGGTATTTCTTCTAAAATATTGATAAGGATTTATTAATGAGGTAGTTATTTCTTGAATTGGCTTATGTTGACCTCTATTTATGTATCTATCAATTAACATTTTAGCAACGGGAGCCTCATATTCTGGTTCTTCTGTAAGCGATACTCTAACAGTATCACCCAGACCATCTTCTAACAATGCCCCAATTCCTACTGCTGATTTAATTCTTCCATCTTCTCCTTCTCCTGCTTCTGTAACTCCCAAATGAAGTGGGTAAGGTTTTAAATTTTCTTCTTCAAGTTTTTGAACCAGCAAACGATAAGCTTGAACCATTACTTGGGTATTGCTAGCTTTCATAGAAAGAACAATATTAAAATAATTATATTCCTCACAAATCCTTAAAAACTCAAGAGCAGACTCTACCATACCTATTGGGGTATCGCCATATCGACTCAAAATACGGTCAGAGAGCGAACCATGGTTTGTACCTATTCTCATAGCTGTTCCATATTCTTTACATATTTTTATAAGAGGAATGAACTTATCTCTTATTCTTTCTATCTCTTGCTCGTAAGAACTATCAGAATATTCTATTGTTTCAAACTTTTTTTTGTCTACATAATTACCTGGGTTTATTCTTACTTTTTCTACCAACCTAGCTGCAACTTCTGCTGCATTTGGAGTGAAATGTATATCAGCAATTAGGGGTGTTTTATACCCTAGTTGGTTTAATTCTTTTTTAATTATTCCAAGATTTTGAGCTTCCTTAATACTAGGAGCTGTTATCCTGATATACTCACATCCTGAGTTAATCATCCGGATACATTGCTGAACAGAACCTTGGGTATCCATGGTGTCAATTGTTGTCATCGACTGAATTCTTATCGGATAATTTCCACCCATAGGCAAATCTCCAATTTGAACTACATGGGAAAGTCTTCTTTTATATTCTGTAAGACTTGAGCAATAGTTCCAATTCAAAAGTTCTTTTTTATTTTCTAAAACTGACATCTTTTCTGCATTTATATAAACACTAAAATACTTCTTTTGCTTAACTATATTAAACATATTTAAAACAGAAGACATCTACAAATTGTTTTTTTCTTTCCTTCAAAATAACATCTATTTAAAATACCATTTATACCATTAAGAAGATATTCGAAAATCACACTCCCCAAACAATATTTTCGCTATTTTTTCAGTATAGAAATGTAAATTCTGCTATTTCAAATATTTAGTCTAGACTAAATATTTGTATTTAAATAAAAATTTATCAAATAGTATATATACAAATATTAAAGTAAAAGATTAAACTAAAAAAATATAAAAGTAGAAAAGCATGATTCAAAAAAAATACTAATGACGTTATATCAAAGAAGAAATTTATTAGAATAATTCAATTAAATAAAAAAAGATACAAATCAATTTAAGTTTGTATCTTTTTTTATTTAATTAAGTTAAAAATATAATAATTAACTATATATCACCTAATTGTGGTCTTATTAGAATTTCTTCAACATTGGTTGCCCCTTTTAAGTGATAAATGGAATAAATACTCTCAGCAATTGCATCTGAAGGCATAAATCGTTCGGGTGGTATGTCTACACCTGACCAACTGTCAGTATAGGTTGCTCCAGGAAGAACGGCCGTAACCTTAATTCCAAAGTTTTTCATTTCTTCTCTTAGTACCTTGGTCATCCCCAAAAGAGCAAATTTAGAAATGCAATAAGATCCTCCATTAATATAAGGAGTGATACTCGCTGTTGAACAAATATTAAATAGATGTCCACTTTTCCGAGCTATCATTTGAGGTAAAATTGCTTTAGATATATAATATGCAGAATATAAATTTACCTTGATTAAATGTTCTAACCTCCCCTCCTCTTCTGTGTGTATTTGGCCTGGAATAAACTGACCAGCATTGTTTACTAAAATGTCTATTTTTAAGTTTAGACCATCGATGTAATGAACAAAATTTTCAATATCTTTTTTAATAGATAAGTCTACTTTTTTTGTATAGATTAAAACATGAGAATTTTTATTCAAGACATCATTTCTAAGACTTTCAAGTTCATCTTCATTCCTGGAGCAGGTAATAATATTAAAACCCGATTGAGCAAATAGCTCTATGATGGAACGGCCAATACCTTTTGTGCCGCCTGTTACTAATATTGTTTTATTCATATTTTTTATTGGTGTATATTATACTATTAATTAACAAAATTCAATTGAAAATTTGATTTCACAATTTGCCTATAATGTAAAATTCGTATTTATTTTAACAGATTATTAGAATTAAAGTTATTTCAATTTATTATTTTAGCAATTCTATAACTCATATAGAATTTTGTTTTTATAAACCCATGAATAGTTTAGGTAAATATTGTCTTTTTATAATAAGTCTTTTTAGGCAACGAGAAAAGTTTAAGGTTTATATCAGCTTAATCATTGATGAATGCATATTGATTGGAGTTGATTCTGTGTATGTCGTTGCTATTGTTTCCACTTTTATAGGTGCCGTATCCGCTATACAAACTGCATATAATCTCACAAGCCCTCTCGTGCCTCTATCTACAGTTGGAAATATTGTGAGAGACTTTACTATATTAGAAAACGCCCCTACGTTTACCTGCTTAGTATTGGCTGGAAAAGTAGGTTCAAGCATAGCAGGTGGTTTAGGAACTATGAGAATCACTGAACAGATAGACGCAATAGAAGTAATGGGAATTAATTCCTCATCTTATTTAGTATTACCTAAACTTGTAGCAGCTATTTTGGTATTCCCTATGTTGGTCACAGTATCTGGTTTTCTTTCTATTGCTGGAGGTTATGCAGCTACTGTATATTCCGGTGTTCTTACTCATTACGATTTTGTAACTGGCTTAAGAGATTCATTTGTAGTATTTAATGTTTTTTTCGCTCTCATAAAAGCAGTTGTATTTTCATTCTTAATTACTTCTATTTCCTCTTATCAGGGTTACTATACTCAAGGTGGTGCTTTAGAAGTTGGTAAATCTAGCACTAATGCTGTAACTAATAGCTGCATAGCTATTCTAGCAGCTGATTATATCATAGCTAAATTACTCCTATAAGTTATGATAGAAGTTAATCAACTCAATAAAACATTTAGAGACAAGAAAATTCTTACAAATATTTCTGTAAGTTTTGAAAGTGGAAAAACCAACCTAATAATAGGTGCAAGCGGTACTGGTAAAAGTGTATTATTAAAATGTATTGTTGGCTTAATAAAACCAGAGACAGGAAAGATACTATACAACAATCGAGAATTCCTATCTGCAGACAATGAAACATTAAAAACAATTCGCAGAGAAATGGGAATGCTTTTTCAAGGTGGTGCTTTGTTTGATTTCAAAACAGTTCACGAAAATGTGATGTTTCCCTTGCATATGCTCAGCGATATGAGTAAAACTGAAAAAATGGACAGGGTAAATTTTTGTCTAAAAAGAGTAGGTCTAGAACAAGCAAGTAATTTATATCCTTCTCAAATTAGTGGTGGTATGCAAAAACGAGTTGGTATTGCTCGTGCAATAGTTATGAATCCACGATATCTTTTTTGTGATGAACCCAACTCAGGCTTAGACCCGCTTACTGCTATCAAAATTGATGATTTAATTCAAGAGATCACTCACGAATACAACACTACCACAATAATCGTTACTCACGATATGAATTCCGTTGTTAGTATAGGAGAGAATATTGCCTTTGTCCATCAAGGAGAAATCGTTTGGAAAGGAAATAAGGACAACATCCTACAAACACAATCTACACCTCTTCAAGAATTTATGTTTGCCAATAAATTAATTAGGGATTCCATAAAAAAATAACAAATCTATGGAGCAACTTCATTAGTTTGTTCTTTCGTTGTTGCTTTTTCTTTCTTTAATCTTTCTTTCCTTTCTTTTTTAGATTCCTTCGGTTGCCCTTCTAAAGATGGAGCAATTTCTAATGGAACTATATCGCTTTTCTTCTCTTCAGTAGAAGTAGAACTTTCAGATGTTGACTCTTTTGACTTCTTCTTTTTTGATTTGGGTTTAGTTTCTTCAACTGATGGCAAAATATTGTTATTCTGAATAGTTGTACTATTTAAATTTAAAGAATCATTTGCACTTGGTTTATTATTTTTATTCTTCTTTATTTTTTTTGTTTTTTTGTTTATCGTAGAAGAATTCACTGAATCTATTGGGCTGGTTGTAACAGGCTCCTCCAATTCTTTAGTACTATTAACTTTCTTATTATTGTTGTCAAACTTTTTGATTGTGTATCTGATGGTGAGATTAAAAGTACCCATCTTGAAATCATTGAGCTTAAATTCTGGACTCTTAGATTCTGCAAACTCTTTTCCTGTTTCACTAAATAGTTTATTCTGTTCTGTATTCATTAAATCTTTACTAGAACTATAAAAAGTAGAGTTCATAATTGGGAAATTATATCTCAAATCAACAGAAAAATGATTCAGTTTTTTTCTAAATTGGCGACCTAAGCCCACAACAGCTACAAACTGGAAAGGGTTAATTCTATCTAATTTTGTACTGATGTTATTGAAGTGTTCAACCTCTGTACTCGTTATTCGCTCAAAGCCATACACAGAAGTGATTTTTTCTTCTTGTGTATTCGCTTTAGAAGAAAGAATAATATTAGCAGCACCACCTGCAATGACATACAATTTCCTTTTCTGAAAGAAAGTATATTTAAATAATATCGGTAATTGAATATATAAAGTATTCAAATCTGCTAAAGAAGAGTATCTAGACTGAGTTCCTGTACCTTTCAAATTCATATCTTCAAACTTAGAATTCATATGTATTTTAGAATTCAAGAAATTAAAAGTTGGGTCGGCAAGTATGGCAAACTTATCATTTATAGTATATTGATAATACAAACCTAAACCCAAGTTTACTCCCCATCCTTTAGATGCTGAAGCAGAGGTCAAAAATGGAGTATCTTTTAGCCGCGATTGTTGAATTGCATGGAGTGTGGGTGAATAAATATTTCCCATTCCAGAAGTAATAGAAACACCAAATTTTGATTGCGAAAACAAAAGCGTAGAAAAAAACTGCATCAATAAATAAAACAAAAAAAACTTTTGCCCCAAGCTTTTGAATTCAGAAAAACACTTCATAAGCAATTATATAAACAAATAAAATATAAGTATTAAAGAAAGCAGACTAAAATGATGTTGCCCTATAGACACCGAAACACATATACGTGAGTTGTGAATTTTTGATATATTTTAATAATAAATCCTTCAAAAAAAGGATTTTTAAAATTAATTTATATTTATAAACAACTGATTATCATTTAAAAACAAAGATTAATTGAAAAGAGCAAATATTAAGAATAAAATTAATTTTGTTCGCTAATTAAAGTAATTTTGTTTTTAAAAAACTTAAATTGAAAGTTCTAAATTCCCAATTCATTGAAAACTATTTTTTATTTATTATTAAATTCTTTGCCTACTATTGATAGAATTAGACAACAGATATTTATTTATTTGATTTTTCTTGTTTTCTCTAGCATTAATATTTATTCCCAAGAATTAAGCGACCAAAAAATATTTGAGGCTTATTATCAAGAAACAATAGAATTGATTTCACAAAAAAAATTCCAAGAAGCCAATGAAAAGTTTAAAAAAATATCAAAACTAGAACTTGCGTTTCCTGACGAGCTAGCTTACTATTATGGCTATACCCAATATAATTTGGGGCAATACATGATAGCAAAAGAAGCGTTTGAGAAATATATCAAATTAAAAACCGATACAGGAAGATATGTGGGAGTTGCAGAACAATTTATTCATACAGCTGATTGTAATCTTAAAGGCTATTATTTTAATAATGCGACCTGTGAGGCTTGTGAAGGCTTAGGCTTAGTAGATATAGAGTGTAGAACCTGCAAAGGAAAAGGACAAGAGCTTTGTAATCAATGTTTTGGAAGAGGTGCAATCAAAAAAAGAGATAACTTTGGGGAAACTTTTGAATCCTGTAAAAAATGTATAGGAACGGGTTATTTCACTTGTACAAAATGCCATGACTCAAAACACGAAAAAGGCAAATGCTTAGTTTGTGATGGTAAAGGTAAATTGAAAATAAAAAAAGACTGTAATCAGCTGCCTAATAAATAAAATGTTTTTTCTTAGAAAAATTCAAAATAATAAATTTAATTCCATAATTTTAGAGTTAAATTCATCAAATTATAAATTAATAAACAGACATTGAAATGAAACAAGAATTTTCCACCTTAGATATTGGTGTATTTATTGGGTATGTAGTATTTGTAGTCGGATTCGGATTATATAAATCACGAACTAAAAAAGGAGAAGAAAAAAATTCTAGAGACTATTTTCTTGCGGGTAACACCTTACCATGGTGGGCAATCGGAACTTCTTTAATAGCAGCCAATATCTCTGCAGAGCAACTTATAGGAATGACAGGCTCAGGCTTCAAAATGGGTTTAGCTATCGCCACCTATGAATGGATGGCCGCTGCTACACTTATTATCGTTGGTAAATTCTTCGTGCCAATTTTCTTACAAAAGAAAATTTATACCATGCCTGAATTCCTTAATGTTCGTTATGACGAAAGAGTTCGAACCATATTGGCTATATTTTGGCTTTTCTTGTATGTGTTTGTAAACCTCACCTCAATTATTCACTTAGGCGGTCTCGCTATTGAACAAGTCATTGGAGTAAATTACTATTACGCAATATATGCAATTGCTTTTTTCTCTGCAATTTACACCATATCAGGTGGTTTAATGGCAATAGCTTGGACAGATTTTATTCAAGTAGGTTTCTTAGTGGCAGGTGGATTAATCACCTGTTATTTAGCATTAGACTTTATAAGTGATGGACAAGGATTCTTCACAGGACTAGCTATGTTGAAAGAAAAAGCACCACATATGTTTGATATGATTCTCGAAGAGACTCACCATTCCTATAAAGATTTGCCAGGTATTAGTGTAATTATAGGAGGAATGTGGATTATCAATCTTAATTATTGGGGCTGTAATCAATATATTACACAAAGAGCTCTAGCTGCAAAAAGCCTTGCAGAAGCTCAAAAAGGAATTATGTTTGCTGGATACTTAAAGATATTTATGCCTATGATTGTGGTTATTCCAGGGATTGCAGTATTTGTTTTACATCCTGAATTGGCTCAACCTGATGGTGCATATCCTTATTTATTAAATAAATTTTTAGTTCCAGGAGTGAGAGGAGTTGCTTTTGCAGCTCTTGTAGCAGCTATTGTAGGTTCATTGAGTTCAAAAACCAATAGTATTGCCACTATATTTACTATGGATTTATACAAATCTTATCTCAATAAAAGTGCAAGCGAAAAAAGTTTAGTACTCATGGGCAGAATTACTACAGTAGTAGCTTTAGTAGTTGCTATTTTAGTTGCACCAACCTTGAAAAATTTTGATCAGGCATTTCAGTTTATTCAAGAATTTACAGGCCTAGTTAGTCCTGGTATATTTGTAATTTTCTTCTTTGGTTTATTTTGGAAAAAAGCAAACACTAAAGCTGCACTTTGGGTAGCTATATTGACATTACCAATTTCAGGAGGTCTAGCATTCTTTGCTGAACATATCCCATTTATTGATAGAATGGGGATTGTATTTTTATTGCTTTCTATATTAATGGTAATGGTTAGCTTAAATGTAAATAAAGGAAAAGAAAGAGATGATAAAGCCATCAACATTACTCCAGAACTATTTAAAACTAACAAAACATTTAACATAGGAGCAATGGGGATATTTATTATTCTTATTATATTATATTATATTTTCTGGTAAAACACTATAATAAAAAAGTGCTTAGTAAATATCCCTATTTACTAAGCACTTTTTTATTATAGAACATTTAATGGCATTTTTAACTTAAATGGCAAAGAAATCTCGCACAAGCAAAGTAACTGGTTCAAATAAAAAATTTCTACCACGTATATATCTTTTCTTTGGAATTTCAATCTGCTTAATTGCTATATATTTTATTGGATTTGCTCAAAACCTAAATATAAAATCTAACAAGTACTATCTAGCTATACCTAAAACTTATACTACAGAATCGCTCATTGAGCATCTTAATAAAAATGATCTTATTAAGGTTAGTTTTACCTTCGCTTGGACAGCAAAAGTTTTAAATCTAAAAAAAATTAAACCAGGGTTATATACTCTAAACAAAAACTGGGGAAATCTAAGATTGATTTCTAGTATTGAAAACCAAAGCCCTAAACCCTATCTAAAACACGATATAAAATCCTACAGAAACAGATCAAACATCGTCAAAGACCTTTGCAAAAAAACAAATTTAAGTTTCATAGATTTTTACAAAGCCTTAAATGATAGCTCATTTCTAAGCCGACTAGAATTAACTAAGGAATCCGTTTATGCTCTATTCCTTCCATTAAAGACGAGTATCCCCAAAAAAACTAACTCATATGAAGTGATTGAAATTATCAAATCTAATTTTGACGAATATTGGACAAGCTCTCGACAAGACGGAATAGCTAATAGTAAGCTAAACCCAATTGAAGCAACAATACTTTCAAGCATTGTATTTGCTGAAACAAAAAACATCAATGAAATGCCTTTAATCGCAGGAGTATATATCAATAGATTAAAAAGAGGAATGCGTCTGGAATCAGACCCTACACTAGTATTTGCCAAAGGAGATTTTTCAATGCATCGTATTTATCAAAAACATACGCAATCAAACTCCCACTACAATACTTATAGAAAGAAAGGGCTTCCTCCTGGGCCAATAGGTGTATTAAATCTATCAGCTTTAGATGCAGTGGTTAATTATACTGAACACGATTACATTTTCTTTTGTGCTAATGAAGATTTTTCAGGAACACATGTTTACAGTGAAACATTTTTTGAACATAAAAAGAAAGCCATCAGATATAGAAAGGCTTTGAATAAAAAAAATATCAAATGATTAGTAAATGCATTTTATCTAATAAAGGCATAAGTTTTATTAAATATACCTTTAAAAAACAAAAGCATTAAGCTCTGTTTTTGATGTATTTCACAGGTGCTTTAGTATAAGTGGGACAAGTTTTATGTTGAGCACATGAAGTTGCTAATAGAACTGCAACAAAAGAAGAAAAGATAATTGCTTTTTTCATAAGAATGATTTTTATCAGAATAGTATTTGTAAAAATAAATTTTTTATTTGTCAGGTAAAAATTTATTTATAAATATTTACACGTTTTTTATAAATCTTTTTATACTGTGTGCAATAAATTACAGCCTCTGGACTCGCTTGTGTCAAATCTACCAAGCACTTCGAAGGTGTTATCAGGATTTTGCCTACCCAAATCTTGAGTTTCAATAAAAGCACAACTTTCTACATTGGCTAAATCTATAATATTTATTCCCCCAGACATTCCTCTTGATGCAAATGTATATGGGTCATTAATTTGACGTATCATCACCCTCATCCACTCAGGAGTAACAAATTGCCCATTCTTGTAAGCATATGCTTGAGATCGTAGCTCAGTCATTCCATACTCAGAATGAACCTGATCAATACCAAATTTAGATTTTAAAATTTCATGCACTTGATTTCTTGTAAGTTCTTCTCCCCTTCCTTTCATTCCACCAGTTTCCATCACTATCATTTCTGGATAATTCCATTGTACTATCTGGGCTAATTCTAAAAGTGCATACGTAACACCAATCATTAACACTTTTTTATGATTCTTAAAAGCATGTATCATAATTTCTTCTATTCTCGAATAATCATTTACTTGAAAATATTGAGAATGCTGATTGCTTGAATATTTCATAAAATCATCCACCATATAAAGCAATGAGGATTGCTCATTCTCTTGATAAGAAGGCAGTAAGGGTAGAATGTAATAATCTTTAAGACTCCCATAAAATGATTCAAATATAAGTTTTGAATTTAGTTTATAGTAATCTAAATCTTTTATATAATGCCTGCTTCTTCCATTAGCACCAGTTCCACTACTTTGGAAATAGAAGTTATTTTCTGGAAAAAGTGATATAATATTATTTCTAAAAAAGGTAATCGGTAAAAACCTTATCTCTTCAATGTTTTTTATCTTTGAAGCACTACAGCCAACCAGCTCCAAATAATGCTTAAAAATGGGAATTTCTTTAGCTTGAAAATAAAACAATTCTAAAGCAAAATCTGAAAAGTTATTTTTATCTACTTTAAATACTTTATCTTTGAATTCAGATGTAAATCTCATTCTCAAATTTACAATGAACAAACAAATCAAAAGTGTTTTTTTTATTTTTTTGACAGGTATATTTATTATATCTTTATTAAGCAATTGCAATAGACCAGATTATAGTATAATCCCTAAAATAAGACTTGTAAAATTTGAGAAATATTTTAATGTAAACTCTAACAGTTCTAGAGATTCTATTGTATTTATATTAAACTTCAAAGATGGAGATGGCGACTTAGGCTTAGACCCCTCTGATGCTCCTACGGTAGATTCTAGAATAATATTAGATTTCAACGGAAATAAAATATTTTATAACCCTTCTGATAATCAGAAATTCAACTGTAAAGAATGGGATAAAAACGAATTTTACAAAATTGAAAGTAATACAAACTATAATAATTTATTTATCGAAATAGATAAAAAAATCAATGGTCAATTTGTAAAATTAGACAACTCTTGTTTTCCTATCAACGCATATCGATTTCAAAGGCTAGCACCCCCTAACTATACTGGTCCATTGGACGTTAATTTTAATTATGTAATTAAGCTAGACTTTGATATAGAAAGTGACGATTTAGCGAGTCAAGTGCTAGTACTCAACCCATCAGATATTATCCGATTCAGAATTAGAATAACAGACAGGAAACTTCACACCAGTAATGAAGTAGTAACTTCCGAAGTTAGGGTTCGATAATACTTATTTGGTTTTATGCCCTTTAATACCAAAATAAGCGACAACTAAATAGCAAATAACAGGTGCATACATTGCCACTTGGATGTTTATAGTGTCAGCAATTGACCCCATAACAGCAGGTAAAATAGCAGCACCACAAATACCCATAACCAAATAAGTGGAACCTTGTTTAGTATAACTACCTAGATTCCTTAGCGACATAGCAAAAATAGTTGGAAACTGTATTGAATTAAAAAATCCAATACCAATCAAACAAGCTACAGCGATGTAACCATCTAAAACAGCACATAATAAAGATAAAACAGCTGCACTTAGTGCAAAGAAAACTAACATTTTGGCAGCATCTATTTTCCTCATTAAGAATGCTCCTATAAACCTACCTATCATAAAAATACCCAAAAATAAGGTTAAACAAAGTGCCTTGGTCTCTTTGTTTAGATTATCTATTTTGAGATATTCTAGATAATTAATTACTTTTCCAGCCACAGCTTCTTGAGCTCCTACATAAAAAAAAATTGCCACTACTCCCCAAACCAAATGAGGGAAGTCGAAGAAACTTTTACCAGATACATCTTCGTCTGCCTCTTCTGCAACTTCTGGAAGATTAGAAAAATAGATAGCAATAGCAAATACTATCAATAGTGCCACCAAACCCATATAAGGACCCTTTACACTGTTGGCTGCTTCAATTTGGAACGCTTGGAATTGAGCAGCAGACATTGCCTTTATTTGCTCAACGGATAACTCTTTATCGCTTAATATCAAAATGCTACCAAAATATGCTGCTGCCATTTTCGCAAACCCATTCATTCCTTGTGCTAGATTCAATCGGCTTGCAGCTGAATCTTTGCTCCCTAATACCGTAACGTAAGGGTTAGCAGCCACTTCAAGAAAAGTACAACCAAAAGCTATGACCAATAAAGCACCTAAGAAAAACCCATAAACTCTGTAATCTGCAGCTGGTAAAAACAACAAGGCTCCCAAAATGCATAATCCAAGCCCAACTAATATTCCATTCTTATATCCTATCTTATTCATCAGCTTTCCAGCAGGTATCGCAGCTATGAAATATCCAGCAAAGAATGCACTTTGAACTAATGAAGATTGAAGTTCTGTCAATGAAAATGCCTTTTTTAAATGATTAGTAAGCACATCATTCATTGCTCCCATAATACCCCACACAGCAAAAGTGAGTAAAATAGTAATAAATGGCCTGAAATATTTATTAGAACTAGAATCATTAGAAGATTGAAAAGAAGAGGTATTGCCTAAAGCCATGTTATTAAAAGTGTATAATTTAGATTTTAAATATCTTACAAGATTAATGAAATTATAAGTCTAAAAAAATTTTTTTATAAATTCTATAAAACAAAGAACACCTTGGATTTCTTTAACCCAAGGTGTTCATTTAAAATTGTTGATAATTTAAACCACTATTAAGAAACTCTATACTTTGATGCTCTATATTTTTTAGATTTAGATTTGCTGTAGTAGTCAAAATTTCCATCTAAAAAATATTCTTTCTCTCTTTCTTGACGAACTTGTAATATGGCTTCTGTAAATTGTGAATTGTTGATTTTGGCTTTAATTTGATTTTCCATAAACATTAGATTTATATAAGCTGTAACGAATAATATAAGATTATAGTTAGCATGAAAAATCAATTTTTATAAAAAAATTACTCCCATTACATCGAGCAATAAATTTCTAAGATATAGAAAGTGTTTTAGAATTTAATTTTTTGAAGTTCTCTAGCTACATCTTTTTCTTTGATACTGTTTCTCTTGTCGTGCAACTTTTTCCCTCTAGCTAAAGCTATTTCTGCCTTTGCAAATCCTCTATCATTGATAAAAATTTTTGTAATAATAATAGTAATTCCTCGTTCCTCTGATTTTGACTCTATCTTTCTTAATTCAAGTTTTCTAAGAAGCAATTTTCTTTCTCTCGTGGGTTCATGATTGTAATGAGTACCTTCTTTATATTTAGAAATACTAAGTGCTTTGACCCACAATTCCCCATTATGAAAATAGCAATAGGCATCTTGCATCTGAACTTGAGACATTCTAATGGATTTAATTTCTGTACCTGTAAGCACTAATCCAGCTATGAAAGTATCTATAATCTCATACTCATAAAAAGCTTTTCGATTCTTTAATGAAATATTTTTAGCTAAGTTATTTGTCATCTTAATTTTTATTTAAAATATCCGCAAACTGCATTCTTGGATCTGGGGTGGTCTCTAAAGTAGCAAAATCTTTTTTCAAATATTTATAATGTGCAGTAATCGCAATCATAGCAGCATTATCTGTGCAATACTCAAATTTAGGAATATACAAGTCCCAACCTTCAATCTCGGCAGTATTTTTTAAGGAGCTACGCAAGCCCTTATTCGCAGATACACCTCCTGCAATAGCAATAGTATTGATACCTGTTTGTTTTAAAGCCTTTCTGATTTTTTTCAACAAGATCTGAACTAAAGTATATTGTATAGAAGCACAGATATCATTCAGGTTTTCTTGAATAAAATCAGGGTTCGTTTTGATATTATCTTTAATAAAATAGAGAAAAGCCGTTTTGATTCCACTAAAAGAAAAATCAAGATTGGGCATTTCTACTATAGGGAACTTAAAAGCTAAAGGATTACCTTCTTGTGCATATTTATCAATCAAAGGTCCTCCTGGGTAAGAAAGTCCTAAAATCTTAGCCGTTTTGTCAAATGCTTCCCCTACTGCATCGTCATTAGTTTGGCCAATAATTTCCATTTCAAGATGGTCATTTACTTTCACGAGCTGCGTATGCCCTCCGCTAACAGTTAGGCAAATAAATGGGAATTTAGGGCTAGGCTCATCTATAAAATGAGCAAGAATATGGGCTTGCATATGATTAACTGCTATAAAAGGAATACCTAAACCCCAAGCAAATGCTTTGGCAAAAGATACCCCTACCAACAATGCACCAAGCAAACCTGGCCCTTGTGTAAAAGCTACCGCATTTAGCTCATTTTTTGTTATATTTGCTTTATCTAATGCTTGATTTACTATAGAGACAATATTTTTTTGGTGAGCTCTAGATGCCAATTCTGGCACAACACCACCATATTTAATATGAATCTCTTGAGTAGCTACAATATTGGAGAGAATTTTGCCATTGCAAATAACAGCGGCCGCAGTTTCGTCGCAAGAAGATTCAATAGCAAGAATAACAATATCCATTTTGAAATAATTTGAAGAACACAAAGCTAATCATATTAAAAATATTTCAGGGAATATTCAATGTTTTTAAAACATTGATGGAGGGCTTATGGAGAATTTTATTTATTATTTTTTTAGTTATAAGCTCCATTGCAATTATTATTCAAATACCATTTTTTCAGAATAAAATAGTTGGTTTTGCAGCAGACTATATTTCTAATAAGCTTCACTTCCCAGTAACGATTGGCTATATAGGTATCAATTGGGCTGGTGATATAGAATTATTAGATGCGGTAATGAAAGACCCCAAAGGGGTAAAGATGATTTATATCGGTAATTGTAGCATCAATTTCAAAGCACTAGATTTATTTAAAGGAGAATTAAACATAGAAGAAGCCAATTTGGAAAATGGCGGAGTTAATCTTGTGGCCTACGAAAACGGCAATATAAACATCAACGATTTTATTGACGCACTATCTAGCAATGATTCTTTAGATACCCAAACTGATACTACTCAAGGCAATCCGTTTTTTGTGCCTAAAATTAATTTAATCAATATGCATTTTAGTTATAATGATGTCGTTCAAGCATCCATTAAAGACTTTGATCATAACCACTTTGAATTTGACAGTATCTATGGTGAAGTTCAGAATCTTTTTATTCTAGGCGACACTTTCAAAATAAATGTTAGAAATCTCAATACTATTGAAACACATACGAGGTTGAAAGTCCATAGCCTTTCTACAGATTATTTGATTACAAGTTATCAAATGGAATTCCAAAACTTAGATGCCCATATTGGAAACAGTCATGTGAAAAAGTACCTTAATTTTTCATTCTCTGATATTACCAACTTGGCTTATTTTGTAGATAGTACTGATGTAACATTAGACTTAGAACAAACACGCTTAGATGCTCAAGACCTAGCATTTTTCAACCAAGAATTGAAACCATTTTATGAAAATGCAATCATTTCGGGGAAATTTAAAGGTAAAGTGGGAAATTTCGGTGTTAGAAATCTAAAATTCGGATTTGGCAAAAATTCTATTCTCAAAGGAAGATTAGAAATAAAAGGGCTACCTAATATTAGGGAAACTTTTATAGATTTTGCTTTTAAAGAATCGCTTATAGATAGTAAAGATTTATTCCAATACTGTGATAACTTCACTTATAAGCAATTTCAAAAATTCAACAAAATTACTGGAAAGGGCAAATTTACAGGATTTGCCAATGATTTTGTTGCCTCAGGTGTATTTGAAACTGGACTTGGAGATTTAATCACTGACATCAATTTCAAATTAGATGATAAAAAACACAACCATGCTTATTACAAAGGAAAAGTGAAATGCGAGTCATTTCATATTGGTAAATTGATAGAACAAGAAAGTTATTTAGGAAAAATAAAAATAAATGGAACAATAGAAGGAGAAGGAATAAGCATAGAAGATGCATTAGTAAAAGTAAATGCCAATATTTATAAATTAGAATTAAATCAATATCAATATTCTAACATATACACCAATGCAACATTACAAGACCATTTGTTTGACGGAGAAATATCAGTCAAAGACAGTAATTTGATTTTTGATGCCAATGGAATCGTTGATTTTAGACAAGGAAAAAACATAGTGAAAATTTCTGGTAATATAGAAAAAGCTAATCTACAACCTATTCACCTTAGCTTAAACGATAAAGAGGTTCTATTGAAAACAAACTTTTTCTTTGATTTCACAGGTCTAGAATTAGACAAAATAAATGGCAGAGCCGGGCTTACTAATACCTACTTACTTTACAAAGGAATAAAAGAGATACACTTTAATTCATTAGAAATTTCAACTTTCAAAACACAGAACAATAGAACACTCAATATTATTTCAGATATAATTTCACTTGATGCAAAAGGCAACTTTGATTTCAGTACAATCATTAGTGATGCTGAGCGAATCGTCAAAGAATATAATATGAGCCTTGCAAGTAATCCTTGGGAACAACAATTATACTATGCTTCTAAGACACACCAATACAAGCTCCCTTATCAATTAGACTTTAACATTCACGCTAAAAATATCAATGAAATTCTTTCCATTTACGTTCCTAATCTTTACCTATCTAGTGGTTTCTTTATCAAAGGAGATTATAATTCTGGACATCGTCATTTATTTCATCTGACCTCTTTTATAGATACTTTGTATTACAACGAAAATGAACTTGTAAAAACTGAGTTTGAACTCAATACCTCAAAGTCTGAAACCAACCCGGAAGTTCTTGCCTCTTTGTATCTAAATTCAAAATCTCAGAAATTCAAATCTGGAATAAGAACTAAAAACTTATATTTAGAAGGAAACTGGAAAAATGACAGCATTGATTTCAAAAGTAAAATATATCAACAAGACTCAGAAGACTATCTCAATTTACAAGGAGATATAAAACTCAGCGATAGGACTCAAACACTTATTTTAAAAAATTCAGAATTAAAAATTCTAGATAAAATCTGGAATTTTGAGCCTCAACATAAATTATTCTTTACCAAAACAACCATAGCTTTTGAAAATCTAAAATTGCAAAACAATAATCAATATATTTCACTGAATGGTGAAATGTCTGATTATCCTGAACATCAAACACAGCTAGAGATTCGCAACTTTGACTTAAATAATCTTAACTCAATAATAAAACACACAAAGTTTGAAGGAAAACTCAATGCTAATCTCACCTTAAAGAATGTTTTCTCTGGCTTCAACGCATTAGGAAATATTCAACTTGACACTTTCTTTGTTGATGGATTTAAAATAGGAAACGTGATGGGAGCAACTTCTTATGATTTCAGTTCTAATACAATCAAAGTAGGAGTAGAAGTAGTAAGAGACGATATAAAAATTATTAACATTGTTGGAGACATCAATAATTCAGATGACAACAAACTAAATAAACTCAACCTAACCGCTACACTACTTAATGCAGAATTAGAAGTACTCAACCCAATAATGGACGGTGTACTGAGCAATATCAGTGGAAAAGCTACAGGTGAATTTAATATTACTGGGACAACCAGAGACATCTCTATTAAAGGCCAAGCAGCTATTAAAAAAGGAAAATTCAAAATACCGTATTTAGGTACTACCTATTATTTCGAGGACAACATCTACCTCACAGAAAATATGATAGGATTTAAGAAATTAAAAATTAAAGACAAAGATGGAAACATCGGTATAATCAATGGAGGACTCTATCATGATAATTTCAATCATTTTATAGTAGATATAAAAGGCAATGTAGACGATCTCAAAATACTTGACCTTAATGAAAAACAAAATAAAATGTTCTACGGTGAAGCCATCTCTACTGGAAAATTTGAAATTTTTGGCAATTTCAATGAATTACAAATCAATGCTAATGCTACCACAAAAAAAGGAACAAAAATATTTATACCTATCAATTCTAGTGCAAGTACAGAAAAACAAAGCTATATAAGATTTGTAGATAAAAAGAATAAAGACCTAATCATAAAAAAAGCAGACAGTGTAGATGAATCTGGACTAAAAATGGAATTCAATCTTGAAATTACCCCAAACGCATATACAGAAATAATTTTCGACAAACGCACAGGAGATATTATTAGAGGTCATGGCAACGGAAATATCAACCTAAAAATTGATACTAGAGGTGATTTTACAATGGAAGGAGATTATAGGTTTACAGAAGGTTGGTATAATTTTACACTTGCAGGTCTCATCAATAAAGAGTTTAAAATAAAAGCCAACAGTTCTATCAATTGGTCTGGGGATCCCTATTCTGGAATAATGGATATCACAGCAGAATATTCTCAATTTGTATCTATGAGGCCATTACTTAAAGATTCTACAGCGTTGAAAAACCCTGAAGTAAGCCGAAAATATCCAGCTCTAGTACAACTCAATCTTACTGGAAATCTTCTTACACCAGAGATAAAGATGGGAATTAATATTTTAAGAAATCCCTCTTTTATGAATGACATCATTACAGCATTCAAAGCCAAACTTCAAGCCAATGAACAAGAGTTAAACCGACAAGTTTTCAGCGTACTCGTACTAGGCGGATTAGCACCTGAGAATAGTTTCTCTGGAATCTCTAACTCTGCCAATAATATTAGTGAAATGCTATCTAACCAGCTTAGCAACTGGCTTTCTCAAGTAGATGAAAAATTACAGGTTGATGTAAACCTTAATTCATTAGACCGAAATGCACTCAATACTTTTCAAATGCGATTATCTTATACAATGATGGATGGACGCCTTAGGGTCTCTAGAGATGGGTCGTTTAGAAATGTTCAAAACTCTTCTACCACCAATTTATCTAATATTGCTGGAGAATGGACGGTGGAATATTTGATAAGTGCTGATGGAAGATTTAGACTAAAACTATTCAACAGAAGCAATCAAAACATATTACTCAATAGTGCCGGAGGAAGTGCTACAGGCTCTGCTGGCTTTAGTATTCTGCACACACAAAACTTCAATAACCTCAGGGAGCTCTTCACAAACAAAGAAAATAAAGTTGCTGACAAATTAGAAAAATATATCAAAGACGCCGACAATAAAAATGAGGGTATCAATGAAGAGAATCAAAAACAAACTGACTCTTCGGATGTTACTAGTAGGAATAGACAAAAAGGTTTAGACACTTTAAAATCTATTGCAAAATAAATACCACACACTTTAATTCTAACAATAGCAGTATCATCCATTGAACAAGCAACCTTTATCTATATTTTGGTTTCGTCGTGATTTAAGACTTCATGACAATGCAGGTCTTTATCATGCTCTAAAATCAGGAGTTCCAGTACTACCAATATTTGTATTTGACACCGATATTTTAAATAAACTATCCAACCAAGAAGATGCAAGAGTAAGTTTTATTCATCAAACGCTCTCAAAGATTCAAGAACAATTGGTTCAAATAAATTCTTCAATACTTATTCTTTATGGCAATACCAATGCTATCTTTTCAGAGCTTCTTCTGAAATATAATATCAAAGAAGTATTTGCCAATCATGATTATGAACCTTATGCTATTCAAAGAGACGAATCTATTAAAAATATTTTAAGGGATAAAAATATACCATTTTCTACTTTTAAAGACCAAGTAATTTTTGAGAAAGAAGAGATTATTAGTGCAAATGGTAGCCCATATAAAGTATATACTCCATACAAAAATAAATGGCTGAGTTCACTCTCTAGCTTCTATTTAAAATCTTACCCTACCGAAAATTATTTTCAAAATTTTATTAAAAATCATTTTTTTGAATTTCCAAGTTTAGAAAAAATAGGTTTTAGAAAAACTAATATTAACATACCACCTCAAATAATTAAAGAAGAAATACTAAAAGATTATGATAAAAGAAGAGACTATCCAAGCCAATCAGCAACGTCTCTCTTAGGAATTCATTTGCGATTCGGGACAATATCTGTCAGAGAAACTGCAAAAAAAGCACAATCTATTAATCCGGTTTGGCTTAATGAACTAATTTGGAGAGAATTTTTTATGCAATTGCTTTTTCATTTTCCCTATGTAGTCAAAGAGCCATTTCAACCAAAATTCAAACATCTTATTTGGCGAAACAACGAGAAAGAATTTTTACTTTGGTGCTCTGGCAATACTGGTTATCCTCTAGTAGATGCCGGCATGAGAGAGCTCAATACTACAGGACATATGCATAATAGAGTGCGAATGGTAGTTGCTAGTTTCTTAACTAAACATTTACTTATCGATTGGAGATGGGGTGAGGCTTATTTTGCAAAACATCTTTTAGATTATGATTTATCTGCAAACAATGGCAATTGGCAATGGAGTGCTGGTACTGGAGCAGATGCACAACCATTTTTTAGAATATTCAATCCATATCTTCAACAAGAACGATTTGACCCAAAGTTTGAATATATCAAAAAATGGGTTCCTGAGTATGGAACTTTCGATTATGTAAGCCCTATAATTAATCATAAATTAGCCACAGACCTTGCTAAAGAAGCTTTCAAAAAAATAACAATAGAATAAAAATATTATTTAATATTGTAATCAATTCATAACAATTCAAATCAACAATTTATTCATGTGTGGAAGATATTCATTGGTAGCTGACCAAAAAGTACTTGAAAACAGGTACAATGCTCGTTTTCCAAAAGAAACTACAGTCAGATATAATGTAGCACCTACCCAGAAAATGTCGATTCTCAGAAATAATAAAGAATCAGAAGGCGATTTTTGGAAATGGGGATTAATTCCTAGTTGGTCAATCAACGATGCTGCAGGTGCTAATCTAATCAATATCCGCTCAGAAAATCTATTCTCAAAAAACACTTTCAAAAATTTAGTTCAATCACAAAGATGTCTTATTCCTGCTGATGGATTTTACGAATGGAAAAAAGAATTAAAATCAAGGATACCCTATAGGTTTACATTACCAGATGAATCAATTTTCTCTTTTGCTGGCATTTGGGATGAGTGGCAATATGAAGATGGTAGCAAAATAGGTACTTTTGGGATTATTACTAGAGAAGCAATAGGGGAAATAAAAGACATTCATGATAGAATGCCTGTAATATTAAATAGAGATGCTGAGAAAATATGGCTACATGCCTTGCTTTCTGAAAATGATATTAAAGATATATTTGCTAAACATAGTATTACTCAATTAAATCATTACAAAGCACATCGTAGTGTAAACTCTTCTTCCATTGATAGCCCAGAGTGTATCGCTATAGCACCCAAAATTTATCCTGGGGAAACTTATAGTCTTTTTGACTTTAATAGTTAAACTACTTCAAATATTCTTGCAAGTAAACTTCCATCTCCTTTGCCATATTTCTTGCAACTTTTTCGGCATGAAGAGCAAAATCTTTCTCACTAGAGGCATAAATAATGTTTCTAGAAGAATTTACTAATAAACCACACTGCGAGTTAAACCCGTTTTGAGAGAGTATTTTCAAATCTCCACCTTGAGCTCCAACACCAGGAACTAGCAAAAAATAATCTGGTATAATCTTTCTTATCTCAGAGAAATCTTCAGCTTTAGTTGCTCCAATTACAAACATTAATTGATCAGGAGTTCCCCAAGTAGATACTTTTTTAATTACGTGCTGATACAAATATGCTCCATCAGAAATTTTTAATGCTTGAAAATCTTGACTTCCTTCATTAGAAGTAAGCCCCAACACAATAGCCCATTTATTTGGAAATTTTAAAAAAGGAGCTATTGAATCCTCTCCCATATAGGGTGCTACAGTAACTGCATCAAATTCTAAACCTGATTCACTTTTATTAAAGAAAGCTCTAGCGTACATAGAAGATGTATTTCCAATATCTGCCCTTTTTGCATCGGCTATTGTAAAAACATCTTTGGGTATATATTCTATTGTTTTCTGAAGGCTCTCCCAACCCTTAGATCCATTGCATTCATAAAATGCTGTATTGGGTTTGTAGGCTACACAATATTTATAGGTAGCATCTATTATTTGTTTATTAAACTCAAAAATCGGGTCTTTTTCATTCCTCAAATGAGAAGGAATCTTTGTTAAGTCTGTATCTAGTCCAACACATAAATAAGATTGCTTTTGAGAAATTTGGGCGAATAATTCAGCTCTATTCATTGATTAAGATTTATTAATATATTCAGAAATTATCTCAAATCAACAATTTCAACACCTTTGTACTTAGACTTGTCAAAGTTAAACATATTATCAGTAAGGCTTGGCTCTGGGGTGAATGATTTAACGGTATAAATATAGCGGTTACCATTTTTTTCAAATACTTTCCAACTCTTGACTGTCTTATCTTTTTTATTAATATCAATTCTTACTTTGAAAATCTGATTTTTCTTTTCTTCGGGAATCAAATCTACAGTTTGATAAATTGAACCTGCTTCAGTTTTTTCTTCCACAAAAAGGTATTTATAACCTTTTTTGTACATCGTATAAATCTTTGTAGGTGTGATTTCGTTCTCGTCTGGCTGATAGTCCGAAATATTTACTTCGTTAGATTCTTTCACATAGGTCCACATAGTAGTTCCGTTATTGATAATCTCTTGATTAGATAATTTCAATATAAACTTTCCTCCTTTGACTATTATTTCTCCTTCGGAAGTCTCTTTCACCCCAGTTACATCGCTCATGAGTGAGTAGGTAAATTTGGCTTTAAAATTAGGGATTTCTTTATATTTTTTGCTCATGGCATCAAGTATAGTCAAGGCCTTATTATCATACTGAGCAATAGCTTGAATAAAACTATTCCCTACCAAAATCATCATCACTATCAGTTTTTTCATAATCCAATTGTTCTCTTTTCTGTATAAATATTTAAAATAATCTTCCAACAGCTAGCACTAAGATTTAATATTTAACCATTTTTAGCAAGTTCTGTCAATAATTGTTCCAAACTATAATCATCTTTGATAAGCACTTCACGAGCTTTTGAACCTTCAAAAGCTCCCACTATACCAGCAGACTCTAACTGGTCTATAAGCCTTCCTGCTCTATTATAACCAAGTTTAAGCCTTCTTTGAAGGAGCGAAGTGCTTCCTTGTTGATGGGTAACTATTATTCTTGCGGCTTCTTCAAACATTTTGTCTCTTTCACTGAATTTGAATTCTCCATTAGATTTATCTTCTACCATATCCTCATCGCTAAATTCTGGTAAATGATAAGGATGGTCGTACCCACGTTGCGAACCAATAAAATCACATACTCTTTCCACTTCTGGAGTATCCAAAAATGCACATTGTAATCTGATTAAGTCAGATCCATTGGAGAACAACATATCGCCTTGCCCTACCAGTTGGTCTGCTCCGCCTGTGTCTAAAATTGTTCTTGAATCTATTTTAGAGGTTACTTTAAAAGAAAGTCTAGCTGGGAAATTTGCTTTAATAATACCTGTAATGACATTGACAGATGGTCTTTGAGTAGCAACTACCAAGTGTATTCCAATAGCTCTTGCTAATTGAGCCAAACGTGCGATAGGTGTTTCCACCTCTTTACCTGCAGTCATCATCAAATCTGCTAATTCATCAATAACCAACACAATATAAGGCATGAACCTATGACCATTATTAGGGTTAAGTCTTCTTTCTATGAATTTTTGGTTATATTCTTTAAGGTTTCTACAATTGGCTTCTTTGAGCAAATCATATCTCATATCCATCTCTATACATAAAGAATTGAGGGTATGAACTACCTTCTTGGTGTCTGTAATTATGGCTTCTTCTGTATCTGGAAGTTTTGCTAAGAAATGTCTTTCAATTTTATTGAACAAAGAAAGTTCTACTTTCTTTGGATCTACCAACACAAATTTTAGTTGTGAAGGATGTTTTTTAAAAATTAGTGAAGCTAGAAGTACATTCAAGCCTACTGATTTACCTTGACCTGTAGCCCCTGCCATCAACAAATGGGGCATTTTGGCTAGATCTACTACAAAAACTTCGTTAGAAATGGTCTTACCGAATACTACAGGTAACTCTTTATCACTTTTAAGGAATTTCTCTGTAGATAATACCGATTTCATTGCCACCATTTCTCTATTGAGATTAGGTACTTCTATGCCTATTGTTCCTTTGCCTGGCATAGGAGCTATTATCCTAATACCTAGTGCTGCTAAGTTTAAAGCAATATCGTCTTCTAAGCTTTTAATTTTAGAAATCCGTATTCCAGCATCGGGTACAATCTCATAGAGGGTAACCGTAGGCCCAATAGTGGCTTTAATACTGGAAATACCAATATTGTAGTTTTTCAATGTATCTACAATTTTATCTTTATTGGCTTCCAATTCTTCTTTGGTTACCTGTACTTTATTTCCATCAAATTCATTAAGCAATTCTACTGGAGGATACTGATAATGGGGTAAATCTAAAGTAGGGTCATAATTAGCAATCTTCTCTCCATCAAGAGGAATATCTTCAGGAGATGGGGTAACAAACTTATCTTGAACAACATCCTTGCCTAAATCGTCTAAACCAATGCTGTCCTTGGCTTGCTGTTCGGCAAGTGCCGCAAATGCTTCATCTATATTAAATACTGGTTCTGTTTTGAGTTTTGGTTTTACAGCCTCAGTCTTCTTCAACACCCATTCTTCCTCTTCCTCAACAGCTTCTTCTTTATCTGAAATTATTTCTAAATCAGGGTTCGGCACATTATCAGTAGGTAATAATTCGTTTTCTTGATTATTTTCAACGGTGAGCAGATTATTTTCTAAACTAGAAGTGCTCTCAGCAATCGATGGATTTTCTTTAATTGGTTCTGTTAATTTTGGTGAAATACTGGTGATATTAAAGTAATAGATAATAAAAATAATTATCATAAATAACAATATAAATGCAGTACCCCACCCTGCTATACTATCTACTATTAAAGCCAGCTCATAACCTATACCACCTGCGATATAAGTAATGTAGTTTTCTCCATCCAATTTTAAAGCTATATAACCTAAGACCAAACCGAGCCAAAAAATAAAGAAAAAACTTACTAAAGACAGTATTTTAAGTCGTCCAATTTTTTTTGCCAATAATAGCCTTAAAGAAATAATTGTAATGATGGGTACAAAAAAGAAAGCAGAAATCCCGAACCATTTAAATACCAAAAAATAAGCCATTGTGGCTCCGAATATTCCTAACCAATTTTGGACTTCCTGCCCTGATTCAATAATGGTAGTATCAAATATACTCTCTACCACACTCTGATCGTCTTTCCCAGTGAATAAATAAGATAAAATAGCAAACAACATACTTATTGCTAAGAGGGCAAGAAAAAAACCTAAGGACAGATGAAATCTTTTGTCTTTTAAGAAGTTTGTTTGAAACTTCGGCGCTTCTGTTTTTTCTTGACCAGCAATAGTATTTTCTTTTACTCTGGTATTTTCTTTTTTAGGAGTATTTTTTTTGTAGGTATTCTCTGCCATATATTTTGCCTAGGAAGGCTTTTGCAAAGATAATAAATTAATGTTTTGAAATTGTACTAATCTATATCCGAATTATGTGTAAGTCTTAGTTCAAAATATTTGTTTTAATTAATAATTTATTAATTTTTTTAATTAACGAAGGACCTTCATAAATAAACCCTGTATAAAGTTGCACTAATGAAGCTCCTGCTTTGAATTTCTCTAGGGCGTCTTCTGCAGTATGAATCCCACCCACTGCAATGATAGGAAAAGCTCCTTTTGATTTCTGAGCGAGGTATCTAATCACTTCTGTTGATTTCTGGGCTAAGGGCTTACCGCTCAATCCTCCTGCCCCTATCTTTTCTAATTCTGATGCTGAAGTCATTAATCCAGCTCTAGAAATAGTGGTATTAGTAGCTATTAAACCTGCTATTTGGGTCTCTTTTACAATAGTTACAATGTCATCTAGTTGCTCAAAACTAAGGTCTGGGGCAATTTTCAATAAAATAGGCTTAGGCTTGGTTCTTTTAAAATTGAGTTGATTAATGTGTGTCAGCAATTTAGTAAGGGGCTCTTTTTCTTGCAACTCTCTTAATCCGGGTGTATTGGGTGAACTGACATTGACTACAAAATAATCTACTTCATCAAACAGTGCATTAAAGCAATATTCATAGTCTGCAATGGCATCTTCATTGGGAGTAATTTTATTTTTTCCAATATTTCCCCCTACTATAATTTTTGATTTTCTCTTAGCAAGTCTTAGCAAAGCAGTATCTACGCCCTGGTTATTAAAACCCATTCTATTAATAATTGCCTCATCTTGAACCAATCGAAATAACCTAGGTTTATCGTTCCCTGCTTGTGGCTTAGGGGTAAGTGTACCTATTTCTATAAAACCAAAACCAAAGTTAGCCAGCTCATCAATACACTTCGCATCTTTGTCAAATCCTGCTGCCAAGCCCACTGGATTGGGGAAATTTAATCCAAATACAGTCTTTGACAGTTTTGGACTATTCAATTGATAAATTGCTCTAATTATAGATGAAATACCAGGAAATTTAGAAATATTTTTTAATGCTTTAAAAGTAAAATGGTGAGCATCTTCTGCTTGCTTTAAAAACAAGAGTGGCTTAATGATGAGTTTATACAAAATAATAGAAAAAAAGAAATGAATAAATACAATAATATTGTCTTACAAAAATACCACTTTATGGGACTTCTAAAAATCTTTGGGTGATAATCTATTGATCTGTTGATTTTACTTTACATGCTAACCCCCTACAAACCAATATAAAAATCATACTAAAAATAAAAACATGGTAGTGTTTGGTGTTGGCACAAACTTTCCATACTAATAACTAAACCTTACAGCAAAAAATATATTTCTTCCTGGGGCATTGATGCCACTGGCAAAAGTGCGGTATTGGGTATCAAAGACATTGTCGATACCAGTTTGTAGGGCTAGCAGTGAATGCAATTGGTACGATGCCCTAACATTGAGTGTAAACCAAGCGGGCATACCCCGCGGTGTGGCGTATTGCTCGTTGTCTTCGCCATTCAAATAATAATCTTTTAACCGCTTCCAACCATTGTAATTGACAAACAAATCAGTGTTAAACTTCTTGTATTTATAATTCAGAGCCAACCTCATCATTAAAGGGGGTATATGGTCTAGTGGTACATCGCTGCTATCGGTTTTGATGCGACCGTAGGTATAGTTTACCGCCATAGACAAAGAAATATGTTCGTTGCATTGCGATTTTAGATTGCTAGAAAACCCATAAATATAAGCATTCTGCTTGTTTTGATTGGCATATACACGGCTAGTGATACCGTCGTAACGTAAACTATCTTTGCCATTGTATTGGTATTTGTCGGTAACTATGGCATCTACAAATTGGGTATAGTATACTACGTTTTCTAAACGTGTTTTATTTTCAAAGATGTTGGTAATGGCAAGTTCTGTATTGATAGTTCGTTCGGGTTTTAGGTTGTTATTAGGCACAATCACTCTGCCAGAGCCCGATTCAAACACTTTGCTCAAGTCGTCTATATTAGGCACACGGTAACCTGTAGATACCAATAAAGACAATTTCCAAGCATCAGTGGGATTGTGAATAATGCCCAGATTGCCAGAAAAAACTGGATTATTTTGATTTACATTTTTATAAGGAAACTTAAAAAATGTAGTATCTACAAAGCTAGATTGAAGGGAAGCAAACCCTACACGCAATCCATCCACTAATGCAAGTTGATCATTCCATTGCCAAGTATGTGAAAAATATAAGGCTGTATTTGTCATGCTATTGGCACCATCAGGATAGCGTGTATCTAAAGGTTGGCTGATGCCTGTAGCTATGTTTTCAATGTTAGCGGTCGATTGCAAAATGTTGTACTGCCCATCTAGCCCAAAACGAATGTCGTGGTGATGAATTATTTTATGAAAATCGAGGTTTACACCCCATACCTGAACTCGCTCATTGCGGTGGTTTAGGTTCAGGTTATTGAATCTTCGGGTATGCCTACTTTCTGTAATATGCTGATAGTTGATGCCCAAGTGTATGCCTTGAAATGCACCTTGAGGGTTTTTTAGATTCATATCATAAGCCCCCAGCCACCGAGTTTGTGGACCATAGTACCACTGGGAAAATCTTAAACCTTTACCAGCAGGGTCTGTGAGGCGATCGTAGCGAGGTATGTTGGAAGAGGTAGAATATTGAAAATTTGCCAAATGGGTGGTACGCTCATTGGGTTGATATAAAAATTTCTGCACGGCATCGTATTGTTTGTAGCCACTTTGTGTTTGCAGGTATCTATCGCTATTTTTTACCAAAGAATCTTTTCCATTGATACGTTGGGCGAATACAGGCCGCTCCCCATAAGAACTTTCGTAAAATGGATTTTGGTTGGCACCTCCTCTTAGGTCGCCAAACTCTGAAACGGTAAGCGAGGTGAGCGATGCCAGTTTGGTATTGCCTAGGTTAAAATTGAGGTGATTGGTCAGTTCATTGTTTACCGTTCCATATCTGCTAAAAGCATTAGCTTTTATGCTATGTAGGTTGCCAAGAGTTGCTAATGTAGGCTTTTTGGTGTAGAGGTGTACCACACCTCCCAAGGCATCGCTACCATATATAGTAGACGATGGGCCAAATAATATTTCTACCCTATCTAGCGAATTATTATCGGTGGTAATGATGTTTTGTAAATGCCCTGAGCGATAAATAAGATTGTTCATCCTTACCCCATCTATAACCAGCAAAGTACGGTTGGCTTCAAAGCCACGAAGGGTAATGCTGCCCCCACCTGCTTGACTTTTTTGTACAAACACATTGCCTGTGTTAGCGACTAGGTCGGCGGTAGACTGTGCTTGTAGGTTGCGTATTTGAGCAGCATTTAGAACTTGAACTTGCTGTGCTATGGTTTTTGTGGTTTCCTCTACTTTGTTGGGCGATACCACTACTTCATTGAGGGCAATGGTGCTGCTATCGGTAGGGATGTTTTGGGCATTAGTAAATACAGAAAAATAACCTACAAATAAACTGGTAGGAAAGATTATATAACGCATAAAATGAATTTAGCTTGAAAAAATAAGATGGAGCAATTATTCTCCATCTTATCAAAAATTATAATTATTACCAACCAAAACTAAATGTCTTTGTCATATTTTTGATGATAGCATAATTCTTTTTACCGTTCTTGAAATAGGATAATATTCCAGAAGCTTGTTCATTAGAAGCAATTGGCAAAGGTTTTATTTCTGCTATTTTTGTTTCGCAAAAATCTCTACCACCGCTCAACGAAACTTTATTTGTCGATTTTGAACGTACTAATAATTTAAACACCGAGCCATTGCATTGGTTTAAAGCTCTTTTTATAGTATCGGGTTGCCAATATATAGAATCGTTTATTTTTGGAACTGCCACCCAAATAGAATCAAAAACAATTAAGGAGTCTGCAACTAAAATCTCGAGATTAACACCAAAACTCCCTGCATCGTTACCATTCGGACATTTCATATATACTCCAGGGGTGCTAGTACCATAAGAACTTTTTATAATGGTTACCTCTGGTTGGCTTATTTTATCTGGTTCTACATTATTTTTTGAGTTTCTGCATGATAAGATGCTACCAATAAGTAATAATAAAACAGCTACTGTTTTTATATGTAGGAATAAATTTTTCATATTCTTTTGAAATTTAAGAATGCATCTCCTAGACTGTGATTTTGCAAATGGTTGCCTAAAGAAATTATTTTTTTATCGCTTTTCAAATTTCTTCAAAACTCTTCTTCCTTCTACATCCCTAGCCTCCAACAAGTAAAGACCTTCGGGCAATGCCGATACATCTATATTTTCAGTGGCAGTACTTTCAAATACCTTAATTCCATTGCTTTGGTACACTAAAATTTTTGCTATTTGCAAACTAGATTGTATATTAATGATTGAAGTTGATGGGTTTGGATAAATGATGAAACTTTTTGTGATATCATGTTTGTTAGTTGTACTTAATGGAGGCGGAATTTCTATAATCCCCTCTGTTTCACTGTTAGGCTTTTTTACTCCAATCACCTTTAGCTCACTATCTAATATCCAAACAGTTTCTCCGTTGCTCGATATCTCCGTCTTACCAAGGGTATAACCTGTAAAACCATGTTTGGTATCGAAACTTAGGTATCGCATGTACCCACCTTGAATATTTTCAACAAAAATTTGGGAACAATAGGTACTATCCACCATTATACCTCTGTCAAAATAACTTCTTTGAATAATAGTATCCCTTTTGTCCACAATTAATTCAAATGGTGCTCCATCATAGTAAGTAAAAAAGTTCTTGAAAGAGTTGTTAATACTACCGTCGGGAAATTGAGTATAGGAAGACAATACCGGCCAAGAGCTAGGTGCTTGCAACATGCCTAATGAAGACTTGTGATAAACATACTTTCTATTGAAGAAATACTGAATATCGCTATCATCTTGATACCTTATCTGACAATTAGAATAATATACTACAGAATCAGAGGTTTTGAGTACTTGGATTATTGAATCTCGAATATATACTTGATTGCCCCATTTTTTTAAAGTTACAGTGCCTGGCAGATAATTAAAATAATCTTTGAACTGAGGTGGGCTAAATCCTATTGTTTTTCCTTTGGTATTTAGCCCAATGATGTCAAAACTGCACAACTTACCATCAAATAGCCATGGAATATGAATGAATCTTTTGAAGCCAAAATTTTTACTCAACTGAAATGCAATACTATCATGCTCAATATTAATTTTTTTACCTTGTTTATAGAAATTGATTTTATAATCCACTATGGTATCTCGTAAGTTAGGCATTACATCGCCCAGATATTTTCCGAATCCTACAATAACAAGACTATCATATTTTTTTACGTTTTTAACTTTTACGCTCCATTGTTCCCTTCCAGTTCGAGGGAGAATAAAATCAAACCTATTAGAATCAATCTCCAATGTATATCCCCTCACACTACTAAATACATTGGGGTTTTTATACGGACCAAGCTTAACATTTTTCATTAGTCCATATTCTCTAGTATCTGATGCCCCTGCAATTACTTGAGTATAGCACTTGATATCATCACTTTTAAAAGTAAAATTAAAATACAGATTCAAATCACCTGTAAAAAAACTAATATAGTCTTGATGGATTAGTTCCACATAGCTTCTACCTTTATCCTTATAGTTATAATAGGTAGGTTGCTTAAAACGATAAAACTCCCAATGTGGTGCAGAAAGATTGATTGTCAGAATGCACAAAATACATATTTGAATAAATCTTTTCATTGCTACTACTGTTTAATTAGTTTTTTTATTATAACACTTTCGTTATATTCTATTTGAACAAAATAAACACCTAACTTTAGCGTGGATATATTAATTTCTTTCATTGTAGTTCCTTGTAAAACCAAAGAGCCTCCAGTTGCAACACAAATTTTATAATTTACTTTATCATTTAGATTGTTGATTATTAATAAATCTTCTGCAGGATTAGGGAAAAGTTCAAGAGATTGCAAATAATTTAATCTATTTTCGGCAGATGCAATTTGATTCATGCTTTGTCTAGTAGCAACATTAGAAGCATTCACTCTAGCCCATCTGAGTGCCCATCTATCTGGATTAAATGAAGGACAATCTTGAACAGAATATTGCGTAAGTGCCCAAAAATCGATTCCATTAGGATCTACCGAGGCCGACATGTAATCCCCCCATCTTGACCCTGTTCCCCAATAGGTATTTTGTGGTGATGTGTAATTAGCATTACCAGAATGATAAATGTGGGGGTCTCTAAAGGATGCATCAGTAGATTTTTTAAATGCGTAAGCACATGAAGGATGCATTAAGGGACTGGTTGCCGTAAAAGACATAAACACATCATTGTTATTGTTTACAGCCAATGCAGGGTAAGCATATTGTACCACTTTATTAGGGTCTTGAATTTTCCCCCATGATTCAATTATAGGGGTATCACTAGCTAAAATACCAGGGTTTATCTTATACCAAGATATACCTATATAACTAGAATTTGAAGCGTGTCTGACGTGATGAGCCAACCATATGCGATTATTTCTACAAATAGCATTTTGAATTCGAAAATCGTTTGAAGATAAATGTGTTTCTGATGTCTGAGGATTGTAACAGAATGCATAACTTTTATTATTTTGTGATTGACTTAAAGGTGCATTCGGTCTATAAAAATCTTCTGCATTAGCAATTATGCCCTTTACATTAAGAGTTTCACTTCCTATATTTCCAGATAAGCTCCAAACTTTTATACACCAAGTCAACCATCTTTCCACAAAAAACATATTATTTGAATTATCATAAGTAATTGTTGGAACTAACGTGCCAGAACTTGCTTCATAAGTTGTGCCAAGATTTTTACGTATAATTCTTGGAGGATTAAGAAGAAATGGCGTATTAATTAAATTAGATTTTGTTATTACCCATACTTTAGTAAATGTATTGGTTGGTCCATCAAACATATTTGCACTTATTACAAACCAATCTTTATTATAACCTATAGTAGGATAATCAGCCCAAGCATTGTCTTTAGTTTGTCCTGCTGAATTTGCTTGTGCATCAATTTTATAGTATAGCCAAGAACCTGTTGGATCACTCGTTCTGCTTACTGCTAATAATATTTCAGATTTACTATTTGTATTTCCTGCAACCGTGACAGCAACCCATTTTTGATTTTCGTGAAGAAAAACTATGCGTGGATCAAAGCATTCATAATAGGGTTGAAAACCACTTAAAGGAGACCAAAACTGGTTCAAAGGTATAAATGGATACGGAGTATTGCCAGCACCTGCAATACAGCATGATTCACCATTTTTACCTTGTATTTTAATGTGTGAATTTGAAAAAGCCATTACATGATTGGGACCAACAGCTCCTGCTGCATCAGGGGGTAAAGTCAATATACTTCTTACAGTCCCATTATTCAAGTCCATAAAAGGAGTGGTAATCATGCTTTCAAAATTCAAATTAGGAGATGGTGAAGTAGCCATAATTTCATCTTTGGCCATCGCCATAACATCCTCTTTATTGGGGGCATTTCGCAGAGAGTCTTTAATTGATAAAAACCGATTAGGGATAATATAAACAATAGAATCAGATTTACTTGTTCTAAAATTTTTTAAAGTTTTAAATTTAGTAATAACATCCTCAATACTAGCCTCAATAGGTTCTAATTGTTGAGCAATAACTACACTCGAAAAAAGTATCCCTAGCCCTATGCTAGCAAAGGCAATTAAAAATTTTGTTTTGTTTTGTTTTGTTTTGTTTTGTTTAAAACAAATTTTTCAAGCAATAGCAAGTGTATCATAGTTTTTATTTGGTTAAAAATTAGGTGAATAGGAAATTATGATTGCAAATTAAAATAAATTAATTTCTTAACCAACTAATTATAAGAAATTTCGACGTATCGCCAAATTAATATAAATATTATACTAATCGATATTATTTATAGTTATAATATGTTTTTTTATAGGTCGATTTAAAAACAACGAAAAAATATTTTCAATTACAGCAGGTTTATTTTTAACTAAAACAAATTAAAAAAAGCTATAAACAATATAGATGAACATAAGGGTATTATGTTTGTTTTTTTCGCAATAAATTATTCAGGCAATTATTGGGTTATCCCCTATATTTATCAATGAAAATTTCTTCTGCATAATCTGGAGTTGGAACAACATGGCATTTATTAGTATCTTTTAGATTTGCAATTTTCTATTGAATATCCCATTTAACTAACTTGCATCAACAATCTAAGTAAACTTATGTTATAAATTTATGAGCAAAGGTAAAAAAGTAATCATCATTGGTTCTGGTATAGCAGGCTTAGCGGTTGCAATTCGACTAAGAAAACTGGGATTTGAGGTATTGGTATTAGAGTCGAACACAAGCTATGGCGGAAAAGCTTCGAACTACACTTGGCAAGATTATCGATTCGATTGTGGTCCATCACTATTTACACTTCCTCAATTGGTAGATGAACTTTGGCTACTTTGCAATAAAAATCCTAGAGATTATCTTAACTATCAAGCTTTGAAAATTGTTACCAAATATTTCTATGAAAATAATCTTAGCATAGACTCTTATTCCTCTCCCAAAGAATTTGCCAAGGAAATAAAAACCAAACTAAACATTGAAGAAGGGGTCGTACTAAAATTCTTGAAAAAACAAGAGGAGACCTACAATAATATAGCTCCTGTATTCCTTGAAAACTCTATCCATAAAATCGGAAAATTATTTCGTAAAGAATTTATTTCCCCATTGATTTATCTGATAAAACCACGATTTTTGGCTTCGTTAAATACTATCAATCAAAAATATTTCAAGCACAGTGCATTGGTTCGTTTATTCAATAGACAAGGAACTTACAATGGTTCTAACCCGTACAAGATTTCTTCTTTGTTTAACATTATTTCACATCTAGAGCATAATTTAGGTGCATATCTTCCTGATCAAGGGATATATGCCATACCACAAGCCATGTATAAATTGGCTCTGGAGGAAGGAGTAAAGTTTGAGTTTAACCAAAAAGTGGAGGAAATTATCTATTCAAAAAATAAAGTGAATGGCATCAGAAGTCTAAATCAATCTATAGATGCAGATATAGTGGTAAGCAATATGGATGTAAAGCTGACTTATGAAAGATTATTGCCCAACTACAAAGCTCCTACTAAATATTTGAATAACGAGATCAGCAACTCTGCACTAATATTTCATTGGGCAATCAATAAACATCATCCTGAACTAGAAGTACACAATATATTGTTTTCAGAAGATTACAAGAGGGAGTTTGTTGCTCTGTTTGAAGATAAGGTGTTTTATGCTGACCCTACTATTTATATCTATATTAGCAGTAAGATAGTAAATTCTGATGCTCCAGAAGGTAGCGAAAATTGGTTTGTGATGATTAATGCTCCGCATCTTACTGAATCTTATGAAAAGAACTATGTAGAAAAGATGAAAAAGATAATCACTGAAAAAATTAACAAAAGATTGAATATTAGTATTGAAAATGATATTGCTCATGAACACGTCATCACACCTGAATGTATTGCTTCTCAAACCAATTCTTATTTAGGAAGCTTATATGGTGCTAGTTCTAACAGTATGTTATCTGCATTTTGGCGGCACCCCAATTTTTCTAATTTTGAAAATCTATATTTTTGTGGATGTACTGTTCACCCAGGTGGAGGTATTCCGCTTTGTCTATTTTCTGCAAAGATTACCGCAAATCTGATTGAAGAAAATCATTGACCATATGAATCCATCTAGGCGTATTTTTCTCTTAATACTATTTCATTGCTTTGGCATTATAGCTTGTAGTATAGATATCTTTAAGCCATTGTTTGAAATAGGAACACCTTATCATCTAATCCTAATCAATGTATTCCTTTTTTACGACGCAAAAATATGGAATACCGCTTTTGCTCTATGTCTTTTGTTTGCCTTCTTTTTAGGAATGATAAGTGAAATTATAGGTATAAATACTGGTCTTCTCTTTGGCGATTATCACTATACCGATGCTTTGGGGTACTCCGTTTTTGGAGTTCCTTTATTGATAGGACTTACTTGGACTGGCACCGCTTATGCTTGTAATAGTTTGATTCAGCAAAATTATTTTCCAAAACTATTTAGACCAGTATTAGCCTCATTATTAATGGTAGCTTTTGATATTGTATTAGAACAATTTGCTACTCGAATCCCTTTGTGGCAATGGGCTGAGGGAAAAATACCTATGTATAACTATTTTTGTTGGTTTGTGATAGGCTTAGTCATAAGCTATGTATTTCAGTTGTTTTCAAAAATCAGCTATAATAAGGTAGCTCTATATTATATTGTCACTCAGCTATTATTCTTCCTTGGTTATTTATTTATTCATCGCTTCTAGATTTCTCTCCATTATCTAGAAGGAGTAGGAAGTTCGCCAATAATTCGTTCGGCTATTTTGAGCATATTCTCTGTTACTATTTGCTGAACATTATTGGAATTAGAATTATAAAGTAGCTTGAATTTGTTGCCTGCAATCTGTTTGCCACTAGAATTAAAAATAGAGAAGTGAGTTGTAAATGTTCTATCAAAATTATGAACTGCTCTATCCAAGCAGTTTTCGTAATTCGTTTTTACTTCAAATTGATTAATAAAAATGTAATAATCTGTGTTGTATTTTCTATTGAAATAATTAAAAAACTCAGGATTACGAATGACTACACCAAAATATTTTCCATTGTCTCTAGCTGCCATTGATTTCTTGCTCGATTCTTCTACTACTATTTTCTCTTTCTGCTTTTGAAGCCAAGATTTATTGGCATTAGTAGTAGTTTTATTCTCAGATGCTACAGGTGCTATATAATTGGGGTTATTAATAATCTCTTGATAATTGTATGTTACGGAGCTATATATTTTATTCAGATCAGATAAGGAATCATTGGCTTTACCACCTAGCAGATGTATATTTTCATACCCTGGGTAATCGAGAAGAGCATTCATCCTCCTGCGAAATACTTGTCTAATCTTAGTTCTGTGCATATTAGAAGCAGCGGCCATTTCGTCATCAGCGTCAGAAAAATATAAATAAGGATCGAATGGAATAATTAAAACTTGTTGCATAGAAGGGTCATAACTATAAGAAGCTGTATCTAGAAATGAAGACGATGGGATAACCTTTACTGGCTGAGCTTTAATAGCAGTATTAGACTTTACTGGGCTATTTGCAGCAACTTGTGCAGGATTTGGAACGTCTTTTTGTTTTTCTTCTTGCTTTACTTCTTCTTTAGGCTTTTCTGGATTACCTACAGAGGTCTTTATATCTGGTTCAGTAACAAATATTTGCTGACCTGCTTTCAAATCAAAACTATTCCATTTCTTCAAGTCTTCAACAGAAACCTTATAACGTCTGGATAAACTATATAGGGTCTCTCCAGCTTGAACAGTATGAACACTGTTGTTTCCCTTAGTTTCCTCTGTATTTTTCTCAACCACATTAGCACTTGCATTGTTAAATGAATTAGTGTTTGCGGCTTCTCGTTTGCCATTGTATAAATCTTTGGCATTATAAGGAATGGTAATTATCTGACCCACCTTCAGACCAGCCTCTAGCTCTGGATTCATTTCCAATAGATCTGAAATAGGTACTCTATACAATGATGAAATTCTATAAATTGTCTCCCCTGGCGACACAAGATATCTAACGCAGGTCTTCCCTGCAATAATAATACTTCCGATAGAATCAGTAGGAAAGGTATTGTTGTTCTTTGCTTCTATACCTATGCTAGAAAAGAAAAAAAATAGAATTGAGATATAGATGTAACGCATAAATGTATTTTAATTAATAAGTAAATTTCTTAACAGATACTGCTTATACGAAAGCAATATATTTAGTTTTGCACAAGAGGATTTGAAATCAAATCTATTGAACTTTAATAACCAAATATTTCTTCTTTGGTCAGTTGTTGCACTTTTCCATATTTTTCCAAAGTCTTAAAGTCAATTTTATCTCTTGAACCTAATACGAGCAAGACCCTCTTCTTGTCTTTGATATATTGCTCTTGAAAATTTTTCAAGTCTGAGTAGGTGGCGGTCTTTATCCAATCATATATTTCTTTTCTCAAATCATAATCCACACCAATTTTCTTAGCCGATTCATAATTAGAAAGTACAGATGCTTTGGTAATTCTTTGAGTATTGATAGTTTCAATCAAATTCTCTTTAGCATTCTTAAATAAACTCTCTGATTCAGGCATATTTTCTAGTAAGGCAATCATACCATCTATTGCTTCAATAATTTTATCTGATTGAGTGCCTATATAAGAAAAATTCCAATTGGGGTCTTCCTTTTTATTTGCATTCTGGTAAACAGAGCGAACAGCATAAGCTAATGCTCTTGATTCCCTCATCTCTTGAAATACAAGAGAGCCCATTCCACCGCCAAAATATTCGTTATATAAATTTACTTTAGGAACTAATTTTTTATCAAATAGAACAGACTTAGAAAGCATCACAATCTCGGCTTGAACCATCTCAAAATCTACCCAATAAACCATATTCTCATTAATATCTCTAAATGTAAATTTTTTAGAAATAGGAACTGGTAATAAGTGCTCTGATGACTGATGGTGCTGATTAAGTAAGGAAATTAAAGCCTCATTAGATTTGGGTCCATAGTATAATATTCTATGATCGTAACTCAATATCTTTTTAATCATTGCTATCAAATCTGAAGCTTTTAACTGCTTCAATTGAGTCTCTGATAAGATATTTCTGAAAGGAGAGTCAAGACCATATTTAGCATAATTCACGAGTCCTCCATTCATAATCGCACCTTTAGAACGTTTAACATCTTGGCGTGATTTTAAAATTCTGGCAATATAATCAGCAAGCACTGCTTCCTCTGGAACTGGTTCTTTTAGTAGTGATTCAAATAAATTTAATGCAGGAACAAAATTTTCATCTAGACCACTTAAGGATAAACTAATCGCATCAGCAGAAATAGATATACTGTAAGTACAACCTAGTTTATAAAATTCTTTTTTTAAAGCTTCCGCATTGAATTGTGATGTTCCAAGATAATCTATATAATCTACAGCTATACCATATGCAGGGTCAATATCACGACCAATATCTACTAGAATATTTAAATTAAAAATACCATTCTCTATATTTTTTTTGTAAATGATAGGAACCTCTCCTTTCATTGAATACTTCGCTAAATCTTTATTATAATCTATAAAAACTGGGGAAATAGTAGGAGAATTTTTTTTGTTTAACTGAGTAAAAAATTCTGATTGTTGTTCTCTATTAATTGTGATTGGGGTGATAGGTGGTTTTGCGACTTTAATAATACTTGAATCTGATCCTATCAGTTTATGTAATTCAACATAATTGTCCTTAAAAAATTGATTTGCAAAATCAACTATTTCAGCTTTTGTAAACTTTGACATTTGGTCTACCTCACCGATGACATCTTTCCAATTTCTTCTAGCAATAAAAGCATCTACCATCAAATCTGCTCTTGCTTTGTTGCTTTCTCTTTCTCTCATTTTATAAATTTTATAATCATTGACTATTGCTTTCAAAAGCCAATCTTCAAAACCTCCTTGCTTGATTAAATCTATTTGGGATAAAAGAAGGTTTTTTAATTCACCGAGAGATTGTCCTTGTTTGGGTTTACCACTAAGCACAAAAACAGAATAATCGTTAAATCTCATACAATAAGAAGATGCACTCAATACTTTCTGTTGTTGATTTAGATTTAAATCTATCAAACCAGCTTGACCATTGGTAAGTACCATACTCATCATTTCAGCTAACAAAGATGCCTTTGACTGATTTCCTGGTAATCTAAATCCTATTGTTAGTTGTTCGGCATCAGGACCTAGTACTTTTTTAAGTATTGGTTGCTTAATTTCTTCTTCGATTGCAGGCGTATATGTTGGAAGGGGCTTGGGTTTCCAATTTCCAAAATAATTATCAATAGTAGCGATCGTTTTTTCTGGATCTAAATCCCCACTAAGACATAGTGCTATATTATTAGGTACATAATAAGTATTAAAATATTTCTTAATCTCAGTGATAGATGGGTTCTGAAGATGCTCTACAGTACCTATAGTAGTTTGTGTGCCATAGGTATGTTTTTGAAAAATTGTCGCCATTAACTCTTCATAGACCTTTCTAGAATCATTATCCAAACCTTTGTTTTTTTCTTCATATACAGCCTCTAATTCTGTATGAAACAATCTAGGAACAACTGTAGAAAAGCGTTCTGCCTCTATTGCCGACCATTTCTCTATTTGATTTGAGGGTATCTCATTGACATAAACTGTTTGTTCTAGAAATGTATAAGCATTAGTACCTGATGCACCAATACTGCTTAGCATCTTATCATATTCATTGGGAATGGCATATCCTGAAGCTACTAATGAAATGCTATCTATTTGATGATATAGCCTCGCCCTAAGCATTGAGTCTTTTGTAACTCTGTAGGTTTCATAAAGTGACTCAATTTTATCAATTTCTATTTTTTCATTCTTCCAATTATTTGAGCCAATTTTAGTAGTCCCTTTGAATAATATATGTTCTAAATAATGAGCTAATCCAGTTGCAGAAGCAGGATCATTTTTACTACCTGCCCTTACAGCAATGTATGTCTGCACACGAGGTGCATCTTTATAAACAGAAAGATAAACTGTAAGCCCATTCTTTAATTGGTAAATCCTCGTCTGTAAAGGGTCTCCATCTACAATTTTATAACTATACTTCCCACTTTTAATTATTCTTTCTTTAAATATAGTTTCCTGACCAAACAAAATTGTAGGAATCAATACTAGTAACGAAAAAAATTTATACACTTTCATATCTTAAATTTTAGTATTTCTCTTTTACAAAAATAGAAATGCTAATGGTATTTTTATCAAAATAAATAAATATAACTTTATTAATAAAAAATTTAATCTATCAAATAATCTAATTATGTAAATCAAAAAGTTAATACTAAATTATCTTTTAACAAGATGAATATACCTTGCTAATAAAGTTTTTTTACTAATTTTAACAACTATTTTAAGTTTTAAATAGATTAAATTTAAACTTTTGATAGAATAAAAATCAGTTTTCAGCAAAACTGTATAGTGTTTTAATAAAATTTAACATTCATATAAATGGCAGAGATTATAAGAATGCCCAAAATGAGCGACACCATGACAGATGGTGTAATCGCTGCATGGCATAAAAAAATTGGTGACAAAGTAAAATCTGGAGATGTACTGGCAGAAGTAGAAACTGATAAGGCAACTATGGAGCTGGAATCATATCAAGACGGAGTACTCCTTTTCATTGGAACCAAAGTAAAAGAATCTGTGCCTGTAAATGGTGTAATTGCTATCATCGGAAAAGATGGGGAGAAAATTGATAATTTATTAAAAGAAATTCAAAATGGTGGTGGAATGCCTGAAGTTTCCACTAAAACTGAAGCATTACCTACTATTGAAACCAATACAAAGCCTGCTGTTGCTAGTTCTGTTGAGCTATCCAATATCAAAGCAGAAGTTATAAGAATGCCTAAAATGAGCGATACAATGACCGAGGGGACTATTGTAGCTTGGCATAAAAAAATAGGGGATGCAGTAAAATCAGGAGATTTACTAGCCGAAGTTGCTACAGACAAAGCTACAATGGAGCTTGAATCGTACGAAACTGGAACGCTTTTGTATATAGGAGTGAAAGAAGGTGAAGCAGTAATAGTAGATGGAATACTCGCTATAATTGGAGAAAAAGGAACAGATTATCTACCCTTATTGCAACCACAAAGCTCAGAAAAAATTCAGAAAGCTGAAAACACATCAGCTACCGCTCTAAGCGCAGAAGTAAAAACACAAACCTATACAGATACCTCTGAAAGAGTAAAAGCATCACCACTAGCTAAAAAAATAGCACAAGAAAAAGGAATCTCCATTCAACAAGTGAAAGGTTCTGGAGAAAATGGCAGAATCATCAAAAAAGATGTAGAATCATTCAAGAACGCAACTGTTGTGAGTTCAGAAAACAATTCTGTAGCTAAGAAAGAGACAAGTACCAAAATAACTTTACCAAGCATCGTAGGGGAAGAAAGCTATGAAGAAGTAGCCGTTTCTCAAATGAGGAAAATTATAGCAAAAAGACTTGCAGAAAGCAAATTTGGTGCACCACACTTCTACCTTACCATGGAAATCAATATGGATAAAGCCATGGAAGCTAGAACTAGTTTGAATGAAATATCCCCTGTGAAGATTTCCTTCAACGACATGGTAATTAAAGCCTGTGCTGTAGCATTAAGAAAACATCCAATGATTAACGCATCTTGGCTTGGAGACAAAATCAGATACAATCATCACGTTCATATAGGAGTAGCAGTAGCAGTAGAAGAGGGATTATTAGTTCCTGTTGTTAGATTCGCAGATAACAAATCACTGTCTCATATCAGTTCAGAAGTCAAAGAACTAGGAAGTAAAGCTAAAAACAAACAACTTCAACCTGCAGATTGGAGTGGCAACACCTTTACAATTTCTAATTTAGGTATGTTTGGTATAGAAGAATTTACTGCGATTATCAATCCACCTGATGCTTGTATTTTGGCTGTAGGTGGAATCAAACAAACGGCTATTGTAAAAAATGGTCAATTAGCAGTAGGAAATATTATGAAAGTAACTCTTTCTTGCGACCACCGAGTGGTAGATGGTTCTATTGGAGCTGCATTCTTACAAACTTTAAAAAGCTATCTAGAAGATCCAATTCGTATGATGGTTTAATAATTCATTCATTTAAAATAAAAATGCCTCTTATTTTAAGAGGCATTTTTATTTCGATACCTAGTAAATACTTTATTGTAATCAATGACAAACCCCATTAGCTTAGAAAGTAAACTTAGCAATACAGAATGGCAAATATTGCTCTTATTGGCAGCAATAAACTTTACCCATACCATGGATTTTGTAATGGTAATTCCAATGGGCCCAAAACTTATCAAAGAACTACATATTTCTGCCAATGAAGTCGGACACATCATATCTTCTTATACCCTATGTGCTGCTATATTTGGACTCCTCGGAGCTAGCATAATTGATAAGATTGAAAGGAAGAAAGCCTTACTAATTTCTTTTCTAGGTTTGATACTGGGCACTTTTTTATGTGCTTGGTCTAGCAATTACATAGAGCTACTCATTGCAAGAGGATTTGCTGGAGCATCAGGAGGGATTATGTCTTCAATGGTATATACTTATGTAGGAGATTATATAGTTGAACAAAAAAGAGGTCGTGCAACAGGTATTGTTATGAATTCTTATTCTATTGCCTCTATTCTAGGCATCCCTTTAGGGCTAATGCTCGCCAATCAGTTTAATTGGAACAGCCCTTTCTATTATCTAAGTATCCTTGGTTTGTTTTTATTAATCCTATCCTTCTTTATACTTCCAAAGATAGATAGCTCCCCAATCAACAAAACAGCCAGCAAAATATATACAGAGCTACTCAGCAATAACAATGCACTGTGGGCACTACTATTTATGGTGCTTCTTACCATAAGCGGATTTGCTGTTATCCCATTCATAAGCACTTTTGTGGTAAGTAATGCAGGTTTGCCTGAAAATTATTTAATGTATATGTATTTAATTTCAGGAATAATTAATTTTTTTGCGGGTCCTGCTACAGGAAAGTTAGCCGATAAATTTGGAAAAAATATCATCTTCAGTTATACGGCTTTACTCTCAGCAATACCAGTTGTGATATTCTCCTACCTAAACAATGCTTCAATTCCTTATATATTTACAATTACAACACTTATGTTTCTTTTATTTGCAACAAGATATGTACCTGCTATGGCTATGATTACTTCAAGTATCGACAAAGATAAAAGAGGAGGGTTTCTTACGATAAGCAATTCTGTCCAACAATTAATGATGGGAGTGAGCACATACATCGTAGGATTATTTATTATTAGTAACCCAGATGGGACAATTTCAGGATTTTCCATTGGAGCTTTTATATCAGCTATTGCTGTAATCATTAGCGTAGCAATAGCAAAAAAAATAAAAATTATCTCCTAAACTTTCTTATGACCAAACCTCTAGCACCTGTCTCGATTGTATATAATGAAAGTTTAATCCTATTTATTCTTGTAGCAATAAACTTTACAAATATCATGGATTTTGTAATTATTGCACCACTCAATCCGTTTTTTAAAGAAGCATTTCATATCAATACTCAAGAATTTGGAATGCTAGTAGCCAGCTATACCCTCAGTGCCGGAATCTCTGGATTTCTAGGATTCTTCTGGGTAGATAAGCTAGATAGAAGAAAAGCTCTACTCCTGCTCTACTTTGGTTTTATGCTAGGCAATACACTTTGTGCAATTGCACCTAATTTTATTTTGCTCTTGTCTGCAAGAATAGTTGCAGGCTGCTTTGGTGGAGTAATTGGTGCACTGGTGTTGTCAGTAGTTGGTGATATTATCCCTCCAGAAAGAAGAGGAAAAGCTACTGGTATAGTGATGACAGCGTTTTCTGCTGCTTCTGTTATAGGGATTCCTTCTGGATTGATGCTTGCAGAAAGATATGACTGGAACGCTCCTTTTATACTACTTTCTGTTCTAAGTCTATTAGTTTTTATTCTTATTTATTTCAAATTTCCATCAGTAAAAACACACCTAGCACAAGATAATCCTGATCAACCATTAGTGATATTATTAAAACTATTAAAAACTAAAAACATTCAAAGAGCACTCCTATTTTCAATATTTGTGATGCTATCTGGCTTTACAGTTGTTCCCTATATTAGCGATTACATGGTCAATAATGTAATGCTGCCAAAAGAAGATTTAAGATATATCTATCTCTTTGGAGGTATAGCTACTGTGGTATCTGGACCAATAGTGGGCAAACTAGCAGACAAATACGGGAAACAAAAAATATTTGCTATGGTAGGAGGTATATCAATTATTCCAATTTTTCTAATTACACATATAGGTGTAGTGAACAAATTATTGTTATTCACCATAAGCACAACTTTCTTTATCTTTTTTGGAGGGAGATTTGTTCCTGCTATAGCTATCACTACGGCAGCAGTAGAAGCAAAAAATAGAGGAAAGTTCATGAGTATCAACTCTAGTGTGCAACAATTATCCAATGCGTTAGCCACCTCCATTGCTAGTGTATTTATTTACAATACTTCTACAGGACAATTAATGGGCTTCGGAACAGTAGGTATTATTGCATGTGTTTTCACTATTACTTCTATTCTATTATCATTTCGTGTGAAGCAAATCTCCTAATAAAATGCTTATCAGAAAAGTTAAAATCTTATAGAAGAACTGCTAGAATAAAAGAATATTTAATAAATTTAGATTTCTAAATCAGCTAATTTAGCTTATCTACAGATGTATATGAGAGAAGAATTCCTTCAATATGTATGGCTTCATCAAAGATTTAACCATGAAAATTTGTTTACTACAGATGGTAAAGAAATCCAAATCATTCACCAAGGTTTTCTAAACTACGACTCTGGGCCAGATTTCTCAATGGCAAAAATTCTGATTGATCAAATTCTATGGAGCGGTAATGTTGAGATTCATTACAACTCCTCAGATTGGTTGAAGCATAAACATCAAAACAACAAAGCTTATGATAATGTTATCCTTCACATCGTTTGGAAAGACGATAAAGTAGTTAATGATCTTTATCAAAATAAAATCCCAACATTAGAATTAAAAAACAAAGTAGAGAACTCACTAATTGCAGAATACAACAATCTGCTTAAATCAACCCATAAAATACCTTGTGAAAATTATTTTTGTAAAATAGAACCTCTAATTAAACATGAAATGCTTGACAAAGCCATGGCCAGTAGATTGGAAGTTAAAAGTCTAGAAGTATTAAAAATACTTAACAAAAATAATGGGGATTGGGAAGAGATGACTTATCAATTATTAGGAAAAAACTTTGGATTCAAAACCAATAGTGCAGCCATGGAGACAATATGTAATAAACTCTCTCTAAAAGTACTATTAAAACAAGCTCCTAATATAACACAAATAGAAGCATTACTTTTTGGCACTTCCGGTCTTTTAGACCAATACTATACTGATGAATATCCTAAGCAATTAAAAAATGAGTATAACTTTCTCGCCCAAAAACATGGGCTACAACAAAAGAAAATGACCGCCCAAGAGTGGAAATTTTCAAAACTTAGACCAGCCAATTTTCCAACAATAAGAATTGCCGAATTGGCATCTATAATGGCTATTCACCAACACTTATTCTCAAAATTAATAGAAGCTGAACAGATAGAATCTATAATAAAACTATTCAAAATTAAAACCTCAGAATACTGGCACTCCCATTTTATATTTGACAAATCATCACCCACAAAAGCAAAAGGATTGGGTCTAAGTAGTATTTATAATATCATTCTAAATACTGTTGTACCTTTACTTGTATGCTATGCTAAAGAAAAGGGAAACCAAACCTATATGGATAGAGCTATTAGATTTCTAGAGCAAATTCCTTCCGAAGAAAATCATATTACCAAATACTTTCAAACCCTAGGACAAAAAAACAGCTCTGCGTTTGAATCACAAGCAATACTTGAATTATACAACAATTTCTGCAAAAGAAAATTATGCCTAAATTGTAGCATAGGAAATAACATCTTAAAGAAAAATCAAAATTAAATATCAAAAAACAAATTTTTATTTAAATACAACATGGAAAAAAATCCAGTAATCATATTTGGTGCTAATGGCATAGGAAAGATAGCATTAGAAATATTTAAAAATAATGGAATGGAAGTATACTGCTTTCTTGACGACAACAAAAAATTACATCAAACAAGCATCGGAGACGTATCCATATTAGGAAGTACCGACGACGATGGTTTTCTAAAATATATTGGTAAGAAATGTGACGCTTTTGTAGCCACAGATGATAACAAGCTTAGAGAAAACATCATTAATACCGTCATTGAAAAAAGAAAAGTAATGCCCGTAAATGCTATTCATTCCAATGCTTATATTTCACCTGATGCATCAATTGGCTATGGAAATTTAATTCATACTGGAGCAATTATTAACACTGGATGCGAAATTAAAAACAACTGCATTGTCAATGCTGGTGTAATTTTAGATTACGATGTAAAAATAGAAGATCAAGTTCAAATTGGCTCTGGAAGCACAATAGGTGCTGGAGTGGAGATAGCAAATTCAGCCTTTATTGGCACTGGTGTTACCATAGTGGCTGGTGTGAAGATTGGTAAAAAAGCAAGGATTGGAGCAGGTTCGGTGGTGATTGGGGATATAAAAAGCGGTGAAACAGTATTTGGCAATCCTGCCCAAGTAGTAAAATAAGAATATTAAAAATTGAGCAATATCATTTATTTTCCCCCCATATTCTCATAAATTTGTGAATCACTTAGTTTGAACCTAAGCAAGTAAACATTATGAAAACAGAATACTGTATATTACTTTATTATTGCTATACTTCTATTGAAGATACCGAGAAATTCAGAGAAGAACATCATTTATTTTGTATCCAACACAACCTATTAGGTAGAATTATCATCGCACATGAAGGTATTAATGGGACAATATCTGGAAGTAAAGAAGATTGCCAGATATATATGGACGCCCTAAAAAATGACCCTAGATTCTCTCATGTAGATTTCAAAGTAGACTCCTCTCCTATTCATGCCTTTCAAAAATTATATGTGAGAGTAAAGCCAGAAATCGTGCATTCTAGCTTACAACACATCAATCCTAATCAAAAAACTGGCACCTATCTAAGCCCTGATGAATTCAAAAAAATGAAAGATCAGAATGACGTGGTAGTTCTTGATGTTCGCTCTAACTATGAGCATAACGTAGGCAAGTTCAAAAACGCTGTTACCCTAGACATAGAAAATTTTAGAGACTTTCCTGAAAAGATAAAAACACTTGAACAATACAAAGACAAGAAAATATTGACTTATTGTACTGGTGGCATTAAATGTGAGAAGGCCAGTGCTTACCTTCTAGAGCAAGGATTTGAGAATGTATACCAGCTTCATGGAGGAATAATAAAATACGGAATAGAAGCAGGAGGTGAAGATTTCGAAGGGAAATGCTATGTTTTTGACAACAGAGTAACAGTTGATGTCAATAAAATCAATCCTAAAGTAATTTCCAACTGCTTTGTATGCGGTGTTGTTTCAGACAGAATGGTGAATTGTGCTAACCCAGAATGCAATGTTCATGTTCCTATTTGCGAAAATTGTGGTTGGGAACTAGATGGCGCTTGCTCGCCTACATGTATGGCAAGCCCTAACAAAAGACCCTACAATGGTACAGGTAGCTATCCTAAAAATCTCAATGGATATAACCCATACATAGGATTAAAAAGAGCAAAAAAAGTACTTTCTGATCTATCATGAATAACCAACCCATAGGCATCTTTGATAGCGGAATTGGTGGACTTACAATAGCCCAAGCTGTAAAGAAAATGCTACCTAATGAAAGTATTATCTATTTTGGAGATACTGCACACTTACCTTATGGAGACAAATCTACTGCAGCTATCCAGTCTTATGTAGTAAAGATTTGCGACCTTCTTATCAAACGCCATTGCAAGGTAATTCTGATTGCCTGCAATTCTGCTTCTGCTGCAGCGTATGAATTAGCTAAAGAATATGTTGCCTCTAAAGCTAAGGTTATAAATGTGATAGACCCTATTGTAAGCCATATTGGCACTCACTATCGCCAACAAACTATTGGGCTTATCGGAACTCAGAAAACTGTTAGCTCTAACGTTTATCAAAAAAAGATAAATAACCTCGATGCAGATATATTCTTAAAATCTTTGGCTACCAAATTGCTTGTACCAATGATTGAAGAAGGCTATTTTAATAATAATATCAGCACAAATATTATTAACAATTACCTCTCTGATGAAAAACTTTCGGGAATAAAAGCCCTTATACTAGGCTGTACGCATTACCCTCTAATCAAAAATGAAATAGAAAAATACTATAAAGGAAGTGTAGAAGTAATAGATGCCTCAGATATTGTAGCTGAAAGTTTAAAAAATATCTTGTTAAGCAATGGTTTAAACACAGACACATCAAGTGTTCCTGAACATTTCTTTTTTGTTTCTGACTATACAAAATCGTTTGTAGCTTCTACCAAAATTTTCTTTGGTGAGGAAGTTAATCTTGAATATTACCCTCTTTGGGAATAAAAAACACCCAAGTATCAATAAGCTCTTACAGTCTTGCCTTCCATAAAGTACATGAATGCTTTATTCACCACCCTGTTTCCTCCTGGAGTTGGATAATCGCCAGTAAAATACCAATCTCCTTGATGATTAGGACAAGCTTTGTGAAGATTTTCTATTGTTTGGAAGACTATTTTTATTTCAGCATTACAGTTTTTAGGGGTAACTATTTCTGCAATTTTATCTGATATTTGCTCGTAATTGAATGGAGCAAATAAATCCTTAACATGATTTTCTACATTACCACTTAATTGATGTATAGAAGCCCTACATTTCTCATAGACTTCATCTAAAAGATTGTCCTGACCAGACTCTCTAAGCAACACCAAAGCTGCCCTAAATGCTACAAAGTCTTTTAACTTTGACATATCTATACCATAGCAATCTGGGAATCGAATCTGAGGGGCAGAAGATACAATAACAATTTTTTTAGGCTCAAGCTTATCTAGCATCTTCAAAATACTTCTTTCTAAAGTAGTACCCCTTACTATTGAATCATCGATGACCACTAAAGTATCTATTCCTTTTTTGATAACTTCATAGGTAGTATCATAAAGGTTGGTAACGAATTCATCTCTTTGATTATCTGACAATATAAATGACCTTAACTTAGCATCTTTGATCACTAATTTCTCTACCCTTGACCTAAATGCTAATATTTTATCAAGTTCTTCTCCTTTGAGCCTTCCCTCTTGTATGACTTTTTTTCTATACTTAACTAAATAATCTTCTACACCATCCATCATTCCCAAGAAGGAGGTCTCAGAGGTATTAGGGATATAAGAAAAAACTGTATTTTCTATATCATAATCTATAGCTTCTAAAATTTGAGGAATAAGCAATTTTCCCAAGTGCTTTCTTTCACTGTAAATATCGGGGTCGGTTCCTCTAGAAAAATAGATTCTTTCGAAGCTACAAGACTTTTTAGGAAGCTTATCAATAAATTGCTTTTCTTCATAGTTACCAGCTTTATCAATAATCAATGCGTGTCCGGGTGATATTTCTTTTATTTCATTATAATTAACATTAAATGCAATTTTGATGGCAGGTTTTTCAGAAGCTACTACTACTATTTCGTCGTCTGCATAATAATAAGCTGGTCTTATTCCAGCTGGGTCTCTAGCAACAAATGATGCTCCAAAACCAGTCATTCCCATCATCGCATATCCTCCATCAAAGTCTTTACAAGCTCTCATTAAAACCCTTTGCAAATCAAGCTCATTTTCTATAATTTCTGATATTTCGTGATTAGAATATTGATCTTTATATTTTTCAAACAAGAATTGATTTTCTTCATCTAAAAAATGGCCTATCTTTTCTAAAACAGTAACTGTATCGTGCTTTTCTTTAGGATGTTGCCCTAATTCTACCAATTTATTAAAGAGCTCATCAACATTGGTCATATTGAAATTGCCAGCAACAACTAGGTTTCTGCTTCTCCAATTGTTTTGCCTCAAAAAAGGATGACAAGCCTCAATCTCATTATTTCCATGGGTTCCATAACGCAAATGTCCCATCAAAACCTCTCCAGAAAAAGCTACATGCTCTAGTATCCATTCGGGGTCTAGATATTTATCTTTATTTTCTTTATATACTTTTCTGAATTTTTTATTGATTTTATTAAATATCTCAGCTATTGGCTGTGGGTCTACAGACCTATATCTACTAATATATCTACTTCCTTCGGGAACATTAATTTTAATTGTCGCAACACCTGCCCCATCTTGGCCTCTATTATGTTGCTTTTCCATTAACAAGTAAAGCTTATTGATTCCATAAAGGGGAGTACCATATTTTTTTACATAATAAGCAAAAGGCTTTCGCAGTCTAATTAAAACTATTCCACATTCGTGTTTGATTGCGTCGCTCATAGATTATAGAATATAAAGAGTTTAATATTTAGGAATAAAAAGCAGAAATTAATTTCTGAATTTACGCGAGACGTTTGTAAACAAATAGATGGCATCATTTATTGAGCTTATAACTTCACTTGTTGAATAAAGTTAATCAAATTAACCAATATTTGAGGCATAAAAAAAAGTAAAATCAAGGGGAAAATAAGAATAGAAAAAAACCAATAATTTAGGTTAAGCTGTTCAGTTGTTTGTTTGTTTTCAATATTCTTGAAAAAGAGATAATAAGGTATTTTAAGATAATAAAATAAGGAAATTAATGTATTTAAAACTATAAATATCAACATCCAGAGTAAGAAAATATCTGCTGTTTGTTGATAACTTTTATACAATTGAGCAAAAACCAAAAACTTTGCACTAAAACCTATGGTGGGTGGTAAGCCAGAAAGGGAAAGTAATACAATAGTTATTAAAATTCCCAACAAAGGTTTCTTCAAGCCTAAGCCTTTATAAGCTTCAAACTTTATACCATCATGACCCGTATCCAATGAATCTACAATTAGAAAGATAGCAGTATTTGCAAAGAAATAAGCCACCAAATAAACCATCAAAATTTCTCCAATTACAACTTGAGGTGTAAGAATAGCAATCAATAAAAATCCTGCATGAGCAATAGAAGAATAAGCCAACATTCTTTTGGTGTTTTCTTGTAAGAGTGCCGAAAAATTTCCTATCAAAATACTTAACGATACCATTAATAATAAGCCTTTCCAAATCCATTCAGAGCTATTCAATATATTGTTTGGTACAAGATGAGAAAGGATTGTACAAAAAATAGTAATTCCTGCTACTTTAGGTAATAATGATAACAATGCCAGTATAGGTGATGATGTTCCTTCGTACACGTCAGGTACCCAAGTATGAAATGGGAATATGGATAACTTAAATAAAGCCCCAGCAACTATAAAGAATACGACAATTGACATTACCCCTAAATGAATCATTGGTAAGCTCTGAAACTGGAATGTACCAGTCAAACCATAGTACCAAGAGATGCCATATAACATTATTGAACTAGATACTGCTCCAAAAATAAGATATTTAATACTCGACTCTAAGTTTTTCCTTTTTTGCTCTATAGCTACTAATAAATAGGAGATGATAGAAACCATTTCAATGCTTAAAAATAGCATGATAAAGTTATTCGACTTAAGCATTAGGTTAAGCCCTAATAGCAAAGCAAAAAGGAATGAATAATATTCGCCTTTAGTGGTATAAGTGTATGTGCTTATGCCTCTAAAGTATTGGTAAATGAGAACTGTAATTATTGGAATAATAAAAAACAGTTGGAAAAATTGAGTAGAAGCTCTGTAAACTATCTGACCAAAAAACAAAGCTTGGTTGATAGGTGGATGTTCAGAAATCGTTAATATTAGCACAATCACAAACCCAAACATAGCTTGCCACCAAAGCCATTTTTTATTAGACGCTGATAAAAACAAATCTGAAAGAATCAATAAAACAAAGCCAATTGACAGAGTAATTTCTGTTAGAAAAAACTTCAAGCTATAAGCTATACTTTCTAGTGGAAATGAAGATATGTAATCAGAGTAAGACAATTAATAGAATTATTTTTTGACTATTTGACTTCCTGTATGAAGTACAAAGTTAGAAAAATCAGAAATATCAGTAGAGGTATAATCAAATATAACACTAGGGAACAAACCTAAAATCAAAGTAATCAATACCAGTGGGAAAAGCATTATCTTTTCTCTTCTTGTTAAATCATTAAGCAATGGATTAAGATTTAGCTGAGCACTTATTGAAAACTTACCAAAAAACATTTTCTGTAAAGTCCATAAATAATATGTAGCACCAATTAAAATTCCAAGAGTAGCAACTACTGCAATCCATTGAGGCAAAAGCTGATTACCCGAAGCTGAAGAAAATGCCCCCAAGAGCACAAATAGTTCTCCTATAAATCCTGAGAAACCAGGCAAACCAAGCGAAGCAAAAAAAGCAACAGTTACAACAGCTGTATATACGGGCATTTTATTCGCTAAGCCCTTATAATAATCAATGGTTCTATCATGTGTTCGTTCATAAAGTACACCACAAATCAAAAATAATAGTGCTGCAATAATTCCATGACTAAGCATTTGAAAAATGCTTCCATTAATACCTTCAGAAGTTATAGAGGCAATACCAAGAAGCACAAAACCCATGTGGGACACGGAAGAATAAGCTACCATTTTTTTAATGTCACTCATTGCTAAAGCATTAAAAGCAGCATAAATAATACTAATAATTCCTAATATGCCTATCCACCATGCAAATTGAATAGCTCCATCAGGAAAAATAGCATAAGCAGTTCTTAATATTCCATACCCTCCTATTTTTAATAATATTCCTGCCAAGACAACAGATACTGGAGTTGGGGCTTCTACGTGTGCATCTGGTAGCCAAGTATGAAAAGGAACGACAGGTAACTTTATCATAAAACCTATCATTAATGCAATAAAAGCTAAGCTTCTCGCTGGGTATCCTAGTAATAATTTACTGTCTATAATAGTTAATAATGACTCTGGAATAATATTATTTATATTAGACATATCTATAAGACTAAAACTATGCACCAAATACTTTGAATCTATCAAATTTTGGTTGAGCATCAATTGAACTTTATCAATAATTTGAATATCCGTGCCTACCAAGCCCAAATTTCTTCCTGTTTCTAATGGTTCAATAACAGAAGCACCTAAAACGATAATAACTACCAATATGAATAACGAACCAAGTAAAGTATATAAAAAAAACTTTATAGACGCATACGCACTTCTAGCCCCACCCCATAAGCCTATTAAAAAATACATAGGCAATAACATAAACTCAAAAAACAAATAAAATAAAAAGAAATCTAAAGCCAGAAAACAACCAAGAATTGAAGAACTTAACAATAGATACAATAACACATATGCTTTAACATTCTTCTCAATACTCCAAGAAGAAATAGCACCAATTAAAACAATAAAGGAAGCCAAAAAAACCAAACTAACATTCAAGCCATCTACACCTAAAAAATAATCTATTGAAATATGACCAAGATTTCCTAAGTGAAGATTTATCCAATCTTGCTTCTCGATGAACTGAAACCTTTCAATGCCCCAAAACGCAAAATTAGAGATTGGTTTTGAATGAAAATTAAAGTAAATAAACCCTGATAAAATCGTTTGCAAAATACCCGATACAATGAGTCCAGATTTTAAAATATGATGTTTTTCTTTACTTACAAACAAAAGAATTCCGCCAATGATACATGGCAAAAAAATCAATATAGATAATAAAAAAGAAGTCATTATTGAATATTCATAATACAAAAACTTAACAACAAAGATTGGACTTCCAAGCTTAATATCCAAAAATTATGATTGATATTAAAAACAACATAGACCTATCAAATCAGAACTCACTACAAATCATTCCTTATAACCTCTTATCAATAATCCATTGATTAACAAAAACTTTTAACAAATTAAAACTTTTCTTAAGAAAAAAACATTAATTATACATTCCATATAATCTCTGATAAATTATTCTTTAATAAATATTGGTTGGCTTTGCTAAAATGTTTACAACCCAAAAAACCTTTATGTGCTGAAAATGGTGATGGATGAGGAGCCATCAGAACAAGATGTTTTTGACTGTCTATTATTTTACCCTTCTCTTGGGCATATGCTCCCCAGAGCATAAATACCAAATGATTCTTCTGATCAGAAAGCAGGGATATTAAAGTATCTGTAAATTGCTCCCATCCCCTATCTTTATGAGAACTAGGGGTATTTTCTTTAACCGTGAGAATTGAATTTATAAGTAAAACACCTTGGTTTGCCCAAGATTGAAGATTTCCAGAATTTGAAATACGAATACCTAAATCAGCATTTAATTCTTTAAAAATATTTTTCAATGATGGAGGAAGTTTTACTCCTTCATTCACAGAAAAAGCTAAGCCATTGGCCTGCCCTAGACCATGGTAAGGGTCTTGACCAATAATCACTATCTTTGTATTAGCAAAAGAACATAATTGCAATGCATTAAAAACCAAACCAGAAGATGGAAATATATTTGACATTTGTCGCTCAAGCTGAATAAAATATTCAAGTTGTTTAAAATATGACTTATTCGCTTCTGGTTTCAAATAGCCATTCCAATCATTAGATAAATTATCAATCATAGAAAAAGCGATAAAATATAAAGTACTTACTTAAAGAAATTTACAACCAATGTTTATAATTAAAACTAAGAATATTTTTCTTAGTTTCTTTTTATAATTTTAACTTAATTTTTTTAGAAGAAAAATTGCAGACTAATTAATGATTAAAAAAAGACATTTAATATTTCTTAAAGATGTCCTCTTAATGGCTTGTACAGGCTTTGGGGGTCCACAAGCACATTTGTCAATGTATTTTAATGTTCTTGTAACGAAGAGAGGATACCTAGATGAGAAAGAATTGGTAAACCTATATTCCTTTTGTCAGATACTTCCTGGTCCTGCTTCTACCCAAACAATAACAGCCATTGGTTTTAGACTAGGCGGACCCAAGCTAGCATTTCTAACTTTGTTGGTCTGGATTCTTCCTGCAACTATAATGATGACTTTAGCAGGAATCCTAATGTCTTTCTTTCATTTCCAAAACATCAACCTTAGTTTTACAAAATTTATAGCTCCAATTGCGATTGGGTTTGTAGTGTATTCTGCCTATAAAATCTCTAGTATGGTTTTAAAAAATAAGCTAAGTATTTTTCTTTGTTTATTAAGTATTTTTTTAAGTTACTTTATTAAATCACCAGCAATTTTCCCTATTGCACTTTTACTTTGTGGAGCTATTGCTGGTTTGGAATATAAGAAAGAAGAAAATATTGCCCCTAGCTCACCTATAAAGATTGAATGGGCTAATCTAATACTATTTTTAATAATAGCTCTAGGTTCAGGATTGTTGGGCTACATCACAATGGGCTTACCCAAAGCATTGCCAATCAACTTAGGTATTCGATTATTTGAAAATTTTTATAGAAATGGAAGTTTGGTTTTTGGTGGGGGGCAATCACTCATTGCTGTTCTTCATAAACAATTTGTAGAATTTAAAGGATATTTGAGTCCTGAAGAATTTTTATCTGGATATGCACTTTTACAAATCTTGCCAGGTCCCTTATTTTCATTTAGCAGTTATATAGGAGCTCTTGCCATGCGTGAATATGGTATTAGCGGACAAATAATTGGAGGTGTAATAGGTGCTATTGGGATATTTCTTCCTGGAACAATACTCATCTTTTTTGTGATTAGATTTTGGGGAAAAGTTAAAAACAATGCTGTAATGAAAGCGGCTTTATTGGGCATAAATGCAGGTAGTGCTGGAATTCTGATTTCAACTATTTTTATCTTATCAAGTTCAATTGAAATTAACCTTGTCAGCCTTGGGCTGGTATTGGCCACTTTTTTACTACTGAACTTTACAAAAACACCACCCGCACTAATAATTATAACAGGATTTTTAGGAGGTATTTATTTATAAAATTACAAAAATCTTCGCTCTATTAATTGCAAGAATTCTTTGAGTAGGTCATCTTCAAAAGTCCAATTATATTTATGAGCGAATTTTTCTTGTAGAATTTGAAAAGCATCAGCCTGCGAAACAGAATTTTCTATATCTTCTATGGCAAATAAATATTCGCCAGTATTGCCTTTGAATAGTTCATTAATGATTTGAAATCTTTTATTGAGAGAAATAGCTGAGCGAAGGTCATGGATTTTAGTTCTTGCCATTTGCTCATTTACCGATGCATGATTCTGATATTGATTCAGCATTTCATTCAAAGTCCTATTATTCTTGGCAAACTGATCATTCAATATCTTGCTAGAATTACTATTCTCTAGAGGTTCTAAAGATTCTGGAGGCAAAACAGTTCTAACTGGAATTTTATCGACTTCCTCAAAAACGAAAGGAATTTCAGGTTTGGTATTTATTTGATTATTATTTAGTTTTGCTGCTTCTTGGACTTCAACAAGCTTTTCTGCTTCTTTCTCAGTATTTATTTGCTGAATAGAAGATATTAAATCATCTAGCTCGAAACTAAGCACTTGACCGAACTGCTCAAGCCAATATGTTGGCTCGGAATGCGAATGATTGGTTTGTTCTACTGCTTCATTGATTTTCTCAAAAAATGATCCTTTATTGGGTTTGATCATACCCTCTTGCTCTAATAGTAAAATCAATCGATCAATTATGACACGATTTATTTTAAAATACTTTGAAGCATTTTTTAAAGACAATAAATCAGTAATGAGGTCATTATTAAATTGGGATTCTAAGAAACTTTGTGGAGATAAAGTCCATTGCAAGGATTCTGATATGGCTTTAACAAATAATGGTTTGAAAAAAGCCCTTTCTATCAAAATATTATTTGACAACTTATTGGCTAAGTCTATAAGGGCTTGCTTTACTGCATCACTTTCATAATTGAAGTACGGACTTCTTAATCTTTGTTGTTCATCGGTCCACTTATCAAAAAGGTTTTTTAGGATAAAATAGTTAATCTGTTCTATCTTGGTGAGCTTAAGCAACTCAGAGCCAGTAAGCGATTTTTTATCCGAAAAAACCTCATTACACACCTTCTCTGCAAAAGCTTGGCTGTATGATTCAATCTTATTTATATTTAACTTCGATGTCATAGGAATAGAGCTTATGCTTCTATACATTTTCAATATTGTTTTTCAAATAACACAAAAATACACAATATTTCAGCATAAATTAGAGTTATAAAATCCTGAATAAAAAATTTCTTTATGATAAAATCTAAATGCCTTCAATTAATCTATGTATTATTCTTGCTTTTTTTTCAATTCCATTCCAAAGCTCAAACAGGAAATATTGCTATTGGTCAATGGAGAACACACTCTAGCTTCAGAAATCTTGCATTGATGGCATTTGATGGAAACAAAATATATGCTTCCCCTTCTGATAAGTCGTTTGATTCCAATATTGGAACTATGTTTTCAGTTGATAAAGATGGTGAGATAGTGAAATATGGAAAAGAAAATGGGTTAAATGAATTCGGAATCTCTCAGATTGGTTATTCTAAATCAAACAATACACTTGTTGTAGCTTATCAGAATGGATTGATTGACTTTATAAGTTCCGATGGCAGAGTTAACAAATTGACTGCAATAAAAGACAAAGAGATTACAGGTTTAAAAAGTGCCAATCATCTATATTTTCACAAAAACGTTTGCTTTATCAGCTATGATTTTGGAATTATTATCATTAACCTACTCAAATTTGAAATTACTGAAACTATATCCTCAATAACAAATCAACAAGGGAGCAATATATTTAAAAGCACTACGATACAAAAAGACACTCTATTTGCTTTATCAGAAAAGGGTCTTTTTAAAGCTGCATATAACCCTCAAACTAACCTCATGGATGTAAATAATTGGGAAGAAATAAAAAATCTACCTATCGACTTAAAAAACGAATCATTACATCTTGTTTCTTATAACAACAATATTTACTTAAGTGCAAGCAGAGATGGGGTTTACACATTAAATTCAAATCGGTGGGAACAAATTGCCGACTTAAAAGGTGTCGGTTATATTTATAATTTTTTAGTCTCTGATGATAAACTATTATTAGTTTCATCATCTACTATTTTTGCTGCATTTGATGGTAAAAACTTTCAAACATTAATCAATTCTGACAACAGAGGCGAATTACAAAATGCTATCTTAGAAAACAATAATACACTTTGGGTAGCCACTTCTACTGGTCTATATAAGATTAGCGGAGATCTTTCTCAGTTAGAACAACAAAGAAAATCTCAACTTATTAAATTTTCTAGCCCATACAGTAATTTAGCCTTTAAGTCTTTTTATAATTCCTATAAAGACGAGTTGATTGTATTAGCAGGGGGATACAGCTCTAGTTTAGGTCAAAGAGATATTAGAAAAGGGTATTATATTTTTAAAGACGGAATTTGGTATAATTCAGAACAAATCATAATTAATCATAACTATAAGACAGAAGGTCAAAAAGATACAACAATAGAAGTAGGTTTATTAGATATCGTAGATGTAACTTATGACCCTGCAAAAGATTATTACTATTTTGCTACTTATGGTTGGGGTTTAGCTAGCCTTAATCCAAGAGATTCAAGTTATTTTCTTTATTATCCTGAAAACAGTACACTTCAAAACTCCTTTAATCCCGGAGCTAGAGGAGGAATAAGAGTTGCTTCTTTAGCCATAGAAGATTCTAAACTATGGGCTATCTCTGAAAAGGCTCCAGGTGGCAACATTACAGAACCTATAAACACCTTAAAAAATGGTAAATGGACACGTAACAATCAATTTACTAATATTAGTGCATTACAAACCATAATAGACTCTTCTGGATACAAATGGTTCAGAAATGCCGATTATATTTTGAATAACTTCTTGGCTTTGATTTTTCAATGCTCCTTTAATTGCATTTTCCAAACCTTCAAGATAATCCAGCGGATGCTGACGGAATTGCGAATTGGCAGGATCACAATACATCCCTTTTTTCCACCGCTCGTAGTAATGGACACAAGATGAAATCTCAGTTCCACGAGTGTCTACCAAAAGTGCCCTTACCGAATCTGTACCATAATCAACCCCTATTACATATTGTGGCATCGTTACTATCATTTCTTATAGCCAAATGTAATACAAAAAATTATTTTGTATAAT
>REBA01000079.1 GCA_004294225.1 Cytophagales bacterium | reverse complement strand
ATTAGATTCTGGAATTACAGAAACCAAAACAGTATCTTTGCTACGGCAAGTACCTCCAAAAGAATCGAAAACATCTCTAACCATTCTATAAAATCCTCGGCCTACTCCGCCAACTGTAATATTCGATGCTAAGCTATTTGGCGAAAAAGTATAACTTGCATTTGGAAAAATTGTCCAAGTGGCACTCTCTCCAGATACTAATTCATTTGAATTTAATTCGACTATTGAAGAAGTGTTTGTTGTGAGAATAATACAATTTGTGCCTGATGTAGTTGGCTTAAATACCGAATAATTAAAAACTTGAATACTATCAATACTTGCAGGACAAAAACCAGAAGTTACAGACCATATATACGAGTTTAAGCCTTTTCCTATGCCATTTATCGAAATAGTATTGGATAATGAATTGGAAATTATTCCTATACCTTTATTGGTTACCCATCTTCCAATCCCTTGAAGCGGCAAATTTGCCATTATAGATAATTTATTTTCACAAATAATAGTATCATTTGAAACCAAAGAAACGCTTGGCAAATTATTGGTTCTGGATAAAACAGCTTTACTAACGCAATTAGCTTTTGTTACTATAAATTCAAATTTATTTGTGCCAAGCCCTAAATTATTGACTAATGAAATAGGGTTTGAAGGTGTTAATGCTACTCCTGTTCCTGAAATTAAAATCCAACTTGAAGTGCCTTGAAAAACTGGTTTAGCTTTTAAAGTATCTGTAAATGAGCAAATTATTTTATCATTAAAAACCTCAGCTTTTGTTGGTTGATTATTCGTTATAGTAACTAAGGATATACTTGAACAATTAGCCAACTATACTCCAGTTGCCAATACCTAAGGTTGGAACATTGGCATTTAATCCTAAATTATCAACACATAAGGCTTGATTTCCGCCAGAAATACTGGCTGGCGTAACAAAATCACGTGTTATTGTTACATAATCTTTTGAAAACGAACAACCTGGTGTTTGAAATTCCCATTCCAATAAAGTAATACCGTTAACAGAAATATTTCTTACTTTTGAATTATATAAATTGGGTTGAACTACTATTCCTGAACCCGATATTATTTTCCATATTCCAAAACCCGGAATTGAGTTGCCTTCTAAAAAAACTGAATCTCCGCAAATGGCTCTGTCTAGACCAGCATCTGATTGAATAGCAACAAATCTTGTGATTTTTAAAGTATCAAATCGGTCAGGACATCCAGCAAAGGAGGTTTTCCATCCGACTTTTACTATTCCAGCACTCAATCCAGAAATAGTAGTATTGTTCAAATTTGGGGAATTTATTATTCCAGTTCCTGTAATATTAAACCAATTTCCAACACCTTGTGTGGGTGCAATTGCGGTTATGGTTGTATTTGTATTACATACTTCTAAATCTTTTACTGTTTGAGCTTTAGTTGGACTATCATTTCTAATTTTAATAGTATCTAAAGATTCACAAATTCCTTTTTTTATTTTCCATTCCAAAACATTATAACCTTCACTTAAATTTTTTATTTTTGTATTGGGAATTGTTGTATTGGTTATTAAAGCAGAAGTTGAAGTCAAAATAGTCCAAGTCCCAACACCTTGCAAAGGAATATTTCCTGTCAAAATCAAAGAATCAGTGCAAATAACTCTATCAATTCCTGCGTTTGCTCCATTAACAATATTGCTTGTTATGGTTACCTCACTAAAAGAAATACAGCTATTTGGACTTATATTTCGAGTTGTCCATCTAAAAATATTATTTCCCGGTTTAAGAAATTGTATATAAGCCTCTTCATCAGTTTCATCTGAAATAAAGGGTTCTGTAAGAGGATTTCCAGTAATTGGAAATCTTAAAGTCCAAGTTCCTGAATTTACACTTGTTTGATTTGCTTGTAACTGAGTAAAATCTGAGCAAATTTCTTGATTCGGTCCTGCCTCAGCTTTATTAAAATTAATTGAAACCGTTGATGTAGAATTGCAAAAATTATTGGATGAAGCTATATTCCATCTAAAAATATTTATGCCATTTGAAAGCCCAGAA
>REBA01000078.1 GCA_004294225.1 Cytophagales bacterium | reverse complement strand
TGAAATAACAAATAAATATATGTATTTCAAATGCAAATATCAAAAAATTCTTTAGAAATTGCACAATTATTTTAAAAAACATTGGCAAAGACAACAGGATTAAGTGCAGAAAGCATTTTAAAAGATATTAAATCAGGCAAATATGCTCCCATTTATTTTTTGCAAGGTACGGAGCCTTTTTTTATAGATCAAATTTCTGATTATATAGAAAAACACGCAATTTCGGATGCAGACAAAGGTTTTAACCAAACTATTTTATATGGAAAAGATTCACAAATTGGCACAATTATTACTGCTGCTAAGCGATTTCCGATGATGGCTGATCGCCAAGTTGTGATTGTTAAAGAAGCTCAAGATGTGTCAGATCTTGAAAAATATGCTAAAAGTAAAGTTGCAGGAAAAGAAATTGAGTTTAATGCGCTAGAAGAGTATTCCAAAAAACCTTTGCCAAGCACTATTTTGGTGTTTTGCTTTAAATATAAAACGCTGGATGGACGAAAAGCTTTGGCTAAAGTGATGGAGCAAAATGCATTGGTTTTTACTTCTAAAGGCTTGTACGACAACGAATTACCTGCTTGGATTAGTGCTTATATAAAATCAATTCAGCATGAAATGAACGAACAAGCCGTGCGGTTGATGTGCGAATTTGTGGGCAATAATCTAACTAGAGTTGCCAACGAAATAGATAAAATAATTGTAAATTTAAAAGAAAAAACCACCATTACAGAAGCCCATGTAATGCAATTTGTGGCGGTAAGTAAAGAATATAATGTGTTTGAATTACAAAAAGGCTTAGGAACAAAAAATATTTTATTGTGTAATAAAATCATCAATTATTTTGCCGAAAACCCCAAAGACAATCCTATTCAACTTACGATTGGAAGTTTGTTTGGCTATTTTTCAAAATTACTTTTGGTCAAAACCAATAAACCAACCAACGAATTTGATGCCTCAAAAGTGCTTGGCGTGATGCCTTTTATCGCCAAAGAATACATGGCTTCGGCTCAAAAATATAATTCTTCGCAAATATTAAATACTTTTACCTACCTTCGTGAAGCAGATATGAAATCAAAAGGATACGGTGTGGGTACAAATGACGATACACAAGTGATGAAAGAGCTTGTTTTTAAAATCTTGCACGGATGAGATTTTTTATTTTTATTACTTTATTTTCTGTTTTTTTTTATGTTAAAGCGCAAGATTCTTTAAAAACAAT
>REBA01000077.1 GCA_004294225.1 Cytophagales bacterium | reverse complement strand
TGTTCAAATTCTTTTTTGATGATATTCAAAACCTCTTCAATTGTTTCCTCTTCAAGTTCGGTTCTTCTTGTTAAATCTTCTTTAGAAACTGCTAACACACTTTTTGCAGTATCTAATCCAATTTTCTTTAACTCTTCTATTATCCAACTTTCAATTTCATCTGAAAATTCGTTCAAATCAACATCTTCATCATCAATTTCGTCAAGTTCTCTGAAAACGTCTATTTCTAAACCTATCAATTTACTTGCTAATTTAATATTCTGTCCGCCTTTTCCGATTGCCATCGAAACTTGATCGGGTTTTAAATAAACCGAAACTCTACCAGCTTCTTTATTGATTTTTACACTTGTTACTTTAGCTGGACTTAATGCTCTTGAAATTAATAATTCCATATTTTCAGTAAAATTTATTACATCAATATTTTCACTATTTAATTCACGAATAATACTATGAATACGAGCACCTTTTACGCCCACACAAGCTCCTACAGGATCAATTCTGTCATCAAAAGACTCAACCGCAACTTTGGCTCTTTCGCCTGGTTCACGAACTACTTTTTTGATGCTTATTAAGCCATCATAAACTTCTGGAACTTCGTTTTCTAAAAGCCTTTCCAAAAACACAGGAGATGTTCGAGAAAGAATAATTTTTGGCTGACCGTTGTGCATTTCAACTCTGTGAATAACGGCTTTTACATTATCGCCTTTTCTAAATCTGTCTTTTTGAATTTGTTCTTGTTTTGGCAGAATCAATTCACTTCCATTTCCATCAATCAATAAAATTTCTTTACCTAATATTTGATAAACTTCAGCTGTAACTAATTCACCGACAATATCTTTATATTTTTGTAATAATAAATCTTTTTCAAGGTCTTTAACTTTCAAAACCAGAGTTTGACGAGCAGTAGTTACCATTCTGCGACCAAAATCTTCAATTTTTACTTCATCTGAAAAGTCTTCACCTTCTTGAAAAGAAGCATCTACTTTTTGAGCATCCGTGATAACAATGTGTTTATTTTCATTATAATCAAAACTGTCTTCAAAAAAATCGACTGAAACTATTTGTCGAGAGCGCCAAATTTCCAAATCGCCCTTATCTACATTTATAATAATGTCAAAATTCTCATCAGATTCGAAGCGTTTTTTTATCATTGTGCGAAAAACATCTTCCAAAATACGCATCATTGTAGGTCTGTCAATACCTTTATCTCTGGCAAATTGTGCAAAC
>REBA01000048.1 GCA_004294225.1 Cytophagales bacterium | reverse complement strand
AACTCGGTAGCTAAAAATGAAGCCATAGTTTCGTTCGACATCATTTTTAGGTATTCTTGATTGAACCATTTTGCTTTTTGAATATCAAATTTAGAACCAGATTTGCCTATACGTTCGACAGTAAAAGCTTGAATGAGATTTTCTAAACTAAAAATTTCTTCTTGTGTACCCGGATTCCAACCCAAAAGCGAAAGAAAATTGAGGGTAGCTTCGGGCAAATAGCCACTTTCGCGGAAACCCATAAATACAGCACCTGTTGCTTGGTCGTTCCATTCGATAGGAAAAACAGGATATCCTCCCATGTCTCCATCTCGTTTGCTTAGTTTCCCGTTTCCATCAGGTTTTAAAAGCAAAGGCAAATGGGCAAATTGTGGCATAGATGATTCCCAGCCTAAAAATTTGTACAATAAAACGTGTGTAGGAGCCGATGGAAGCCATTCTTCTCCACGAATTACATGGGTAATTTTCATTAAATAATCGTCTACAACATTTGCCAAGTGGTAGGTAGGCATCCCGTCTGATTTCATCAATACTTTATCGTCTAAAGTTGAAGAATGTACCATCACCCAGCCACGTATCAAATCGTTGATTCTCACTTCTTCTTTGCGAGGTACTTTCAGGCGAATCACATAAGGTTTTCCAGCATCTAGCCATGCTTTTACTTCGTCTTCAGGCATAGTGATAGAATTCTTCATTTGCATTCGCGTGATAGAATTGTACTTAGGATCGGGAACTTTGGCTGCTTCGAGTCGCTTACGCATTTCGTCTAGTTCTTCGGCTGTATCGAAGGCATAGTACGCATTCCCACTTTCTATTAATTGCATAGCATACTGCATGTACATGGGTTTTCGTTCACTCTGGCGATAGGGAGCATGTGGCCCACCCACCCAAGGACTTTCGTCTAATTCTATTCCAATCCAAGCTAATGCTTCTTTGATGTATTCTTCAGCACCAGGCACAAAACGAGTTTGGTCTGTGTCTTCGATACGGAGAATCATTTTTCCACCAGTTTTTCGGGCTAATAAAAAATTATAAAGAGCCGTTCTTACACCACCAATGTGCAAAGGGCCAGTGGGAGAAGGGGCAAAACGTACGCGTACTGGATTCATATTTTAATTTTTTGGAATGCAAAAATAGTGTTAAAAATGGTTTATTGAAAACGAAAACTTTGATTTAAAAATCAGACAACTTATCTGTAAATTATAAATTTATATTTTAATTTGCAAAAACTTTACCATTTCCAGTTTCTATTCTAATAAATAATGACTCTTTATATTTTGCCTCAAATTTCAAAACAAGTTTTTTTACATCTTCAAAATTATTAGAATATTCAATGATAAATTTATTGTCCCCAATTTCTTCCGAAAAAATTTCTCCATTTGTTATTTTAAAATACCAATAATTTCCATCAGGTAAGTTTACTTTTTTTGCTCCAATAGCAACTAGTGAATCTAAAAATTTATTATAAATTGTTTTGTCGTCTAAAATAGCTTTGCCAGTTAAATTGCCCCAAATTACTTGTTTGGGAACTCTTTTAATTTTGGGATTTTCTATATTTATGCAGTTATTATTTGGAATAATAAAATCTATATCAGATTTTGAAATTGTTAGTTTACCTATTATATCACTACCATTTATATCAAATTTTACAACATAATTTCCTTCTTTAACTTGTTTGAAATTTTGTTCACAATTTGCAGGTCCAGATGCAGTTAAACATATTTGAGGTTTTTTAATTTCAGAAAGTGAAATTTTAAATTCATTTCCTGAAATCTCAAACTGATTTTCAATATTATAATTGCTACATTCATATCTTTTTGATGTTTTGAAATATAGCAAGAACGAATTATCTAAGGTGTCTAATTTTTCAGATTGTATCAGATAATATACTGGAATTGATACATCGTCTTTTTTGCAACCAATAAAGATATTTAAACCCAATAAAATTAGTATATAACTTTTCTTAATAAAAGATTTCATAAAGATATAATTAAGTGGTTATAACGATAATAAATCAAGAAAATTGTATAATGAAAAAGATATTTTATCAAATTAAGCTAACAATAGCTACTTTTAAAACAATCTATTCTAATAATCAAAAATGTAGCCAAATAAAAAAGGGAGCAAAAACTTTGCTCCCTTTTTAGAATTTCAGTTTATAAAAAAAATATTATTGCCTTTCTTTTGATAATATTTTTCTGCAATCAGCTTCTCTGTAAAGTTCTATTGGTTTTAAACCACCTCCAGCTTGCAAACGAGCTTCGGCTAATAAAGGTCTAATGTCTGTGCGATAGGCATGTTGCAAAATTTCTTGCGCACGAACCGTATCGTTTGCATCTTGTGCTTTTTCTAATGCTTTTCTATCCACAATCATGGCTTGTGTATATGCAATTTTGATGGCTTCAACAGATTGCAACAAATCTTCCAAAGGGTCTTTGATATTGTGAGCGGCATCTATCATCCAGCCCCAATCAGTTTTAGAAAGTTCTTTGCCAGCACCATCAACCAATTCGTTAAATATCAAAAACAATTGATAAGGACGAAGCGAACCTACTGTTAAATCATCGTCCGAATATTTAGAATCATTAAAATGGAAACCACCTAATTTATTTTCATGAATCAAACGCGAAACAATTTGTTCGATATTTGCATTTGGTAAATGATGTCCTAAATCGACCAAACAAGCTGCTTTTTTGCCTAATTTTTGAGCCAAAAGCAACGAACTTCCCCAATCTTGCACCACAGTAGAATAAAATGCGGGTTCAAAAGGTTTGTGTTCTGTAAAAATCATCCAATCGTCTGGCAAATGTTTGTAAATATCTTTCAACGAATCTAAGGTTCTGTCAAAAGCTTTTGCAAAATGTTGTTGTCCTGGAAATCCAGAACCATCTGCTAACCAAACCGTTAGCGATTTTGAACCTACTATTTTACCAATTTCTATTACTTCTATATTATGTTCAATGGCTTGTTTGCGAACTGATTTGTCGGTATGGCAAAGTGAACCAAATTTATAACTCTCTTTCTGATTAGGTTGATCTTGAAATGTATTAGAGTTTACAGCATCGAATTTTATATCCAATTCATCTGCTTGTTTTTTTACTTTTTTAGCATCTTTAGGAATATCCCATGGAATATGCATCGATACTGCTCCGCTCGATTTGTTTATGGCATGTAATAAACCAATATCATCTAGTTTTTCTTCAAAAGTAACTGGTTCGCCTTTACCCGGAAATCTTCCAAAACGTGTGCCACCTGTGCTCAATGCCCAACTCGGTATAGCAACCTGATAATCAACAAGTTCTTTTATGATTTTTTTTACATTTACACCTTCATCAGTTAAAACTCCACTGATAAATTCAAACGATTTTGCATGACTTTTTGCATATTTATCATTATGCGATTCGATTTGTTTCTTTTCTATTCTCATTATAAAACTGGATTCGGTACATTTAAAAAATCAAAATAAATCCTAAAATAGTAATATTACAAATACAAAGTTAGAATTTAATATTTCAAATTGAAATTAGTAGTGTTCAAAAATATTATCTCGAAAAAAAAGGTAAATAAATTAGCATTATATAAACCAAATTTTTTCTTTATCAATAGTTATAAACACTTCTGAATCAGGAATAAAAGCTTTATGCGAAAATAAAATAAGTGAAATTTTGCCAACCAAAATTTCGAGCAAAAACCTATCGCCTCGAAAACTGCATTTTTTTACTATTGCGGAAATCCCTTTATGATTTATGTAAATATTTTCGGGTCTAATAATACATTTTTTTAGTTTCTGATTTTCGTTTTGGATGTCAAAAAAAATATTTAATTCTCTGATTTTCAAAATATTACAAAGTCCAGTAATTCCAGCAACGTATTCGTTTTCAGGTTTTTGGTAACTATCTATTGGCGTTTGAATCGAAAGTATTTTCCCATCTTTAATTACCGCAAGTTTGTCAGAAACCGAAAGTGCATCATGTGCATCGTGTGTTACAAAAACAGCATATAATTTTTCTTTTTTTACAATTTTTACAATTTGATTTTTTAGAATTTCGCTATTAAAAACATCTAAATTGCTAAAAGGTTCGTCAAGCAAAAGCACATCGGTTGGGGTGGCAACAGCACAGGCAATGGCGGTTCGTTGCTGCTCTCCGCCAGAGGCTTGGCGTGGCAATTTATGTTTTAAATGTTCTAAATGGCATAATTCTAGCAAATAAGTGGTTCTTGATTTTTGGTAATCTTCATTATAAAATCGAAGGTGATACTTTATGTTTTCTTCAAGCGAAATATTTGGAAATAAATTATAACTCTGATGAATAAGTTTTATGTTTTCGTGTCCAGCCACTAGCTTAGTCGATGGTCCACCAATTTCGGTTTTGTTCAAAATGATTTTACCATTAGTTGGCTGAAGCAAACCAGCCAACATTTTCAATAATGTAGATTTTCCAGAACCATTTTCACCTAAAATTCCTAAAATTTCGCCTCTTTTTATTTCAAAAGAAATATTTTCGACTGCTTTTATTTGATCTAATTCGCTATCTGGCTTTAATTCACAACTGGTTTTTATTCCTTGATTGATAGCAAGCGAATATGATTTTGATAGATTTTGTATTTTAAACATATTGCCCAAATAACACTATTTTTGGGTATATGTTTATGTTAAATCTAAAAAATAATTTGCTAAATTTTTAAAAGACTCAAATTTATAATCGTAAGTTTCAGAACTTCCAAAGCCATAAGTTACCAAACAAAAAGGAATTTTAGCAATTTGGCATTGCAAACTCAGGGAATTCGCTTTTAAAAATTTTGCTAAATACCAGATAATCAGTATATTTACAAAGTGATTTTCGTCCGAAAAAAAATGAAAACTTTTTCGAACGA
>REBA01000042.1 GCA_004294225.1 Cytophagales bacterium | reverse complement strand
TTTAGCTCCACTCCGTAGTTTTAAAAAACTATAAAAAACAATCTCCTCATTTAATGGGTTGCAAAGGTAATTAATGTTTTTTCTAAAACAAATCTTTTTTAAAAAAAATTAAACTATTTTAACCAAATCTTAATAAAATATTAAAAACAACCCCTCTCCCTCAAATTACCCCCCCCACATATCTTTATATTGGGGAGGCAAAGGTAAGAACAAAATCTTATCTTCCAAAAACTATATCTAATTTATTTAAATTAAATATCCACATTTTTGTTAGCTATTATAAATCAATAATTTATTTTCGCTTATAAACTGGAACTGTACTGCAAGGTTCACCAAACATGATGCTTTGTGCTACTGGTGAAAGCTTTTTTACGATCTCTCCGTAGGCAAAAATTGGCACCTTTCCAGTACCGCAACCTTTAATCACAATTCTTTTATCTGTAAATTGATTAGGATCTATATCGAAAATAGCTTTAGTATAAAGTGCAATATTTAAATCTTCCATACTTCCGATATTTACAAAATTGGCTACAGGAGCCAATTTATTCACAATTATCATATATGCCCATAGTGGAATTATGGCATCTGATGTGTTGTAAACTGCAATGTTTTTTTCGGTATATCTATTCCAATCATGATTGGAGATTAACTCTCTAAAATATTTCTCTCTTATTATAGTGCCTTCATACAAAAACTGAGTAAGATCAATAGCTAATCTTTCTAAAGGATTATAATAATCTTCAAGATCTATGGTAATTAATGAACTATTGGCTACTTTATTTATAATTTCATCCATTGGTTTATGATTTTTTATTCATATAAAACTCTTTTAAATAAAAAGGCTCAAAAGTATCGAGATCAAGAAAATCATTTGCTAAATATTTTATTAAAGAAGGTTTTAAAAGACTCCTTGCATATAAAAAGTTGTTTGTTTCTATATTAAAATTAATAGGTTTTTCCAAAAGTTCTAATTTCTGAGCCCCTGAGCCAAAACAAAAAGTGTTATTAGCAAGCAATTGGTCGGTAAAATTAGGTTCATTTAATAGTATATTTTGAATTGGTTCTAATTGTTGAAGATTTTTATTATAAAGTGTGGTATATACTTCGAGTCTTCTAGCATCAATCATTGGTAAATAATATTCATAGTCTGGGAAATCTACAATTGCTTGATTGGTCATAGATTCTAAGGTATTGACGGAAATAATAGGTATGTTCTTAGCTAATGCTATTCCTTTTGCAGTAGCTACGCCAATTCTTAAGCCTGTGTAAGAGCCTGGGCCAATAGAAATGGCAATGGCATCTATACTTGAATGGTTATTGAGAAGCTGGTTGATCATGCTTAATATCATTTGAGCATGAGATTTAGGAGAAGGGTTGGAAATTGATTGAATAATCTGAGTACCTTTTGAGATGGCTACCTCACAAATATCAGAACTAGTTTCAATCAACAATAATTGTGGGTCACTCATTTATGCAAAATGATTATAAATATCTAGAAGTTTCTTCGATAATATTATTACTAATAAAAAAATATAGATCATTGAAATCGATTTTAAGCTAAATCTTTTGGCAAGATTTACTCCAAAATTAGAAGAAATAATCACCCCTATCAATAAAACAAAAACAATAGGCAAAACAATATATCCTACTCTCCATGGTGTATTAGCTATATAAGCAGGGATTTCTGTCATGTTCTGTATGGTGGCCACAAAAGAAGTAATCATGATCACGCCTGAAGATATAACAGAAGCTTTTTTGATGTCATATTTTAATAAAGAAACTAGTAAGGGGATAATAATGATTCCTCCACCTAAACCTGAAAAAGAGGAAATCAATCCCCCCGATAGTCCTATAATAAGTAAAACGAAACTATTCGGGTTTTCTGTCTGAACAGAATCGGCTTGCTTTAACTTATATATTGAATTAATTAACAATACTAAAATAATTAATAGTGTAATTATATTAAAGGTATTTAATGAATATAGATGGGTATTGACAATATATTTTAGGGCAAGGACGGAACTCACAATTGATGATAGCCCAATAATTATGAGTTCTTTATAATATATTTTATTCTTAAAATGATTATAATTTACTATAATTGAGGTGATAAATATTGTAAATAATGAATTCGCAATAGTGTATTGGGGTATTTCAAAATTAGGTATCCCCAAAAGCATTAGGACTTCTGGAATGATTAAGATATAGATTAATCCTCCACCTATACCAATTAGCCCAGCTGCAAAACCACCAATTAGCCCAGAAAGAAATAATAAGAAATAATAAAAAAACACTTTAATTGATTTGATTACTTTAATTTAGACATATAGTCGATGGGCTTAGAAAAGAGATTGATTGCTGCCCTTATTTCATCATCATTATCAAAATTGGCTTCAATTATTCCTTTTTGTAAGTAGTATCTCGAAACGATTTCCTCTTCTAATCTTGCCTTAATCTCTGTTTTAAAAGTGAGTACATCTTTTTCTTTATTATGACTTACTTGTTCTTTTAGATTTGCAAGTTGAGATTTAATGGATTCGTAGTTTTTCTCGCTTTTAGAATGCTTTTCAATTTCTACAATTGTAGTTTCAACCTTAGTGGTATAATCATAATCTTTGTCTTTTAACCAATTAACAAAATTGGCATACTCTTTATCGGTTAGTGCAAATTCTTTGGGGGCTGCAATTGATTTATTTTGGCTATAGAATTCCGATGCATAGTCGAATAATAGTCCTTTAGTGATTAAACTAATAGTAATAGGGGCTAAATCTGGATTTTCGGTCTGAACATCAGGTGTTACACCTCCGCCATCGAATACTGTTCTTCCGTTTTGAGTTTTAAATGCTTTTTTTAAAGAATCAGGAAAACTTGCTACGCTCCCATCCTCATTTCTATGAGCATAATCTATAGCTTGAATACATCTTCCGCTAGGAATATAGTATTTAGCTGTTGTAATCTTAAGTTGAGAATTATAGGGTAAGGGTCTTGTGGCTTGGACTAAACCTTTACCATAAGATTTCTGACCGATAAGCACTCCTCTATCGTAATCTTGAAGAACGCCTGCTACAATTTCAGATGCTGAAGCACTTCTTCCATTTATTAATACTACTATAGGTATTTCTAAATCTACTGGGGAATTAATGGCATTGTAGGTTTTGTTCCATTCTGCTATTTTTCCTTTGGTGCTTACTATTTCTTTGTCTTTGGCAACAAAAAGATTACATATATTAATAGCCTCTGTGAGTAAGCCGCCTGGATTGTCTCTTAAATCGAAAATAATTTGTTTGGCTCCGCTCTGTTTTAATTCTAATAAAGATTTTTTTACTTCTTTTGAGGCGTTGTTTGTAAAATCAGAGAGTTTTATGTAGCCTGTGTTTTTGTCTATCATACCAGTATAAGGTACATTATCGACTTTGATTTTTTCTCTCATTAAGGTTACCTCAAAAGCATCTTTGAGTCCATATCTCTTAATTTTAATTTTTACAGGAGTGTTGGATTGTCCTTTAAGGAGTTTGCTAATATCAGAGGTGTTCTTGGAAGTAACATTTATTCCATCTATGGATAAAATTTCATCGCCTATAATAAGCCCGGCTTTGTGAGCGGGGAAACCTTCATATGGCATCATTATGATTGATTTTTCATTCTTTCTGCCTATTACTGCACCTATTCCTCCGTATTGACCTGTAGTCATCGTACGGAAATCTTCTATCTCGTCTTCGGGAATGTAATTGGTATATGGGTCAAGGGATTCGAGCATTGAGTCTATCCCTTTTTTTATGAAAGAGTTTGGATTAACTTCATCTACATAGTAGGTGTTTACTTCTTTAAAAAGTGTTGCAAAAACATCTATATTTTTGGCAATTTCAAAGAATTTATCTTTTTGATCTACTACTTTGTAGGTAAAAGCCATTAAGCTTATTGCTATAAAATATAAAATAATTTTTTTATATGTGTTCATTAGAAAAACTATAAATGTGATGGATACTAATATATGTATATTTTATATTAAAAATATAGAAAACCGATTAGATTAATTCAAACCAATCATAACAAAAGAGCCCCAAAATATTGGGTCTTTGTATTTTGATTTGATTTCTTTTTTTGCTTCTAGGAATGATTTTCTGCGGTCATTGGTTTTAAGTAATCGTGCGTAGAAACTCATCATAAGTTCCTGGGTGACTTCATCGTTTACTTTAAACAAGCTCATAATTATTGATTGTGCACCAGCTACAAGAAAAGCCCGTTGTAAACCATATACACCTTCACCAACCTGAACTTCTCCTAAGCCAGTTTCGCAAGCACTGAGGACGACTAAATCTGTTTTATCAAAATTAAGGTTCATAGCTTCATAAGCAGTAAGAATTCCATCTTCGCTATTAAAGTCATATACATTTGATTCCGCCATGAGCGTTCCACCATTCTTAAGTAGTAAGCCAGATTTTAATAAAGGGTTATTATATAACTGGTCATCATTCAAACCAGAGGTGATGCTTTTAGTTTGTGCATCTTGCATAAAAAAACCGTGAGTGGCAATGTGAAATATCTTGGGATTTACTAATTTCTTCACGCTATCTTCTTCTGCGTCATTATTTAATAACAATTTAGTATTCCAGCCTGATTTTTTCAATAGTTGGTAGATTTCTCTTACTTCCTTCTCTGCTCCGAGCAATTGCTCAATATTTTGACTTGTGTTTTCTTCAGTTTTAGGGGTCTGAATTTGTGTAGGATAGTAATTGGGGTTACCAAATAAAGCTATTTGATTGACAGCCGTTGCTTGATCTTTTTTCTTAACAGACACTTTTTTCTTTAGAAGGTCTCTTGTACTACTTGTCATAATAACCTCATGGTGATCAAGTATTACTTTTCCGTCTGAGGAAAGTAGTGTTTCTATATTTAATTGATTATATACTCCATCTGGAGAAAAATAAACGGTAGTATTTTCTTTGATATATTTTTTTAAAGGACTCCAAAATGCTTGATAAGAAATTTGATCGTCTAGTTTTAGTTTGATTGCATTTCTATAAAATTTTATATTTCTAGTTTCTAGTTCCTTTCCATTTTCAAACAATACTAGATTTGGTTGAGATTTGGTTTCGGGTGTAATTATTAAGGCTGCATATTTTATTGAATCTGTAAATGTGGTAGTAAACTTTCTGTATCTAATCATCTCGACGGCTACTTCGTTGGGCTTCAGTGCGTCTTTTATTTTCTCCCATTCATATAAATTATTGTTTTCATTGTCTGGTATAAAAAGTTCTGAGCTTGAACTAAGTTCTTTTTCCATAGATTCAATTTCTTTCTCTAGGGTTTTGATATCTATGTTTGAATTCTTTCTTTCTTCGCTACTCATAGAAATTGCAGAAGCCATAAGTTCTTTATTAGCTACAAAGTTTTCGTATTTGGTAATCAATATTAAATCTTTACTAGCTAATATTCTTTCTTTCACCTTTATAGATGAATTGAGCAATATTGCTTTAGTATTAAGTGCAAAATTGTACATATTTCCTATGAGTGCTGGGTTGTCTTTCTGAGCATTAACAGCTAGGGTATTATAGAATTCGAAATCATTCTTAATGAGGTTCCAATATTTTGTTTTTTCTCTTTCGCTGAGTGCAGGGAAAAATCTTTTAATAAATTGGAGATAATTGGTAGTGGTGGTCTCATAATTTTTGATGGCTGACTTATAGTCTCCAAGTATAAAATTCATTTGCCCCACAAGGCTGAGTGTTTTTATGTAATTAGGGTGTTCGTTATCAAAAATCTTTAAATATACAGCTCCAGCTTCTGAGTATTTATTTTTTGCTTCAAGATAACTTCCATTAAAATAATTTAGATTGCCTTGAAGGGTAAGTATTTCTGCCAAATGGATATTGTCCTTGCCAAATTTCTCTTTATAAATTTGAAAAGCGTTTTCTAAAAGAGGAGGTGCTTCTTTTATTCTTTTGGTCTCGATGTAAAAAAGTGCTAAGTTTTTCTGTACCTCAGCATATTCGGGGTTTTTATTCCCTAATGTTTTATTGATTAATGATATCGACTCTTTAAAGTTTTGTTCTATATCTGTTTGGCTGCCTTTATTATAATATCTCACAAGAGCGAGTGTGTTTAGCGACTGGGCAATATGAAAGTTATTATCTCCATATTTTTGCTTTTGAATTTGTAAAACTGTTCTAATAGCCTCTTCGGCTTTGGCATAATCTCCGAGGCTTGTAAATATTTTTGTAAGTAGCGTCAAGCTTTCTGCATATTTTAGAGAGGAGTCTCCAAAAATAGCTTTACTAATTACTGCTGATTTTCTGACCATTTGTTCTGCATCTGTAAAATCTCCAGTGATAAGATACAGCTCACCCAGCTGATTATATGGAGTTATAAGGGTTCGGCTTTTATTGCCAAATCTTTTTTCTCTTATGGCAATTGATTCTTTGAGTTGTTTCTCTGTACCTTGGTATTGACCTGTATAAATGTTAAGATAGGCCAATTCTTCGCTAGCCACAGATGATTTTTGTTCTTTAGCACTTGATTTCTTTCTGATAGTTTTTTGGGCTTGTGAGAGCGTTTTTCTTGATGCCGCATACTCTCCATTAATCATTTGTAGCAATGCGAGTGTTTCTAATGCTTCTTGATATTGAGCAGCTACATCAATTTCATTCATTCTAGATTTCAAGATATTTATGGAAGATTCTAATTTTTGCTGTGCTTCATTATATCTTCCCAATTCAATATCAAGTGCAGCTAGTTTTTCTTGCACTTCTGCATAAATTGGGTGATTAAGACCGTATCTAACTTTTATTTTATCCGATAGGCCATTCAAGATATTCTGTGAAAGTGTAAATCGGTCTGTAATTTGATAGAGCTTTGATTGTAGGTATTTCTTATTCAGGTATTTGTTTGATTTATAATCTAATTCTTTACTAACTATATTATCAAGACTTAATTTATAAATGTCTTCGGCGACTTTTAGTTTAGAAGAATATAACACATAGAAATCTGCAAGGTTCAACTGAGACAAATGGTATAGTGGTGTGTTTTCGCCAACTAATTCTTTGTTAATTCTGATAATTTCTAATAAGTTTTTCTCGACTTCATCATAGGCATCTTGATGCTCGTAGATGTTATTCAATAATGATAAAACCTTAATTCTTCCTAAATGGGTATTAGGAATAACGCTATTTGATGAGTTCAATTGACGGAGCTCTTTCTCGGCTTGTTCATAATCTTCTTCAATAACTTGCCGGTTGGCTTCTAGCAAATCAATTTGAGAACGATAAAAATTATCTTTATTGTAAGTTCTTTTCCAAGAGGCGGTATAGTTAATTTGTATTTTTGTAGCTTCTTTGAATTTAGATATTTTTTTGGCGGAGAGGATTGCTTTTTCATAGATAAGACTAGCCATAACACTAGTTGTACTGTATTTTAGACCTTTCGATGTTTTCAATAATTCAAGTGCTTTATTGAAAGATTGATATTCTAATTTCACGTTTTGGTTATTTTCATAGATTAATCCTTGGTGGTAATAGTTTTTAATTATAGAAAAATCACTTGCCCCTAATTGCTGTTTTATCCAAAAATCGGTAGTTTTAGTCATAGAATCTGCAGCCATTTCATCTCCCATTTCAATCAACAAACCGACCCCGAGGTGAAGCGTTTCTGCGTAGTTTCTTTTGAGTTGGGCTATTTCCTTACTAGATAGTTTTTTCATTTTAAGTTTGCCAGTCTTAGGGTCTTTTATTTCGACGGTGTTTACTATCTGTAGGTATTTATTAGCACTTGCGTCTTGAAGAACTGTTCTTGATTTTTTATAAAAACCTTGTGCGGCTAGAACCTGAGCATAAACCCAACGTAGCTCGGAAACAATTGGACTTGCGTCAATTTTACCTTTTTCTAACCAATCTATAGCCTTAGAAATTAACTCGCTTGCTTTTTTAGGGTTCTTATAATCAAGGTAAGCCTGAGCTCCTTGAACTACCGCAAAAAGATATTCGTCCTCTGAACCCTTATTTAGCGAAAGCACTTTTGCGCCTTGCTCAACAGCAGAAAGATAAGCTGGGAAGTTACCTAATCCATTATGAATTCTCGCTTCTTGAAACTTTACAGCTGCATAGTAAAAATGCTCGGCTCCGAATTTCTTGTAAGTCTGATCTAGCAATAAAGTGTGGTATTTTTTTGCATTCTTCATGTCTCCAGTAGAAATAAATATACCTACTTTATTGAACTGGGTATTGAAATCAAACTCCTTAGCATAAATTGGATGGCTTAACAAAGTGCTAATGAAAGCGACCAATAGGAAATTGTAGAAATGTTTCATAATTATTGACTTTAACAATTGTTGATCAAAATATTGCTTTAATTATTCAGATTCAAATCTCTTTAAACATGCTGATGTACCATCAAATTCTAGATAGGTATTGTAATTGACCCACTCTCCTAGATTAATATACCTAGAATTGGTTGCTACTTGCATTTCCATAGGTAAGTGCCTGTGACCAAAAACATAATAATCGTGATGAAAATTATTTTCAACTTCTTTGCAATAGTTATAAATCCATTCTTTTTCCCCTAGAAATTTTTCGTCTTCGGATTTATTGTTAATTCTACTTTTTTTAGACCAGAGCTGAGCTATTCCTATCCCTAATGTTGGTGGAGCAATACTAAATACCCATTGAAAAAAGGAATTCGCAAATATTTTCTTTATCATCTTATAAGAATAATCCCCTGGCCCTAGACCATCTCCATGCCCAAGCATAAACTTTTTTTTGTTAATAATCAAAGATTTGTTGGTTTTAATTACTGGAATACCTAATTCTTTAGGGAAATAATCAAACATCCACATATCATGATTGCCTGTAAAAAAAGTAATGGGAATATTGGTATCTCTGAGCAAAGCTATTTTACCTAAAAATCGAGTGAATCCTTTGGGAATAGTGTGCTTATATTCGAACCAAAAATCAAAAATATCTCCAAGAAAAAAAATATGTGCAGCATCGTACTGAACCATATCTAGCCATCTCACTATTCTTTTCTCTCTCAATAAGCTAGACTTTGGGTCTGGTGCTCCTAAGTGAAAATCAGAAATAAAATATATTTTCTTTCCTTGAGGTAGGTTTATTTCTTCAAGCATTTAATAAAAATTTTACAAGTCGATAAAAATATAAAAAATAAGATAAAAATTTATGTTATTTCAAAAAGCATTTCGTGTGAATCTGAATTTGCGAATGCTATACTAGAAAAATCATTGCATAAAAAAACCCCTTTAGTGTCTAAAGAGGTTTTTTTATGCAATGATTTAACCTTATTTAGATTTAACAGGTGCCATAGGCTTAGGGGCATCTGCTTTAGGAGCTGGATTAATAGCTCCTTTATTTTCAGTTGCTGGTGGAGGTGTTACGCCTAATTTTTTTAGAACTAAATCAGAAATATTATCTTCTTTGCTCTTTGCGTAAAGAATTATTGCCGAACCGCCATAATCTGCATGGGTGCTTAGTATGTAGCTATAATCATTTTCTTTACCTACTTCATCTATGGCTTTCTGAACTTTAGCTAAAACAGGCTCTAAAAGTGCAACTTGTTTCTTCTGCATAGAAGATTTAGCACTTTCTTCAAACTCTTTAATAGAAGTCTGCATCGACATCAATTCTTTTTCTTTGTCTTCTTTAATCAAATCGGTCATTATTCCTTTTGAAACTCCGTCTTGGTATTCTTTAAGTTTCTTTTCGTATTCTGAGTACTTGCTTTGCAATTGTTTTTGCAATTGTTCTTCATAGGTTTTTAACTCTGATTCTACTTTCTTTGCATCAGGCAATAGACCAAGTATATAATCTAAATTGGTGTAGCCTATTTTTTGAGTTTGAGCATTTGATTGGAAGCTAGTAAATGCAACAGCAGTACTAAGCAATAGAGAAAAAATAATCTTTTTCATAGTTTGTTGGTTTATTTGGTTTGTTCTTTATTTATTTATCGTTTTCGTTATTTTCTAGTTTTTCATTGGCGTCCCCTATTCCTAATTTTTCAAGGACAAAATCTGTATAATCATGAATAGGGTTTGCATAAATCATGAGTAAATCTCCAGAGCGATCAAAAATGACTTGAAGTTGTTTGGACTTAGCTATTTTTTCTACAGCATCATAAAGTTTGTCTTGAACGGGCTTCATTAGTTCTTGTTTTTTCAAAAACAATAAGCCTTCAAAGCCAAATGTTTTTTTTTGTTGTTCTTTTAATTTTCTTTCTTTGGATGCAATAGTGTCTAAGCGTTCTTTCTTCATATCATCAGTAAACAAGACTTCCTCTGCTCTATAATCTGCTTGCATTTTATCTAAAGCGATTTTCATCTCATCTAACTCTTTTTGCCACTTCTGCGAAAGTTGTGCCAATTCTGTTTCGGCTTTTTTATATTCTGGCATTTTTTTTAGAATCAAGTCGCTATCTATATAGCCAAACTTCTGTGCATGAACACCTAATGTACAAAGTAGGAGAATATAACTAAGTATTAATTTTACAACAATTCTTTTCATAGCTTTTATTGTACTTGTTAAATTAAAGGATTAACCCATCCAATTCATGGTTTTTATGAATTTCTTTATAATTTATCTAATCTGCTGACCTATGGTGAATGTAAATGCACTATGCCCACCATTTGGAGCACCTGGAATATTGTCTAGTGCTTTTCCATAATCTATGCCTATCAAGCCAAAGGCTGGCATGAAAATTCTTGCCCCAACTCCGACACTTCTATAGGAATTGAATGGGTTATAATCTTGAAAGGACGACAAGGTGTTTCCTGATTCAAAGAAGGTAAGCACAAACAATGAAAAGGCTGGGCTAATCTGAATAGGATATCTTACTTCTGCTACTAGCTTATTGTAAACTGTACCTCCACCATTAGTAGGTCTGATAATATTATTTTCATAGCCTCTTAAACCAATAATATCTGTACCTAGAATAAAGTTAAAACCAGAAAGCCCGCTTCCTCCCATCACAAACCTCTCGAATGGACCTATGCCTGTAGATTTTCTGTAAGAGCCAATGAAGCCAAAATGTGTACGTGCAGCAAAAACAAGATTTCTCTTTTTACCTGGTATCAGTGTGGCATACCAAGTATTATCAAACATCCACTTATGGTACTCCATCCATCTGAATCTTTGATTAGGAGATAAGTTTGGGTCGCTATAATTAATATTATTAAATACTGAATATGGCGGTGTAAGGGTAAGCGTAAGAGACATACTACTTCCGGAAGTGGGGAATGTAAAGTCGTCTAAACTATTTCTAGATAAAGTATTGGTAAATGATAGATTGTTCACTATTCCATCGCTAAAACCAAGACCAATATTGTACTGCCTGATATTGTACTGCATAATAGCAATACCAGTATTAAGACTGAAATAATCATCTGGCCAGCTAAGTCTTTGCCCTAATGATACAGATATACTAGACATGAGTAATCTAGAATCAAAATTTGCTGCTACTCTGCCTCTATTTTGTAGGGCTAAATTGTTGTTGAAATTATTTCCAAACCCACTTGTACCACCAAAGCCTCCACCACCGAACCCGCCGCCACCGAACCCGCCGCCGCCAAAGCCACCTATTGATCTGGCTAATGGAAATGAACGGGAATGGGACAAACTTACTGTAAGACTTTTGGGGCGACTACCTCCAAGCCAAGGCTCTGTAAAGGATAAAGAATAATTCTGAAAACTACGTCCATTCGCCTGAAAGCGAAGCGACACACGCTGTCCATCGCCAGATGGAAGCGGACTCCAGGTTTTGAAGTTGGTAATATTTTTCGTGGAAAAATTATTAAAGGTTAAACCAAGAGTTCCTATAAGTCCAAAAAAACCACCATAACCGCCCGAAAGCTCAATTTGGTCACTTGGTTTTTCAGTCACTTTATAGTGAATATCTACAGTTCCTTTTTGAGGGTTGGGAACAGGGGTAACACCATTAGTCATTAATGCTTCTTGGTCAAAATAATTAAGTGCTGCTAATTCTCTGGTAGATCTTATTAAATCTGCTCTACTAAACTTCTGACCAGGCAAGGTCCTTACTTCTCTAAGGATAACATGGTCGTGAGTTTTGGTATTTCCAGCGATTGTTACATTATCTATTGTGGCCTGAGTACCCTCATAAATTCTCATCTCAATATCTATTGAATCTCCCTCTATACGAACCTCTACTGGATCTACGTTGAAAAATAAATAGCCATCATCTAGATACAGTGAACTAACGTCGTAGCCTTGGGGATTATAAGAAAGTCTTTTTTGTAAGGTTTCTATATTATATACATCTCCTTTTTTGATGTTCAATACATTGCTAAGTGTTTTACTATCATATACATAATTCCCCACCCAATTGATATTTCTAAAGAAATATTTTCTGCCTTCTTCGATTTGAATATTTACTTTCACATATTTCTCATCTATTACTTTCACAGAATCTGAAACAATTGTAGCATCCCTGTATCCTTGGGCATTGTAATATTCTATAATATTGTCTTTGTCTTTATCATATTCTTTCTTAATCAATTTTGAACTTGTAAATATTCCATACCACTTCTTCTGCTTTGTTTTTTTCATTTTGCGGCGAAGCTTAGAAGATTTCACATTGTTATTTCCAAGGATATTGATTTCTTTGATTCTTACTCTTTTGTTTTTCTCAATATTCATTTTCAACACCACATTGTTAGAAAGTAAAGAATCTTTTACCTGAACTACGCTGACATTGGTATTAAGAAATCCTTTTTCTACAAAGTAATTCTTGGCCTTTTTCTTTGCATTTTTAATCAAAGGGTCATTGACTATTTTACCTCTAGAAATGTCTATCTTTTGATTCAAATCTTCTCTAGCACCTTTGCTAACTCCAGTAAACTGAAATCCAGAAAGCCTCGGTCTTTCTGTAATAGTAAATATGATGTCGAGGGTTTTTTCTTCTACTTTCTTTACTGATACTTCTATGTCAGCTATTAAGCCTTGTTCCCAAAGTTTTTTTATGGCCGAACTAAGCTCTTCGCCAGGAATCGTAATTTTATCCCCTGACTTAATATTAGTAAGTGCTATTAAAGCTCCTTCATCTAAATATTTGTTTCCTTCAATTTTTATTTGCCCTACGGTAAAGGTTTCAGGGCTGGTGTAGCTAATAGTAATAGGATCTTGTGTTTTAACCAATGGTTGCGAAAAACTTTTAGTAGCAGAAATAATCAAGCAAAATAGGATTATCCATAAACTATGATGTGAAATATAATTACACGCTCTACTTATTTTGGTTATTGTCTTGATATATTGATAAAACACTATGTTGGAATATTTATATAAAAAAATTATTTATTGAGGAGCTAATTGTTCGCTTGTTTTTCCAAACCTTCTCTCTCTGGCTTGGTAGGATTCTATTGCTTCATAGAGGTGATTTTTTCTAAAGTCTGGCCACAAGACCTCTGTAATGTAAAGTTCACTATATGCCAATTGCCACAATAGAAAATTACTGATTCTTTGTTCGCCACTTGTTCGTATCATCAATTCTGGGTCTGGAAAATCTTTTGTAGAAAGGTGCTCATTGATGATTTCTTCTGTGATTTGACTTGGGAATAACTTTCCTTCCAAGATTTTTTTTGAAATTTGTTGAGTGGCTTGTGTGATATCCCAGCGACCGCTGTAACTAAGTGCCAAAACTAATTTCATTTTGGTATTATTTTTAGTAACTTCTATGGCTTCTCTTAGTTCGTTCTGGCATTTGCTAGGTAAATCAGAGATGTTCCCGATGGCTTTGAGTGAAATATTGTTTTTCTGTAAAGTGGGCAACTCTGATTTAATGGTAGAAACCAATAATTCCATCAATGCCATTACTTCTAGCTTAGGTCTGTTCCAATTTTCTGTAGAAAAAGCATATAGCGTGAGTACTTCTACTCCCAACTCTGCGGCAGATTCAGAAGCTTCTCTTACAGCAGTAAGTGCACTATTGTGCCCAAAGACTCTCAATGCCCCTTGTTTCTTAGCCCAACGACCATTGCCATCCATAATAATGGCAATATGACGAGGAATATTATTGGCGTCTATTTTATCTTTCCAACTCATGCTTTAGTGTTTGCTAAACATCGAAATTACAAAAAATAACTACATATAGTTATTTTTTGATTTCTTATTCTTATGAATGCTAATTTTTAGGGCAATGTACTTTGTAAAATGTATAACTAATATTTATTCCAAAGAAATAATAATAATCTTTATCTTCTGGGTCTGAGGCTAGTTTGTTGTTGATTAAATTGTTATCAACGCCATCTAATTTATCGGAAAGGGTTTTTCTGGCAACCAGTTCTGCCCCAATGTTTATCTTATCGGTAACCATATATTTTATTCCTACACCTAAAGGAAATGCTATTTGGGTATTGGTATTGGTTTTTTTGATTTCAGAAGAGCTACTGTTAAAATTATAAAGTGCTATTCCTCCCGTAAGGTAAGGGCAATATTTTCTAGCGTATTTTCTATCCAAATAATTAAGGATATAATCAAAAAAATTATATTCAAAGGTAATTGAAATATCCGTTAGTAAGCCATTAAATGAGGCTTTTCGGATATCTCCTGCTGGTGTGCTTCCTATTTCGGTGGCTTGAATGTTACCCACGGTTAAAGCAAATCTAGAAGCAACTACAGGGCTAAAGTTTCTTCTATAAAACACATACCCTGCTGGTCTGATATTAAGTGGGTTATAAAAACCTGAGACTTCGCCTATATAATTAAGTGTACCTAAGCCACCACCAAGCTCGTTTTTCTGAGCATAGAGACCTGTAATAGAAGATAGACCTAATATTAAACTCCATAAAAATGTACACTTCATTTTTCTAATAAAGTTTTTCAAAATATATTTCTTTAGATAAAGATTAATGAACGAGTCATTTTGTTAATTATTGTACCTCTAGATTTGAGAATGATATTCAAAAATCAATTACCTTTCGGCATACAAGCACAAATATAAGGGAATGTATGTTGAAATAAAATTAGTCTGCAATATGCTTATTAGTTTTTACTTTATAATTCAGTTATAGATTAGGATTAGGAAAAATCAATGCAATTATTTACTTTAGAATTATTATCAAACAACTATAAACAAGGCTTTTTAGAATCTCCATTTTGTCATTAAAAACTTTGATTAACATTCTTCTTATTTATTGTCATGAAAAAGATATTTTACTTTCTTCTCTTCACCATCCAACCTGTTTTCTTGATGGCTCAACCGCAATCAAAGAAATATGAATTTTTCTCAATTATTGGTGCTATGGCAGCAATATTAATTTTTGTAGCAGGATTTTATTTCTATCTTACCAATAAGAAAAAAACCAAATCGGGCGATAAATATATCGTAAAAACTATTGAAACTTATAAAAATGGTCGTAAAGTGATTATGACCAAAAAATATAGGGTGGTAGAAGAGCAAGAATTCCCTAACGAACTCAAAAGAAGTACTAGGGGATAAAAAAACTTTACAGAAGAATCAGTTATTTATATTTATTATTACAGGCCAATAAAAACATGTTAAATTAGCCTCATTCAATGATAGGATTTAATATAACTGGATATTTAATTTTTGCACTTGTTACTTCAATTACTCCTGGACCCAATAATTATTTGCTTTTTTCCTATGGAAGAAATTATGGTTTTCAGGATTCTAGTAAATTAATGCTGGGGATTTTTCTTGGCTTCTTTGTTTTGCTTTGCACCTCTGGATATGGTATTGCTGGAATTATTGCAGAAAACCCTAAAATTGAATTCATCTTAAAGATTGCAAGTTCAATTTGGTTGTTTTATTTGGCTATTGTTTTAAGCAAACTCAGCTCTAATGTTTCAGTAGATTCAAATTCAAAGATTGGTTTCTTTCAAGGGTTTTTCATGCAATTTGTAAACCCCAAAGCATGGATCATGGCGATTACGGGAGCAAGTGCTTTTTTGCCTCAGCTAGATAATATTCATCTAAGTGTATTTATCTTTGCCACTACATTCGGGTTAATTGGCGTGCCTTGCATGATTATATGGATTTCTTTTGGGGATTTGATTTCAAAGATATTAAAATCAGAAAGAGCCAATAAAACACTTGGAATAGTTTTATTTGGCTTAATGATATTTAGTATAGTAATGATTTGGATATAATAACAGTTTTTTCAATACGCTTTACTATCAGCGGTTAGCGTCTAGTCATTAAGATTCATCTTTGTAGGCTTTCTTGAAAATCTAGTATAAAAATGGTCAGAAACTGCGACTGGAAAACTACGAATTATGTCAGTTGTATTCATTATAACTAATTATATCAGGGAATTACATTCTTTACGCTATAAAAAATATTTCAGCATCTTGAGAATTTGCTAATTTAGGGGTAGACAAGTCATAAAATCACTAAATGGAAAACTATACCAAAACAATAGAGACCTATAATGAAGTGGTATTAAACTACGAAAACAAATTTATGGAAATGGATTTGCATAATGACACCTATCAGCTTTTCTGCTCCTTGCTAAATCTCAATGCAAAATTGCTAGATGTTGGCTGTGGGCCAGGAAACATAACAAAATATTTTTTAAAAATTAGAGAAGATTTAACAATCACAGGAATTGATTTAGCTCCTAATATGATAAAAAGGGCAAAGTACAATGTTCCCAATGCCAACTTCATGGTCAAAGACGCACTAAAAATAAATGAACTTGAGGATACCTTTGACGGCATAGTGATTGGTTTTTGTATGCCCTATTTGAATAAAGAAGATAGCCTGAATCTTATAAAGTTATCAAGTACAAAACTCCATTCCAAAGGTCTAATTTACATCAGTACAATGGAAGATGATTATGCCAAATCTGGATATGAGACAACTAGCTTTAGCGATGGAAAGCAAGTTTATGTGTATTATCATCAAGAAGATAGTCTAAAAACAGAATTGATTAACAATGGATTTGAAGTACTAAAGATTATAAGAAAAGATTATCCAGAGCCTGAGGGAACATTTCTAACAGATTTGGTAATTATTGCACAGAAGAAATAAAGAATCTTCAAAAACATGACACCTATACAAATATCAATAAATAAGCTTAGGTTACGCCTTATGTAATAGGAAGTCTTTCCTCCCTTTGTTATTTTTATAGTAAAGCAGGTACAATTGAATACTACTTGTAGCTAATAGGGGCAATTTTATAGACTGACCCTAAACAGTAAATTTAAAAATATAATAACCAATATGATAGAGCAACATTTTTTGAACAAAGTTTTTGAGGCAAGTGGAATTATAAAAGATGAACTTAAAGTAATAATTCCAAAATATAAAGAAGTAAAATTTGACAAAAATGAATACTTGCTAAAAGAAGGGCAAATAGAAAAAAAATATTGGTTCATTGAAACTGGACTTATACGTTCCTATATTATTGACACTGAAGGAAAAGATATTACATTTAATCTATATGCATCAGGAGATGTTGTGATTGATTATCCCTCTATGTTCTTTTTTGCACCAACACGAGAAAATATTCAAGCCCTGACTGATTGTGTTTGTTGGGAAATCGCATTTGAAGACTTCCAAGAGATGTTTAATTCCATTACAAATTTTAGAGAACAACAAAGAAGCTTACTTGTAGGAAGTTATTTTGCATTAAAGCAACATAGTATTTCATTAATTGCGGATGAAGCAAAAATAAGATATTTAAGACTGCTTAAAGAAAAACCACAAATCATTCAAAACGTTTCTTTAAAACATATCGCTACCTTTTTAGGGATTACAGACACTTCATTAAGTCGGATCAGAAAAGAAATTTCAAGTTAATTTCACTTCTTGCCATAGGACAAGAGAAATCCTTCTTGAGTGTTTCATCTTTGTATCATTAATAACAATTAAAAATTTAAAAATGATACAAACAAAAGAATTTATGTTGCTCTTCAGATTTGAACCAACTAACGAACAACCAACTCCAGAGCAAATGCAAGAGATGCACAAGCAATGGGGAGAATTTATTGGCAACATCGCTTTGCAAGGAAAATTGGTAAGCACTTACCAATTGGGATTTGATGGAATACAGATTTCAGCAGACCACACAAGCAAAGAAGGAATTCATGTTGCAAACGGACAAACATTAAGTGGCAATATGGTATTAAAGGCAGACTCATTGGAAGTAGCCACTGAACTTGCAAAAAAATGCCCAATACTAATTATGGGCGGAACAGTAGAAGTGAGAAATTTAATCCCAATGAATTAATAAATAAATTATAAACTTTAATAAAATGAATAAGAAAATGATACTATCAGTAATTGGAATTACTCTTGTAGCATTCATAGGATTTGGCTTGTACAAAGCCAGTGATTTGAAAAATATTCAAATCGTAAAAACAGTAACCATCAAAGGCTCAAAACAAGAGGTTTTTGATATGGTAAAATACTTGGCAAACTTTCCTAAATGGTCGCCATTTTTGGCAGAAGACCCAAGTCAAAAACATGAAGTAAAAGGAACAGACGGTGCCGTAGGTGCTCAATATCATTGGGACGGAAATAAAGGAAAAGATATAGGTTTTCAAGAAATAGCAAAAATAGAAGAAGGTAAATTTATTGGTATGCAATGCGATATACAAAAGCCCTTTATTGCTAAACCTACTTTTGACTATTATTTTACCGAAACAGCCAATGGGATTGAAGTGAAGCAAGACTTTAAAGTAGAATCTACTTTGCCAGACACTTTTTTTATGTGGCTCTTTGGTGCAAAAGTAGGAATGGAAAAGATGAACCAAACTGGGTTAGATTTACTAAAAAAAGCAGTTGAAAATAAAAATTAATCAAGAAATAATAGACTGGAAAAAATTAGCTCACAAACCAAAATTTAAATGGCATTAAACATAGGTTTTATACTTACAACTCTTTTATTTCTCTTTGTTTTCTATCGAGGAACAGAAAGGAATAAAAGAGTTTTGGTTTTATCAGTACTTTGGATTTTTTTAATAAGCACACTAGCTATTTTTGACTTTTTTCAAAATACAACTACCATGCCTCCAAGATTTGCAATAGTATTGATTGGCAATCTGTTTTTTATCGTTTATTGTTACCTTCAACTAAAATCTGTAACTCAAGACTATCGGTATTCAATGCTTGTTCACAGCCTACGAATCGCTGTAGAGATTGGTTTATATTTCCTCTATTTACAAAAACAAATTCCCGAAATAATGACCTTTGAAGGTTGGAATTTTGATATCATAATGGGTATTTCTGCTTTAATACTCTTTCTATCCTCCTACTTTTTTAAGACAAAGCCATCCCTAAAACTGTTGTTGCTTTGGAATTTTTTAGGACTGATGCTCTTACTAAACATTGTAGTTATTGCTATTCTATCGGCGCCATTACCCTTTCAACAATTATCATTTGATCAGCCTAATGTGGCTGTATTAGAATTTCCGTTTATATTACTACCCTCTTTTATCGTTCCCATAGTTATTTTGACACATATTTTATCTATAAAACAACTGCTGACAATAAAACTGCAGTTGTCATCTATTTAGTACTTTGTTTTGGAGGTGTATTAGGCTTGCGAGTAAAGGTGGCATATTTTGAGCACAGAACACCTCAAAGCAGTTGTGGTACTATACTCAAATCTCTCCACCAGAAACCCATAATAAATAATCACTAACCCTAAGCCCCACTGACGACCTACCGCACAGAATTTTTCAAAAACTATTATTTTTGAAATCTTCAACACCGTCTTCATGGCTTGGCTTGCAGCCACCACGAAGACTTAGTTTTTAGGTGCAGTAATTTCTCCCATCCAATTAACATTTAATCTTAGTTTATGTATTTTGCTTTTATTCTAATGTCATTATTTTCAAATGGTCCTTTTGCAAACTCATAAAAACGAATAACTGTTTGGTCGCTATTCGATGTCATTTTTTTTGCTTCTCTAAAGTCCTGGTTTGTTTTAGTAAGTTGTTCAAAAAAATCAATTTGTGTTTGCTTCAAATTAAGTGGCGTTTGGTCTTTATTTTTTTGCATTTCGAAAGAAACTAGTAATTGTTTATTTCCTTCGTTGTCTTCAATAGTATTAAGACAAAAGGAATTGACAATACTCGCTAATTCCGGCATATTATAGAGTGCCTCCTGAATATCAGTTGGACTTATATTAGCACCAAAAAAAGAAACGGTCATGTCGGCTCTGCCATAATGCAAAAGGATTGGCAAGTCCGTTGAAGGCTTTGTTAATTCAGTGTCATTTATATTTAATTCTTTCAAAATCGAATAGAGTTCTTTCATTTGCAATACATGACCACGGTCATGTATATTGTATCTAATTTTAGGAGCAATATAATCTGGTCGGCAAACAGTAATAATTAACTCTCCTGTTTCAGAAGATTCAAATAAAAAGTCGGAAGGATTAAACTGAAATAGCATAGGCAAAGCCCCTGCGTGTTTTAAAATCCGTTCTCTTAGTTCAGCATTTGATCGTAATAATCTTCTTAAACTTATAGTGAAATCATTTTCGGCAGAAATATTAAGTTCCAAATCAGACGCACCAAGGGAGCTATATACTTTTTTTATTCCTTTTTGCAATAAGTAGTCTCTCATTCCTTCTGACATGGATTCGCCACCAAATATGAATGAAACATTATGTTCCTTCCAGTTTATTTCCGAATTGTCGACCAACATTTTAAGGAAGGGAGGATAGCCCATAATTACATATTTATGCTCTTTGCCAAAATGTTTAATAGTGTTTTCTATTTTCATTTTATCGGGACCAAGAGATTTCAATTTTGAAAATATTACACAACTAATTGTAATATTTACCCCCGTCGCCCATGGACCTAAAGCAAATGCATTAATAATAAAGAGAGGTTCTTTGCCCAATAAGTTTCTCATTCCGAATTTTATTATTCTCGCATTTCTTTTTCTTTCCTTTTTTCCTCTTGCCCAATTTGTTGCAGTTCCGCTACTGCCTGATGATTCATCAATAATTACCCCTTTTGATGGTACTTTTCCATTCACACATCTTTCATCCATCGAATATTTTTTCACATAATTTTCCTTATCGGTATAAGGTATTTCATTTATGTTTGGAAGCATTCCGCTGAATGATGGTTTTGAAAATCCATTTGACTTTAAAAATTCCCGATAAGCTGGAACTCTTCTCTTTGCTTTAACAAACTCAGCATAAGCTCTTGCTTTAGCATTGAAAGCACGTAGTCCATTGAACCCAGGAATAAAAAGCAGTTTTATAGTAGTATCTGACAACATAAGCGGCTTTCGATAAAGTTCAAGCAGCCATGCATAAAACAAAATAGTTAAGTGTCTCATTTTTTATTTAATTATTATTTCTTCAGTACTTAAACGAAAGCTTCTGGTTGGTTCTTTACTGTATCCTGCTCTAAAAATCATCCAAATCTTTTTATCCTCTTTTGGCTGAGTAAATTTTTCGTTGATTTTTTTGTAAGCACCACTATTTGTTATTAGTGAGCCGAATGGATGTATGTAAGCATTTTCTTTTGTAATCAAAAGCCAGTTTCTAGCAAACATCCTTCCTGACTGAAACCAGTCGTGTGTGCTATCAAATTTACCTCCAAACCAACAAATAGTTGTTGTGCCTTTAAACGAAGATTTATAATGATTTGCCAATAATCTTTTTCTCAATCCCTTTCCCCATCTTTCGTGATGAATGAAAACAGATTTCATTAATGACCCAGAAAAGCCCATGCACTTTGCCCAAAGTCCATCTTTTTTAGTTTCTGCTTCCTCTTTGGTGTAGCAGAATAAGTTGTTAAGTTCATCTCTGTCAGCTTTCGATTCAAGGTCTTCAAATAATGTTTGCTGATTAAGTTCTACCACAAAATCTACCAACTCTTTGTCTGACGAAGAAAAAAAATCATGTTCAAATTTCTCAGCCTGCTTTTTTATTTTATCTAAAGTGCACTGTTTAAGAGGCTTTCCATCATAGTGCAAACGTGATGTTCTTCTTTTTGTAATTAGTTCTTTGTCCAGTTCTTCTTCTTCAAGAGTAGGGATGAGTTTTAATTTCGCAAATAGGGTTTGTACTGTTGCGCTTGTTGTTATTGGATTATACACCTCGGCAATTTCAACTTTCATTTCATAAGAAGCAGCAGAAATAGAAAGATGCTCAACAAAAATACCCATTGCAACAGTAACAAAAATCGCATTAGGGTCTCCCACTGGCAAAAGTCGAGTCGGGTCGTAATATAAATCAGCTTCAGTTTCTGAAATGATTTTGATTTTATGTGGTTGCAAATTATGAACATTAGGACACCAGCGGGCATATTCTACTAATTCTGTCCAAGATGGAAATTTAGTTTCATTTTTCGAAGAAGCGAAGAGTTGTCGAAATGGAGACAAAAATGCGATAAAGAAAGTCGCCTTGATGCCGTTTTTTAAAAATGTTCTTCTCGAATTTAGATTCATTGATATGTTGTCTTTAATTATAACTGTAAATTAATAGCAGGATTAATCAATCAAACTGTAAACTTTTTTTAGGACGAGACAGAACTTTGATTTAGCACTTCTCTTTCATAGAAGCACGAAACCCCGCCTATTGCAAATGTGCTGTTGAACTAAACCTTCGGTAGCTATTCTGTATTGGAAAGTTGAGTATCTTTGTAAAATTAACTAAAAAAATATTACCATGACAAAAAAAGAATCTTGAAGACCAGCGAGTAAACAAACTTTTTAATCGTGCCTGTGTAGAAGTGCCAAGTTTTACAGAACTTATTTATCGCTTCGAAAGGAGCATTTCGGTGCTAGGCCGAAGTCCAAGTACCTTTAACAATTATGCTTGTCATCTTGCTGCATTAACCTTGCATTATGGTCAGCTACCTACTGACCTTGACCCCGAGCAGATACACGAAGCAGTCTAAAAGTATCACCCACAGTAGCTGAAAAGCCTAAGCTATGGCGCAAATGTCCCTGTTGCAAAACGGGTAATTTGATAACGATAGAAATCTTTGGCAGTCGTGGTCCTCCCAAAAGGTACATGGGCATTA
>REBA01000076.1 GCA_004294225.1 Cytophagales bacterium | reverse complement strand
TATAAAAGTGGCTGGTGATGAATCTAAAAACAGATTATCGAGCAAATACGGTCTTGAAAATGCCGTTTATGTTGCTAACGAACAAAAAATTACCGCTCGTTTAACGGCTACTTACGGACTTCGGTTTTCAAATTTCAATTATATAGATAGCTCACGTCAAGACTACGACCAATCAAAAGTTGAATTAAATCAGAAAAAAAGACCTATTAGCACGGCAGTTTGGAACTCGCCTCAATTTTTAAATAAATATTGGAATCCAGAACCTCGTTTGGCTTTAAAGTATGAACTGAACGAAAAAAGCTCTATTAAAACAAGTTATATGCGAACTGTTCAGTATTTGCATTTAATTTCAAACACAGCGGCATCTGTGCCTTTGGATGTTTGGACACCAGCAACCAACAATATAAAACCTCAAACTGCCGATCAAGTAGCTTTGGGATATTTTAGAAATTTTGGCGAAGATAATGATTACGAAGCATCCGTAGAAGGGTATTATAAATCAATGAGAAATCAATTAGATTTTGTAGATAATGCCGATTTATTACTAAACCCAAATCTCGAAGGCGAATTACTAAACGGAAAAGGCAGAGCTTACGGATTAGAATTTTATGTAAAGAAAAATAAAGGTCCATTTACAGGATGGATAAGCTATACTTTGGCTCGTACCGAACGCCAAGTGAATGGATTAAGCGAAAATAATTGGTATCCAAACCGATTTGATCGAACCCACACTTTAAGTATTGTTGCTAATTATGATGTTCAAAACAAATTTTTATTCTTTAATGATAGATGGAGATTTGCAGCCAATGTGTTTTATGGTTCAGGAACTCCTGTTAACTTACCAACAAATGGATACGCTTATGGTCAATATTTTATACCGCATAGCCCAAACAATATAAGAAACAATTTAAGAATTCCTGATTTCTTCCGATTTGATATTTCTGCCACTTTAAAAAACAAAAAAAGACTAGAACCAGAAAATGGCGAATTACCAAAAAATATAATCAAAAGAAAGAAATTTACTTACGAATGGGAATTAGTAATGGGCGTTTATAATACTTTCAATATGCGAAATGCGTTCTCTTTGGTTGCTCGCCAAAACCCTGCCGTTGCCGACAACGATGCTGAAGTTTTTCAAGCAAATGAAGTTAATAGCGGTTATAAATCGAGCGGAATAAATAACGTATATCAAAAATTTAGTGTGATTTCGTTTTTTGTTCCAAGTGTAACTTACAATTTCAAATTCTAATATTTAAAAAATCTATTTAAAAATATAAAAGTATAA
>REBA01000015.1 GCA_004294225.1 Cytophagales bacterium | reverse complement strand
AAAAACTGTTCAATAATTTTGTTAATTTATAATTTATCAAAGAACAAAGATAATAATTATCAGTTAACACCAGCTATTGTTCTTTTAAAATGGTATAGAGAATTTTTTATTGTATTTTTGAAAAAAAGATAATCAATGATAAGTACGAGTAATATCACCTTAAGATATGGGAAACGCACCCTGTTTGAAGAAGTAAATATTAAATTTACACCAGGGAATTGCTATGGTTTGATAGGAGCGAATGGAGCTGGAAAATCTACCTTTCTGAAAATAATGTCTGGAGAAATAGAGCCTAATTCTGGCTCAGTAAGCATCTCTCCTAACGAAAGACTTACATTTTTAAAACAAAATCATTTCGAATTTGATGATTATCAAGTATTACAAACTGTTATCATGGGGCATAAAAGACTCTATCAAGTGATGCAAGAAAAAGATGCTATTTATGCTAAAGAAGATTTTTCAGAAGCAGATGGGGTAAAGGCATCAGATTTAGAAAGCGAATTCGCTGACATGAATGGTTGGAATGCTGAATCAGAAGCTGCAGAGCTACTAAGTGGCTTAGGAGTTAGCGAATCTATACATTATGCTACCATGAAAGATGTAGATGCTAAAGACAAAGTGAGAATACTTCTAGCCCAAGCTTTGTTTGGAAACCCAGATATTCTCCTTCTGGATGAACCAACCAACCACCTTGATATTACATCTATCATGTGGTTACAAAATTTTCTTTACGATTTTAAAAACACAGTAATAGTAGTGTCTCACGATAGACATTTCTTAGATCAAGTTTGTACTCATATTGCAGACGTTGATTTCGGAAAAATACAACTATATAGTGGTAATTACAGTTTCTGGTACCACAGCAGTCAGCTAGCCTTAAAACAGAGACAAGACCAGAACAAAAAAACAGAAGATAAAAGAGCAGAATTGCAAGAATTTATTGCCCGATTTAGTGCTAATGCTTCTAAGTCTCGCCAAGCCACTTCTAGACAAAAGTTACTTGAAAAATTAACTATTGAAGACATCAAGCCGAGCAACAGAAAATACCCTGCTATCCTATTTAAATCTGAAAGAGAAGCAGGTGACCAATTGCTCACGACTGAAAATCTATCAAAAACAATAGACGGAAACGTTCTGTTCAAAGACCTAACTTTTACAATAAATAAAGGAGATAAAGTAGCTTTTATTAGCAAAGATTCGCTCGCTATTTCTACCTTTTTTGACGTTCTAATGCAAGAATCAAAGTCAGATAAAGGAGAATTTAAATGGGGAGTAACCACTTCTCAAGCCTATTTCCCTGCTGATAATGCAAAATTCTTTAATACAGAATACAATCTTGTTGATTGGTTACGCCAATATTCTGTAGAGAAAGACGAAAGCTTCATCAGAGGTTTTTTAGGACGAATGCTATTTACAGGGGAAGAATCTCTTAAACAATCTACCGTGCTTTCAGGAGGAGAAAAGGTAAGATGTATGCTCTCTAAAATGATGCTTCAATCTGCAAATGTATTAATACTTGATGAGCCCACTAACCACCTAGATCTTGAATCAATTATAGCACTCAACAATGGATTAAAAGATTTTAAAGGTACTATATTGTTTGCTTCACACGATTATGAATTTGTCAATACTATTGCCAATAGAATCATTGAAATAACACCGAAAGGCTTTGTAGATAAATCAATGACCTATGAAGAATATCTTCAAAGCGAAAAAGTAAAAACACAAAGAGAAGCAATCATGGCATAAGTCATAATTGCTTCTCTTTATTTGAAATTTACAAATCAAATTTTATTCCTTGAGCAAGGGGAAGCTTGGTGCCATAATTAATAGTGTTTGTTTGACGACGCATATAAGCTTTCCAAGCATCTGAGCCCGCCTCTCTTCCACCTCCAGTTTCTTTTTCGCCTCCAAATGCACCACCTATTTCTGCACCAGATGTACCTATATTAACATTGGCTATTCCGCAATCTGAACCAAAATGAGATAAAAAAGTCTCTGTTTCTAATAGGTCGTTTGAAAAAACAGATGAAGATAATCCCTGCCTCACATCATTTTGGATACGAATAGCATTCATAATATCACCATCATATTTAATTAAATATAAAATCGGAGCAAATGTCTCTTCCTGAACAGTGGCATATTCATTCTGAGCCTCTACTATAGCAGGTTCTACATAACAACTCCCTTTTGTTTCTGAAGATGATAATAATTGCCCACCCACAAGCACCCTACCGCCTTCTTTCTTTACATTTTGTAATGCTTGTTTGAACTGTTTTACTGCAAGCTCATCTATCAAAGGACCTACTAATATTCCATCTTGTAATGGATTTCCAATTGGTAAACCTTGATAAGCTAAAATTAATTTCTTTTTGACTTGCTCATAGATATCTTGATGAACTATAAGCCTTCTGGTAGAAGTACACCTTTGACCACATGTTCCTACAGCACCAAACACCACTGCTCTAATAGCAAGTTGGATATTTGCAGAAGGTGTAATAATGACAGCATTATTACCTCCCAATTCTAAAATAGATTTACCTAACCTCTGAGCTACAGATTGGGCAACTTTTCTTCCCATAGAAGTGGAACCTGTTGCAGATAACAATGCCACTCTAGAATCATTTGCAAGGGCAGCTCCCACCTTAGCATCACCAATAAGATAGGAGAAAACGCCTTCTTGAACATTGTTTTTCTTCAGCACCTTTTGTAATATATTTTGGCAAGCAATAGCTGTAAGGGGAGTCTTCTCTGAAGGTTTCCAAACACATACGTTACCACAAACAGCTGCAATCATTGCATTCCAAGCCCATACTGCTACTGGAAAGTTAAATGCAGTAATTACACCCACTATTCCTAATGGGTGATATTGCTCATACATTCTATGAAAAGATCGCTCAGAATGCATAGTCAATCCATTGAGTTGCCTAGATAATCCAACAGCAAAATCACAGATGTCTATCATTTCCTGAACTTCGCCTAAACCTTCTTGTAATATTTTACCACATTCATAAGAAACTAAAGCACCTAGTACTTCTTTATTTTTTCTTAATTCATTCCCAATCTGCCTTACTATATCTCCCCTATGCGGTGCTGGTAAAGACTGCCATTGATATTTTGCTTTTTCAGCCTGAGCAAGAACTACTTCAAAATCTTTCTCAGTTGCCCAATTGACCTTAGCTATTTCCCTATCATCTACTGGTGAGGAAACAGAAAAAGATTTGGCTTTGTTTGTTTTAGAAAACCTCAATCCTGTACTATATGCAGGATTTATGTCTTTTATAGATAGTGCTTCTAGAGCTTTCTTCAATGGGTAGGTATTTTTCATTTTGTAATATAAATATTAATGAATATAAATAAAAAAACCTGTCTGCGTTCACCTAAATCGCAGACAGGCACCATTCACAACTAAACCAACAAAACTACCATCCAATTCCTATAAATTTCTTTTCCCCTTTTGAAGTATAACCACCTATTAAATATCCTTCTCTACTCTTGTCAGAGAGCATCTCTAAAACTTCTTCTGGCTTAGACACTTTAGAATTATTAATAGTAGTAATAATAAATCCATCGGGCACTCCTGAATCACTTAACTTTCCTTTTGAATTAATTTTTACTTTAACTCCATTACTTATATTTAGCTTAGCCAGTTCATCTTTACTAGGCAAAACAAAATCAGCTCCTAACACCTGATTCAAACTATTGTCTTCTTTCTTTACAATTTCTGTATTACCACTTTTATTTTTTAGCGTAGCTTCTACTTCGTAGCCTTTATCGTTTCTCATATACTTTATCTTCACCTTGTCTCCTGGTCTATTCCGAGCTACTATTTCTTGTAATTCTGAGGCTGAGTTTACTGGTGTACCATTGACATGGGTAATTACATCTCCTTCTTTAATACCAGCAGAAGCAGCAGCACTTCCAGCATTTACACCTCCTACATAAATACCATGAACAAAATCTTTAATTCCTTTCTCTTTTGCCAAATTAGCATTTAAATCTATGATAGAAATACCTAGCAATGCCCTTTGTACTTGACCATGTTTTAATAAATCTTCCATCACTTTTTGAACTAAAGTAACAGGAACAGCAAAAGAATAACCTGTATAAGATCCAGTAGGACTTGCTATTGCTGTGTTTATTCCTATTAGCTCCCCTTTAAGATTCACCAAAGCACCTCCACTATTTCCTGGATTAACAACAGCATCTGTTTGAATAAAAGATTCAATGGCCATATTATCTTTATCTCTTAGAATATTGATATTTCTCCCCTTAGCACTTACTATACCTGCTGTAACTGTAGAATTCAGGTTAAATGGATTTCCCACTGCCAATACCCATTCGCCAATTCGCATATTATCAGAATTGCCATATTTCACAAATGGTAAGCCCTTTTCTTCTATCTTGAGCAATGCCAAATCTGTTGTAGGGTCTGTACCTATTAATTTAGCTATATAGCTTCTCTTGTCATTCAAAACTACTTCTATTTTATCAGCTTTCTCTATGACGTGATTGTTAGTGGCTATATAACCATCGATAGATAAAATAACTCCTGAACCAGAAGCCTCTTGAGGTACGCCTCTTCCATGATTTTTATCATTGGGCATTCTGTCTCCATAAAACTCTCTTAACATTTCATCAAATGGAGTTCTTTGTGCTGATGCTGTTGTATTTTCATAATATGTTCTAATATGTACTACACTAGGTCTAACAACATCTGAAGCATAAATAAAGTTAAGCCCTTCTGGAACAACAGACTTAGAAGTATCATAATCAAATTTGGCAAAATAACTGGGTTGGTTCTGATTAAACGTCTGAAAAGTTGGCTGTTCGACATATGTCTTGTACCCATACAAAGTGGCTACTCCACCCAAAATTGAAGCAGCTAACACACTTACAAATTGCTTAATATTACTCATAAAATAATTGTTTTTTGATTATTAAAATAACGTAATTGGAAAAATATATTGTATTGAAATATGTGGCAAATTTCTTGCCACAAGCTTATTTACTTTATAACAATCGAAGTCTTATTTGTCTTTTTGTCCTCTTTGGGTATAACAATATTTAATATCCCATTGTTGTAATCTGCCTCTATCAATTCATGATTAGTTTTTTCTGGTAATGCAAATGTTCTATGAAAGGAACCAAATTGGGTCTCTATCTTGAGAAACTTCTTGCCTTCTTCTTTTTTTTCAAACTTTCTTTCTCCCGAAACTATAAGTTTACCCTCATGAAAATCAATTTTGATATCTTCCTTGTTCATCCCTGCAAGCTGCAGACTTATTTCATATTGCTTTTCTGTTTCAGCAATATCTACTTTTGGATTAAAATTGAGTACCGAATCCTTTCCGTAAATTTCATTTGTATCTTTAAAGAAGTCGTCAATAAAACTTGAGAAATTAGCAGGAACATAATCTTTGTAGCTGACTGGAGTGTTTTTTATTAGTGACATAGCTTTATTTTTTTTTATGTTGAACAATAATTTATAATCATGTCTTTAGTAAATTTTATGCCAATCAAATTTCAACTCTATTTATAGACATTTTGGCTTATACATCTAGATAATCTTTTTAGTAAATAAATTAATAATTTTACAAACAAGTACTTAAATAACAACAAGGTCAGCCATATTGTCTTTATAAGTGTCAAATTCTTTACTTCTACCTTCTCAATTGCCCAATAAAAAACGCTAATGAAAAAATATTTAAAAAAATACAGTCAAAATATTTGATTTTTTAAAATGATAAATTAAGTTTGCACTCCGTTTAGCGATAAACATTCCTCCTTAGCTCAGCTGGTTAGAGCACATGACTGTTAATCATGGGGTCCTAGGTTCAAGCCCTAGAGGGGGAGCAAAAGCCACAAACTAATTGTGGCTTTTTTATTTCTATAATTCCCCAAAACCTATTTCATTATAAGCTATTCTCCTTAACTTTGGAGAATAATAAATGCTCATAGCTCATGTCTGAAAGATACCAACAAAGAGGCGTTTCAGCTTCTAAAGAAGACGTTCACCAAGCGATAAAAAATATTGATAAAGGAATATTTCCAAGTGCTTTTTGTAAAGTTATTCCAGATATCATTGGTGGAGATAAAGAGTATTGCAATATCATGCATGCCGATGGAGCTGGAACCAAATCTTCATTAGCATATATCTATTGGAAAGCAACAGGCGACATCTCTGTATGGAAAGGTATAGCTCAAGATGCAGTTATTATGAATACCGACGACCTTCTGTGTGTAGGCTGTACAGACAATATTCTTATCTCCTCTACGATAGGTAGAAATAAAAGACTAATACCAGGAGAAGTGATCACTGCAATAATAGAAGGTACTGAAGAGATATTACAAATACTCAGAGATCATGGCTTATCAATTTATAGTACTGGTGGGGAAACTGCTGACGTAGGCGACTTAGTTCGTACCATCATAGTAGACAGTACAGTTACAGCCAGAATGAAAAAAAAAGAAGTTATTACTAACGAACAGATAAAACCTAGACAAGTAATTATAGGGTTTGCTTCCTCTGGGCAAGCCAACTACGAAAAATCATACAACGGAGGAATGGGCAGCAATGGGCTGACCTCTGCTCGGCATGATGTGTTTGAAAAATCACTTGCCGCTCAATTCCCCGAATCTTATGATCAAAGCGTTCCCGAAGAACTCATCTATTCGGGGCATCTAGGGCTTACGCAACCTTGCCCCTATCTGCCTGAAATAGATATGGGAAAGTTAGTGCTTTCTCCTACCAGAACTTATGCCCCTATTGTTAAAGAAATATTAAAATCATTTCGAAGTCAAATAGGCGGAATCATTCATTGTAGCGGAGGTGCACAAACAAAAATCTTACATTTTATCAATAATCTACATATTATCAAAGACCAACTCTTTGAAATTCCACCCTTGTTTAGGATTATTCAAGAACAAAGTGGTACGGATTGGCAAGAAATGTACAAAGTCTTTAATATGGGGCATCGTCTAGAAATATATATAGAAGAGCAATACGCACATGAGATTATTAGCATCTCTAACTCCTTTGGAGTTCCAGCTCAAATAATAGGAAGAGTAGAAAGTAGTGATTCTAAAAAATTAACTATTATCAATAAGCAAGGAACTTATATTTACTAAAATCTTTGATAAAGGATAAAGAATATTATTATCCTTTATCAACAAACCCTTATTTAAAAATCTCTTTTAATTTCTTCTGAACCACTTTCATATCATAGGTTCTAAGCAAAACTCTTTTTTCTTCATCCATCACAATTGAAGTAGGCACTTCATTGATACTATAGAGCATGGCTGGCATAGACTCCCAACCTATAAGGTCTGAACCATGAGCAGACCAAGGAAGTTTGTCTTTGATAATGGCTTTTTTCCAGAGTTCAATATTATTATCTAAAGAGATACTAATTATTTCTAAACCTTGTGCTTTATACTGTTGATATAATTTTACGAGTTCCGGATTTGCAGCCCTGCAAGGGCCACACCAAGATGCCCAAAAGTCAAGGATAATAATTTTACCTTTGGTTTGATAAAGACTAATGGGATTTGAAGCGGTATCTTTTACTGTAAAATCAGGGGCAATATCGCCAACTTTAATCTGAGCAAAAGAGATTTGAGCAATAAGCAAGAATGCTAAAGACCAAGAAGCAATGTTTGTTTTCATCTTCCGAAATAAGTTCCTATTGTAAAATTGAATGTGGTAAGGGTGTTTTTGATTTCTGCAACTGGTGCGGGGCCAGCATTAACTAAGGGAATTATCTCTCCATTAGGAGCTATGACTTCGTCTGGAGATACTGAGTTATAAAGCTGATAAAATGATTTTACATTAGGATATGCAATTAATGCTACATCAAAATACATATTAGATTGACGAATACCGAACCCTAGAGTAAATGCATTTCTACTTCTATCTAGACTTGCAGGTTCTGCAAAAGGACTTTGTTTACCACCTGCGAATGGATCTCCAAAGAATGCGTACCCTAATCTAAATCTCAAAGATTCATACCTCAATTCTGCACCTATTTTGATGTTGGCTGTTGTTTGGTAAATACTTTTTATAGTTCTATTGTCACCTTCATAAAAATTCTTGCCGGGAGAATTAATTAATCTTGAATTTCTATAATCTACAAGTTCTAAATCTGCGGAAACAAAGCCATGTTTTCCAAAAAAATATGCTACCCCAGAGGAAAAAGTCATGGGGGAAAACATTGAATAATTATTGATAGTTTGAAGCAATGGAACTGACAAATTGCTTCCATTAACTACACTACTAAGAGTACCATCGTTTACTTCATTTACTGAGAAATAAGTTGGTGTAGTAAAATTCAAACCAACCCTTAAGGCATCTATTGGTCTAACTATTATTCCGCCCTTAAAATTAATCCCTCCTCCTCTTGCAGAATACTTATCCAAGATGGTGATACTCTGAAGTTCTGGATTCTTAATAACCTCATTATACTCACCTTCTCTTCTATAATTGATTCTGACCAAACCTATACCACCGCCAAAATAAATTTTGTCTTTATAATTGCCACCATAGGCAAAATCCCACTGATACATGCCATTCTTAATCTTAATGATTTCTGATTGTTGCACGTTATTAATAAGATAAGAAGTAAAAACATTAGGAAGAAAAAATGTATCTACCTGAGTTTGATCTATCAGCCTTGAATAATATGCAGCACTTGTATAATCTGGGAAACCAGTAACTTTATTATCAGCATAATCGTCAGACTCTTGATTTAGCCTATTTAGCCCGATTCTATTTCCTTGTTGGGCAAAATCATCTATAATGGAATTATTAGGATTTACTCCATTAATATTAATCTGATTTTGAAAATTATGGATTTTTGAGAAACTAATAGCAAAAGAACCTCCACGAAAATCTCCTTGTTGCAAATCATCTTTAGCATTGCTAAATACAAAACCAAAATTAGGAATACCCCCAAAGATTCTAACATCGTCACTAGAACTACCAAAGTAATTTGAAGTTGTATTCGCAGCACCTAAACTTCCAGTAATGGTCATCTCGCCTTTCCTAAGCAATCCTAGCCCAGCGGGGTTAATTTGGGCAGAGCTAATATCTGCACCAGTTGCAACTCCTACGCCTGCCATTCCCTGTGTTCTAGAAGTTCCAGATATAGATTTCTGACTATACCTTAAAGCATCAACATAATAACCATTAGAATTTGGGAAGATTTGTTGGGCGTTTGCAAGACTAGTAAACACAAAGAATGATAATAATATGAAATAGAATTGACTCGTTCGAATATTCATGTAGATAATATTATATTAAAATTAAAGTAAGAATAAGAATAAATTTTATTTACCTTGTCGGTCTGGAGCCGCCACCACCGCCGCCACCGAAACTTCCACCACCACCGCCGCCGAAACCACTACCCCTACTTCCACCGCCGCCACCGAAACTTCCTCCACCACCGCCACCGCCGCCGAAACTTCCTCCTCCTCCTCTATTACCTCTATCATAAGATTCTCTTTGAGAAGGTGCACTATAAGATGGAGAGGCATCATAGCTTCTGTTCCCTCTATTTTCTTGGTTATTATAATACTCTCCTCCTCTGCTAGAACTTCTTCTATTGTTCTCATAGGTAGGATTAGTATTTTGAGATTCTCTAGATGGTCTATTGTCTCTCGAAGGATTGTTATTATAATTATTTGAGGAACCATTAGTGTTATAATCCCCCCCCCTATTAGATGACCTTCTAGAATCATTCATGTCACCACCTCTATAATTATTATTGTTACCATTAGAATTAATATCACCAGATCTACTAGGCCTGCTATCATATGTTCTGTTGGCAGAACTATTGTATTGATTTTGGCTACTTCTTGGGTTGATGTTATTATCGTTATTAGAAATTACTCCTTCAGTACCTCTACCTCTATTTTGCATTGGGCCAAGTTGTCTTGAAATCGGAACTGAATTTCCAGTTTCTCCTCTATTTCCAACCCAATTGTTATTATTAAATCCGTTCCAATATCCGTGATTGTATCCTGCCCAGTATCCTCCGTTGTTCCGGCCCCAACCATTATTCCAGCCACCGCCCCAACCATTATTCCAGCCACCGCCCCAACCACAATTCCAGCCACCTCCCCAACCATTATTCCAAAATGGATCATTCCAACCCCAACCACCTCCCCAACCATTATTCCAGCCACCTCCCCATAGTGGACTGTTCCATGAATTTCCCCAACCCCAGCCAGAGTTCCAGCCAATACCAGTGTTCCAGCCTGACCAAGAGTTCCAGCCAATATTCATATTCCAACCTGGTCTATTCCATGAATTCCATTGATTAAATCCAAAACCATTGTTCCATGCCCATCCAGTCCTGTACTTATAATTATCATAATCATTATAATTATTGGTAATATAAGTATCGCCACCATTCCTATTTACATTGGAATTATTATCAAAATTATTATCATTGGTATTATTTAAATTATTATAGCTTCTGCTAGAATTGTTATTATCATATTGGCTATAATTGACATCAGGATTCTGAATCAAATCGGGTTGATTATTAGAATTATAATTGAAATTATTACCATTTACGCGTTTATCTTTCCTAGCTTCTTCTTGAGCTTGCCATTTGGCTTTCCGCTCTAAAGCTACTGTTCTAGCTTGAGCTCTATCAGCAGAAGTAAAGTACATGTCGTCCTCCTCAATTTGGGCTACAAGTGATAAAGAAATACTATTTAGAAATACTAAAGAAAGCATAATAGCAATAGATGACTTTTTCATAATAAGAGGTTTTGTTTAGAATATACTTAAGTCTATAATACAATTTAATAATTAATTTACTAACAACAGCATCAGATAAAAGTTGAATCAACTCTATCAACCATTATTGTTTTTGAGTAAATCAAGAGGAAGTTTTGTAATGATGCTTCATCCTCTATCTTTGTAATCTGTATTACAAATCGCATACCAAAATGGTATTAAATAAAAATATATTTTAAAATCATCATAAACACTTAATAATGAGTAAATTTTTACCTAACAAAGAAGAAGACTATTCTTTATGGTACAATGAATTAGTGAAAAAAGCAGATTTAGCAGAAAATTCTGCTGTACGAGGTTGCATGGTCATCAAGCCTTATGGATTTTCTATTTGGGAGAAAATGCAACAAACCCTTGACCTAATGTTTAAAGAAACTGGTCATGTCAATGCTTATTTCCCATTGTTTATTCCCAAATCATTTCTAAGTAAAGAAGCAAGTCATGTTGAAGGTTTTGCTAAAGAGTGTGCAGTAGTAACTCATTATCGGTTAAAGAATTCTCCAGATGGAAAAAGTGTAATTGTAGATCCAGAAGCAAAATTAGAAGAAGAACTCATCGTAAGGCCTACTTCCGAAACTGTAATATGGAGTACCTATAAAACGTGGATTCAATCCTATAGAGATTTGCCTTTATTAGTCAATCAATGGGCAAATGTGGTAAGATGGGAAATGCGTACACGCTTATTCTTACGTACTACTGAATTCCTTTGGCAAGAAGGGCATACCGCTCATGCTACTAAAGGTCAGGCTATAGAAGAAACAGAAAAAATGCTTGAAGTATATGCCACCTTCGCAGAAGAATTTATGGCAATGCCAGTAATTAAAGGAGTAAAAACTGCCAACGAACGCTTTGCTGGTGCAGAAGAAACCTATTGTATTGAAGCCCTGATGCAAGATGGAAAAGCACTTCAAGCTGGAACATCGCATTTTTTAGGTCAAAATTTTGCAAAAGCATTTGATGTTCAATTCACTAATAAAGAAGGCCGTCTAGAACATGTTTGGGGAACTTCTTGGGGGGTTAGCACCAGACTTATGGGAGCACTCATTATGGCTCACTCTGATAACGATGGCTTGGTTCTGCCTCCAAAACTTGCCCCAATACAAGTAGTGATTGTGCCTATTTTCAAAAATGAGGAACAATTAAATTTGATTACCCAAAAGGTAAATACCTTATTGCCCTTACTCAAGAAATCAGGGGTTTCAGTAAAATTTGACGATAGAGACACCCAAACCCCTGGATTCAAATTTGCAGATTATGAGCTAAAAGGCGTACCTGTAAGAATTGCTGTAGGACCAAGAGATATAGAACAAGGTACTGCCGAAGTAGCTCGAAGAGATACCAAAGAAAAGAAATCTTATGCTTTTGATGATTTGGGCACTATAATCCCCAAACTACTAGAGGATATTCAAGAAAATATTTATAAAAAAGCGATTGATTTCAGAAATTCAAAAACCATAGCGGTGAACACTTGGGATGAGTTTATGACAAAAATAGAAGAGGGAGGATTTCTATCTGCACATTGGGACGGAACAAGTGAAACTGAAGAAAAAATTAAAGAACTCAGCAAAGCGACTATTCGTTGTATTCCGCTTGATTCAAAAGCAGAACTAGGTAAATGTATCTACTCTGGAAAAGAAAGCAATCAAAGAGTGCTGTTTGCAAGAGCATACTAAATACTATAATTTAGATTAATGAACTTTATTGATATATTTGCTAACACTTAAACAATAGAAAAATGGGCATATTAATTCCAATTGGTCTCGCATTTATAGGCTTTCTCGTATTTCTTTACTTTGTCCCCATGAACCTATGGATAACGGCAGTAGTATCTGGGGTAAGAGTTAGTCTTATTCAACTGGTCGTTATGAGAATTAGGAAAGTACCACCAAGTACTATCGTAAACGCACTTATTACTTCTACCAAGGCAGGTTTAAACCTTACCTCCAACGACCTAGAAACACATTTCTTGGCTGGTGGCAATGTTCCCAATGTAATCAAAGCTTTAATTTCTGCTGACAAAGCCAACATTGCATTAACGTTCAAACAAGCTACTGCGATTGATTTAGCAGGTAGAGATGTATTTGAAGCAGTTCAAATATCAGTAAATCCCCAAGTAATCAATACGCCCAATGTAGCAGCAGTAGCTCAAGATGGCATACAATTAATTGCAAAAGCAAGAGTAACACTTCGAGCAAATATTGCACAATTAGTTGGAGGTGCTGGAGAAGAAACTATTTTGGCGAGAGTTGGCGAAGGCATTGTATCCTCTATCGGTTCTTCAATGTCTCATAAAGAAGTGTTAGAAAACCCAGATAAAATCTCTAAAATGGTTTTACAAAAAGGCTTAGATGCTGGTACAGCATTCGAATTGCTTTCTATTGATATTGCTGATATAGATGTAGGTGCCAACATAGGTGCAAAATTACAAATCGACCAAGCTAATGCAGACCTAAAAGTAGCAGAGGCCAAAGCAGAAGAAAGACGTGCAATGGCCGTAGCAGTAGAGCAAGAAATGAAAGCAAAAGCTCAAGAAGCAAGAGCTAAAGTAATCGAAGCTGAGGCAGAAATCCCCATGGCTATTGCAGAAGCATTCAGAAACGGAAACCTAGGCGTGATGGATTATAATAAGCTAAAAAATCTTCAGGCTGATACCGATATGAGAGATTCTATTGCCAACCAAGGAAAAGAGAAAAAATAAACCTACTACTTATCCATCATTTAAATAGGGTCAATAAGCAAAAAGCGTTTATTGACCCTATTTAAATGAATATACATTCAAAAATATGTCATCTACATCAAAAGAAATTAAAAGAGTAACTACCCACCAGCTACAAGAAATGAAAAACAGAGGCGAGAAAATCTCTATGCTTACTGCATATGATTTCTCTATGGCCAAGATTTTTGACGCAGCAGGTATTGATGTGTTGCTGGTAGGAGACTCCGCCTCTAATGTAATTGCAGGTCACGAAACTACCTTACCAATCACCTTAGATCAAATGATTTACCATGCCTCCTCAGTAATCAGAGCAGTAAATAGAGCGTTGGTGGTTGTAGATTTACCCTTTGGTTCTTATCAAGGCAACTCTTCAGAAGCACTTAGATCGGCTATTCGTATCATGAAAGAATCGGGTGCACATTCAGTAAAACTAGAGGGAGGGATAGAAATCAAAGATTCTATTATCAGAATACTTAGTGCTGGTGTCCCTGTAATGGGGCATTTAGGGCTGACCCCACAATCAATTTATAAATTTGGCACCTATACTGTTAGAGCTACAGAAGAAGATGAAGCTAACAAACTGATTGAAGATGCTCATTTCCTTCAAGAACTTGGGTGCTTTGCTATAGTATTAGAAAAGATACCAAGCGAACTCGCCACTAAAGTAGCGAAATCACTTACTATCCCGATTATAGGTATAGGAGCTGGAAATGGAGTAGATGGGCAAGTGCTAGTATCGCACGATATGCTAGGAATAAATAAAGAATTTCAGCCTAGATTTCTAAGAATCTATGCCAATCTATACGACACCATGTTTGATTCGGTAAAGCATTATATCAAGGATGTAAAAAGCAAAGATTTTCCTAATCAAGAAGAGTGCTACTAAAAAAATCTATTATTACCTTTTCAACAAACCTTTTTTTAACCCTAAATAATAAAACCTTTAATAAATAAAATCAGATAAAAAAACCTTAAATCATAGATAGGTGATTGCAATTTGTCTCTACACTGCCCTGCTTATTAAGAAATTTTTAAACAGATTTTATCTAAAAAATCAAATTCTAGGCAATCAACACCTATCTTTGCAATCCTAAAAAATAGCAACATGCAATTAGACAATAACCAATACCATATTCAAGGAATTCCAGTAGCTGAGTTATGCAGTACTTATGGTACTCCACTCTATGTATACAATGGGGCAAGAATCGTTAGCCAATACCATCGCCTGAAAGAAGCATTCATAGGGGTTAATGTAAAAATAAAATATGCAGTCAAAGCACTTACGAATCAAGCTATACTTAAAATCCTTCGTCAAGAAGGTGCTGGAATAGATGTAGTTTCTATTCAAGAACTTCAACTGGGTTTAATGGCAGGTTTTTCACCTACAGACATTATGTTTACTCCTAATTGTGTAGCTTTTGAAGAAATAAAAGCCGCGGTTATGCTTGGAGTTACCATTAATATCGACAACCTTCCTTTTTTAGAGAAATTTGGGCAGGAATATGGTAGTAATTACCCTATCTGTATTCGTTTGAATCCTCATATCGAAGCTGGGGGGAACGTAAAAATTATGACAGGACATAAAGCTTCTAAATTTGGTATTTCTATAGATCAAATCAATGAAGTGTACGAAATAGCAAAAAAGTACAAACTACAAATTTCTGGCGTTCACGTACATAGTGGTTCAGATTTCAAAAGTGCCGATGCTTTCATAAAAGCCTCTGAAGTGCTTTTTGGCGTGGCTAGAAACTTTGAAGATTTAAAATTTATAGACTTCGGTAGTGGTTTCAAAGTAGCCTACAAACCCAATGACCATGCTACAGATATAGAAGAGCTGGGCAAAAAAATGAGTCAGCATTTTCAAGAATTTTGTAAATCTTATGGAAAAGAATTAGAGCTGTGGTTTGAGCCAGGTAAATTCTTGGTAAGTGAGTCTGGGTATCTGTTTTGCCGTGCAAATGTGGTAAAACCAACACCTGCTTGTACTTTTGTGGGTTTAGATACTGGACTGAATCACCTTATTCGACCAATGATGTATGGAGCATATCATTCCATCTTGAATGTTTCTCAACCCCATGCAGAAAAAGAAAATTATACCATAGTAGGCTATATTTGTGAAACAGACACCTTTGGAACAGACATAGAACTTAGTAAAGTAAAAGAAGGAGACCTAATTGGAATTTTAAATGCTGGTGCTTACGGGTTTAGTATGAGTTCTAATTATAACTCTAGATTTAGACCTGCCGAGGTATTGGTTTTAGATGGCAAACATCATCTCATTAGAAGGAGAGAAACTATGGAAGATTTATTGAGAAATCAAGTAGAAATAGACGTTTAGCAAAAAATTTACTTACCAATCAAAGTAAAAGCTGCCCAATAATATGGATCACAAAACTTAGCATCAGCCTTGATAATGCTAAGTTTTGCTGCTCTTAATGAACGAGAGTATCCTTTCTGAAAATTTTCTTTTGTATACAAATCTGTATAAAAGTTTTTCATAAGCATATAAGTACTTTGATCGGAAACACTCCAAAGCGATACCAAGATATTTTTTGCTCCTGCATAAAGTAGCGACCTCGAAAGACCTATTATTCCCTCGCCTTGGGTGATTTTCCCTAAACCCGTCTGGCAGGCAGAAAGTGTGATTAAATCACAATTGAGCTTCAAATTATATATCTCTCCCGAATACAACAAACCATCATCGCTGTTATTCGCTTCTGGATAGAGAAATATTTTAGATAATTCTGGTTTGTTTTCATCTACCAAGCCATGTGTAGCTAGGTGAATAATTCGGCTATAATCAAAATCTCCAGATTTCAGAATCGCTTCTGTTGCCTTCTTATATTCATAACGGTAAGCTTTACCTAGATTTTTTTCAAAAAGCAAAGCAATTTCTGATACCTCCTCTTTTGTAGAAGGCAAATCAGCTGGTTGTACATTGTCTATCTTTGAGAATTCGATAGGAGCTACTAATCTGATTGTATTTTTATAATCCAACTTTTGCTGAGCTTTCTGACAAAAAAGTATAGCAGAGCTATGATAGGCTATGTTAAAATTATTGAGTAAATAAGGCAAAGAACTATATCCAGATGAATTGGAAACACTTTGAGTTAATAGGGCCTCAAGAGGGATAGTGCTCAATCTGCCATCGGGAATAAAGTAAAGGGTTTTCACTTTAGATGGAATTTTATTTTTGAGCAATATTTTATACAACTCTTGAGCATTTTCTTGGTACACTTGCTTGACATGCAACACAATACTATTGCGAAGGGCAGAAATCTTACGATTGAAATCAAAAGACAGTAACTGCTCAAAGGCTCTTAATTTATTTTTAGTCAATACAAATGTATAAAGGACTTTATTGTTATCATCTATTGAATAGCTGATCATTGCTTCATCATTACTTAGTAGATGCTGAGCATCTTGCTCTGAAAATTTATCATCTCTTTGATATTTGAGTTGGAAGTAACTAGGATATTTTAATTCTAAATTGGTAATATATTTCTGATATTGGGTATTGTAATTAAATATTTGTTTGATATTTTTCTCGGATTCTATCGAGCTTTTTGACTTTGCTAATTCTTTTTCATAAAAAGAAATTTCTTTTTTTAGAAAATTTTCTTTCTGAATCAAGCTGTCAGGAATCCCAGCAAACTGCTTAGAATTAGCATCTGCTATGGCACTCATTAATATAGAAGCTTTATTTCGTTCAGAATAAATGAATGCCTTACTGTGATGATATTGATGTCTTTTTGTAAATTTGGATAGCAACAAATGATTTCTGATTAAAGAAAGATAAATTTCTGAAGACCATTTACTTAATCTTAATTTATCATTTTTATTGGTTCTTAGATTTTTAAGTTTCCATATAACAGTATCAGCAAGTGAAAGCGAAGCGACTGCCATTTTTATATACTTTAACTGGGGTTTCTCAGTATTAAATACCTCCTCAAAAGACTTTGCTTTTAATAAAAGAGAACTACACATCAATTCTAATTGATTAATATCGCCCATATTAGGATTTGCATCAAGGTGAAGTGAGTCATTGAACTGATAACTATTGGCGATTATTGCTTGGTTTATATGGCGAATAGATTGACGAGGATTTTGAAATTCTAAATCAATCTGAGCTAGTAAATTATAAGCACTAGCAATCTCTGGATGCTTATAAGAATATAGGCTTTGATATAAATGAAGTGATTTTTTTATCCATTCACTAGCTGAAGAATATGCTTTCATCTCAAAATAAATATTTGCCATTGAAGCATAAGTAAAAGCTATATTGGTATGAACACTAGGATAAATTTTCAATCTAATCATTAGCACTGTATCCATAATGCTGATGGCTTCTTTATGCATAGATTGACTTTTGAAATAAAAAGCAATATTATTGAGTAGATTGGCATATTCAATAGTATTTGCTTTGTTGAGTTGGGTATATATTGATTTTGATTTTAAAAAATAAGTATTGGCATCAGTAGAATTTTGAGCCATCAGAATCAAGCCAATATCATTGAGTAATCTTGCCTCGCCTAGTGCAGAATAGGAAGACGCCTTTTTATAATTAGCTAATGCATTGAACGCATATTCTAAAGCTGGTTGAAAATCTCCCAAATTCCAGTAGATAATAGCTTTCTGAGTATATAGCTGAGCTAGTAAATTAGTTTCTTGAATTCCTGATTTTTCTTGCATTTTCTCTGCTTTTAAAATTATTTCAGCAGCATTTTCACCATAACCTCTCTGAAGAAAAATTTCTGACTTATCTATCAATAAATTGATCAATAAGTTTTGGGATAATTGTTGAGTCAAATCTAATAAAGAATCTATAGTTTGGGAAGCTTTTGAAAATTGCCCTAATTTAATTTGGTTTCTGGCAATCCAAGATTTTGCTAACTGATATTGAGTAGAATTTTTACTATTAATTAAAAATTGTTGGGACAAATAAATACTACTATCATATTGAGCATCGGAAAAAGTATTTTCAATCTTGCTAAGTAAAATCTCATGACTGGGCAAAGTCTGTTTCTGAGCAAAAACATATTGAATGGCTGAAATACAAATAAACCAAATCACCAAGAATGGCCTGCACGAAAAGATTTGGGAAATAATATTTTTGTTAAAATCTATATTCATAAGTAATTGTATTCACAAAAAAACGTTTAAGTCCGTCGGGATTAGGGGCTTTATCAGCGTCTTTGGCATAAGCATCTCTATCATTCAACCTAAAGGCAAAAACCAGTTTTATCTGAGACTTTACAGAAAACCTATAACCACCTCCGACAATCCAAGAACTTACCAAACCATTAGAATAAGGTATTGACTCATATTTGTTTCCTTTAGCGGGATTCATAAACTGGTCTTTATTGATTCTATAAATATTCAAAAGACCTGTATGAATATTCCAGCTTGCAAATCTGAGGTTGTATTCGATTCTTAACATCACATCTGTACCACGTCTGAACCTATTAGTTCGCTGATAATTATTAGCATCTATAGAGTCTTGAGCTGACTCTTTATTCCAAGGTTTCCATAAAAAGGTATTGTTATTCGCATTCAAAGGCAATTGAACCCCTGTGGTAAACAAGAAATTTTTATAATTAAGCCCCAAGCCAGAAATGAAATCCCAAGTACCAAGACCTGGTTGGTAATACATAGGCAAAGGTTTATCTCCTTCTTTAACATTACTATTCCCTAAAGGTATCTTTCCTCCTACAGTGGCTCCAATTTGAAGATGCTGTTTTTCTATCAAGTTTCTGGTAAAACCATAACTAATATCTCCTATCCCAGAAGTGTTTGCCATTACACCGTAAGTAAGATTATAGGGCAATTTCAATTGTACAGAATTTTTAGCCCCTACGCCAATATTGGCATCAATTATTAGAGATTGAAAATAATCATTGACCTTATTGGTAAAAGAATCTCCTTTTCTAACATTGTTAAATCCAAAATAATGGGTAATTTCTATAGAACGAAGGTTGATTTTTTTAAACAAATGATTATTTTGATTGGGCCTCATTGCTCCCATTGTACAAAACCCTGCATCACTACAACCCTGAGCTAAAATATTCGAGTTGAAAATCAATAAAGAATTTATCAAGCAAAAAAAAGAAATAAAAAAACGCATATGCCTTAGTCTAGAATTTAAATAAGATATAATTGCGAACTAAAAGAAAAACTAAGATATAAATTATCTAATAATAAAATTCTTAAAGCGATAACTATATTACTGGCTGAACAAAAAATCATTGAAATAATAAAATAAAAGGTATCGTAATTTGTATAAATAAAAAAAATACTTACTTTTGCAGACCTTTTAGGGTGATGTAGCTCAGTTGGTAGAGCAAAGGACTGAAAATCCTTGTGTCGATGGTTCGATTCCATTCATCACCACTTGGTTCTACTGGAAGTATTATTACTTCCAGTTTTTTTTTGCCCATCTTAAAGGTGCTTTACCAAATCCTAAGAATCCTAATCTTTGTCTCTATTCTTTTATTATCTATATTTATAAGCCTATCGTTTTGTCAAATACTATTGAAAAAAGAATTCATTCGAAGAAATTGAGATTATCTTAGTCATCCTACAAATAGTAAAAATCTTTTTAAAGACAAGAAAAAACTATCCCTTATTTAGATTAATTAAAAATAATCTATATATTTATGCTATAAAAATAAGCTACCATGTTTGAGGCAAACGAAATTTTATTTGAAAACAAATCAGGCAAAATATTCCAATCTTCTTCGTACTCTGTATATATTCAGACCAAAGACCATAGCTTTCACTTGTGTATTAAAGAATTTATTAAACTAAGAAGCAAGATAAATCATATTGATATAAAGAAAGCTATAGACGATTTGTCTGATTTCTTCGATTATACAGAGGTGGTTTTAAAACAAAAAAAAGCCCCCACAGGAGTTCAAAAATATACTTTATGTCAATTGATTGTAATCAAAGAGTTATTCAATGGTGCTTATTTTGCAATGGAATTACAAGACCTGCTTTATAGAAAGGGTATAGCTATGAGCCAACATGAGTATGCACTAAGTAATCTACAATTAACTGTTTAGAACTATTCTATATTCTATAATTACTTGTAGCTAGAGCTAATGTTGATTATTTTTGTGCAACAATTGAATGAAAAATGAGTTCAACAATAAACTTAAATTAAGAACTATGGGAACTAAATCTATATTGCGTCTAAAATCTTCTTTACAAGAAAGTATTTTAGATATGCTAAATGCACAAATAAAAATGGAAGCTCATTCTACCTCCGCTTATTTGGCTATGTCTGCATGGTGCCACGAGCAAGGCTTGATAGAATGTGGAGATTATTATAAGCATCAATCCGATGAAGAGCGTGAGCATATGCTTAGAATTTATGATTATATTATAGATATGGGTGGCAAAGCAATATCGCCAGAGGTAAGCAATATTCAACACGAATTTGCTGACTTAAGAGCTTTATTTGAATTGGCACTTGAAATGGAAGTAGCCATAACAGATAGCTTCAACAAAATGTCTGCTACTTGTGTTAAAAATGCAGATTTCCAAACCTTAAAATTCTTTGATTGGTTCTTAGAAGAGCAAAAAGAAGAAGAAGATAACGCTCGTCGTGCTCTAGAAATTTATGATTTGATAGGAATAGAATTGGATGGTTTGTTCCAAATCGATCATCAAGTTGCAAAACTTGGTAAAAAAGCCTAATACTTTCAATATTCTTCAATAGAAAAGCTTGACTAACTTAGGTTGGTCAAGCTTTTTTATTGAAGTAATATGCCCTATTTTTTTGTTTAATAGGCAATTTTATTATTGTACTTATTTGTTTTAAAAAAATTCTGAATTATAGATTTTAAATGCACTTGACCATGCTTAGCATATTCCATAGACAAATACTCTGCCGTGTAATAACTATAAAGTGGGTATTTATACCGCCAGTGAAATTTCATTTCATCCACCTGTTCTTTCTCTTCAATTTCTTTCACAATATCCATCAATAAAAGATCCAAATGTTGAATACCAGAATTATTGAAAGCCCAATCCCAATCTGCTAAATGGGCATAGGTATATTCGGGCAACTGATTCATGAAATTATAAGAAGAATACTTAGCATCATTATTTAAGAATTGGTCATACACTGGAGGTATTCTCAGTTGTTTGTTTTTATCAAGATATAAATAACCTCTTTCTAGAGGTTTACACTGGGCAATAATACAAGCCGCTCTTATTGTATTTACCATTTTATATTCGTTTTCTCTGGTCATTTCATAATGAACAGCTGCCAAAGTGAGTACAATATCTATAGGGAACTTTCTGCTCATTATCTCTGCTAAGCTCAGAATATGATGCCCCATCTCGATTGAATAACCTCCAGCACCATAATCATCACTTACACCATTACCACCAAAATAGTATTCCTCTAACAACTTACCATCAGATAGATATTGATACATAAACAACTTTGCCCAATCATGCCAAAATAAAGCTATCGAGGTTAATTCGGTATCTATAAACTTAGGTTGATGAGCGTAAAACCTTGAAGCTATTTCTCCTTGAGCTTTCGCGAAAGCCATAGTAGTAGCAGTATGTACGACCAATCCTCCAGGATAATTATGGTGGTGTCCTTTTGTTCCGCCTGCTGCAGCTATATAAGGCATAGGTATGACTGGTTGGTTGTTATGATTTCTTAAAGGAGGAAAAATACCTTCAATAATTTGCTGGTCAGAAATTGGAGAACCTTTAGGGATTAGTTGTGCTTCTTTTAGCTGATCTAGTAGCTGAGCTTTCTTGTTCTCATCTACTCCTATTCTGTGCTGAACTTGAAAATTAGGATTATCAATAGCATCAAACATTAGAGCTCGCATTTCCTTATTTTTAACACCACGTAGCTGCTGATACAACAGCTTCTTTGCCTTAATGATTGCTGGTGAATTATTGGCTATAAAATTTGCTTTTGTATTCGAAGATATATCTTGAGCAATAGCCGTAAAGCTTAGCAAATAAACTGTCAAGTAAACAAGAAATTGATGCAAGGAGAAAAATGTAGGGTTTATAAAATTGATTAAAGCAACTTACCAGCTATTCTATTCGAATGATTGAATGGGATTTTTTATTGGGGAAAATAAGCTCAAGCATATATAAACCTTGAATATCCTCAGAAATAGTAAGCTCTTGAAAAGGTACGCCTGTTTTGTAATTCTTCACTAATGTACCTTGTAAAGTATAAATATTTACTTCATGGGGATAATTTTCTTGATGATTAATTAATTTGAGCAGACCACCTCGCTCAACAGGGTTGGGATAAAACAAACTATTTTGACTACTATTCTTTCTATCTGCCATTGCTATACTAGTAACCACAGCACCAAACTCAAAAGCTCCTAAATCACAAACACCAACTCTGGCTAGTCCTCTTTGATCTTTAGAGGGGCAATTAGTTCCTTTGTTTATCGCTGGGCTTGTACTGCCCAAAGCCATTGTTTTAGTAAAACCACCATTATCGGCTAGGGGAAGGAGCAAAGGGTCGGATTTGATTATTTTGGCTTCTCCTACTTGGGTAATCCAATCGTCTGTTCTTGCGTTCTCAAATTGAGTCTTGTACGTAAAGGGAAATTGCAGATTTCCTCCAGAAACAGTAAGATTGGAGGATTTATTGATCAAACCTCCTCCATAAGGATTTCCTTGGTAATCCATGCCAATAAGATTATTATAAAAAATATTATTTTCAAGCGAAAGTGTTCCCCCATTGAAAATCGCACTTGCAAAATTCCCTGCTTGACTGCCCGAAATTGTAGAATTCGAAACAATAACAGATTTCTCATTTCCAGAACCATCTATACATATTGCTCCACCAAGTCCTCCTTTTTTGTCTGCCGAAACTGCTTTATTACCTATAAAAGTAGAATTGTTAATATTCAATTTGGTATTGTTACACCATATACCACCTCCTTGTGCTGGTGAGGTATTATTGATAAAACTGGAGTTCGAAATGTTTAATGGTCCATTCATATGATAATAAGCTCCACCTTTATCTACAGTACAAGAACTGTTCTCAAAATTGCATTGATCTACTTTTGCAATACTTCCTTTATTGGCATAGAAAATAACATTAACAGCACCTGCTTGATATATGGCTTTATTATTCACAAATTGATTTCCGCACATTTCAAAGTAATTATTTACGCCGTTTTGGTCAGCTCCATCCATATATACAGCACCGCCATTGCCCCCTTTACCAGGTGGAATACCACCATTCCCAGTAGCTTCATTGGCTTCAAAAGTACATTGTATTATTTTTGTACCACTTCCTATACAACCAACTGCTCCACCATTGGCACCTTTGTTGTTTTTGAAAGTACAATTGTAAAATGAGGCTTCTTTGTATAAAATTGTATAAACCGCTCCACACTCATCTGGATGAGCGACACTAGCTACATTAGATTGAAAATTTACATTATGTGCAACCAAACTTCCAAAAGCCCTACCCATAAATGCTGATCCTCCTCCATCAGAGCCAGATGCAGGTAATTTTCCGTTGATGATGTTTAGATTCTGAATTCCAAATAATGTTCCATTGGACTGATTCATTGCTGGGGCTTTATCAAATATCCTTACCAAATTATTGCCACTTATGCTCAGCTTATTCAAGCCATCAAGTATAATCTCTTTATTAGGAATTTTTAGAGTACTAGTAAGTACTAAGGTGTATGGATTAGTTCCACAATTACATTTAATCTTTCCACCATTATCTAATAAACCCTGTAAAGCACTCTGAGTGCAGCTTGAAGGTGTACCATTTCCAAATAAGACTGCATTAGTCATATCAAACTCATCTGGTACATTACAAACTGGTTTGTCGCTAGCAGAAATTGGATTAAAAGATAAGCCAAAACCCAACAACAACAAGTATTTGAATAAATTATACATATGTTTTAATAATTTCAAATTGATAATACATTAATTTAATACAAATAAATCGAAATCACAACATTATGTTTCTATTAAATCGATTCAGCCCTATTTAACCTGACAAGAATAATCTATATTATTTGATGAATCACATTAGAAGGCATAAAAACCAATTAGAAAAATGAGATTCTATTTCAGAAGAAGAATGATATCCATTTTTTAGAAAATCATAAATATTAAAACTTAGTTATTTCCCAATGTTAACTTATTTACGCTCTCTTAACAATTATTTAATATTAAAAAACAGATTAACCAACTTAGCTTTGCCAATATTATTCATTTATGAATTTACAAGAGCGGATTAATTTTATTTTAAGTCAGAAAAGCCATTCTTCTTTCGTTAGTATAGACATGGTGCTTAAAAATGGCAATATCACTTTAAGAGCATTCCAATTAATAAGTTATGATATAAAATCAGAAACTATAAAAGGTCTTACTCAACAAGAAGCTTATAGCTATACAAGAGAAAATAGAGTCCCTAGCTATTGTAAACTCAAGCTTTCTGAAATCAAAGAAATCAATTTTGAGCCAATGATTAAAGAAACTACTGTTTCAGAAGCCAAATAAATCTTTTGATTTTCTCAATTAGTAATATTTTAGGTTAAAAGGTTGCGAATTCTTAATTTCACATCCTTTTATGACAAAAAAATATTTTAGCCTTCAAGAGGTCAAACAAAATATTGCGATTGCAATTCCTGTAGCTATTAGTCAGCTTGGGCATATGGCGGTTGCGGTTGCTGATACTATTATGGCTGGTAATTTAGGTGCATTGCCCTTAGCTGCTGCCACTCTAGCAATAAGTATCTTTATTCCTTTTATGATGATATCTGTAGGGATGAGCTATGGTATAACTCCCATGGTAGCTATAGCAGATGGAGAAAATAATCTTCCTGAGATAGTAAAAATTCTTAAAAATGGATTTTGGCTTAACATGATAATGAATTTCTTATTGTTTATAATACTTCTACTCTTAGTTCAATTATTACCCATTATAAATCCGAACCCTGAAATTGTAGCATTAGCAAAGCCGTTTTTTATCTTACAATCATTGTCATTAATTCCGCTTTCCGTCTTTTTGATAATCAAACAATTCTTAGAAGGCCTTGCTATTACTCGTGTTGCTACTATGATTACCATTATTGCAAATGTGATAAACATAGGATTAATAATAGTATTTACTCAAGGTTTCTTTCAACTGCCAAATCTAGGGCTTACTGGAATTGCCTATGCTACGGTCATTGCAAGATTATTTATGTTGATTGCTATAGTGTTTTATTTTATGGTTCGGCCAGATTTTAAGGTATATAGAAAGCACTTTCAAATCATTAAAATAGAATTTAAATTTATAATTCACCTATTCAAAAACAGCATTCCTATTGGGCTACAATTAATGTTAGAATCAGGGGCATTTGGATTTGCTGCAATAATGGCTGGGTGGATTGGAGCAAAAGAAATCGCTGCACACCAAATTTCGCTTAACATTGCTGCAATTACTTATATGGCAGCTACAGGAATTGCTGCAGCCACTACTGTTAGGGTCGGACATGAATGGGGGAAAAAAAATTATACAATGATACGAACTGCGGCATTCACAGCCTTGCTAGTAGTATTTATTTATGAATTAATAAGTTGTTTGAGTTTTATTCTTTTCAAAGACTTATTACCATTAGTTTATATAAGAGAAAAAATCATCGTAGAATTATCCGCTTCTTTGCTAATGATTACTGCACTCTTTCAAGTTTCTGATGGATTACAAGTAGTAGCTATGGGGGCTTTGCGGGGAATCGAAGATATTCGTATTCCTACTATAGTAGCTGTAATTGCCTATTGGTTATTAGGTTTGCCTCTAGGGTATTTTTTAGCTTTCAAGCTTCATCTTGGGGTTCAAGGGATATGGTATGGCTTATTGGCTGGCTTATCAATTTCTGCGGTATTACTTTGTTTAAGAGTGCATAAAAAAACCTCTTTTTTAAAACGAGGTTTATAAAATTATATCCACCACTATTTACTTATCGCCATCAAACATATTTCCTAGTCCACCAAGAATACTGCCTTCTTCTTTTCTATTGCCAGTGCCATACTGAACTATTCTTCCCGCTAATCTACTAATTGGTAAAGACTGAATCCATACCTTTCCTGGGCCTCGAAGAATAGCAAAAAACACACCTTCTCCGCCAAACAAAGTATTCTTGATGCCTCCTACAAACTGTATATCATAATTTATATGATGAGTAAATGCTACTATACAACCTGTATCAATTTTAATTAATTCTCCGGGCATCAATACACGCTCAATCACATGGCCACCAGCATGAACAAATGCCATACCATCTCCTTCTAATTTTTGCATAATAAAACCTTCTCCTCCAAAAAGTCCCGTACCCAGTTTTTTCTGAAATTCAATACCTACTATTACACCTTTTGCTGCACATAAAAAGGAATCTTTTTGGCATATTATTTTATTACCAAGTTCATTAAGATTCATTGGAATTATTTTACCAGGATATGGTGCTGCAAACATTACTTTCTTCTTTCCTTGACCAACATTCGTAAAGGCTGTCATAAACAAACTCTCTCCTGTAAGTAATCTTTTACCAGCCGAAAAAAGTTTTCCCATTAGTCCTCCAGATTGTTGAGAACCATCACCAAAAATAGTCTCCATCTGAACGTCTTGTTCCATGGTCATAAAACTTCCAGGCTCTCCCATTACAGTTTCTTGAGGATCTAGTTCTACCTCTATACATTGCATTTCCTCCCCAAAAACTTTATAATCTATTTCGTGATTGTTAATCATGTATTGTTGATTTTAATTTACTACTTCGTATTGCTCAATTGGAGGGCAACTACATACCAAATTTCTATCTCCATAAGCATTATCTATTCTACTAACAGATGGCCAGAATTTACCTTCTTTTAAAGAAACTATTGGATATACTGCTTTTTCTCTTGAATAAGGCAAATCCCAATTATCTGAAAGGCTTACTTTGGCAGTATGAGGGGCGTTCTTCAATACATTATTCTTTTTATCTGCTTCGCCATTCTCAATTTCTGATATTTCTTTTCTGATACTAATCATTGCATCGCAAAATTTATCTAACTCTTCTTTAGACTCGCTTTCAGTAGGCTCTATCATTAAAGTTCCAGCAACAGGGAAGGAAACCGTAGGAGCATGAAACCCATAATCCATTAGCCTTTTAGCGATATCTTCTACTTCTACACCAGAAGTGAGCTTGAAACCCCTACAATCTAAAATAAATTCATGTGCACAATGACCATTTGCTCCAGTGTATAGTATAGGATAATATTTTTCTAATCTTGATTTGATATAGTTTGCATTCAAAATCGCATGTTTAGTGGCATTTACCAAGCCTTCTGCACCCATCATTGCAATATAAGCATAAGATATAGTAAGAATACTAGCACTACCATAAGGTGCAGCAGAAACCGCTGTAATGGCTTTTTCTCCACCAGTCTTAACTATAGAGTGTCCAGGTAAGAAGGGAACTAGCTGCTTAGCTACACCAATAGGTCCCATGCCAGGACCGCCACCACCATGAGGAATACAAAAAGTTTTGTGAAGATTAAGGTGACAAACATCAGCTCCAATAAACCCTGGACTAGTCAGTCCTACTTGAGCATTCATATTAGCACCATCCATATACACTTGCCCTCCGTATTGATGAATAATAGAACAAATTTCAACTATTGTTTCTTCGAAAACCCCATGGGTAGAAGGGTAAGTAACCATTAAACAAGAAAGCACTTCTTTGTATAGCAATGCTTTTTCTTTTAAATCTTCTACATCTATATTACCTCTTTCATCGCACTTTACAATAACAACTTTCATTCCAGCCATCACAGCACTTGCGGGATTTGTACCATGTGCTGAGTTAGGAATTAAGGCTATATTTCTTTGTTCATCTCCTCTACTTAAGTGGTAAGCTCTAATAACCATAAGTCCTGCATATTCCCCTTGTGCACCAGAATTAGGCTGTAGAGAGATACCTGCAAAACCAGTGATTTCTGCCAACCATTGACTTAGCTCATGAATAAGCTCTTGGTAGCCCTCTGTTTGTTCTTTAGGTACAAAAGGATGAATTCCTCCTACTTCTTGCCAAGTCAATGGAATCATTTCAGAAGTAGCATTTAATTTCATCGTACACGAACCAAGAGCTATCATGGAATGCACTAATGAAAGGTCTTTATTCTCTAGATGCTTCAAATAACGCAACATTTCATGTTCGGTATGGTATTTATTAAAAACAGGATGTTGAAGGAAATCAGAAGTTCTGGCTATAGCAGAAGGAAATTCAACATCAGCATTACATAACCAAGAGTAAATGGTTTCTTCATCAATTTCTTTGTTTTTTAAAGCCGAAAAAACTCCAATTATTTTCTTCAAATCCTCAGTTGAAGTAGTCTCATCTAATGAGATAAAAATATAATTGCCTTCATGCCTAAAATTAATTAAAGCTTCATCGGCAGCCATTTTAAGTTTACCGCTTAACTCCCCAACCTCAATTTTTATGGTATCGAAGAAAACTTCATTAGACTGCTCAAAACCCAAGTAAACAAGAGCTTCAGACAAGACCTTTGTCAATCCATTTATTCTATTCGCAATATTTTTTAGACCTTCAGGTCCATGATAAACAGCATAGCACCCCGCTATAACACTAAGCAAAACCTGAGCAGTACAGATATTTGAAGTAGCTTTTTCTCTCTTAATATGTTGCTCTCTTGTCTGAAGCGACATTCTATAGGCTCTATCACCTTGAGCATCTATTGAAACCCCAATAACTCTTCCAGGGAGACTTCTTTTAAACTCATCTTTAGTGGCCAGATATGCAGCATGTGGTCCACCATAACCAAGTGGAACACCAAATCTTTGGGTGTTACCAACTACTGCATCTGCTCCTAATTCTCCTGGAGGAACAATTAAGGTAAGTGCTAATAAATCTGCTGCACAAATAATAGTAATATCTTTCTTATGACAAGATGCAAAAAACTCTTTGTAATCAATAATAGCACCATTTCTATCAGGATATTGAACCATTACACAAAAGAATTCATCATTATTGAGCTCAAATTTATCGATATTGGCTATCACCAATTCTATTCCTAATGGAATAGCTCTTGTTTTTAAAACATCGATTGTTTGAGGAAAACAAGTATCAGAAATAAAGACTTTATTAGAAGATTTTTTTGAAGCACTTCTTACCGAATATAGCATAGACATTGCTTCGGCTGCTGCGGTAGCTTCATCTAACAATGAGGCATTGGCTATTTGCATACCCGTCAAGTCAGTAATCATCGTTTGATAGTTGATTAAAGCTTCTAGCCTACCTTGTGCTATTTCAGCTTGATATGGGGTATATGCTGTGTACCAACCTGGATTTTCTAAAATATTTCTAAGAATCACCGTAGGTGTTATACAATTGTTATATCCCAAACCAATGTAGGACTTGTACATCTTATTTTTCTGTAATTGGGTTTTAAAGAATTTCAAAAACTCAAATTCAGATAAAGGCATAGGCAAATTCATTTTTTTCTTAAGCCTAATGTTATCGGGTACAGTTTCATCTATCAATTGATCCAAAGAGGAAACACCAATTGTTTTTAACATTTGTGAAACTTGTATAGCATCTGAACCGATATGCCTTTGTTCAAATTGATCTGTTTTTAGAAGATTTATTCCCATGAATAGATATGATAAAATATTTTATAAAGTTAATCTACTAGGATTAAAATTTTAGAGATTTCTCGAAAAAATAACCCACACCTATTGTTAATAAATTAAAAACTATAAGTAAACAAATAGAAAAGAGAACCTATAGAAAATCAATATTCAAGATATATTACAATAAATTATTTTAATAATTCAAAAAGGCAGAGAAAAGGAATTTATTTATTCTTTCATTTTTGTATTACTAAGATTTTTATCTACTTTTGTAAAGATAAAAGAGAAAGAAAGGGAGCGAAAGTTCCCTTTTTTATTTATATAACCAATGGATTTAAAATCAAAAATTACCTCCTTAGTTGAAGCAGCCTTAGAAAACGATAGCTTTTTTATTGTTGATATCAACGTTGCTGGAAGCGAAGAAGGCACAAAAAAAATTTCTATATTAGTAGATTGCGATAGCAGCATTACCATAGATCAATGTGCATCTATAAGTAGGCAAATTGCTAGTAAGATTGAAGAATATGAATTAATCAGCACAGCATTTCTTTTAGAGGTGTCTTCGCCAGGTTTAGATAGACCACTAAGTCTTCTTAGGCAATATCAAAAAAACATGGGAAAAAGAGTTGAAATTACTACCATTGATAACAAAGTACGAATAGGGAAAATCCAGAACCTAAGTGTCGAAAATATAACACTAGATGAGGAAGTTCCTAACAAAGCCAACAAGAAAAAAATAGATATTTTGCCCGTAATAATTCCGTTTAAAGAAATAAAAAAAACAATCAAAGTAATTTCATTCAAATAATAAAAATTAAGCCTTTAAAAGCACTTTAAAAATAATGTTTGTTCAATAATGGAAACCTTAAACTTAATCGAAGCATTTGCAGAATTTGCAAAACAAAAAAACATCGACCGCCCTACTATGATTAGGATTCTAGAAGATGTATTTAGAACCATGATTAGAAAGAAATTTGAAAACGATGAAAATTTCGACGTAATCATTAACGTAGATAAGGGAGACTTAGAGATGTGGCGCTCTAGAGAAATCGTAGACGACGAATTTGCAGAAGATAGCTTTGACTATGATGAGAACAAGCATATCGCTTTATCCGAGGCTAGAAAAATCGAGTCAGATTTTGAAATTGGAGAAGAAGTGGCCGAACAGTTCAAATTAGAAGATTTTGGCAGAAGACTTGTTACTACTGCTCGTCAAACTTTGATTCAGAAAGTTAAAGACCTAGAGAAAGACATATTATTCTCAAAATACAAAGAACTTATAGGCGAAATAATAACTGGAGAAGTATACCAAATACTAAGTAAAGAAGTATTGTTGATAGATGGCGACGGAAATGAGCTTATCATTCCTAAAAACGAACAAATACCAAAAGACAGATTCAGAAAAGGAGAAAATGCTAAAGCAATAGTACATAGAGTAGAAATGCACAATGGAAATCCCAAAATAATCTTATCTAGAACTGCTCCTGCTTTTCTAGAACGCTTATTTGAGCAAGAAGTACCCGAAGTATATGATGGTCTAATTGCTATCAAAAAAGTAGTCAGAGAACCTGGTGAAAGAGCCAAAGTAGCAGTGGAATCTTACGACGACAGAATAGACCCAGTAGGTGCTTGTGTAGGAATGAAAGGTTCAAGAATACACAGCATAGTTCGTGAATTACAAAATGAAAACATAGATGTAATTAACTTTACTGATAACCTAGATTTGTTTATTGCTCGCTCATTAAGTCCTGCAAAAATTAGTAGTATTAAATTAAACCATACTACACATAGGGCTTCAGTATATCTAAAACCAGATCAGGTTTCCCTAGCAATAGGGAAAGGAGGGCAAAACATTAAACTAGCAAGCAAACTTGTAGGAATGGAGATAGATGTATTCCGTGAACTTGTGGGGGTAGATGATGACGACGTAGATTTGTACGAATTCAAAGATGAGATCGAAGAATGGATTATTGATGAATTGAAACGAATTGGATTAGATACTGCAAAAAGTGTTCTTGCACTAAGCAAAGAAGATCTCGTGCGTAGAACTGAACTTGAAGAAATTACAGTAGATGATTTAATGTCTATACTAAAACAAGAATTTGAATAGCATCTAAAATTGATTCTATTTAATTTCTATTTCAATGAATAAAAACACAAACTGATAATATTTTTTATACAAATGTCAGAAGAAAAAATGATGCGATTGAGCCAGGCGGCTAGAAAAGTGAATGTAGCACTAAGCAAAGTAGTGGAGTTTCTCGCTTCTAAAGGAATGCCCGTGGAAAACAATCCAAATGCTAAAATAAGCCCCGAGCAATTCAATCTTCTGATAAAAGAGTTTGAGTCTTCTGCTATGGACAAAATGGAAGCGTCTGGTCTAACTATTGGCAAGAAGCACTCCGAACAACAAATATCAGGATCTGATATTTCTTCTTCTCAAATTAACAAAGAGGCAGATGAGGAGCTGTTTATAAAAAACCTTATTGTAGAAAAAAACGCTAGCGATTCTAGAAAAATTCAAGAAGTTGAAGATAAGAAACAAGAAGAGATTGCCAAAGCAGAAGCCGATAGACAAAGGGAATTAGAAAGAGTTGCTGCCGAAAAAACTGCAAAAAATGAAGTAAATATAGAACCTGTAGTATTACAAGGTATTAAAGTTGTAGGAAAGATTGAGCTTGAATCAAAGAAATCAAAAAAATCAGAACCTTCTAAGAAATCAAAAAAATCAGAAGAAAAACCCAAAGAAATAATTTCTAGCAATATAGAAGAAACGAATAATCAACAAACTATACTATCCGAAGAAAATATTATTATTTCTCCTATTACTAACATCAACTCAGAATTCATTACTCAGCCTAACATTGAGCGTTTTTCCCCTATTGAAACAGAGGATTCAATAAATAAAATTAACCCTGTTTCTGAAGAAGAAATTATCCCAGAACATCTCATCAAGGCAGAAGCCGATACCCTTAAAGGACTTACAGTTCTTGGGAAAATAGAGCTTCCTGATAAAAAGAAAAAAGAAAATCCTAGTGTTCCACCAGAACAGCATCATTCTAAAGATGCCCACAAAAAGAAAAGAGCTAGACTTAATACAGACAAGGTAATAGCGAAACCGTTAAATCCTAATCCTAACAATACAAATACAAATCAAAGCAATTTTAAAAAAGGACCTAAAGATTTTAATAGAAAACCAAACCAGCCAAATACTGGAAATAATAATAACAACCCTAATCATAAGGCACCTTTAAGCGATAAGGATATCCAAGATAAAATTAAAGCTACACTTGCTAAACTTAGTGGAAATAAACCATCTGGAAACAGAGCAAAATACAGAAAAGAAAAACGTTCTGCCATTGCTGATGCAACAGAAGAAAGATTACAACAAGAGCAAGAAAATGCAAAAGTATTAAAAGTTACAGAGTTTGTTTCTGCTAACGACTTAGCTTCATTAATGGAAGTAACCGTGAATGAAGTGATAAAGGTTTGTTTAAGCATGGGAATGTTTGTATCTATTAATCAAAGATTAGATGCAGAAGCAATAACCGTTATCGCCGATGAATTTGGTTTTGAAGTACATTTTATCAATATCGAAGAAGAAGAAAACAATGTAACCGAAGAATTAGATACAGAGGAAGACCTCGAAGACAGAGCACCCATAGTTACTATTATGGGACACGTAGACCATGGTAAAACCTCTTTGTTGGATTATATAAGAAAATCAAAAGTAGCAGCAGGAGAAGCTGGTGGAATCACTCAGCACATTGGAGCTTATTCTGTAAAAACAGATTCAGGTAAAAAAATCACTTTCTTAGACACTCCAGGTCACGAAGCGTTTACAGCAATGAGAGCTAGGGGTGCAAAATTAACAGATATAGTGATTATAGTTGTTGCAGCTGACGATAGCGTAATGCCACAAACCAAAGAAGCCATCAACCATGCTATCGTTGCTGGTGTTCCAATTATTATTGCATTAAATAAGATAGACAAACCAGGAGCGAATCCAGATAAAGTAAAAGAAGAACTTTCTAAAGAAAATATTTTAGTAGAAGATTGGGGCGGAAAATATCAATGTGAATTAATCTCTGCAAAAACTGGACTAGGTATTCCAGAACTGCTCGAAAAAATATTATTAGAAGCAGAATTACTAGACCTAAAAGCTAATCCTAACAAAAAAGCAAGCGGTACTGTAATTGAAGGCTCTTTAGACAAAGGAAGGGGTTACCTCGCAACAGTTCTTGTACAAACAGGTACCCTTAAAGTAGGAGATGTAATATTAGCAGGAGCTCAGTTCGGTAAAGTAAAGGCAATGACTGATTATAGAGGAGTCAGAATAGAAGAAGCAGGTCCTTGTACACCAGTTCAAGTGCTTGGTCTTCCTGGTGCTCCAGCAGCTGGAGATAAGTTCAATGCAATGGAGAACGAAAGAGAAGCCAGAGAAATTGCCACTAAGAGAGAACAACTCCTCAGAGAACAATCCCTAAGAACGAAAAAACATATAACACTTGATGAGATAGGAAGAAGATTAGCTATTGGAAGCTTTAAAGAACTTAATATCATTGTAAAAGGAGACGTAGATGGTTCTGTAGAGGCATTATCAGATTCTTTGCTTAAACTTTCCACTAGTGAAGTTCAGGTTCGTATTATCCATAAAGGCGTAGGTCAAATCTCAGAATCTGATGTTCTTCTTGCCTCAGCTTCTGATGCAGTTATTATTGGTTTCCAAGTACGTCCATCTATCAGTGCTCGTAAACTAGCCGAACAAGAGCAAATAGACATCCGTCTTTATTCTGTTATCTACGATGCCATAGATCAATTAAAAGATGCTATGGAAGGTATGTTAGCACCTTCAGTAGAAGAGGTGATTATGGGAACAATCGAAGTAAGAGAAGTTTTCAAAATTTCTAAAATAGGCACAGTTGCTGGTTGCTATGTAACCGATGGAAACGTTAAGAGGAATACCAAAATTAGACTTATCAGAGATGGTATTGTAATTCATACTGGAAATATTGATGCACTTAAGAGATTCAAAGACGATGTTTCTGAAGTGAAAACAGGCTACGAATGCGGAATCAGTATCAAAGGGTTCAATGATATTTTAGTGGGTGACACCATAGAAGGATTCGATACAAAAGAAGTAAAAAGATTGCTTTAGTTTGATAGACTAGGTATTGACATCAAAAACAACAACACTTGATTACACTTATATAAAGTTTAATCAAGTGTTTCAATAATTTTCTTTCAATTGCTTATTGAGCTCTAGCCATTGATCTCTAAGTTGAGCAGCTTGCATAAAATTTAATTCTTTAGCAGCTTTTTCCATTTCTTTTTGAAGCTTCGAAATTGCTCTTTCCAAATCATTTTTATTGTTATACACAACATTGGCTTCAGCAGCTAGAGTCTGATCTTCATCATAACCTGTATATGCTTTAGAAGTTGATACTCCATCTATTCCTTTAGATTTAGAGAAATAATCTTCATGAGATTTAATAGCAGTTGTAGGAGTAATGTCATGATCTAAATTATACTGATGTTGAATACTTCTTCTTCTACTCGTTTCGTCTATAGCAGCAGCCATACTCTTGGTAATTTTATCGGCATACATGATTACCTTTCCATTCACATTTCTGGCAGCTCTTCCTATCGTCTGAACTAAAGAGCGTTCATTTCTTAAAAAACCTTCTTTATCAGCATCCATAATAGCTATGAGCGAAACTTCTGGTAAGTCTAAGCCCTCTCTAAGCAAATTCACCCCCACCAATACATCAAACACGCCAAGCCTAAGTTCCCTTAAAATTTCTACCCTTTCTAAAGTCTTTATCTCTGAATGAATATACCTACACTTTATGCTTATTCTGTCTAGATATTTACTCAACTCCTCAGCCATTCTTTTAGTAAGTGTTGTTACTAATACTCTTTCTTTAACCTGAATTCGATGATGAATTTCTAGAATTAAATCGTCAATCTGAGCAGTGCTTGGCTTAACCTCAATCACAGGGTCAAGCAAACCTGTGGGCCTAATAATTTGCTCAACTATAGCTCCGCTAGTAAGCTGCAATTCATAATCTGCTGGGGTTGCACTCACAAAAACCTTCTGAGATGCCAGTTCTTCAAACTCTGAAAATGTTAGTGGGCGGTTATCTAGAGCAGATGGCAGCCTAAATCCAAAATCTACCAAATTGGTTTTACGAGACCTGTCGCCTCCCCACATCGCTCTTATTTGTGGCAAAGTAACATGGCTCTCGTCAATAATCATTAGAAAATCATTTGGGAAATAGTCAAGCAAACAGAAAGGTCTAGTTCCTGGAAGACGACGATCAAAGTATCTAGAATAATTTTCTATCCCAGAACAATAACCAATTTCTCTCATCATTTCCATATCGAACTCTGTTCTTTCTTTAATCCGCTTTGCCTCTAAATATTTACCCTCGATTTCAAACATTTTAATCTGCTGGACAAGGTCATTCTGAATCTCAATTATCGCATTATTCAAAGCTTCCTTACCGGTTACAAATAAGTTTGCAGGATATAAAACGATGTGTTTTTCGTCATTAATCTTTCTTCCTGTTTCAGGCTCTATTCTATGAATAGCTTCAATATCATCGCCCCAAAAAAGTAATCTGTATGCGAAATCTGCATAAGCAGGAAATACATCTACAGTGTCTCCCGAAACACGAAATGTTCCTCTTTTAAACTCACCAGTTGTTCGGCTATACAATATCTCTACAAAAGCATACAGAAGCTTATTCCTACTTACTTGCTCACCCACAGATATCTTAACAATGTTCTTTCCGAACTCTTCGGGATTGCCAATGCCATATATACATGATACAGATGCTACTACAATTACATCTCTTCTACCAGTTAGTAATTGAGAAGTAGCAGCAAGTCTTAATTTTTCTATTTCCTCATTGATAGATAAATCTTTTTCAATATAAGTGTTTGAAGATGCTATATAAGCCTCTGGTTGATAATAATCATAGTAAGAAATAAAATATTCAACTGCATTCTCTGGAAAAAAATTTTTAAACTCCCCGTAAAGCTGAGCAGCAAGTGTTTTGTTATGACTAAGCACTAATGTCGGTTTATGAACCTGAGCTATCACATTAGCCATGGTAAATGTCTTTCCGGAGCCAGTAACGCCTAATAAAATTTGATCTGACTCTCCAGCTTCTATACCTTTGACTAATTGTGCTATCGCCTTAGGCTGATCGCCTGTAGGGCTGTATTGTGATGTAAGCTTAAATGCCAAAATTAAATATTTAGTAAATTTCCTATATAATGATTAGGAATTCCATATTTCCCAAGCTTTTTCTGCTTGAAGATGCAACATCTCCAACCCATTTTTTGTTTTTGCCCCTCTTGCTTTACCTTTCAACATAAAAAGTGTTTCTAATGGATTGTAAACCAAATCAAAGAAATAATGTTTATCAGAAAAAGCATAATACGGAATATAAGGGGAATCTTTGATGTTTGGATACATACCTAATGGGGTAGTATTAATAATAAGCTGATATTCATTAATAATTTTCTCATTAACCTCTTCATAAATAATCGTCTTAGGATCAGACTTTCGAGAAACTACCAAATAAGAAATAGATAAATCTTCTAATACTGACTTTACGGCCTTGGCAGCACCTCCACTTCCCAATATTAATGCTTTGATTCCTTTGTAATCAGAAGGTAAAAAATTTAATAACGAAGTTTGAAATCCAAAATAATCAGAATTATAGCCAATTAACTTACCTTCATTACTAATCTTTATTACATTAACGGCTTTAATTTTTTTTGCAGAATCATGTACAGTGTCAAGGTATTTTATGATAGATTCTTTATATGGAATAGTTACATTCAATCCTCTCAAATTAGGATTTTGAGCAATTATTTTTGTAAAATCAGCAATATCTCTAATTTCAAAAAGTTCATATTTAGAATCATTAATATTTTCATTTTCAAATTTTTCGGTAAAATACTTTTTTGAAAAAGAATGCGAAAGTGGGTAACCAACTAAGCCATAAATATTCATTTCAAACCAATTTAAAAAAACAAAAATTATTTTTTTCTTTGACTCCATCAAATCATAAACGAAAGTTAAGAAAAAAATACGAGTTGGGAAATTAAGAATCCTATTAATAACAAAAAGTAAAAAAAATGATAAAAAAATACATCAGTTTTAAATTATCAAAATAGGTATCTATTTGCAATCTTGAAAAATAAGTAATAATATTGTAAATATTTTTCAGCAATTCATCTTTTTTTGATTTCTGGATTAAACAATCACAATTAAACAATCACAATTATCATGAAAAAAACAATTTTAACACTAGCAACTTGTCTGTCATTAACATTTGCTATGGCAGAAGGAGAAAAAACTATTGAAATGACAAAGAGTAAACCAATTATCAGCAGTGGCTTTCTTTTAAACCTTGGATTTGCATTTCCTAGCGTTTCAGTGCCTGGAGCTCCCTCAAGTAGCAGCTTTCAAACAAACCTAGAAATTGGTAATCAATGGTATTTTGCAAAAACTGACAAATATGGTATAGGCTTAAAAGTAAGTTGGTTCCAATTTGGCTATGGAAGTAAAAGTGAAGATTTACTTGGTAAAACGCTTAGAACTTATAACATTGATTTAAGATTCATCAAAGTAGCCCCAATGTTTTCTTATGCAATAAATGATGATATGGCACTTGATGCTTATGTAGATTTAAGTCCAACTGTTATTATACAAGGAAATGAATTGATTGGATCTATTGGAGCTGGCTTATTATTTGTTCCAGGTGCAAGATTTAGATATAAAAAGTTTGCCTTTGGATTTGATACTAGCATTGGTTCAATGAATACTGCCAGTACGTTTGTTGATGATGATACCGATTTTGAGATTCCAGATTATAAAGCAAGTTACTTTATACCTAGAATATATGTTGGGTTTAAATTCTAATAAGATTTTAAATAAAAGAGGCAACTATTTAGTTGCCTCTTTTATTTAAACCTCCTTAACATTGAAATTAATAACCAGCTCAGCAAAGATTAATCAAAAGCCTTATCCAAGCTATATTTCTTGAACTTCCTCTTCAACATCTTTGATTGCCTGACCTTCTTCCTCTTCATACAAATAATGGTTTAGCTTAGATTTCAATTCTGCTTTAGACAGCTTATTAATCAATTGTCCATGAATCGCTAAAGATACTTCACCAGTCTCCTCAGATACTACTAATACCAAGCTATCTGTAACCTCTGTAATTCCTATAGCAGCCCTATGCCTTAAACCTAATCTTGCGGGAATATCTATTTGTTCTGATACTGGTAAAATACACCTTGCAGCTTTTATCCTTCCACCGACGATGATTACTGCTCCATCATGCAGTGGACTGTTCTTATGAAAAATAGAGATAAGCAGTCTTTTAGAGATTTCGGCATCTATCAAATCACCAGACTCTATATAAAATTTTAAATCTGACTTTTTAGCAAAAACGATTAAAGCTCCAGTGTTAGATGCTCCTAGAAATTTAGCTGTGTCCACAATGGGATTCATATTTAAAACATTAATTTTATTTTCTTTTCTGCCTACAAACCAATATAAAAAACGCTCAGTAAATGAAGCTCTCTTTCCAGATATCATCAAAAATTTTCTTATGTCTGGTTGAAAAATAATAAGAATAGCTATAAGTCCTACGCCCATAAATTGACCCAATACAGCTGAAAGCAACTCCATTTTTAGGGCCTTAACTACTAAATAAAGCATATATACTGCCAATATCCCTAAGAATATATTAGCTGCCACTCTACCACGCATTAGCCTATAAAGTTGATAGATAATAAAAGCAACAATAGATATATCCAACAGATCTACCCAATTAACCTCTAAAAAACCGATGTGGAATAAAAAACTCATATTGCTCTAAAATATCACATTGTTGTATCAAATCACAGATTATCTAAGATATAATTTTTTCACACAATATAATAGCCTCTTGTGCAGCTTTTACATCATGCACTCTTAATATTTTAGCTCCCTTGTTTAGGGCTATAGTATGAAGTACTGTAGTTCCGTTAAGTGCTTCTTCTGGTTTAATATTCAACTCTTTATAGATCATAGATTTCCTTGATAACCCTACCAGTATCGGGAGGTTAAATATTTTAAACAGTTCTAAATATTGTAGTACTTCATAATTTTGTGATACGGTTTTTGAAAACCCAAAACCTAAGTCAATGATTAATTCTCTATGCCCCAATTGAGTTAATTGATTCACTTTATCTTCAAAATAATCTAACATATCTTTAATTAGATTTTTATAAACAACTGGCTGAACAAAATTATCTATCGTTCCACCAAAATGAGTGAGTATATAAGGTGCTTTATAGTCTGAAATTATCGAAAACATTTCTTCATCTAATTGGCCACCAGAAATATCATTCACCATGCTTGCCCCAGATTCTAGAGCCTTAGACGCCACTCTAGCTCTGAAAGTATCTATCGAAATAATTATTAGGGGAAATTCATGCTTCAATAGTTTAATTATTGGCAGAACTCTATCTAACTCCTCATTCTCAGAAACAAATTCAGCATTGGGTCTGGTAGAGCATCCTCCTAAATCAATTATCGTTGCCCCCTGTTCTATCATCTGATTGACCTTATGAATAATTTCTTTATCGTTCTTTACTCTGCTAGAACTAAAAAAAGAATCGGGTGTGGCATTTACGACACCCATAATTATTGGTCTTCTCAAAGAAATTAGTCTACCATATAGATTCAATGTTTGTGCTTGGTTAAAAATATCGTTGTAATCCATTGCTTTGATAAATTAAGTTCTTCTTCAAATAATATCTATAATAACTATAGAAAACAATTGATGTTCATAAAATTTTATATTTTAGACTTGTCGCTTATCTTCGTAGTATAGAATTATTAAATAACTATCCTCAAAAAAATTCAAATTGGGAAATCAAACAATTATCGAATACGGTCAAATAATTAGAAAATGCAGGTCTATTTTTGTTAATAAAACCTTGGATTATGGAACTGCTTGGCGAATTCTAAGATTACCTTCTATTACTGACCAGATATTTATTAAAGCACAAAGAATTAGATCTATTCAAGAAAAAGGAGAGCAACTGGTAGAAGAAAATATCAGCAGCGAATTTGTTGCTATTGTAAATTATTGTGTTATTGCTTTGATGCAAGTAGAATTATCAAGTGATGCTACATTGGAAATTGAGCCAGATAGAGTATTTACGATGTTCGATAAATATGTTAAAAACACTCAAGAATTAATGTTGAAAAAAAATCATGATTATGGTGAAGCTTGGCGAGATATGCGAATTAGCTCTATTACCGACCTAATTCTCATGAAATTATATCGTGTAAAACAAATAGAAAACCATCAAGGAAAAACCAGAATATCAGAGGGTATAGAAGCAAATTATCAAGACATGATGAATTACGCTATTTTTTGCTTAATCAAAATGGAATATCACAAGGAAGAAAATTAATTTTTCTATTATTTAATACATCCTCTGTTTTTTTTACCATCTGGTAAATCTTTCTTATTCCAATGTGTAGTTCTTGAGCATTGTTGCTAGTAAGTTCTAATTGAATAGGAAAAAGAGTAGAAATGAATGATAGATAATCAATTGATTTCTATCTGCTAGGGCATTTTTTGCATCGCTTTTCTTTTTTGTATTTCTTACAGCATTTTTTCAAAACACAAGACTCTGTTGTCAAATACTTGTTTTCCAATTTTGAAGATTTGTTTTCAGAACAATTGAAAACATCAAATTCTGCAGATAAAAGCATGTTATTTATTTAGAATTAATCCAAATATAATTAAGACTGATTTTATTTGCAAAAGAAATTTCTTTTTTCTTTAAAAATCATAACCCAATGTAAGGTAAACTTTGGGGCTTTGTACACTGTAGTTAAGCACTCCCCAAGCGACATCTAATTTTACATAATAGCCTAAAAATAATGTTCTAAGACCTCCGCCATATCCATAAAGCCAAGGGCTAATATAATTAGTTACTTCTGCCCTAAAAGGATCATTATTTCCAATAATATTAGTGTTGATAGTATTGTTTTGATTGAATGGGCTGGCACCTTTCCATGCCGAGCCGATATCTGTGAATGCTATTAATTGTAGATTTCTAAAAAAGTTAGAGCTTATAGGGCCATTATATAAATAGCGAATTAAAGGAACTCTAAGTTCTGCATTTAATAAAATGAATTTAGGACCGAAAGCGGAGTTGTAGTCAAACCCTCTTAAATTGGTTACAAATGGAGAAAAAATCAAATCGGTATTTTCTTGGAAAGGTCTTATTTCGGTGGGATCATTGCTTGGGTAGGTTTTTATTTTGTTCAGAAACCAATTGTCCATTCCGCCAAGTAGAAAGTTTTTTGGTGAGTTTCCTAAAAACATACCACCAGAGACTCTTGTAGCAAAGATGATTTCTTTGTGAAGTCTTTGATAGTGCCTGAAATCTAAAAACATTTTACCAAAATTATAGGCTTTGTTTCCAATGTTTAGGAATTGCTCATAAGAAAATTTCCACTTGCTTCCTACCATCATATTCATCCCAGTAATTTCTGTGTTGTCGTGAACATATTCTAGGTTTAGTGCGGCATACGTGCGTATGGAATCTCTTGCTAATATTGCAATTGCATTAGCGGTAGGTACTTCGTTATACCTTGTACCCATAATCATAGGTGATATATTGATTTTATCAAAAACAGTTAGAGGCAAAGAAGCAGTTGCACTTAGGTTGTTGGTGGAATAGGTATGTAACACTTGGTTTTCTCCAAAGAGGTTATAAGTGTTTCTATCGTATCGTATTTTGTAGTCAATTCGGTGTTTTAGATATTGATATTCAGCAAAGACACTATTGCTCCTCAAATCAGTAATAATAAGTGCCCCTGCGTTCATTTTGTGATTACCAAACATGTCACTTAGAGAGGTATTGAGGTAAAATCCTAGACCTCTTAAGGGGTCTATTTTGATGGTGGAAACAAGATGGTCAAAGGAAAATAATGGTTTTGCGATATAAGGTCCTAAGCTTTTAAATTCATTTATTATAGGTTCTTTCTTAGTTTCATAAGTTTTGGATTTCTTTTTCTTCTTTTTATCTGATTCAAAATTAAACACATTGATAGTAAGTTCACTTTCTTCTCCTTCTTTTTCTTGAGTTTGTTGTTCTATATCTTCTTTAGGTTTAAATTTTGATTTTTGTCTTTTACTGAAAAACGCAGCCCTCTCTGTTGGTGGGGTTAAGGGAATGCTTTGATTGGCATCAAAGTTTGAAGAATTATAAATATTTTCTCGTCCTTTATTTAGCATAATGAATGCTAAATTTTGTGTCTGAGGGTGGAAATTATAATACTTGATGTTATTAGAATAGTTAGTGAGCTGTTTGAGTACCTTGCCATCTTGGCTTACTTTGTATAGGTTTTGAACTCCAGTGCGGTCGCTAAGAAAAATAATGCCATCATTGAGTTGTTGTGGGAGATAGTTATTGCCTTCTCCAGTATATTTTTCAAATCGTTTTACGGAGTCTGTGGGGATAAATTTATAAATATTGAAATTGTGTTTAGTAGAAAGAATTAGGTCTTTGGCTTTTGTTTTGTTGGAATCAATAAAGCGATTGCTACTAAATACTATTGATTTAGAATTATCTGCAAACTTGGGGTTAAGGTCATCAAATATATCGTTGGTTATTTGGCTAATTTTATCATTAAATACATCGTAAATATAGATGTCGCTTTGTCCTTTTCTTACGGCACTCATAGCAATATATTTTCCATCTGATGAGAAGTCCATAGCAAGCACTTCTCTAACATCATCGAGTAATATTTTTACTTTTCTTTTTCTATTAATCTCGTAGAATTTTTTATTTAAGAAAGTGTAAAAATTAAGGTATGATTCATTTCCTTTGGAAGTTATGTAAGCTAGCCTTTTCTGGCTTTGCCAAGCTACGATGGGGATGTTTCTGTTTTCGGGTTGATTGATTAGTTTATAACCACCACGCATAATAGTAAGCTTAGATTTACCCGTAGAATCTGCTATTTTGATTTTATACCTTCCTTTGAAGCTTTGTGAATATGCTGTTAAGCTACCATTAGGGCTGATGGATAGGTTTCTAAAATCAAAATGTTTTGTTTTGTTTTTTTTAATTCTTTCAGATTGATTGAGCTGTTGATTGTAAGTTTCGTTTAGTTTGGCTTCCATATCTCTATAGTAGGCTAGCCATTCGTTAATAAAAATATGGTAAGGGATACCTAGTGTGTTTTCAATGCTTTCTTTTTCATCTCTGACTATTCTAGTAAGGTTCAAGATGTTTGCTATATTATCTTCACCATATTTTTTTGCGATATAGTTCCAAATAGATTGTCCGACTATTTGAGCTTGCCTACCCTCCATGGAGCTGGGTCTTTTAATGTGTCTTTTTCTAACCAGATCTCTCATGTAGTCGTCCATTTCAATGCTCCATCCTTCTGAAATATAAAGAGATGCTCCGGATAAGAACCATTCTGGAAGTGCCAGAAGAAATGAACTTTGAACTACGTCTTTCAGGTTTCCTCCATACATCATTACATTGACAAGTACATTGGATATACCTTTGTCTATGTCTTTATTGAACTGGCTTCTGGTTCCTCTGAAAGGTAGTTCAACTTTTGATTTTACAAAATCGGTATACCCCCCTATTTGCATATTGGGATCTTCTATACCTATGTTACTTTGTTGGGCATGAGCTACTGTGTTATAGATTAGAAGTTTTACTTTATAGTATGGGCTGAATCCAACTATTCTTATTATTCTATCGAAATTCTCTTCTGCGTATCTTGCAGCATAGTTGGCAAGGTCTTTACCTCCATCATAATAATAAACATCAAAATTTTGGGTAGAGATAAATTGCCATTTGAAGTTTTTTTTCTGAATTCTATTTTTCCCAAACACTTCTCCAAGGCTTTGTGCTTGAGTATAGGATATGCTAATTATGGAAATAATTAGGGAAAGGAGAAAAAGTTTGATTTTGTTATGCTTGGTTTTCATACCAATGATAATATCTTTCTATATTTACTTCTTTGTCTATAGGGGCATTATGAATCAAACATTCGGTGAGTTCTTTTGCAAAATAAGGAGCAAGAGAGACACCTTTAGAACCTAGCCCATTGAATATATAAATATCTTTATGCTTCGGATGAGCTCCAATAAATGGTCTTCTGTCTCTTGCTGCTGGTCTGACTCCAGCCAAATGATTTGTTACAAGATACTCTCTTTTTATTAAATCTTCTAAATGTTTGCTGAGTTCATTAAATCCTTCTTCTGTAATAGCTTCATTTGTAGAATTAAAGACATAAGTGCTTCCACATTTATATTCTCCATTTTCCATTGGGAGAATAAATATTTTTTTTCGATAAATATTTTTTTTATCAAAATCATTGATTTTTATTTTAAAAAGTTCTCCTTTATTGGGAGTAAATGGAAGCCAATTAAACAACTGGTTGTTTATAGCCTGAACACCTTCACAGAAAATTATCTTCTTGAATTGATATGCTTTCCAAGTCATAATTTCTTCATCAAACCTTATTTCCTCGGTACTTATGTTTGAAGAAATAATAATTCCTAGCTTTTCAAAGTAAGACCAACTTGTTTTTACAAATAATTCTACATCAAGATAACCGCTATAATTACTTGTGAACGTTCCTAAAGGGTTGTCGATGTCAAGTTGGGGGTTTGGGGCATTGACTTGAATTTTGATGTTTTGAAATTCGTTATCGGCAGTTTTTCCTTGCATCATGTTTTGTTCTTCTATAGATTGAATAGGCACTATAATAGGCAAGGGGAATAGGAAATTTATTCCTGTTAGGGATTCAATTTTTTTATAGAAATCTTCTAAGTATGGAAATATTTTCTCTGCACTCCATGTCTTTAAATTTTTCTTGCCTGTGATAGGGTTATAGAGCCCTCCTGCTATTTGGGAGCAAGACGAAAGTTGAGGATTATTGACAATAATAATTTTTTTATTAGTTAGTAATAAATGATGAGCAAGAACACAACCAGCCAGACCGGCTCCTACCACAATAAAATCTATTTCTTCGCTTTGCATTGATGCTAAAATAATAGATTAATTTACTTAAATCTAATTGTTGTTCTAGCTTAATATAAATAATATTTATCTTTGAGCCGATGAATTAATGTAGATACTTATTTTAAATCAATTTTAAATATGAATATTCAAGTTTTTACTTTTAATGCACTTCAAGAAAACACCTATTTGCTTTGGGACGAAACCAAAGCTTGTATTATTATTGATGCGGGATGTTATGATAAAGAAGAGCAGATGGAGCTTACCAGTTTTATTGAATCTAATCAATTGAAACCAAAATTACTTTTGAATACTCATAGCCATATAGACCATGTTTTGGGGAATTATTTTTTAAAAAGTAAGTACAATATACCTTTGAAAATTTATAAAGGAGACGAATCAACCCTTATGGCAGTAAAGACATATGCTCCAATGTACGGAATGCCCTTATATCAAGAGCAGTTGCCTGATGGCTATATAGCAGCTGGCGAATCTATTTGTGAAGGAAATATAGTTTTAGAAATATTGTTTGTACCAGGGCATGCACCAGGGCATATTGCTTTTTATCATAAAGCATCTAATAGTTGTATAGTAGGAGATGTTTTGTTTGCTGGTAGCGTCGGGAGAGCTGATTTGCCTGGGGGTAATATGGGACAACTTATTACAAGTATCAAAGAAGTCTTATATCCATTGGGCGATGACACGATAATATTTCCAGGTCATGGACCAAAGACTATAATTGGTAGAGAGAAGAATTTTAACCCATTTCTAAGAGACTAATGAGAATAATTTTTAAGCATCTGCCCAATGCAATTACCTGTGGAAACTTAGTTTGTGGTTGTGTAGGAATTATTGAAGTATTCAACAATAGACCTATTCATGCTTATTGGCTTATTCTTTTAGCAGGAGTTTTAGATTTCTTCGATGGTTTTGTGGCTAGACTTCTAAAGGTTCAGTCGCCCATAGGTAAGGAATTAGATTCGCTTGCAGATATGGTTACTTTTGGAGCTTTACCTGGTTTTATCATGTTTTATTTAATAGGTTTTGATATAACCAGCAGTGTATTTGTTCCAAACAAGCTTACTTATGTTGCATTGATTATTCCTGTATTTTCAGCACTTCGTCTAGCAAAATTTAATATTGATACAAGACAAAGTGAGCAATTTATTGGTCTTCCTACACCTGCCAATGCTATGTTTTTAGGTGCTTTCCCTTTGATATTGAATTCAAAATATTTTTATTCTTTTTGGCTCTCTCAATCTATAATTATTCAATGGGCACTTGTCTTTATTTCTGTATTATCAGCATTTATGCTAGTAGCACCTGTACCATTGATTGCATTGAAATTTAAAAATTTCCAATGGCGCTATAACCAAATGAAATACCTACTTGTTGGGTTTTCTTTATTTCTTATTTTATTCTACCAACTTTTTGCTTTGCCTATAATTATAATATTGTATATAGCCTTATCTATAATTGACAATATCTTTAAAATCTCTAGACCATAAAAACTTTATAATTTCTTAACAATCTAATCACATTGGATTTACAAGTAATTCGTTTATTTGTTAAAAATCTCAATGACGACCAAACACCATAAAACACTTATTCTTTCAGATATCCATCTGGGAACCGCTGGCAGTAAGGCAAAGCAAGTTGTTCAGTTCTTGAAAAATAACACCTGCGAAAAATTAATCCTAAATGGAGATATTATCGATGGTTGGCAGTTGAGAAAATCTGGTTCGTGGAAGAAACATCATACAAAGTTTTTTAAGCGAATTTTAAAGATGATGAGCGATCAGAATACTGAAGTGATTTATCTTCGAGGTAATCACGATGATTTTCTGGATACAATTATTCCTATAAAATTTGGAAATCTTTCTGTTCAGAGAGATTATATTCTTGATTCAGGAGATAAAAAATTTTACATAGTCCATGGAGATGTATTTGATTCTATAACTACTAATCTGAAGTGGATAGCTAAATTAGGTGATGTTGGGTATACTTTTTTATTGTGGCTGAACCAACGTTATAACAATTATCGATTAAAGAGAGGTTTGCCCTATTATTCGCTTTCCCAAGCAATAAAAGCTAAGGTAAAAACCGCAGTTTCTTATATCGGAGATTTTGAAGAACAGTTGGCTACTCTTGCTAGAATAAAAAAATGTGACGGAATTATATGTGGTCATATTCATCAACCAGCATTGAAGATGATAGACGATATTATTTATATGAATTCTGGTGATTGGGTAGAATCATTGAGCGCACTCAGTGAAGATGTCAACGGAAATTGGAACATTATTTATTATCCAGTTAAAGACTGGAAAGATTTAGATAAAGCTAGTGAAGATGAGTCTGATGAGGAGGAGGAGGATAAAGATCTGAAAGACTTAGATATTATTCAATTAAAAGATTATTTACAGTTAAAAAAAGTTTCCAACTTTAAAACCATGTAACTATGAAAGTGATTAAAGATTTATATAACTATCTTCAAGATATTGTTCTTATTGAGTTGATAAAATTTTATTATTATCAAATTCATAATATCACTATGCCAACTATTCAGGAGGGCAGAAAGCATTAAGTATGAAAATACTTTATGCCATTCAGGGCACTGGTAATGGGCATCTCAGCAGGGCTATTGAAATAGTTCCAATTCTAAAAAAATATTCTACTACTCATACCCTAATTAGCGGGACTCAGGCAGATTTAGAAATTCCCTTTGAGGTTAATTATCGTTTCAAAGGCTTGGGATTTATTTTTGGTAAATCTGGAGGTGTAGATTTAGTGAATACCTATAAAAAAAATAATATCAAACGGTTTTTAACTGAGGTTAAATCTTTGGATTTATCAGAATATGACTTAGTGATTAATGACTTTGAGCCTATTTCTGCATGGGCAGCATACCGTCAGAAGATTGCTTGTATTGGCCTTAGTCATCAAAGTGCTGTAATTTCAAGCAAAGCCCCTAAGCCTAAAATTCTCGACCCAATGGGCTTACTAGTTCTTAAAACCTATGCTCCTGTAGCAGATAGATATGGATTTCATTTTGAAAAATATGATAACAACATTTTTACACCTGTGGTTCGGAATGAAATTAGAATGTTGAAACCTAAAATCGGTAATCATTATACAGTATATCTACCATCTTATGATGACGAGAAGATTATAAAAGTGCTCAGCGAGCTAGAAGATATAAAGTGGGAAGTCTTCTCAAAGCACAATCATCAAAAAAAAATTGTTGGTAACATCATTATTTCTCCTATTAATAGCGATGCATTTATAAAAAGTATGGTCAATAGCATAGGGATATTATGTGGTGCAGGTTTTGAAACACCAGCAGAAGCTCTTTATTTACAAAAGAAACTTATGGTTATTCCAATGAAAAATCAATTTGAGCAACAATGCAATGCAGCAGCATTAAAGAAGATGGGGATTCCTGTAATCAAAAGTTTAAAAAAGAAATATGTTCCCGACATACAACAATGGGTGCTTAATAAACAAAAAATACAAGTAGATTTTCCTGACGAAACAGAAAATATTGTGTGTGCAATTTTAAAAAAATATTGGAAAGACTAATTCCCCATTTTTAATGAATATTTCTTCAGAGTTTATAAAAGACGGCATTTCTCCGCTTCAAAGAAAAAAATTTGGTAATGAATTTCAATGGGGTGTGTCTGTATCCGCCTATCAAATAGAAGGTGCTCATGATAAAGATGGTAAAGGACTTTCTATTTGGGATGTATTTACCAATAAAAAAGGAAAGGTATTCAATAATCAGAATGGTAATATTGCTTGTGATTTCTATCATAGAAGTTCTGATGATTTACAGTTAATTCAACAGCTTAGTATTCCTAACTTTCGCTTTTCTATTTCATGGCCAAGAATTCTTCCTCAGGGTACAGGGCAAGTTAATGCAATGGGTATAGCCTATTATGATAGGCTAATAGATGAATGTTTGAGTTTAGGCATAGAACCTTGGGTAACCCTCTATCACTGGGATTTGCCTCATGCACTAGAACTTAAAGGCGGATGGACCAATAGAGATATAGTGTCATGGTTTGTAGATTTCGTTGCTATTTGTGTACAGCAATATGGAGATAAAGTAAAGAATTGGATGGTGCTTAATGAGCCAATGGTATTTACTGGAGCAGGCTATTTTCTGGGTGTTCACGCACCAGGCAGGAGAGGTATGAGTAATTTTCTACCTGCGGCACATCATGCGGTATTAGCAATGGCAGAAGGTGCTAGGACTATTCGAGCTATTTGCCCTCAAGCAAATATAGGAACCACTTTTTCTTGTTCGCACATAGAGCCTTATTCGAATAAAGAGAAAGATATTCTTGCAGCCAAAAGGGTAGACGCACTTCTTAATAGACTATTTATTGAACCAACTCTAGGTCTTGGCTATCCTACACAAGATCTACCTGCATTAAGAAAGATTGAAAAATATATTTTAGCAAATGATGATAAATTGATGAAATTTGATTTTGATTTTATAGGCATTCAAAATTATACACGAGAAATAGTAAAGCATTCTTATTTTACCCCATATTTAAGAGCATCTATTGTAAAAGCAACCAAAAGAAAAGTTCCTACAACATTGATGAATTGGGAAGTTTATCCATCTTCTATTTACCATATTCTAAAAAAGTATGATGCTTATGAGGGAATAAAAAAAATCTACATTACTGAAAATGGTGCTGCTTTTACTGATTATGCCAATGATGATGGAAGTGTAGAAGATCATCATAGAAAAGAGTTTTTACAGAATTATTTAAAAGAGCTGCTAAAAGCAAAAGAAGAGGGCGTAAAGGTAGAGGGTTATTTTATATGGACACTAAAAGACAACTTTGAATGGGCTGAAGGCTTTCATCCTAGGTTTGGAATAATATATGTAGATTTTAAAACTCAGCAAAGAACTATCAAAGCCTCGGGCTGGTGGTATAAGGAGTTTTTAGAAGAAACCAATAGGATGGAATAGTCTATCTAGGGAAATAGTTATTTTCTTTCAATTTCCATTTCGGTAACTAAATATTTTGTTTCACCTTTCCAAGGAAGCTGAAAATATTTTTCTTTGTAGGTCAACCTAACCCTTTCACCACTGAGCATTGCTTGACGCATTTTGTTAATAAGCTCTGTATTGTTACTTAAAGAAAAATTCCAGATAGATTTATTGACACTAGTTTCTGAGCCTTCTACATAAACCATTCCGAGGTTTAATTCCCCTTCATTAGTTTTGAAAACATAACCTTTCTCACTCAATTTCATAATTGTTCCAGCCCTGTCTCCTACGCTATAATTTGCAAAACTGAAGAATAATATAATTGCGATTGACACCACTAGGAAGATAATCAACAGAAATAGGAAAAATCGTGTTATTTTTTGTTTTATTAAAGCCAAATTCATTTTCTTGTTTTTTATTTAAATTTAGTTATTTTCAACAATATCGCAATCATTCATTTTGTAATTGCTGAATTTCTAGAAAGCCAATTCAAATCGCTCTGCTAGTTTTTTTAAATCATCAATCACAGGAGGAAGAAGTTCGATTCCATTCGTCATTCTATGTGCTTCACAGATTCTTTCAGGGTCTCCAGGGATAAGTACACTAGGCTCACCTTCTACAGGTTTTGCATTTCTGAATCTATCAATCCAGATGTCCATGTTTGTTTTGAATTCTTCTTTAGGTCTAAAGGCATCTATTCTCATTGCACCGAAGAAATGCCCTATACCTTCTCCTACTGGATTTTCTGGCATTGGCAAGAAGCTTACAAAAGGAGGAACCCAAGGGCCATAATTCGCTCCAGAGAAAATTGCTGAGAATATATCTACAATAGCTCCCAAACAATACCCTTTATGACTGCCCCCGTCTTTATCTCCACCAAGAGGAAGCAAAGCCCCCCCATTCTTTAGTTCGTCAGGATTTGTACTTCCCTTTCCATTGTTATCCTGAATCCATCCGTCTGGGGCTTGTTGTTTTTTACGTTGAAGAATTTCAAGCTTACCGTTGGCTGCAGTAGTGGTAGCCATATCTGCTACAAAAGGAGGTTGAGTGCCCGCTGGAATTGCTACTGCAATAGGATTAGTACCTAGCATTCTTTCTATCGAAAAAGTAGGAGCTACAAGTGGGCTTGCGTTAGTCATAGCAATACCTATCATATCGCTATCTAAAGCCATCATTGCATGATATCCTGCTATGCCGAAATGATTAGAGTTTTTTACAGAGACCCAGCCTGTACCTACATTTTTTGCTTTTTCTATTGCGATTTGCATAGCAGCAGGTGCTACTACTAGACCGAGTCCAGCGTCTCCATTTACTACTGCTGTGCTGGGGGTTTCGTGTACAATATTTATATTAGGTTTGGGATTGATTCTGCCAGCCTCCCAAAGCCTTACATATCCGACAAGTCTTGCTATCCCATGCGAATCTACGCCTCTAAGGTCAGCAGATAAAAGAGCTTTGGTTGCTGTTTCGGCATCCTTCGCTGAGCAGCCTATTTTAAGAAAAATATTATTTGTGAAATGATATAAATAGGTGTAGGTGTACATTGTATTATTCTTAATAAATTATTTAAAAAATAAGGTTATTAAAAAAATCTTGATTCAGCAAATCCTTCAAACTATTATTTTACGAAGCATCTATTTATCCTTTAGATTAGTTATTTCTAGATCTTCTTTCAAATCTTGCCAAAACCTTGCAGTAAATAATTCTTTGTGATGTTTGATGAATACATCTTTTAATGTCCCATTGGGAATTAAGAATTTTTCAAACTCTTGGGGAAATACATCTTCTGGTGCTACATGATAGCTTGGCTCTGCTGAGAAGTAGTCCATATCATCATCATCGTTATATTCTGGGAAAGTTCTAAAATTGCAATCCGTTACCTTTGTTATTTCGTCATAATCATAAAATATTACCCTACCATCTGGTGTTACTCCGAAGTTTTTTATTAACAAATCTCCAGGGAAAATATTCGCCTCTGCCAGTTCTTTAATCGCATTACCATAATCTATTATTGCTTCAATTGATTTTCTTTGGTCTTCTCCTTTTATATAAATATCAAGGGGAACCATTTTACGTTCTAAATAGACGTTTTTGATGATGACTATCTCATTTTCTAATAGAACTTCTTCTGAGGATTGCTTACTTAGCTCATCGAGCAATTGGTCATCAAACCATTCTTTATTAAGTATAAGATAATGAAATTGCTGTGTATCTGCTAATCTTCCTACTCTATCGTGGTGAGACACAAATTGGTAACGTTCATTTACATGGTATTTGGTTACATTTTTAGGTGGGCTTGCTTTGTCTTTTACTATCTTAAATACTAAATGATAATTGGGTATAGTAAATACTTGCATTACTAAGCCTTTTACACCAGGAGCTGATATAATTTTTGTATTTCCAGTTTTTAGTTTCCCCATCAAACAGTGGTACATCACTGATTTTCCATGTCGGATATATCCAATATTGATAAATAACTGTTCTCTGGGTTTTGAAGGCATTAACATAGATAAATAGTTTACCAAGCCCACCGCATCTGGTGCCCATACCCAAAAGTATGACCTTGTGAATTCAAACGCTTTTTTCACTTCTTGTTTGTTTGGTGTTACTATGTTTTCTATAAAGAAAGCCCAGTAAATAAGCTTTCTTATTGCGATAGAACAATTCAGGATAAAATTCTAAATTTATTTTAAAATCAGAATTTTTATTTCCAGCCAAAGCTTGAATCAGGTATTCAGTGTCATAATACAGATTTTGATGTTTTACATTCCAATTGATCTTAGAAAAAAAATGAGCACTATCTTTTAAGTTTTTATTGATAGAAAAGTTTTTTAAACCTACAATCCTCTTGGTATCTTCTTCTAGTTCGAAATAAATATCTCTCTCATAATATTCTAGGTAATAGAACATTCTTGTTAATGAATTAAAAAAGCTTCTAGCATGCTCAGGAAATTCAAATTTGTTTAATGAGTTTTTAAATGCAATTTTTATTTCTTTCCAGTAGCTTAAACTTGGTAAACCAATATGCCTTTTTACTTCTTGACTTAGGTTTTCAATATAATAATCATAAAGTTTTAGCCGCAGAGCTGTAGTAGCTGGGTCATTATCCCATTCTCTTTCTTCAAATCGTATTTTTGCATTCTTGCAACTATTTAAAAAATCTTCTTTATATTGAACAAAATGCTTAATAATTAGTTCTGCTATAAAAGATTCCATGTTCATAGTTAGTTTAGAAGATGAATTTTTTTTAAATATATTTTATCAAATATAAAAGTATTACTATTATTGCAAAACAGTATTACTATTAAATTATCAATTTAACTTAAAAAACAATGAAAACACCTATTACAGTTGCATATGGAGATGGAATTGGTCCAGAAATAATGCAAGCAACCTTAGATATTATTTTAGCTGCTGGTGCATCTATTGAAATGGAAGAGATTAAAATTGGAGAACAGTTGTATTTAAAGGGATTAACCACTGGTATAGAGCCTTCTTCATGGGAATCTTTAAGACGCACAAAAGTATTTCTCAAAGCTCCTATAACCACTCCTCAAGGTGGAGGATTTAAAAGTCTGAATGTTACGACCAGAAAAGTGTTAGGATTATATGCTAATGTAAGACCATGCGTTTCGTTTTATCCTTATGTACACACCAAGCACCCTAAAATGGATGTAGTAATAGTTCGTGAGAATGAAGAAGATTTATATGCAGGTGTAGAACATCGCCAGACCAACCAAGTATATCAGTGTTTGAAATTAATCACACAGCCAGGTTCAGAGAAGATAATCAGATATGCTTTTGAATATGCCAAGGCAAACAATCGTAAGAAAGTAAGTGTGTTTATTAAAGATAATATTATGAAAATGACCGATGGTTTGTTTCATAAAATATTTGATCAAATAGCTCTTGAATACCCAGAGCTTGAAAACGATGCATGGATAGTAGATATTGGAGCAGCCAAGTTAGCGGATACTCCAGAAATATTTGATGTTATAGTTATGCCAAATTTGTACGGTGACATTTTATCTGATGTAGCTGCTCAAATTACTGGTTCAGTGGGTTTGGCAGGTTCTGCAAATTTAGGAGAGCATTGTGCTATGTTTGAAGCCATTCATGGTTCGGCACCAAAACGTGCAGGTCAAAATCTTGCTAACCCTTCAGGTTTATTGCTAGGAGCAGTAATGATGCTTGTACATATAAAACAAGCAGAAATAGCTACTAAAGTACATAATGCTTGGCTTTACACTATGGAACAAGGTATTCATACTTATGATATTTATAGAGAAGGTGTAAGTACAATGAAAGTGGGTACCAAAGAATTCGCACAAGCAGTTATTGCTAATTTAGGTAAATCTCCCAGCACTTTGCCAAAAGTAGCTTATTCTAATTTTACTAAACAGATTAAAACAAGTTTTTCTACTTATAAGGCAGATAAAAAGTTGGTTGGTTCAGATGTCTTTTTAGATTGGGATAAAGGAAGTCCAGATGATTTAGGTAAAATGCTTGCCAATGCAAACTTGCCAGATTTAGAGCTTTCAGTAATTTCTAATAGAGGGGTAAAGGTTTGGCCTAATGGTATGCCCGAAACATTCTGTACTGACCATTGGCGTTGTAGATTTTTACATCCCAAAGGAGAAAACATTACGAATGAAAAAATAATAGAACTGTTGAGCAAAATAACTCAGCATGGTTATGATGTGATTAAGACCGAGAATCTTTACACTTTTGATGGTGAAAATGGTTTTTCTTCAATTCACGGTTAATCTTTGCTGTAAATAAATAATTTACTGATAGTAAGCTTATATATAGTTAGCTTACTATCATAAATTCTTTTTTAAAAAAAATGGAAAGCATTCTGTTATTAAATTAAATTCTTTATTTTTGTATTATTGCCAAGGCATATAATCAACTAAAGTTTAAAAAATGATTTCTCTTTACCTTTCATCTTTATATAGTAAGTTGCTAAAATTTACAACATTAATAATTGTTGGGTAATGAATTTGAATTATATTCTAAGGCCATTCTCAACAAAAGGGAATGGCTTTTTAATGACTATCAATTAATTTATTTACAATATTTATGGGAAATAAAGTCTATGTTTTTGACACTACCTTGAGAGATGGTGAGCAGGTTCCGGGATGTCAGTTAAATACTCAAGAAAAGATAGAAGTTGCTAAAGCACTCGAATTATTAGGAGTAGATGTTATCGAAGCAGGATTTCCTATTTCAAGTCCAGGAGATTTTAATTCTATAGTGGAAATCTCTAAAGCTGTTTCAGAACCTATAATTTGTGCACTTACCAGAGCAAAAGAGATAGATATAGATAGTGCAGTAGCGGCTTTGAAATACGCCAAAAGAAAGCGTATTCATACTGGTATAGGAAGTTCAGATATTCATATAGAGCACAAGCTACGAACTACCAGAGAAAAGGTAATAGAGCAAGGTGTAGCTGCTGTAAAATATGCTAAAAAGTATGTAGAAGACATAGAATTTTTTTGTGAAGATGCAGGAAGAGCAGATATAAAATTTCTTGCCCAAATGGTAGAAGCGGTAATAGCAGCAGGAGCTACAGTGGTCAATATACCCGATACTACTGGATATACATTGCCATGGCAATTTGGAGAAAGAATTAAATATTTGATGGACAATGTGAAAAATGTAGATAAGGCTATTATTTCTGCCCACTGTCATAACGATTTAGGATTGGCAACCGCCAATGCAGTAGCCGCACTTGCCAATGGAGCTAGGCAAGTAGAGTGCACTATCAATGGAATAGGTGAAAGAGCTGGTAACACCTCTCTTGAAGAAGTGGCTATGATTATCAAATGTCATCCAAGCCTTAATTTAGAGACCAATATTAATACTAAGCAGCTCTACCCAATTAGCCAATTAGTTCAAAGGTTGATGAAAATGCCAGTTCAAGCCAATAAAGCCATAGTTGGTAAAAATGCTTTTGCCCATTCTTCTGGAATACATCAAGATGGTTTTTTGAAACATAGAGAAAATTATGAAATCATAAACCCAGAAGATGTTGGTGCAGATTTGTCTTCTATTGTATTGACAGCCAGAAGTGGTAGAGCAGCTTTGGGTTACCGCCTTCAAGTACTAGGTTATCAAATAGACAAGCCACAATTGGATGAAATCTATAAAAATTTCTTAGATATGGCTGATCAACGTAAACAAATTGAAGACGCCGATTTGAAAGAATTGATGAATATTTCTATTTAAATTATTTTTTTTTCACATAAAAAACACTCAGCTTGCCGAGGGTTTTTTTATGTGAAAAAACAGTTTTAGATTACTGAGCAGTCAATGTTAGAATAGAAGTAGAGCTACCAATACTGGGATCTGTTAAAGAAATAGAAAGCTTTAAAGTTTTTGCTGTTAATTCAATAATCTTTGCAGGTGCACCATTTATAATTATTTCTGTTTGTAAGGCATTGAAAGACCACGGTTGAGTCTCATTCATTTCTGTAGGGTCGCATTTTATTTTTACATCAGTGGTTACAGTGCCACTTAATGCAGTAGGCGATGCTGCAGAAAATACTATTATATCATCTTTTTCGCAAGCTTCCATAATAGCATAGTCGTCAATAGGAGCAGCAGTACCAATTGCAGTAGTAGAAGCTGTCAATTTCCAATTTTTCCCAATTAATAAAGAGGTTTTTGTAGAGGTAGAAATTGTTGTGGATCCACTTGTAGTTCCCGAAGTTGTAGTTCCTGAGGTTGTAGTTCCCGAAGTTGTAGTTCCCGAAGTTGTAGTTCCCGAAGTTGTAGTTCCCGAAGTTGTAGTTCCTGAGGTTGTAGTTCCTGAGGTTGTAGTTCCCGAAGTTGTAGTTCCTGCGGTTGTAGTTGCAGCTGTAGGCGCTGGGTCATCTTTCTTTTTACACGATACTACGATAGCTGTTCCTAGAACTAGTATCATCATTATTGTTTTTTTAATAGTCATAGTATTTAAGTTCAAATTTTTAAATTATTGTTCAAAAATATCGAAATATAAATTAACTATAATTGATTGATTAATATTTCAATCAATATAAAATAAATTTTAAGCTAAAAATGAAATGACTTTTTGTTATAATTATATTTAAGGATTAAGATTCTATTGAAGCAACACCCAATAGAATTTTTTTTAAAACCCAAATTTCTTTTTTGCTTCCTTCTTTAATTTCTCCGCTTCATTTTTGATTTTATCATCTGCTTCTTTTTTGATTCGATCTGCTTCGGCTTGTGCTTTGGCTTCTCCTTCTTTCTTGATTCGATCTGCTTCGGCTTGTGCTTTTTGTACTTGCTCGTTGTTTTGAATCGTCTCCTTTGCCTTATCTACCACAGCCGCTTTTACCGATTCTTTTGCCGCTTGTCCTGCATTGCTCCCGATGAGAGCTATTTTGGGGCTATTATAATCTCCCAAAACTTTGAAATCTAGTTTAATATTTTGGTTGTTGCTGGCTGGTTTTCCGAGTAGGTTAGCAACAGCGTTATTTGCCGCTGCACCTACAGCACCAGCAGGCAAGTCCATTTTTACATTATAATCAATTTTGCCATCTAGGGCATTGCTCCCTCCAAGGTTCATCTTAATTCCTCCTGCATTGATATCAAAGGGTTGTGTGACTACCTTTCCATCTATAATCTGAAATTTAATAGCTACATCTTTCATCGCTAGTGGGTCTAGGTTTTTCCCTGTCATTTTTCCTAGTCCATTCATCATCTTATTTCCAGAAAGTTCTGCAGAAGCTATTTTAGCATTCCCAGCCCCGTTTAAGGTATTGTAAACAGGCATCATTTCATTGCTAATATTTCCTTTCATATTCATTGCAAGAGAAATTGCTCCTTTCATGTTTTCAGCTATAGGAGCAATAGATTTTACAGTGTTAAAAGTTTTATAGGCATCGGAAATTAACATATTGTCTATTTTCATTTCAGAAACATCAAAAGTGGGCAATTGAATATTCTGACTATTGTATAAGCCAGTAAATAAGAATGCTCCACCAAGGATATTAAATTTGAGTTTTTCCATTTTGGCTATTCCTTGTTTCATGAAGATATTTCCACTAAGCTGGTCTAGCACCATATTGGTATAGAGCACTTTGTTGATAGAGGTGTTGAGTGCAAAATCGATATCTTTGGGTACTTCAAATACTCCTGTCGTTGTTTGTTCGGTAGTTTTGGCATTTGGGTCTTCTGGTGTCATCCATTCATTCACATCAAATTGTTTAGAAGAAAAGCTAATACTGGCTCTTAGAGTGGTGTCTTTATGACCAAAGAGGTATCCCATATAATTGGCGAAGTATCCTTTTATGCTGATATCGCTTTTTCCTAAGAATCCATCCATTTGTTGGATATTCATTTTTTCAGGGCTAAGCGTATAATTTGCTTTGCTTAAAGATAAGCCTTGGGGTAAGTCTTGGCTTAGATATTTTAAGTTGTTTATTTCCATAGTTCCGCTTGTGCTTGTGCGGTCGTATTTTCCTGCTTCTATGTCAGACATTACACCTTTGGTAGCAATATCTGCGTTGATACTTCCAGATAAGGTGGTTCCTTCTATTGGGTAGAGCTTTGTAAGCTTTGTGAGGTCTATAAGTCCTTTTAGTTTTACATCATAAGCGATGTTATCTAGATTTTCTAAGTATGCTTTTATTGCAAAAGGTTGTTTTTCAAATATCATATTGAAGTCGTTAATCCAAATTTTGGTGCTTGAAGTAGAACTAGCACTGGTGGCAGATATATCAAAATGAACATCTTCTAATGGTGCTGGAATATCTTTAGACTTCACATATCCTTTTTCTAAATTCATTTTGGCATCTACCACTGGCATAAGTTTTAGTGTGTCGCTATAAGTCCCATTTGCTTTGACTTTAAGATTGAATAGCCCTTTGAGCGAAACTCCTTCAAGTGGATAAATTTTGGTGATTTCTTCTAAATTAACTCTGGCACTTACATCTGCATCTATTTTATATGGCTCTATACCTTCTATCAGTGCTCTTGCATCTATTGGGTTAGAGCCCATATCCATATGGAATTGTTTGATATTGATTATCATGTTCTGAGTTATTCCGTTGGCATTATCTACACTAATATCGGTTTTAATGTTTTTTATCGCTGTAGGTAAATCTGGGTATTGTAGCATTCCATCATTGATTTTAAGGTTAAGACCAAAGCCAGGGGTACTATTTTCGCTGCTCTTACCTTTTACATAACCGTCAAATGCTAGCTTCCCATCAGTTTTTATTTTGTCGTAATCTTTCATAAACACAGAAGGAATCAATGAAATCAAATGCTTAAATTCAGTTTCAAGGGCTTTAAATTTGATGTCCATAATGATTTCGTCTTTAGGCATTGAAACTGTACCATCGAAGTTCATTTTAAAATCATTGATAGCGATTTCGTTTTCTAAGAATTTATAGTCTCCTTTTGTGTAATTGGTGTTTACATTGAACTTTGCATTGAAGCTGTGTTTGTTGAAATAGGTAACGTTGTCAAAGCTAAGAAAGAAATCAGGGGTGCTAGTGCTTGTTTTTACATCTGCAATTTCTTGAGTGAGGTTACCAGAGCCAGTGTGGTTAAGGTGATTTATCTTTGCATAAATAGGCATGGTGGCATCATCGTAAATAATTGTAGCATCTTGTAATTCCCATTTCTCAATATTGACAGCAAATTTACTTTGAGTGGTATCTTCGTTTTTTAATGTATCATTGGGATTGCTTATCATTAGCGTTGCCCAGCTATTTACTCCATTTTTTGCAGTTAATGTGGCTATGTAGGGTTGATTTAGATAAATACTTTTTACACTTATCTTTTCTCCACTGATTACACTCATTATGTCTGCTACAAAGCTCATTTTTTTTGAAGCAAATAAAGTGTCTCCATTGAACTCTGCTTGCTTGGCGATAAGACCAAAGTCCTCTATGCTTATGGTAATGTTGGGAAAGTTTCGAAAAATGGAGAGACTAAATTTATCGAAGTCGAATATTATTTGAGCATTAAGGGTGTTGCTTAGCTCTTTATCTATAGCCGCTTTGATTTTATCTTTGAAGATAATAGGGATAAGTGCTAAGCTTAATAGGAAGAAAGCAATAATACTGCCGATAATAATAAGTTTCTTTTTCATGATGTTCTATAAATAATATAATGAATTATGCTTTCTATGGTTGAATAATTGAGTCTTAAATTAGCAAAATAACTGGCTAAGAACAAATATTTGGAGTAGTACAAGTAAAATTACTTTGCCTAATTAATTCTACGATTAACTTACTTTTTTATTTCATTGACGAGCTGAAAAACTTCCTCGAAGGAACTTTCTTTCTTCTTTCCACGCTTTTTGCCAAGTCTTACAATGATGACATTTTTACTGGGTATCACGATAATATATTGACCACCCACACCTCTAGCATAATAAATGTTTTCATTTCCAAATTCTGGCAGTAGCCACCATTGATAACCGTAGTAATTAGTCGTAGCCTTGTTTTTATCGGGAAGATTTATTGGGCTCGTGGATATGGAAATATAGCTGCTGTCTATAATTTGAGTAAGATTGATGTTGCCTTTACGGAGATAGAGTAAGCCAAGTAATGCAAAATCTCTCGCTGTGGCATTTAAACAACAAGATGCTTTTTCTTTTCCATTTTGTTTGTCTAGGCTCCATAATCCGGAATGTTCTGCTCCTAGGGGTGTCCAGAGTTGCTCGGAAGTGATTTCTGATAAACTTTTCTGGTAAATTTTTTCTAATACTAGTGCTAAAATTTGGGTGTCGCTTCCTTTGTATTCAAATCGGATTCCAGAGGGCTGTGTTGCTTTTAATTTATAAATCAATTTTTGAATATCATCTCCATAATAAGCTTGTGAAACGCTGCTAAAAGGATTGAGATAATCTTCTTTCCAATTCAATCCTGAGCTCATCATAAGGCAATTTCGGAGCGTGATTTTTGATTTTTCTTGTGTTTGAAATTCAACTAGAAATTCTCCTACGCTTTGGTCTAGAGACTTTATTAATTGTTGTTTTAATGCAATGCCGATGAGTGTACTTACATAACTTTTAGCCATCGAAAAAGAGTTGGATATGCTAGTGCTATCGTATCCAAGATAGTACTTCTCTAATAATATGGTATCGTTTCTAACAATTAGTAATGCGGTTGTTTCTAATTGTTGAAGTAGCTTATTAGTTTCGGAGGAAAGTACTACTGGAGTGTTACTTTTTTTCCAATCGAATTTTTCTTTAGAATGATTAACGATGGGTCTATTGGTGAAAATTTTATAGTCGTCTAAGTCTGCTAAGTTATGGTATAGTATTTTATAGATCACCCATTGGTCGGTAATTCCTAAATATATATTGAAGACGATGAATATGCTTATTATCGATTGTGATATAATGTAGGTGTATTTTTTCATATCGAGTTGGTTTGTTCTGATTAAAAGGCTAAGGTCACAAAAAAGCCCAATAGTATTTTGCTATTGGGCTTTTTTATATAGTAATTTTTGGATTAACCGCTACAAGATTCGCAACCCTCTGGATTATCTAGAGAGCAGACCATATCGGCTTGTTTTTTTGCTAATTGTTCTTGGGTTGCTTTTACAGTATCTGAATTGATAATTGGCTCTAAAGGAACTTCGGCTTGTTTTTCTACTGTAAATTTGATAGCATCTACAGCTGCTTTTGTTCTCAAATAATACATACCTGTTTTTAATCCTTTTTTCCAAGCATAAAAGTGCATAGAGGTAAGCTTTCCAAAATTCACATCAATCATGTGAATGTTTAGGCTTTGACTTTGACAAACGAATGCTCCTCTGTCTGCAGCCATGTCGATTAAGGTCTTTTGTTTGATTTCCCAAACAGTTTTGTATAAGTCTTTTAAATTCTGTGGAATTTCTGTAATGTTTTGAACGGAACCATTGGCAGCGATAAGCTTGTTTTTCATTTTATCGTTCCATAATCCAAGATTTACAAGGTCTTTTAGTAAATGTTTATTTACTACTACGAATTCTCCTGATAATACTCTTCTAGTGTAGATATTAGAAGTGTATGGTTCGAAGCATTCATTATTTCCTAGAATTTGAGAGGTAGATGCTGTAGGCATAGGAGCTACAAGAAGAGAATTTCTAACTCCATGTTGTTTTACTTCTTTTTTCAGGCTGTCCCAATCCCAGCGTCCACTGTTTGGCGTAACTCCCCACATATCAAATTGGAAGATACCTTTGGATACTGGAGATCCTTTGAATGTTTCATATGGACCATCTATTTTTGATAGGTCTTTTGATGCAGTCATTGCAGCAAAATAGATTGTTTCAAAAATGTCTTTATTCAAACCCTGAGCTTCTTCTGATTCGAATGGCATTCTTAGTTGAATGAAAACATCTGCTAATCCCTGAACACCCAAGCCAATAGGGCGGTGGCGTAAATTAGAGTAGCGAGCTTCCTCAACTGGGTAGTAATTAATGTCTATTACTCTGTTAAGGTTTTTAGTAGCTACATAAGTAACTTCGTATAGTCTTTGATGATCAAATTTTCCATCTATGATGTATTTTGGTAGGGCTAAAGATGCCAAGTTACATACAGCTACTTCTTTAGGAGAAGTATATTCCATAATCTCAGTACATAGGTTACTAGACTTGATAGTTCCTACATTCTTTTGATTAGATTTTTTATTGGCGTGATCTTTAAAGAGCATGTATGGGTTGCCTGTTTCTACTTGTGCTTCAAGAATAGCATACCATAAATCCTGTGCTTTTACTGATTTTCTAGCTCTACCTTCTTTTTCATATTTCTCATATAAGGCTTCAAAGTCTTTACCATATACTTCATCTAGTCCTGGAGCTTCGTTGGGGCAGAATAAAGACCAGTCAGAATTTTCTTCTACTCTTCTCATGAACAAGTCTGAAACCCAAAGTGCATAGAATAAATCTCTCGCTCTTATTTCTTCTTTCCCATGATTTTTTCTAAGGTCTAAGAATTCAAATATATCGGAATGCCATGGTTCAATATATATAGCAAATGCTCCTTTTCTTTTTCCTCCTCCTTGATCTACGTATCTTGCAGTATCATTGAAAACACGCAACATTGGGATAATACCATTGGAAGTTCCATTTGTTCCTTTGATGTATGATCCTGTAGCTCTTACTGTATGAATACTCAAGCCTATACCTCCAGCTGATTGCGATATTTTAGCACATTGTTTTAGTGTGTCATATATTCCATCTATGCTATCGTCTTTCATTGTAAGCAAGAAGCAAGAAGAGAGCTGTGGCTTTGGTGTACCAGCATTAAATAAAGTAGGTGTAGCATGGGTAAACCATTTTTCCGACATTAAGTTGTAGGTTTCTATGGCGGCATCTACATTGTTGTAGTGAATTCCTATCGAAACACGCATAAGCATGTGCTGAGGTCTTTCTACAATTTTTCCATCTAGCTTTAGCAGATAGGAACGCTCTAATGTTTTGAATCCGAAATAATCGTAGTTGAAGTCTCTGTCATAAATAATACTAGAATCTAGCAATGAGGCATGCTTGCGAACAGCTTCATATACTTCTTTAGAGATAAGCGAAGCGTTTTCACCTGTATGAGGGTCTTCATAGGTATATAGTCTTTTTATGGTATTTGAAAAAGACTTGCTAGTAACTTTGTGTAAGTTAGATATAGCTATCCTTGCGGCTAGAGTAGCATAATCTGGATGTTTGGTAGTAAGAGATGCTGAAACTTCAGCAGCTAATTTATCTAGCTCTTCTGTGCTTACACCGTCATAAAGACCATCAATGACTTTCTTAGAAACATCTATTGGGTCAATAAAACGCATATCCAACCCATAGCATAGTTTTTCTATTCTTGCAGTTATTTTGTCAAACCTTACGGATTCTCTTCGTCCGTCTCTCTTTACTACTAACATATTTTTAGGTGTTGTGTTTTTGTAAAAAATAAAATTTATAAAATGATATTAAAAGTCTTCGTCAATACTAAATTTATGGGCATCGGTATTATCAGACATTACTCCAGCTTTTTGGTATTCGGCAACTCTTTTTTCAAAGAAATTTGTTTTCCCTTGCAAGGAAATCATTTCCATAAAATCAAAAGGATTACTAACATTATATATCTTCTTACAACCCAAAGCGTCTAGTAGGCGGTCTGCTACAAATTCTATATACTGCGACATGAGTTTTGAATTCATTCCTATTAAGGCAACGGGAAGTGCATCTATTATGAATTCTTGCTCTATTTCCACTGCATTTCTGATGATGTCTATAACTTGTTCTTCAGGTAATTTGTTGGTGATATACTTGGTGTAAAGCAAACACGCAAAATCGCAGTGTAGTCCTTCGTCTCTTGAAATAAGCTCATTAGAAAAGCTAAGACCAGGCATCAAACCTCTCTTCTTTAGCCAAAATATAGAACAAAAACTTCCAGAGAAAAATATCCCTTCTACTGCGGCAAAGGCAATAATTCTTTGAGCAAAACTACCATTGCCAATCCATTTTAGTGCCCATTCTCCTTTTTTACCTACACAAGGCACAGTTTCTAAGGCATTGAAAAGTTTATTTTTTTCTTTTGGGTCTTTAATGTAGGTGTCTATAAGTAATGAGTAGGTTTCAGAATGAATATTTTCCATCATAATCTGAAAACCATAGAAGCATTTTGCTTCTGGATATTGAACTTCTTCTAGAAAATTTTGTGCAAGATTTTCATTTACTATCCCGTCGCTTGCAGCAAAAAATGCAAGTACATGCGAAACAAAATGTCTTTCTCCATCATTGAGTTTTTCCCAATCTGAAAGGTCTTGAGATAAGTCTATTTCTTCAGCTGTCCAAAAACTAGCTTCCTCTTGTTTATACATTTGCCATATATCGTCGTGCTGAATAGGGAATAAAACAAATCGATTTTTATTTTCTTTTAGTATTGGTTCTTCTATTTCGCTCATGATAATTTTAGGTTATATCAATATAATAATCAAATGGTATAATTGCAACTATTTATTTGAATCAAACTAAATTATTTTTTTGTATTTAGAAGAATAAATACTTATTAGCGATTCGGCATTCGTTGTTGAGTGCAAAACTCAAAAACACATATAATAATAGGCTTACTTGATGTTTACAAATATGAGCCAAAGTAGCTAAAACTCAAAAAGTATTTTATCCACAAACCTATACTAATAGATTTTTAAAATTTGAATATTTTATTGATAATTAATTATTTATATTAATTACGTCTGATGAAATATGAAATACCAATGATTTATGCATGGTTTGAACAAATTAAATACTTTTCAACATTCTTATGTTTTGTGATTTAATTGTAGTTAGAAATTAAAGTAAGAAAGATAGATAAGGGTTAAAATTCTCTTTATTGCCCTTATTTTATAAGCTAATGTAGAATTATTAATATTTTTGAATTATTTTATTAAAACCTTTTTTTCTTTTTCATTAAAAATAAAAATTTGATTTAGTTCATCGAAGCTAAATTTGTCGTATACGATAGGCATTAGAAAATTTTGAAACCTATCCATAATTCCTGTTTTGTTGTTTTTCCAGACCTGAATCCATCCATTGCCGAGGTCTTTTATTTTATCGTATCTGCATACGATGATTTCTTTTCCAGTAGTATCTGTTAGTCCTTGTTTTCCATCTAGGAATAGTACCCAAGATTTGAATGGGGTGGGTGCTATGCTGTCGTATGTGGTGGTGTTAAGTTCTTTGTCTTGGTCTGAAATTAAGTTCCATCTGCCTTTGTATTTAATGCCACCGGCTGCTCCATTAAAGGGCTGAATGTCGTCATAATTTGGTTGGACTACTATGTTTTCGTTCAAATCTATGAAACCCCATTTACCTTGCAAAGTTATGCCCCATTTACCATCATGATAATCTTTCATTTGTTCGTACTGAGGAGCAACCCTAATGTTTTTTGATAAATCTATACCTCCATAATACCCATTTTTTTTTGCGAGGGCACAGTTCTGTGAATATTGGTGGATGGTATCAAAATTATAAAATAATGGATGTCTATAATTGTTATAAATATCTACTACCCCTGCCATAGTATCGCAATGAAAAATAACTACCTGATGTTCTTTGTCATAAATTACCGTGTCGCCAATTGGTGGAAAAAGTTCTTGTGCTTCTTTTCCAAGAATGCCGTATTTATTAGCACAGCTTACTAAACATAATCCATTGGCAATTTTTGTATAGTTTTCATAATATTCTATTGGAAAGTTATATTGAATAGCTTGGTTGTTGTGAATAGTTCCTGCTCCTTGTGAGAATCTTGGCATGTCTTTAGGAGCGACCATTACTAAACCTTTTTTATTGATAATGTAGCTACTATCGTTGATTCTAACTGTGGCTAGACCATAAGCGAAATCAGATGCTTCTTCAAATTGAAATGGAATGACTGTATCGCCAACTATATTAAGGTATCCCCATTTCGATTCGTTGCCTAATGCGGCAATCATACCATTAGAATAGTTTTTTAGTTGTTGGTATTGGTAGGGGATTTTTTGAAAATTGATGCCATTCACCATGCCCCAAAAGTTGTTTTTCATCAATCTTATATATTCTGAATGATCTATTTGAATACTATCGTATTGAAAAGGGAGTTTTACTTTTCCTAAATGGTTAATGATTCCCCACTTCCCGCTTTTACAAGCAATAGCTTTTTGGTTAATTACTTTGCCTACTTTAGAGTATATGGGCTTGGTATCTTCTTTGATGTTTTTTAATCCGCATTTCTCATTTTGATAGTAGAGGTAATAACCTTTCGAAAAGTTAATTATACTATCGCAGTCTATAGAAAATTCTTTTTCAGATTTGATATTCACGTAATCAAAAGTGCTGAATTTGGTTGCTAATGTGTAGTCGCCAGTATCGGGCTGGACGAATTTATATTTTAAAGGAATACTGTATTTCCCGAACTCATTGACCAATCCCCATTTCCCATGTTTTCTTACCCAAACTCCTTTTTTAGCGGTGAATTTAATGCTGTCTAATTCGGGTTCATGAATTAGTCTTCCTGAAGTATCGTATAAACCCCATAAGTTTTTTCTGGTTTTTACTGGAATAATTCCATTGTTAGATTTTGAAATTTCGGTAAATGATACAGGAATAATAGGGTTGTTCTGCAAGTCGATGATTCCTATAAAGAGTTGTTCGGGTGCTATTTCTGGAAAATATCGTCCTAATAGTATTCTGTTAGGGTTGCTATCATTGATGATGGTATCGTATATGGGTGGGATGATGAATTTTCTTTTTGAATTGATGTATCCGAACTGTGTAGAATTTGAATCTATAATCGTTATTTTAATGATGCTGTTTTTAGGTAGAAATTTGGTGTTGAGCTTAGAGGAAATCTTGTAAAAATTTTTGTTTTGGGTAACATCTTTTTTACCGATGTAAAGTACACTGTCTTTAAATATTAGAGTGTTTTGTGCATATAATTTGGGGGCAAGCCCCAAATAGAAACATATTAAAATAGATAGAATTTTGCTGTTTTTAGATTTTAAAAAATTCATGGTTTCTTTTAAAATATCATCGAGCACAATTTTTTAGTAAAATTAATTGTGCTCGATGATTTAATGAAATATAGGGTAGCTATTCAATAATTATTTTATCTCTTTTTATGATTTCATTGTCGTTTGTGATTTCTAATAAGTAAATACCAGGTTTTAAATTAGAAGTATTTATGTTTTGAGTTTGGTCTGCACTCATTTCTGAAAGACGAAGTAGGCCATTCATATCGATTATTTTCGCTTCGTAACTACCTTTGGAACGATAGTGAATAGAGAGTTGTTTGTTTACTGGATTTTGATACGAAATTTCATTGTTGACAATGGCGTTGTTGTTTTTAATAAGAGAGGTTACAGCATCACAAGCACCATCTTTTATTATCAGTGGTTTTGCAGGTTTTTGGTTTGAAAAAAGTCCTGTAAAGGTGATACTGTCACGATTTGTAAGAACGTATTCGCAATTTTTATTTTGAAGGGCACAATCCATCATTCCAAAGGTGTATTTCCATGCCACAAAATAATCTAACGAATTGATGGCAATTCGTAGAGGAAAAAGGTGGTCTGCGGTAAGTCCGTTACCTGATTGAGCGTAAACATAGACTTTGTTTTTACAGGGGATGTGGGCAAGACCTGGCCAGTGCATATTGTCAGCTTGCACTTTCAAGAAGTCCATGTCTGAGTCGCTTGATATAAGTGCTACTTTGGTAGAAGTTGGAATATTAGAGTATGGGGTATGTTCTTGATGACCAAATGGTAAAACACCTACTAATGCCAAAGGCGCGTGGATTCCTAATTTTTGGTAGTTGTTTGCTCCTGCAAATATCATTCCTCCTAGAGAATAACCAACGCAACCGTAGTTAATCAAGCCTTCTTTGTTTTTTTGAGGTGTGATATGTCCAGGTTTTTCTAATTCTGCTAATGCTGCTTTAGTGATTGAACCGAATAGTTCTATTTTTTTTGAAGCAGTTGGTTCGTAAGAGCCATGTTGATATAGGGGTGCTACTACTATATAACCTCTTTTTACATACTCAAAAAGGTCAGATGCAAGAACAGCACCTAACTCACGAGCTTTACCTGTGTAGGTACCATGCCAGAAGAATACTACAGGTGCATTGCTTGGTTTTGGTGTTTTGGGTTCGAAGAGCCAAAATTGATTTTCTATTTTGTCTCCATAAAATGCAGAATCAAAACCTAAGTGAATTTCAGCTGTTTTTCCTCCAGGGCCTAGAATCGGCTGTGCAGGTGGTAATATTTGACTATATAGGTTGAAGGTCGAGCATATTGTTATTAATAAGACTGTTTTGATGGTGGTTAGATGTATTATTGATATTTTCATAATAAGGAGATATTTGATTGGTTAATTAGTTAATTAGTTAATTGGTTAAATAGGTCTTCTATAGAGGTTTCTTTTTGAGTCATTCCAATAATTAGAAATCCATTTGACTGACATTGTTGCGAAAGTGCTGCTCTGATGTCTAAGCTTCCATCATGTTCTATTTCTATTTTTTGGGGAGAGATAGCATTTGTTTTTATCATTCCATTTACTTTGGGTATTGATTCTATATGGATTGGTTTGTCAAACTCTACGATTAATTTTTTTGTGTTTTCTTGTTCTTTTGATAGATTGTTAATATGGTCATTGGCGACTATTTTTCCTTTATTAATTATTACTACTTTATCGCAAATGGCTTTCACTTCTTGCATAATATGGGTAGAAAGAATAACTGTTTTTTCTCTACCGATATTTTTTATCAAACTACGAATTTCTAGAATTTGATTAGGATCTAGACCTGTAGTAGGCTCATCTAGAATTAATACCTCTGGGTCATGAATGAGCGCCTGGGCTAGACCTACTCGTTGTCTGTAGCCTTTTGATAATACTCCTATTTTTTTGTTTTGTTCTACACCAAGCCCAGTGATGTCTATCATATGGCGAATTCTGGAGGGGAGTTGTGCAGCTTTTAGCTGATGAACCCTTCCTATGAAATTAAGATATTCATACACATACATATCTAAATATAATGGATTATGCTCAGGAAGATATCCAACTTTTCTTTTAACTTCCATCGCTTGATCTATGACATTATACCCTGATATTTCCACGTTCCCAGATGTAGGTGGAATGTAGCAAGTGGCAATTTTCATCGTGGTAGATTTGCCAGCTCCGTTCGGACCAAGCAATCCAAGTATTTCTCCTTTTTTTACTTCGAAGGAAATATTGTTTACAGCGTATTGATTACCATATATTTTGGTAAGTTCTGAAATCTTTACTGACATATTAATTCTAAATTACAAATTTGATGGTTAATTTCAGCAAGATTTTTAATCAAAATAAAATATACCAAATATGACTTGGGAAGAATATTGTATTCAGAAAAAAATTGATTCATCAAAATTTAAATCTGTTTTACCTTCAAAATGGCAGGAGTTGAAAAATCTTTTTGAGCAAGTTCATCCAGCAAGTTTTACAGAACAAAAGAAATTTATCATCAATGATTTAAGAAGAAGATTTTTATTAAAAAACAATGAAGGAGATAAAGTATAATTCCTATCAATATCTTATCGTGCGATGAAATTTGCAGAGCTTAAGTTATTCTTAGATCAAAAATATGAACAATATAATTCCCTTAAATTTATTGAGGAAGATCCTATTCTAATACCTCATTTATTTACCAAAAAACAAGACATTGAAATCATGGGTTTTTGGGTAGCTATATTAGCATGGGGGCAACGTAAAACTATCATCAACAAAGCAAAGGACCTCATTACTAGAATGGATGGTGTGCCACATGATTTTGTAATAAATCATCAAGCATCTGATGCTAAAAAATTATTAGGTTTTAAACATCGAACTTTTAATGATACTGATGCATTGTATTTTCTTAGTTTTTTTCAAAAATATTATCAAAAGCATGAGTCTCTAGAACAATGTTTTTCAAAGGTGCTTAGCCCTAAATCTTCTTCTGTAGAAATGGGTTTAGTAAATTTCAAAAATATTTTTTTTGATGATGAATTTGCTCCTACTAGAACCTACAAGCATGTGGCTTCTCCAGCACAAAGCTCTTCTTGTAAGAGAATAAATATGTTTTTGAGGTGGATGGTAAGAAAGGATAATAAAGGGGTAGATTTTGGGATTTGGAAAGGAATAAAAACAAGTCAATTAGTTTGCCCTTGTGATGTTCATGTAGACAGGGTAGCACGTAAGCTTGGGCTTATCAAACGCAAATCTACCGATTGGCATACCGCTCTTGAACTTACCAAGAATCTTAAAAAGTTTGATGCTCAAGACCCAGTTAAGTACGATTTTGCATTATTTGGTCTTGGTGTAGATGAAAAACTCTGACAATTCTTTAATTTTTTTTCCTCTGAATTAGAGGTATAGATAATATTGGAACTAAAGATTATTTTATCAATAATTAACTTGTTAAATTCATTCTTTAAATTAATACTTAACAATAGCTTTGCTTCTTATGTGGGCTAATTTTTTATCTCTGTTTAGAATTCTATTATTCTTGTGTTTTACAGTATTTATATTTTGTAAATCATCATTGTCTCATGCACAGCAAAGCCTTGGAGATTCCTCTAAAACAATTAAGAAATCTTTATATCAAAATATTAGAGGTAAAGTGGTAGATAAACAAACTCAGTATCCCATAGTAGGAGCTATAGTGACTATTACCAGCCTTAATCCAATGAAAGGAACCACGACTGACTTAGATGGCGATTTTAAGATTTCTGAGGTATCCATAGGACGTCATTTTATAAAGGTTACTTACTTGGGTTATACAGAACAAGTTTTTTCGAATCTACTAGTAACCGCAGGGAAAGAACTCATTGTTAATTTTGAACTTGAAGAGCAAGTTGTCCAAAACCAAGAAGTAATAGTTACTGCTGAAAAAGACAAAACAAAGCCTAACAATGAAATGGCCGCTGTAAGTGCACGCTCATTTACAATTGAAGAGACCAGTAGGTATAGTGGTAGTCTGAATGATCCTGCTCGTATGGCAATGAACTTTGCTGGGGTAAGTGGCACAAGCGATGCAAGGAATGATATTATCATCAGAGGGAATTCACCACTTGGTTTATTGTGGCGACTAGAAGGCATCGATATCCCAAGCCCTAATCATTTTGGTGCTTATGGAACTACTGGAGGGCCGATTGGAATGTTGAATAACAACGTACTTTCTAACTCAGACTTCCTTACCAGTGCATTCCCGGCCAATTACGGAAATGCACTTTCTGGAGTATTTGATTTAAAAATGCGAAAAGGTAATTTAGAGAAAAGAGAATATCTTGCACAAATTGGTTTTAACGGACTTGAGTTTGGTCTTGAAGGGCCATTTTCCAAGAAGTCGAAAGCCTCTTATCTCGCAAATTATAGATATTCAACTCTAGGATTATTTAAAATGATAGGTATAAGCTTTGGTACTAGTGCACTTCCTCAATATCAAGATTTGAATTTTAAGATTGATTTGCCAATTAATCAAAAAAATAAAATCAGTATTTTTGGTTTAGGTGGAATCAGCAATGTGCGGGTTGATGGGAACCTAACAGACAGTACAGACTTATATTCTGATAGAGGATATAATCAATCTTTTAATACTGGAATGGGCGTGGTGGGTTTGAACCATGTTTTTTTCTTTAATCCTTCGGCTTCCCTTAAGACTTCCTTGGCAGGTTCTTTAAGCACTGCAATAGCTACACAAGATTCTATTCCCCAAGACGAAAACGGACGTTTCTTTCCTAGCGACGCCTCAGGAAAATTTATTGGTGAAGCCAAAGTGCTTTATCGCAGTACATTTAAGCAATATAAATACACATTTAATCAATCGCTTAACTATAAATTATCTTCAAAAAATTTCTTCAGTATTGGCTATTTTGCTGATATCTACAGTTTTTCTCTTACAGATAGTATCCTTAGAAACAAATCACAATTTTTTACGCTCAGGGATTTTACAGGAGCAAGTATGCTCATTAGAAGCTATGCCCAATGGCAACACAAGTTTACAGAACACATTACACTCAATACTGGATTACAATATCAATATTTTGCTTTCAATGCTACACAAGCAATAGAACCAAGAATAGGCTTTAAATATCAATTATTAGCTAATCAGTTTTTGAATTTTGGATATGGTCTTCACAGCCAGTTGCAACCTTTTCAAATATATTTTAAAGAAACACCAATTGGACAAGGTACTTCTGGTTATTTTAGAAGCAACAAAGACTTGGAATTTGTAAGAAGCCACCAGTTTGTGCTCGGATATGATTATCTTTTTAGTAAAAACATGCGATTAAAGTTGGAAACTTATTATCAGTATATCTTCAATGCCGCTGTAGAGCGGAAGTCCTCTTCCTACTCTATGCTTAATGCAGGAGCCGACTTTGGCATCCCTAGTCCAGACAATTTGATTAATAATGGTAAAGGAGAAAATTACGGTATTGAGCTTACCCTCGAAAGATTTTATCATGCTGGGTATTATTTTCTTATTACAAATTCTATCTTTAATTCATTATATACAGGAAGTGATGGAGTTCAGAGAGGTACTGGGTTTAATAATAATCATATTCTTAATGTCCTTGCAGGAAAAGAGTTTAAAATAAATACAAGATTTACCATATCCCTTGATTTCAAAATTGCTTGGGCAGGTGGAAGAAGATACACACCTATCGACATAGAAAAATCTAGGTTGTTAAATCAAGAAGTTAGGATTGAAAACAAAGCCTATGAAGGTCAGTTCCAAGATTACTTCAGACCAGATGTAAAACTTAGCTTTAGATGGAATGGTAAAAAAATAACCCAAGAGTTGTATTTTGATGTTCAAAATGTAATCAATAGAAAAAATCCTTTCACTGAAAAATATAGCATTGAAAAAAAACAAATTATAGTAGTGAATCAATTAGGGATATTTCCAGTTTTACAATATAGAGTTACTTTTTGAGAATGATATAATCAAGTTGACTAAATACATTATATATGAAAGTGTTAATTGTAGAAGACGAATCTCCAGCAGCTAGAAGATTAAAACAATTAATTATTACTTGTTCCAAAGAGATAGAAATCTTAGCTACTTTAGATAGTATTCAGCAAGTAGTTGTTTGGACTAGTCAAAACCCGGCCCCAGATCTAATATTCATGGATATTCAATTGGCGGATGGGATTAGCTTCGAAATATTCAATAAAACTTCAATTCTTAGTCCCATAATATTTACTACAGCTTATGACGAATATGCACTTAGAGCATTTAAAAACAATGGAATAGATTATTTATTGAAGCCTGTAGTTCAAGAAGAATTAGACAATGCAATACAAAAATATCACCAACTAAAAAAACAGTTGAGCGAGAATAAAAGCATTGACCATAGCTCAAACATTGAGCGATTATTGGTTGATTTGAAATTAAATCAAAATTATAAATCTCGATTTTTGATAAAAATTGGTGAAAAGATGATTTCTATCTTAACAGATAATATTGCTTATTTTTCCTCTGAAGACAAGCTTGTTTTCGCCATTACCATGGACGGCAAAAGACACCCTCTTGATTATTCTCTCGATGAGATAGAAGGAATGGTAGATCCCAAAATCTTTTTTCGCCTTAATCGACAGTATATTTCAAAAATTAATGCTATTCAGTCTATTCATAATTATTTCAATGGTAAACTCAAACTATTTCTTACACCTCCAACACCTGCTAATAAAGAGGTAGTAGTAAGCAGAGAGAAAGCTTCTCATTTCAAACAATGGCTAGAATTATAATTCCTATTCGTGGAAATTAAAATTGCAAATTAGATTTATATCTGTTAATTTTAAAAAATTAATCAAGTCAATTGCTAAACTTTACTGTAATTGATTTATAAAGAAGAGGGGAGAGATAAGGCTCAAAGAACCTCTAGCAACCAGTTTTAACCAGGTGCTAAATCCTTACCCAATTTTGGGATATATAAATTATTATGATTTACCAATTGAATACTTGAATGCCTGATTTTATTTTACAATCTCCCCAAAATTTCCTAATTAAATTGTTATTTAAGGATTTATCCAAGTTTTTCTCTTGTGATAGCACCAATGTCATTCCTATTCATTTATACTTTATTTTGTGAAAAATCATATTTATAATTATAATTCAGTTTTCCAATTAGAGAGTGGGCATCAACTTTCTAGTCTAAAGATTGCATATAGCACTATAGGTCAAATCAACGAAGCAAAAGACAATATTATTTGGGTTTGTCATGCGCTAACAGCTAATAGCGACCCTTCTTCTTGGTGGTCAGAATTGGTAGGGGAAGGAAAATATTATAATCCAGAAAAGTATTTTATTATTTGTGCCAATGTTATTGGTTCTTGTTATGGTAGCTCTGGTCCGCTTACAGAGGATGAAAAAGGAAAACCATTCTACAATACTTTCCCAAAGGTTACTATTAGAGATATGGTGAAAGCACATGAAATTCTTAGAAATTTCTTGGGGATTTCATCAATACACACCTGCATAGGAGGCTCTTTAGGAGGGCAACAAGCGATGGAATGGGCAATACTTCAACCACATCTAATTCAAAATTTAGTTCTGCTTTGTACCAATGCGTTTCACTCTCCATGGGGAATAGCATTTAATGAAGCTCAGAGAATGGCATTAGCAGCTGATTATACCTTCGCCGAACCTTCAGAAAACGCTGGGGCAAATGGTTTAAAAGCTGCCAGAGCAATAGCTTTACTCTCCTATAGAAACTATATGACTTATCAAACTACTCAAAAAGAGTCTGAATCAGATAAGATTGACCATTACAAAGCAAGTTCTTATCAGCAGTATCAAGGAGAGAAGTTAGAAAAAAGATTTAATGCCCATGCTTATTACTTGCTTACCAAAGCTATGGATAGTCATCATGTAGGAAGAGGAAGAATAGATACCATCAGTGCTTTAAACCAAATTTTATCTAAAACATTAATTATTGGAGTTTCAAGCGATATTCTATTTCCTGTAGATGAACAAAAATTTCTTGCAGTAAATATTGCCAAATCTAGTTTGGTAATTATTGATTCTCTTTATGGCCACGACGGTTTTCTGATAGAGACAGAAATTATACAAAATAGCTTAATTGAATTTTATAATTCTTAAAAAACTTCAATAAAGGCATTTTACCTAAGTTTATTAAACTATTGTTTGATGACTTTATGGGTACACTAGAACCAGTGAGGAAAGATTTTATTTTAATCGGTCAGATTATACAAATAAAATGGTAAAATGTATTCTCTATCATTCTTTCTTATTACACTGCTAATCCAGCCATCAATACTAGACTTATAGTCAAAGCCACTAATTTAGTAATATTCCTCAAAAACATTTGTTTGGGACAAAACAGATAAAGTTTATCGTGCAGTGATAACAGAGAAAGATTTATATCCCAAACCAACCTCAATTATTCTTAAAGTCGATGTCTTCATCATCGGTTTCGGAGCCCATTGAAAACATGCTTCCCAATAAATCTTTAAATTGAGTTCCCTGATCTATTTTTTGTTTGCTTATCTGAGAATATTCCGCTAGACCATGTAAAGCAAATTCCATATACAGATATATTTCTTCTTCTTTTACATTGGGAAGATTCGCTTTTACTAATTCTTTCAGCTCAGGCACAGACATGAGCAAGTTTTCATATTCAGCAGTTCTTTGGTCTTGAAGGATTTCAAGGGTATTTCCTTCGCCAAACCATTGAATAATTTTTTGGTAAGGATTGGGGAGTTTGTTTTTCTTGTCTTTTTTTAGCTTTTCGGGGTTGGGGAATAGCTTCTCAAATTCTTTACGAATAATTTTTCCGATAAGGAAATAGGCTACATTGGCTATGCCTTCTAATTCTCCTTCATAGACCAGTTCTACTTTCCCAGTGATAGAGGGGATTGTACTCGTTAGATCACTTATTCTCAACTGTGCCGACTGTTCATTATTGATTATCATTCTTCGCTCTGCAGCACTGAATATATTTTCATAAGCCGATATGCTCAACCTTGCCGATACACCACTTTTCTGATCAATATATTCGCTAGCTCTAGCTTCGAAGGAGATAGACTCTACAAGTTGCTTTACAAGTTCTGGGGCTTTTACGTGCTTGATTTGGTTCGAAGATAAGCGTGCCTCTTGTTCGGTAATTGCCCTAGAAATAGCAATTGATTTGGGATAATGAGTGAGAATCTGGCTATCTATTCTATCTTTAAGTGGTGTAACTATAGAACCTCTATTGGTATAATCTTCTGGATTGGCAGTAAATACAAACTGAAGGTCTAGTGGCAATCGCAACTTAAAGCCTCTGATCTGAATATCGCCTTCTTGAAGTATATTGAACAATGCTACCTGAATTCTTGCTTGCAAATCTGGCAACTCATTGATTACAAAAATACAACGATGCGACCTAGGGATTAAACCAAAATGAATTACTCTTTCATCGGCATAAGTTAGCTTTAGTGTTGCTGCTTTTATAGGATCTACATCGCCTATTAAATCAGAAATAGATACATCTGGAGTGGCTAATTTTTCTGTAAATCTTTCCTTTCTGTGAACCCAAGTGATTGGGGTGTCGTCTCCATGTTTATTAATTAAATCAATTGCATAAATAGATAGAGGATGAAGAGGGTCGTCATTGATTTCAGAACCTTCTACTATAGGCATATATTCATCAAGCAAATTCACCATTAGTCGAGCAATTCTAGTCTTTGCTTGACCTCTTAAGCCTAGAAGTATAATATGATGTTTTGATAGTATAGCAGTTTGTAGTTGTGGAATAACAGTTTCTTCAAAGCCTTTGATTTCTTTCATAAAGCCTTGTTGCCCTCTCAAAGCAATAATAAGGTTTTCCCTCATTTCTTCCTTAATAGACCTTGCTTTGTAGCCACTTGCCTTTAGTTGTCCAAGTGTTTTTATTTGGGTAGGATTCATAATATTTGAATATTCTTGATAAGTTTATCTTACTGTTTTTTTTCGATTTTTGATATAATCTTCAAAGATGTACTCCCCAAGTCCATTGAGCGAACTGTAGAAAGCCCTTCCATTATTTGTTTTGGTAAATTCTTGAACAAATTCCTGTAAATACGGGTCTTTGGCAATCATAAATGTGGTGATAGGTATTTTCAACCTTCTGCATTGAGCAGCCATATTCAGTGTTTTATTGATTACTTTCTTGTCTAGACCAAAGCTATTCTTGTAATAGCTGTTGCCTTCTTTGAGGCAAGTAGGCTTTCCATCTGTAATCATAAAGATTTGCTTGTTCTGCACTTTTCTTCTTCTTAATATGTCCATAGCTAATTCTAGGCCGGCATAAGTATTGGTATGGTATGGCCCCACTTGAAGATAAGGTAGGTCCTTAACCGAAATAGGCCAAGCATCGTTACCGAATACTATAATGTCTAGTGTATCTTTGGGATATTTAGTTTTGATGAGTTCGGCAAGAGCCATAGCCACTTTTTTGGCAGGGGTAATCCTGTCTTCTCCATATAGAATCATGGAGTGAGAAATGTCTATCATAAGAACTGTGGAATTGATAGAAGTATGCTCTCTTTCTTGTACTTCTATATCTGAATGAGTAAGCTTGAAATCTTGAATTCCATGATTGACCTGAGCATTATGAATAGAATTAGTAAAATTGATGCTATCTAATGTGTCGCCAAATTCATAAGGTCTTGTATCTGGGCTAATTTCGTCTCCAGTCCCAATAATTGGTGACTTATGATTGCCTCTGTCTGTTTTCTTCAGTTTACCAAATATTTCTTCTAGAGCGTTTTTCCTTATGGTTTGTTCAGATTTACCAGTAATGTTGAAGCTTCCAGTCTGATTATTTTCTTGTAAATAACCTTTAGATTTTAGGTCTTCAATAAAGTTTCCTATTCCATATTCATTATCAGCAAAATTATATTGGTTATTGAGTTCGTTTAGCCATTCTAAAGCTTCATTGGCATTGCCATTGGTGTAGGAGAGCAACTGGAAAAATATTTTTGAGATTTTTTCAAAAGAACTTTTCCCATTTTCATCTGGTATGTATTTAGAAAATCTTACACCAATCATATTGAGGGTTTTTATTGCAACTGTTCAAATATAGAACTAAAAGTAGAATACTATGTTTTCTGTACTTCACTTCTTCTTAAAGAATAATGAATTTTAAATTTGTTGAGTGATTAAGAAAATAATATTAAGTATTTTGTAATATGTTGATTAGCTAATTTTAGTTCATTTGTTAATAAATAATTGAAGAGCAAAACGCAAAAAGAAATATTCAAATCAAAAATTTTCAATTATTTATAATTTCTTAACATAAATAAGCAATTTTTCTCTTTTGATTAGATTCAAATTGCTCTAACTTTGCTCAATTTGAATCTAAAAATATTAAAGAGATTTACAGAAAGCCATAATTTTTAATATACACTTAATCCAATGCCAAAAGACAATAGCATCAAATCAGTACTTATAATAGGAAGCGGACCAATAGTTATAGGTCAAGCATGCGAATTTGATTATGCAGGTTCACAAGCCTCACGTTCTCTTAGAGAAGAAGGAATAGAAGTAACCCTAATCAATTCTAATCCAGCTACCATCATGACCGATAAGGTAACAGCAGATAATGTTTACCTGAAGCCTCTTGAGAAAAAATATATTATAGAAATTCTAGAGAATCATAAGATTGATGCCGTATTGCCTACTATGGGAGGGCAAACAGCCTTAAATTTGGCCATTGATTGCGAAAAAGCAGGAATTTGGAAAAAGTATGGCGTGAGAATGATCGGAGTGGATATCAAAGCAATTGAAACAACTGAAGATAGAGAAAAATTCCGTCTGAAAATGTTGGAATTAAATGTTGGTGTGTGCAAGGGGGAGACAGCCACCTCTTTTCTACAAGGAAAAGAAATAGCTCAAAGAATAGGATTTCCTCTAGTGATTAGACCTTCATTTACTTTGGGAGGTTATGGAGGAGGTTTTGTAGAAGACCCAGCTAAGTTTGATGCAGCTCTGAATTCTGGTTTACACGCATCGCCAACTCATGAGGTTTTGGTAGAGCAAAGCATCAAAGGTTGGAAAGAATACGAGTTAGAATTATTAAGAGACAATATTGGTAATGTTATCATCATTTGCTCTATAGAAAATTTTGACCCTATGGGAGTGCATACAGGTGATTCTATTACCGTTGCCCCTGCAATGACCCTTTCAGATACCGCTTACCAGAATATGCGCGATCACGCCATTAAGATGATGAACGGTATTGGCAATTTTGCTGGAGGTTGCAATGTACAGTTTTCTGTAAATCCAAAAGATGAAACCGAGATTATAGGGATAGAAATAAATCCTAGGGTATCACGCTCTTCGGCACTCGCTTCTAAAGCCACAGGGTATCCGATTGCTAAAATAGCAGCAAAACTAGCTATAGGGTACAATCTAGATGAATTAAATAATGCTATAACCAAAACAACGAGTGCCTATTTTGAACCAGCCATAGATTATGTGATAGTAAAGGTACCAAGATGGAATTTTGATAAATTCAAAGGTGCAGACAGAGAGCTTGGCTTACAAATGAAGTCTGTAGGAGAAGCCATGGGAATAGGTAGAAATTTCCAAGAAGCATTGCAAAAAGCATGTCAATCTTTAGAAATTAAAAGGAACGGTTTAGGTGCAGATGGCAAAGAAGTTACCAATCAAGAGGTAATTCTAGAAAGCTTAGCACATCCAAGTTGGAATCGTCTATTTCATATAAAAGATGCCTTTAAGATGGGTATTCCTTCAAAAACGATTCAAAATCTCACCAAAATAGACCCTTGGTTCTTGTATCAAATAGAAGAGTTGAATGTTCTTGAAAAAGAAATCGAGAAATTTGATATCGCTTCAATCCCTGAACGCTTATTGCGTATTGCAAAGCAAAAGGGATATGCTGATAGACAAATTGCTCACATTTTAGATTGTTTAGAAAGTGAAGTATTTAACAAAAGATTAGAATTAGGAATTCATAGGGTATATAAAATGGTGGATACTTGTGCCGCAGAATTTGAAGCCAAAACACCTTATTACTACTCTTGTTTTGATGGAGAAAACGAATCAATAGTTACAGATAGAAAAAAAATAGTGGTATTGGGTTCTGGGCCTAATAGAATAGGGCAAGGAATAGAGTTTGATTATTCTTGTGTTCATGGTGTATTGGCAGCAAAAGAGCTCGGTTATGAAACCATTATGATCAACTGTAACCCAGAAACAGTTTCTACGGATTTTGATATTGCTGATAAATTATATTTCGAACCAGTATTTTGGGAACATATTTACGATATTATCCTTCATGAGAAACCTGAAGGGGTTATTGTACAACTTGGTGGGCAAACAGCTCTGAAACTAGCCGAAAAGCTAGAAAGATATGGTATTAAAATCATTGGCACTAATTTCAAATCTCTTGACTTAGCAGAAGATAGAGGAAGTTTCTCTTCTATGCTCAAGGAAAATAATATTCCCTATCCAGAATTTGGAGTGATAGAAAATGCTGACGAGGCTTTAGATTTATGTAAAAATTTAAGCTTCCCATTATTAGTTCGTCCTTCTTATGTTTTGGGTGGTCAAAGCATGAAGATTGTGATTAATGAAAAAGAATTGGAGTCACATGTAGTAGATTTATTGAAAGATATACCAGGAAACAAGGTATTGGTTGATCACTTCTTAGAGAACGCTATAGAAGCCGAAGCAGATGCCATTTGTGATGGAGAGAATGTTTACATCATTGGCATTATGGAGCATATAGAACCAGCCGGAATTCATTCGGGAGACTCTAACGCCGTTCTTCCTCCATTCAATCTTGGAGCTTTAGAAATAGCACTTATTGAAAATTACACAAAAAGAATTGCTCTAGCACTAAACACCGTAGGTTTGATTAATATTCAATTTGCTGTAAAAGATGAGAAAGTATATGTTATAGAAGCCAATCCAAGAGCTTCACGAACAGTTCCATTTATTTGCAAAGCTTACCAAGAGCCTTATGTAAACTATGCTACCAAAGTCATGCTTGGAGCAAAAGTTACTGATTTTGATTTCAAACCTGTGAAAAAAGGATATGCCATCAAAATACCAGTATTTTCATTCAATAAATTTCCAGAAGTGAATAAAGAACTAGGACCAGAGATGAAATCTACCGGAGAAGCCATCTATTTTATAGACGACCTTACAGATGATTTTTTCTTGAAAGTGTATTCAGAACGTAATCTTTACTTGAGTAGATAGCCAAAGCCCAACCCACAAAGGTTGGGCTTCATTTTTTTAAATTTCTAATTTCCAAATGATATGAATAAGCAATTAAACCTTGATTTAGAAACGTTATGCAAAGAAGTTGAATCTTTGGCAAAAACAGTCGCTTTCTTTATAGAACAAGAAGGAATGAGCTTTGATAATGCTAAGATAGAGTATAAAAGCCCCACAGACATGGTTTCTTATGTAGATAAAGAATCAGAAAAAATGTTAGTAAAAGGCTTATCACTGCTACTTCCCCAAGCAGGATTTATTACCGAGGAAGGAACAGTAGAACAAACTGAACAAGGGTTGAAATGGGTGATAGACCCTTTAGATGGAACTACTAATTTTCTTCATCAATTACCTCCATACAGTATTAGTATAGCCTTAATGGAGGAAGACGAAGTGCTATTAGGTGTCGTATATGAAATATCTCGCCATGAATCTTATTCCGCTTGGAAAGGAGGCGGAGCATGGTGTAATGGCAATAAAATCAAAGTTTCTCAAGCCAAAAAACAATCAGATGCTCTTTTAGTGGTAGGATTTCCCTATAATTTAGAAGGTAAAAAAGAAGCCTATTTTGAAATTATCAAGTCTTTAGTAGGAAATTCGCATGGTGTAAGGAGATTAGGCAGTGCAGCAGCTGATATGGTATATGTAGCTTGCGGGCGATTAGATGCCTATATTGAGTTCAATATTAATATTTGGGATATTGCTGCTGGCCTTATTATACTTGAAGAAGCAGGAGGCAAAATTACCGATTTCAATAATGAAAATAAAGACAGGCTCGGGAAAAGAGTACTCGCTACGAATTCTAATTTTCATAACGAATTACTCTCGAGCATTAAGAAATATTGGAAAGAATAGCACAGAACTATTATTCTTTGAACTTGAATTTAAAATAAAGCAATATTCCTGAAAGACTAAGTGTTGCTAAATTGGTAATTATAATAGGGAAGTCTTTTTTTAGCAAACCATAAATCAGCCAAAGAGAAACACCTGAACAAAAAATAATAAACATAGATAAGGATAACCCTTTAGCAGACTTCTCTTTATATGTTTTGATTACTTGGGGAAGAAAGGCAACCGTAGTAAGTAAGCCCGCTATACCACCAATGATATCAATCGAATTCATTTTTTTATAATATATATAAAGTTACATATCTTAGTAGTCATATTTATTGTATCATTAATTATATTCTAAATTTCTTATGAATTCTATGAAAATAAACCATCCATATATTATTGCTCATCAAGATAGATTTTTAGAAGAGCTTTTTCAGCTTTTAAGAATTCCCTCAGTAAGTGCAGATAGCAAATATAAGGACGATGTTTTTCGTACGGCAGACTTTTTAAAGGCAAAATTAATGGAGGCAGGAGCTGAGAATATTAAGATTATGCCTACCAAGGGTTACCCTGTTGTATATGCAGATAAGATTATTGATGAATCTAAACCTACAGTTCTTGTCTATGGACATTACGATGTTCAGCCACCAGACCCTTTAGACCTTTGGTTGACGCCTCCTTTTGAACCAACAATTAGAAATGGGAAGATTTTTGCAAGAGGAGCCTGTGATGATAAAGGGCAAATGTATATGCACATTAAAGTATTAGAAACATTGCTCCAAACCAATGCTCTGAGCTGTAACATAAAATTCATTATTGAAGGAGAAGAAGAAATTGGTTCAGATAATTTAGAATCATTTATCAATGAAAATAAAGAATTGCTCAAAGCAGATGTAGTATTAATATCTGATACAGGAATCATATCTAATGAAACACCCTCAATTACTGTAGGTTTAAGAGGTCTGAGCTATCTAGAAGTTGCAATTACAGGGCCTAAAAGAGATTTGCATTCAGGTTTATATGGAGGAGCAGTTGCTAATCCTATTAATGTGCTTTGTGAAATGATTGCTTCTTTGAAAGATAAAAATCAAAAAATAACCATACCTCATTTTTATGATGAGGTAATCGAACTAAATCAAGAAGAACGAGCATTGATGAACCAAGCTCCATTTGTATTAGAAGAGTATAAAAATGCTTTGGATATAGAAGAAGTTTATGGAGAATATGGATATACTACCCTAGAAAGGGTAGCTATTCGACCTACATTAGATGTAAATGGAATTTGGGGTGGATACACTGGGGAAGGAGCTAAAACAGTATTGCCATCAAAAGCATTCGCAAAAATTTCGATGAGATTGGTACCCAATCAAAGTTCTGCTAAAATAACCCAATTGTTCTCCGACTATTTTAAATCAATAGCTCCCAAAGGGGTTAAGGTAGAATTGACCCCCCATCATGGTGGTGAGCCAGCGATAACACCCACAAATACTAAAGCTTATAAAGCTGCTAGTTTAGCTTTCGAAACTACTTGGGGAAAAACTCCAATTCCTATGAGAGAAGGAGGTAGCATTCCTATAGTTAGTCTTTTTGAAAGAAAACTAGGAATCAAAACCTTACTATTGGGCTTCGGTTTGGATGAAGATGCTATACATTCCCCCAATGAAAGCTTTAGAATTAGCAATTTTTTTAAAGGAATAGAAACCATTGTAGAATTTTATAAAGAATTTTCAAAAAATAGTTAATTGATTTTTAGTTTTTTAATTATTTTGTTTAACAAATGTTTAATAAATTTATAATTTTATTAAACAAAATAATGTTTCCATAGTTATACTGATACAATTAACCCAATTCTATTACTATAATTATAAAAATCATGAAAAAAACAATTTACACTCTAGTGGCTTTATTTGCTGCTTTCACAATTGCAAACGCTCAGACTGCTCGTTTACAAGTAATTCATAACAGTGCAGACCCTGCCGCTGCTTCTGTAGATATTTATTTGAATGATGGTGCTACTCCTCTCTTAGATAATTTTGCATTCAGAAAAGCATCACCTTTTGTAGATGCTCCTGCTGGTGTTCCTATTAAAATAAGTGTTTGTGCTCCTACTAGCACAGATTCTAAAGACCCCATTAAAACATTTACCGTTACACTTGCTGCTGGAAAAAAATATGTAGCAGTAGCAAGCGGTCTTGTAGGAACTGGTTTCGCAGCGAATCCTGATAAAATTAACACCGAATTTGGTTTAGTAATTAGTGATGTAGCACTTGAGTCTTCTACAGCAGGTAATGTTTCTTTTGCTGTCATGCATGGTGCTACTGATGCTCCAACTGTAGATGTAGAAGCTTTAGGCGTAGGTACATTAGTAAACAATGCTCCTTTTAAAGGATTTACACCTTACCTTACCGTTCCTGCAGCTGAGTATGTAATTAATGTGAAAGATAGTGCTAGTAAAGGAAATGTAGCTTCTTACAAAGTAGATCTTTCTACTTTAGGTGGAGGTGCTGCAGTAGTATTTGCTAGTGGTTTCTTGGATCCTAGCAAAAACAAATCTGGTTCTGCCTTTGGTCTTTTTGCAGCACTTGCAAGTGGAACTGTAGTACCATTTGGTCCATCAGATAAGGCATTGCTTCAAGTAATTCACAATGCACCACAGCTTGCTGCCACAACTGTAGATTTATTTGTTAATGGTGGTTCATTTGCAAAAGGATTCAAATATCGTACGGCTACTAAATTTCAATTAGTTCCTGCTGGGGTAGTTTTAAATATTGCAGTATCGGCTCCAGGAAAACCAGCTAATGATTCATTAGCTAAGTTTACTGCTACATTAGGTGCTGGTAAAACTTATTTAGCGATTGCTTCTGGTATTATCGGAGGAACTACTGCTGAAAATCCAAATGGAATCAATACTGCATTTACTTTATTAACTAAAGAAAACGTTAAATATACTGCTGCCCCTGGAAAAACTAGTTTACATGTTGTTCATGGTTCTCCTGATGCCCCTACAGTAGATGTAGTAGCAAGAGGTGTGGCTACAATTGTAGATAACGCAGCATACAAAGCTATCACCGATGAAATAGAAGTTCCTTCTGCAAACTACACTTTAGATATTAAAGATGCCACTGGTGTTAGCACTGTTGCTTCATTCTCTGCTCCTTTAAGTGGTTTAGCTGGTAAGTCAGCAGTGGTGTTGGCTTCTGGTTTCTTTGCTCCAAAAGCTCCAGAAACTAATGCTTTTGGTTTAATAGCAGTTTTAGCAGATGGTACAGTGATTGTACTTCCATCTGCACCTACTTCTATAGAGGGTGTTGCATTCAATAACTTCTCTATTTATCCTGTACCTGCTTCTGATTTAATGTATGTAAACCTAAACTCAGAAATTTCTTCAGATGCAAATTTCCAAATGATGGATATGTCTGGAAGGGTTATCAATAGCGGAAAACTAAATTTTACAAGTGGCTCTAATAGATTAGAATTTAATGTATCTAATTTAGAAGTTGGTAATTATTTATTAAAAATATCTTCTTCCAAAAACGTTTCAAATGTAAAATTTGCAGTGAGCAAATAATATAACAATAGACTTTATATTGGAAGGAGAGGAAACCTAAAGTTTCCTCTCCTTTTTTTTATAAATTTAATCACTAAAGAAGGCATATCTATAGTAAAGTCTTGGTTGAAATTACTATTTTTGAAACTACAAATTTTCAAATTATAGTATTCACTAAAAATAATTAACAATGAAGTTTATCGCAGAAATTGATGTAATGCCAAAAAAAGAAATATTAGACCCTCAGGGCAAAGCTGTAAAATTGGGACTTGCTAATTTAGGAATTCATCAAGTAACAGATGTAAGAATAGGTCGTCATATTACTTTGGAACTAGATGCAGATAGTGAGGAAGATGCAAGAGCACAAACAATCAAAGCCTGCGATAAATTATTGGCAAATCTTATTATGGAAAGTTATCAAATTGAATTAAATAAAATTTCTTAGCACAATAATAAATTACTTAACTCGTTTTTGAAGCATAAATACAAAATGTTATTTCAAACCAATAATCTATCACAATAATATTCAATATGCTTTATCATCGATTTATAACGATTGCTTTATTTATTACCACTTTTTTGATGCAATATGCTAATGCTCAAAGTGAAAATAAGGTAACCTTGAACTGGATAGGTGTTAAAAATCAGTTATTCAAGGGTACTGAACAAGCTTTATTAACACTTGATAATGCCTATTATTTAGAGTCTGAAAATGGTATGCCCTGTGTGCTTATCTCTTCTAGTGCAGAACAAATAGCCCTTAATAAAGAAACTTATATTCCACTTACTCAAGAGGAATTAGGCTATATTGATACCAGCCTTATACAATCAAATGCAAAATTAATTAGATATCAAGGTACGTTAAACAAAAGACCTGCATTTATTCATTATGTGTTACCATTTAGAAAGAATGAAAAAAACAACTCAATAGAGAAATTAACTTCCTATGAATATCGTTCTTTAAAGCCAATAGCAAATCGTTCCAATCTAGCTAGAAAATCTTCTTTAAATTCTATTACAGGTTTTTTTGCTAACAATTCTGTATTAGCATCTGGAGATTGGTATAAATTATCTATTTCAAGTAGCACAACAAATACTGGAAGTGGCATTTATAAATTAGATCATAATTTTCTTGCGAGCATAGGATTTCCAGTAAACACAATAGATCCAAGAAAAATAAGAATACATGGCAATGCCAATGCGATGCTTCCGTTTGCAAACGCAGTTGATAGAGCCGACGATTTAATGGAAAATTCTATTTATGTAAAAGGGGAAGAAGACGGTAAATTTGATAAAGATGATTACATCTTGTTTTATGCCAAAGGGCCACATCAATGGATTTATAATAAGTCACTTAATAATTTTTCATTGGAGAAAAATATCTACTCAGAGGAAGCTTTTTATTTTTTGACTTACTCAATTTCAGACGATTTAGGAAAGAGAGTAAAAAGTTTTGGGAAAACGCTTCAGTCAGATGAAATAGTCAATACCTCACCAACGTATGAATTTTTTGAAACAGACGAATTTAATCTATTGAGCTCAGGAAATAAATGGTACAGCAATCCTGTAGAGGCACCATTCAACCTTAGCTACAATATAAGCGGTCATGTACCTAGTTCGCCCATAGCGTTGAAATGCGAAGTAATGACACAAGCTAGGCTTCAAACTAACTTTAGATATCAGGTCAATAACGAAGAATTTAGACAAAATGTAAATGCTTATTCTTTTACAAGCCAATATGCTGATAAGGGTAGAGAATCAAAAGAAATATTTACTATCAATAACCAATCCTCTAGTTCTTTAAACATAGGTATAAGCTATAATAAATCTGGCAATAATACCTCTAGAGGATTCATAGATAAAATCGAAATCAAATATGATAGAAATATAGGATTGTATGGGAATCAAACTAATTTTTATGTTTTACCTAGCACAGTAAATTCAATTAAAAAGATAGTAATTGCCAGCACTATTCCAGAACAAAGTGTAATTTGGGACATTACACAGCCTACTAATATTGAAGGGGTAATTCCAACGACTACTTCAGGTTCGCTTAGTTTTTCAGAAGATATTAATACATTAAAAGAATATTGCATATTTTCAGGAGCAAATTTTGCCACACCAAGATTTGCTGGCAAAGTCAATAATCAGAATCTTCATGGGATAGTTAGTGGCAGTTTACCAGATATGGTAATTATTACCGTACCCTCATTAATACCAGCCGCTAATCGCCTAAAGCAACACAGGAAAAGTCACAATAACTTAGAAGCTAAAGTTGTAACCACAGACCAAATATATAATGAGTTCTCATCGGGTAAGCAAGATTTGACAGCGATAAGAGATTTCTTAAGAATGTTATACAAAAGAGGAGATTCTTCAGATTCAACTAGTTTGGTATTGCTTTTTGGTGCAGCTTCTTATGATTATAAGAACAGAATACCTAACAACACCAATATTGTACCCATATTTGAATCTGCTGAATCTTTACACAATGTTGATTCCTACTGTTCCGATGATTACATAGTTCTTTTGGATGATAATGAGGGCGATTGGGAGGAGAATGTTAATCAATACATATCATTAGATATGGGGGTTGGAAGATTACCCGTGAGGAATCTAGAAGAGGCAGAAGGTGTAGTAAATAAAATCATAGATTATGACTTAAATCCATCCTCAAAAGGAAAATGGAGAAACAAGATTTCCTTTGCAGCAGACGACACAAGTCCAGGAGAGAGTCCTAACACACATGCTTTGAATTCTGAGGTCGTAAGTAATCGATTGATGGACTTAGACAATAACTTAAATATTGATAAATATTTTGTGGATGCATTTCAACAGCTTATTTCTCCTGGAGGAGAAATAGCACCAGAGTTAAAAATAGCCTATTTAAGAAACCTAAACCAAGGGAACTTGATTACTAATTTTTCAGGTCATGGTTCAGAGTTTTTATGGTGTCAAGAAGATATCATTAATATAAATGATATTGATAATCTTAAAAATAAATTCAGGTTGCCCTTTTTTATTACTGCTACTTGCGAGTTTGGTCGCTATGAAGACCCATCAAAATTTTCTGGAGCACTTGCACTAATTTTAAATAGCCAAGGAGGTGCCATAGGGTTGCTTACCTCAACAAGACCAGTTTACGCAACATCTAATACCAACATTAATAGAGCTTATTTTCAAGCCCAATTTCCGCCTAGCTCTCGTCAGAGGATTTACCCAAACCTTGGTATAGCTATGATGAATACTAAGAATGATAGATCAGCTCAAAGTGGTATAAATAATAGAAATTATGCACTACTAGGCGATCCATCACTAACACTAGCTTTCCCTAAAGAAGAAGTAGTGATTACCAAAATAAATGGAAAGCGTATAGGTTTAGAAACTACAGATACCCTAAAAGCTTTGCGATTGGTAACCATAGAAGGAGAAATACAGAAAAATGGTCAGTTGCAGAATAACTTCATAGGCTCTGTTAATTTATCATTATTTGATAAAATGAAAATGGTGAGTTCTATTGGAGCACCACCAAATAGAGTAATGAACTATCCCCTTAGAAATAGTTTGATTTACGATGGTAGCGTAAGCGTAGATTCAGGTAAGTTCAAATTCAACTTTGTTATCCCAAAAGATATTGATTATAACATAGGTTCAGCAAAGTTTAGCTTTTATGCTCAATCTAAAGATGGCAGAGATGCAGGTGGTACAGATGAAACTATTCAATTAGGGAAAAGTGCAAGCAATATTGCCATTGACAATACTCCACCATCTATCCGACTTTTTATGGACGACACTACATTTGTCAATGGAGGTATCACAAACACTAATACCAAGCTAGTAGCAAAATTATTTGACGAAAATGGAATTAATATCTCAAGTTCAGGAATAGGTCATCAAATAACTGGTAGCTTGAGTTCTGAAGATAAAATATTTGTAATGAACGAGTTTTACACCACAGTCAACAACAGTTATAAACAAGGAATGGTGGAATACCCATTTAATAACCTACAACCAGGGAAATATAGCATTTTTTTTAAAGCATGGGATACTTATAATAATTCAGGCACAAGCAGCATAGATTTCATTGTAGCATCAGATGAGATTTTTGCCCTACAACAAGTGATGAACTTCCCTAATCCATTCTATAATACTACAAATATCAGTTTTGACCATAATAGAGCTGGCGAAGACCTAGAGTTGACCATTGAAATATCGAATGTAAAAGGAATACTAGTAAAAACTATAAGGAAAGATATCCCTCAAGCTCCCACTACTATATCAGATATTAATTGGGAGGGCTCAGATAATTATCAAACAAGGCTATCTGCGGGAAGTTATATTTATAAAATCGTTGTAAAATCTAAAAAAGACAATGCTAAGGCCTTTTCTGTAGAAAGAATGGTGCTTTTGAACTAAAATCATTTTTATAAAATAAAAAGACTAAATTTAAAATTATATCTAATCGTTTATGTTGAATAAGTTATTTTTAATAAGTATTGCTTGCTTTATCATTTTTAATGAAAAATCTTTAGGACAAGCCTCAATTTCTGGTTCTGATTTGGTAGGAGCAGCTAGACCAATTACAACAGCAGTTCCATTTCTTACTATTACTCCAGATGCCCGTTCTGGAGCAATGGGCGATGCAGGTGTAGCGATTAGCCCAGATGTAAATTCCTCTTATTGGAATATTGGTAAGCTTGCAATGATTGATAAACAGATAGGAGTTTCTGTTTCTTATACCCCTTGGTTAGCAAGACTAGTGAATGATATGTCTATATCTTATCTTACTGGTTTTTACAAACCTACAAAAGAACAAGCTTTTTCGTTTTCAATGAAGTATTTTAATTTGGGAGAATTACAGCAGACAGATCAGAATGGATTTGTAGTTCAACTTCTTAGACCTAAAGAGTACATGTTTTCATTGGGTTATTCAAGAATGCTTTCAGAAAAACTAAGTATAGGTGGTGCAGGAAAGTTTATATACTCTAATTTAACAGGCTCAATACAAGCTGCTCAAGGACAAGTTCAGCCTAAACCCGGAATAAGTGGTGCTGTTGATTTTGGAATTTATTATAAAACAGATATCAACATTGGTGCTGGCAATAATTCTCTTGCTCTCGGTGCGACAATAACAGACGTAGGAAGTAAAATGACTTATACTGATGCTACACAGGCCAATCCTATCCCCACTGCTATAAAACTAGGAACTGCATTTACAACAGAAATAGACCCCTATAATAAAATGACTTTTGTGTTAGATGCCGTGAAACTCATGACCCCTTCGCCAGTATATAAAGAAAACAAAGATTCAACAGGAAGGATATTTTATACCCCACTAAGAACTAATAACAAAGGGCTATTCTCTGGTATGTTTGGTTCTTTCTCAGATGCACCAGAGGGATTTACAGAAGAAATGCGGGAAATTATTTTGTGCGGTGCGGTAGAATATTGGTATAATGATTTGTTTGCTGCTAGAGTGGGTTATTTCAGTGAGAATAAATTGAAAGGAAATCGAAAGTATGTTACTTTTGGATTTGGAGTAAAATACCAATCATTTGGATTAGATTTTGCCTATTTAGTACCCACTGGCAATAGAAACAGCCCTCTAGCAGAAACATTAAGATTTACCCTGCATTATCAATTTGAAGCAAAATCCAAAGAAGAAACAATCGTAGAATAACTGATAATGCTGGATAGAACTATAGCTCCCAAAGGAGTTAAGCTTGACGATAAGTTTGACATACCTACTGCTCAAACAAAGCAGTTCAAAAACGGTGTTTTTTTACATACGCTTTTATCAGGTCATCAAGAAGCAATTCGGTTAGAATTTATTTTTGAAGGAGGCAATTGGAATCAACAACAACCTGGGGCTTCCTATTTTACTACTAAATTACTTTCTTCTGGAACAAAGAGCTATTCTAGCAAAGAGATTGAGCAATTATTAGCACTATCAGGGGCATTCTTGGAATTAGAAAGTAATAATGATAAAAATACAATTACCTTATATATTCTATCAAAACATTTAGAAAGCTTACTTCCGCTTTTGTTAGAGATTATTACTTTACCTACTTTTCCTGAGACTGAACTCAATAATCTTAAACAAATTACTCAACAGAGTTTATCTGTTAATTTAAATAAAACCAGTTATTTGGCTTCTACTAAGTTTAAAGAAGTATTGTATGGATCAGAACACCCTTATGGTCGTAATTTTACACAAAATGTTATAGAAGAAGTTGATAGAACACATCTAGTTTCCTACTTCACTAACACGTTTTCTAGCAATAATTGTAACATTATTTTGTCAGGAAATACTGGGCAATACAAAATAATAGAGTTGTTAGAGAGCTATTTTGGGAGCTCTTCATGGGGTACTAACCTATCAAGGGAAACAATTGATTTTGAACACAACTATATTCCTCAGAACCTTCTCATAGAAAAGGTCGAATCTATTCAATCATCGATAAGGATAGGTATGCCATTATTTAACATAACTCATCAAGATTATATAGAGACGTCGATTTTAGTAGAGGTTTTTGGTGGTTATTTTGGTTCAAGATTAATGAAAAATATTAGAGAAGACAAAGGCTATACCTATGGTATTAGTGCTAGTTTAGTATCTATGAAAAACGGAGGGTATTTTGTGGTTGGCACAGATGTAGATGTTGCTTATACCAAAGATACTATAGCTCAAGTATTATTGGAGATGAAGAAACTTAAAGAGGAGATAATAAGTGAGGAAGAGCTAGAACTGGTAAAACAATATTTGATTGGTTCGTTTTTAAATTCTATAAATACTCCCTTTGCTCTAGCAGATAGGTTTAAGAGCATCTATTTTTATCTACTTCCAATAGATTTTTATTCAATTTATTTGCAAAAAATTGAAAATGTTACTGCAGAGCAACTTCGTGTCTTGGCAAAAAAATACTTTGTAGAAGATTTACTTTCTTATGTAGTTGCTGGAGCAAAAGCATAGATCAACTCTAGGAAGCTCTCTACAGTTGATGTTCTAAAATTCAATAATTTTTTTATTCATTTATACTTTTATTCTAAATTAATCTTCTACGAAGTGAATAATATTTTTAGTTGTAAATAACTATAAAAGAATTACTTTGTCTAGCAGAATGCTTCTATATTTAGAAATAGCATAAAATGCTTAACTTTACCATTCATTAAATAATTTCCTAAATTAACGCTTAAAAAACTGCTCAATCCCTATGAAAATCATTACACAAATTTGTAGATACCTCATCGGTGGTTTATTCATTTTTTCTGGTGCCGTAAAGCTGAACGACCCTTATGGCACTGCAAATATGCTTGAAGAATATTTTGAAGTATTTGCTACAGATTTTACTTCTTTATTTCATCTTCTTGTTCCATATAGTATTGAATTTTCTGTTATCATTTGTGCTTTTGAATTACTGCTTGGAATAGCAATTTTATTTCAATACGAAATGAAAAAATCTATGTGGATAGCTTTATTAATGACCCTTTTCTTTACTTTCCTAACTTTCTATTCCTATTATTTCGACAAAGTAAAAGAATGTGGATGCTTCGGTACAGTTCTGCCTATGACCCCCAAAGAATCATTTTACAAAAATATAGTTACCCTACTTGTATTGTCTGTATTATTTTTTCAAAAGAATAAGCTACCAAGTAGCCTACCTAAAAAAATCGAACATTATATCATGGCTCTATTAGCCATTGGTCTGTTATACAGTGGCTATTATATCACTCAGCATCTACAATTGATTGATAACCTTAATTATAAAATTGGCAATAATTTACCTCAATTAATGCAACCAGAAGAAAAGCCTAGCTACAAATGGATACTTAGCAAAGACGGCAAAGAATATGAATTCACAGATGCCAACTACCCTTCTGATACCAATTATAAATACCTTCGTCATACTCTTATCGGAGACTCTACCAAACTTGTTCCTAAAATTGTAGGTTTAAGAATAGAAGGAGAAGATGGAGACCAAACAGCAGAAGCAATGAAAGGTGTAAAACTATGGGTGGTATTGCCTTTCCCAACAAAAGCACAAGCTTCCTGTACTGGCGATTGTATGAATAAAATCAATGAATTAATTCATTATGTAGAAAAAAGCAAAATTGGTTCTACTATGGTGCTCACTAGCCATGCCAGTGCAACTATTTTTGAGGAATATCGTCATAAGGAACAGTTGGCGGCTCCTTATTACTTTGTTGATGAAACAATCCTTAAAACAATGATTAGAGCAAATCCTGGAACTATCCTATTGAAAGATGGTGTAGTAAAAGGTAAATGGCACTATAACGATACCCCAACACCAAATCAGATTTCTCAATTATTATAAGAATGATTCAATTTATCATTTCGAGGTTGTTTTATGGATTGCTTGTGCTATTTGGAGCAGTGATTGTGGTGTTTTTTATATTCAATGTCTTGCCTGGAGACCCAGTATCTATGATGGCAGGGCAAAGAACAGATGTTTCTACAAGAGCTTCAATCACTAAAGAACTCGGCTTAGACCAACCATTATCCCATCAATTAATCCTCTACCTCAAAGACTTGTCCCCCATTGCATCTTATACTGATACTGACGAGAACAGAAAAAAATACGAATACTTCAAATTATTCCGCTATGGCAATAATAAAGTATTTGTAACAAAATATCCTTATCTAAGACGATCTTTTCAAACCAATAAAAAAGTAAGCGAAATTATTGTAGAGAACATGGAAGGTACATTCTGGCTTGCTTTAGCGGCGATGATATTTGCTACTTTTTTTGGGCTACTCTTTGGCGTAATCGCCTCCTTAAGACAAAACAGTATTTTAGACCACACCATGGTTACAATTTCTGTTTTTGGTATCTCTGCTCCTCCATTTGTAATGGGTGCAGTAATAGCAATGGTATTTGGCTATTATCTTTCTGACTATACCGGACTAAACTCTTCAGGTCAGCTCTGGGAATACGGTGTCAATGGCAAAGAACTAATGTTAAAAAACATTATACTTCCCGCAATCACGCTTGGGCTAAGACCTTTATCGATAATTGTTCAACTCACTCGAAGCTCTATGCTCGATGTACTTTCTCAAGACTATATCCGAACAGCAAGAGCCAAGGGGTTAAGGTATTTTTCAATAGTTACCAAACATGCCTTAAAAAACGCCTTAAATCCAGTAATTACTGCTGTTTCAGGCTGGTTAGCTTCCTTAATGGCTGGAGCATTTTTTATTGAAAAAGTATTCAACTGGAAAGGCATTGGCTCTGTAACCATAGATGCTGTATACAAACTAGACTTCCCTGTAGTAATGGGAACTACACTCTTTGTAGCTTTTATTTTTATCATCATCAATTTGTTTGTAGACATCCTTTATGCTACAGTAGACCCTAGAGTAAGGCTTAAATAGACGATTAAATCATATAATGAATATAGTACTCATAGGAATGCCTGGCTCTGGCAAAACTACCATTGGAAGATCTTTAGCACTCACTTTAAATTATAAATTTATAGATTTAGATGAGCTAATTCAGCTTAACGAACAAGAAAGTATTCCTACTATTTTTCAAAACAAAGGAGAACAATACTTTCGCAAATCAGAACAAAATATCTTATCTAAATTGCTTATAGAAGAAAAACAAGCTGTAATTGCTACTGGAGGCGGAGCTCCTTGCTTTTTTGATAATATGGAGCTTATCAATAAGCATAGCAAAAGCATATATATAGATGTTCCTGAACAAGAGCTATTCAAGAGACTAAATAATAAGAAAGAAAATCAAAGACCTATGCTACAAGGAAAAACCGAAGAAGAGCTGTTGGATTTTATAAAAACTAAAAAACAAGAAAGGGCTCCATTTTACAATAGAGCCCTTTACAAAATTTCTGGAACTCATCTAAAAGCTCAAGATATTATTGATGCTTTAGAAAGAACTGTATAAGCTTATTATTTTAACTTATAAATAGAATAACTTACCCCTTTCATAGTAAGCATGGTCTTATCTCCAGTTGTATTTAAAATACTTGGAGTTCCTGATAACAACTCTAGCTTACCTTTGATTTTTAAAGGAATTTCTACGCTTAGCTCTTTTCCGCTTGGGTTTAGAGCAACAATTATTTTTTCATTGCCTAATGATCTGCTGTATATAAATGGATACTTGTCTTTTTCCATATAGAGCACCTTAAAATCTGCTTGGGCATAAAGTGCTTTTTCTTTTCTTCTAAGCTCAATTAGATGCTTTGTGCGATACCAAATAGAAGTAGGATTATTTAATGCTGTTTGCACTGTTGGCCTCAAAGGATCTGAATCTATAGGTAGCCATAATTTCTCAGAAGAAGCCGCTGAAAATCCCGCATTATTACTAGTGTTCCACTGCATAGGCGTTCTAGCACCTGCTCTTGGTTTATAACAACCTTCTTTTGCATTCTCTATTAATAATTGTTTCATCCCAATCTCATCACCGTAATAGAAAAATGGAACTCCTGGCATGGTCATCAAAAAAGCATAAATAATTTCTAAATCTTCTTTACTTCTGTTATTGGTAATTCTACTTAAATCGTGATTCCCAACTGGTATAGAAATAAACCCTTTCGATTTCGTTTCTTCTAGCTGTTTTAAGTACACATTCATAAAGGCAGAAATGTCTCCCATTCCTTTTTGGTCGAAATAACTATATCCATCTGGGGATACTCCATTCAAAGATCTAGATTGTTCTTTTCTAAACAAATTTTCATACTCTGCTATCCAATGTAAATAATCAGCATGAAAACCACCCTCTAAAGCTGCTGGTGGATGAGACCACTCAGAAACAATAAAGGCATTGGGGTACTGGGTATCTAACATTTCCCTTACTTCTTTCCACCATTTGATACATTCTAGCGAACCTTGGTCATTTTTAGTCAGAGACCCTGCCATGTCTATCCTGAAACCATCTGCACCCATATCTAACCAGTATTTTAATACATTTTTCATTTCGTCTTTCAATTCACGAACATCTGGATGATTAGCTGGTAATTGCCAAGGCTTTTTTGGATCTACCTTACCGAAACCAAAGTTTAGTGCTGGTTGATGCCAAAAATAATTCGTCATAAAATTCCCGTTGCGTTCTGAAAAACCTTGAATCATTTTTCCTGCAAATTCACTTCCACCATTATCCCAAGTGTTGTTGGTCCAAACGTACCAATTAGAATACTTATTGGGCTTAGCACTTGCTGATGCCTTAAACCATGGGTGGTCTATAGAAGTATGACCAGGAACGTAATCAATAATTACTTTCAAACCAAGTTCGTGGGCTTCTTGAAATAACTTTTTAGCATCTTCATTGGTTCCATATCGGGCTGCCACTTTATAAAAATCACTCACATCATATCCAGCATCTCTAAAAGGTGACTCATAGAAAGGATTTAACCAAATTGCACTTACACCTAAACTTTTTACATATCTTAAATTCTGAATTATCCCTTTCAAATCGCCTATTCCATCTCCATCTGTATCGGAAAAAGTTTGAGGATAAATTTCATAAAACACCGCATCAGGAACCCAAGAAGGACATTTAGGAGATGAAGATACCAAAGAGGAACTTGGTGCTTTCTGAGCATTTAATCTAATACTAAAAAAAGTAAGCAAAATCAGTATTGCAAAACATTTATTATTGAAGCAATAATTCATAAAGTTAAAATCTATATTTATTAATGAAATTATACAAAAGTATAAAATACCTTTTGAAAAACTAGGAATATAATACTAGATTCCTTTTAAAGAATATGACTCAATTATAATTGTTTTTTTTTAAGTCTACCAAATTTAAAAATTAAATTAACATCAAATAAATCAACCACGGCATCCATTTATCAACTTCTTAAACAAATGTATAAATTTAAAAAGATAGGTGTTAAATTAGTGCCTAAACAAGATTCTAAGAAATGAGTAGTAATTTTAGCGAGACCCCTTTAATGAAACAGTATAATGCCATAAAGACTCGCTATCCTGGAGCCTTGTTATTATTCAGAGTGGGAGATTTCTACGAGACATTTGGCGAAGATGCTATTACAGCTAGTAAAATTCTTGACATCACACTTACCAAAAGAGGTAATGGCAGCAGTTCCGAAACTGCTCTTGCTGGGTTTCCTCATCATTCTCTAGACAATTACCTTCCTAAGCTTGTAAGAGCTGGGCAAAGAGTAGCTATCTGCGACCAATTAGAAGACCCAAAATCAGTAAAGGGAATTGTAAAAAGAGGCGTTACTGAACTGGTTACACCTGGCGTATCTTATAATGACCACGTCCTAGATACCAAGCAGAATAACTACTTGGCTGCAATACATATTGTAAAAGATTTTTATGGTATCTCTTTCCTTGATATTTCTACTGGAGAATTCATTATTTCCCAAGGAGATAAAAACTATATTGAAAAACTTCTACAAAGCCTACAACCCTCAGAAATTCTATATTGCAAAAAAAACAAAACAGAATTCATCCATACCTTCGGAGATAAATTTACTACATTTTCAATCGAAGACTGGGTATTTGCAAAAGATTATACCTACGAACAACTCACTGCTCACTTTGGCACTGCAAGCCTCAAAGGGTTTGGCATAGAAGAATTAGAGCTTGGTATCATTGCAGCTGGAGTAATCTTTTTTTACCTTAAAGAAACAGAGCACAAAGAACTCGCTCATATCACCTCTGTTTCTAGAATAGATGAAGATAAATATGTTTGGCTCGATAAATTTACAATTAGAAATCTAGAACTTATTGTTCCTCAAAATATTGGTGCAACTCCTTTAATCAACATCTTTGATAAAACGCACACCCCTATGGGAAGTAGACTGCTCAAAAGATGGCTAGTGCTTCCTCTAAAAGAATTAAATGCTATACAATCTAGACTAAATATAGTAAGTAGAATAGTCGATGACAGTAATTTATTATCTGATCTTAATAAAGAACTTAAACATATTGGAGACTTAGAAAGATTAATATCCAAAGTAGCGGTAAGAAGAATCAACCCAAGGGAACTAATGCAGCTTAAAAGAGCACTAAGTCATACCTTACCCATTAAACAGAAACTAAAAGACTCTCAGATTGAAACGCTTTGTATTTTTGCCGATCAATTACACCCTTGTGATTTCTTAATAGATAAAATTTCGAAAACTCTTAAAGAAGAGCTCCCATTACTTACTACTCAAGGCAACATCATTAATAATGGCATCGACCAAGAACTTGACGAACTAAGAACTATTGCCTTCTCTGGTAAAGACTACTTATTACAAATTCAACAAAGAGAAATTCAGCGAACTGGTATCAACTCTCTAAAAATAGCCTATAACAAAGTCTTCGGGTATTATCTCGAAGTTACCAACACCAATAAAGACAAGGTACCCACAGATTGGATTAGAAAACAAACACTAGCAAATGCCGAAAGATACATTACCGAAGAATTAAAAATCTATGAAGAAAAAATACTAACCGCAGAAGATAAAATCAATCAAATAGAGTTCAGATTATTCAACGAGCTAGTCAATAGTGCCGAAGCTTATGTTACACCTATACAACAAAACGCTAAGCTTATTGCCCAAATAGATTGCTTTTGCTCCTTTGCCTCTACAGCGATTACCAATAATTATTGTAAACCAGAACTCAATGAAGGTGTTATCATCGACATTAAAGATGGAAGGCATCCTGTAATAGAAAAACAGCTCCCAATTGGAGAAGCCTATATTGCCAATGATGTATTGCTCGATAGTCAAGATCAGCAAATCATCATAATCACTGGCCCAAATATGGCTGGAAAATCTGCATTGCTAAGACAAACGGCCCTCATCACACTTTTAGCACAGATTGGATCTTATGTTCCAGCCACCTCTGCTTCCATAGGTATTGTAGATAAAATATTTACCAGAGTAGGTGCATCAGATAATCTCTCACAAGGTGAATCTACATTCATGGTTGAAATGCACGAAACAGCGAGTATTCTAAACAATATCAGCGAAAAAAGCCTTATCCTTATGGACGAAATAGGTAGAGGAACAAGCACCTACGACGGCATCTCTATAGCTTGGTCTATTGTAGAATTCCTCCACCATCACCCAAAAGCAAGACCGAGAACTTTGTTCGCCACCCACTACCACGAGCTCAACCAACTTGCCAATGATTTCCCAAGAGTAAAAAACTTTAATGTAAGTGTAAAAGAGGTAGGCGAAAAAATTGTATTCTTAAGGAAACTTAAAGCCGGTGGAAGTGAACACAGCTTCGGTATTCATGTGGCACAATTAGCTGGGATGCCCAATAGTGTGGTACTAAGAGCTAGCCAAATTATGCACCACCTAGAAAAAGATAAAATAAGAAATAACACCATAACCAAGCTTCAAGAAGCCCCAAAAAACAATTTTCAACTAAAACTTTTTGAGGCAAACAATCCCTATTTTGATGAAGTGGTAGATATGCTTAACCAACTAGATATTAATTCTATTTCTCCAGTAGAAGCACTTCTGAAACTCAATGAAATCAAACTAAAGCTAAAAATATAGATTAGAAAAATGGACATAAAAAAAGATTCAATCTGTGAAATGATTGAACCTTTTTTATAATTCTTGTAAGCAATTATTCTTAAGCCTCTGTGACTTTCATAATTTCGCTTTGTTTTTTTACTGATTCTTCATGAATAGTTTTAAATATTTCTGTAACATATTCTGGAGCTAAATTCATTTTTTTACCAATCTCTGCTCTGTTTTTCATGATTTCATCCCAGCGATTAACTTGGAAGGTAGTTACATTATTTTCTTTTTTATACTCACCAATTTTTTCTACTACAGACATTCTAGCTGCAAGTGTTTCAAGTAACTCACGATCTAAATTATCAATCTTTCTTCTTAAATCTTCCAATTGGTCAATGAAGAATTGATTATCTGAAGAAGTAGTTCTGATTTTTAGTTCAGATAAAATTTCCCCCAAACGCTCAGGAGTAACTTGTTGGTCAGCATCGCTCCAAGCTTTTTCAGGGCAGTGATGAGTTTCAATCATCAAACCATCAAAATTCAAATCCATTGCTTTTTGAGAGATGTCAGCAATCAAATCTCTTCTTCCAGCTATATGGCTAGGGTCGCAGATAATTGGAATCTGTGGTGCTATTCTTCTTAACTCTAATGGAATTTGCCAAATAGGTTGATTACGATATTTAGATTTATCATAAGTAGAAAAACCACGGTGTATTGCTCCTAATTTTTCTATTCCTGCTTGGTTCAAGCGTTCCATTGCACCTATCCAAAGAGCTAACTCAGGGTGTGTAGGGTTTTTTACTAATATTATTTTATCTTTTACTCCTCTTAAAGAATCCGCCATTTCCTGCATTGAGAATGGACTAACAGTAGTACGGGCTCCAATCCAAAGCACATCCAAATCATACTTCAAAGCTTCTTCTACGTGTGCAGCGTTGGCTACTTCTGTTCCTACAGGTATTTTAAATTCTTTTTTTATGTCTGATAACCATTGTAAAGATTCTGCTCCTGAGCCTTCAAAAGAATTAGGACGTGTACGAGGCTTCCACACTCCAGCACGAAACACATTTACCTTTAAATCTTTTATCCCTTCAGCAATAGCACGCATTTGTTCAGGGGTCTCTGCACTACATGGCCCTGCAATAACAAATGGTTTCGAATTTGTTCCCCAAGATTCTATTGGGCTTACATTTAAATTTACATTCATGATATTACAACTTTAATTGATAACTCTAGAATCATTTATTTGTTCTAGATTTCGTTAATATTTGTTTGTTAATTAAGCAACCTTTTACCCCGATTTCACTTATTAGAACTCCAAAACCAACAGACAATAATCATGTTTGAAAATACTCAAATTGCCTTTGCTTCAAAATCCGACTCAGCTCTAAGAAAGGCAAATTTCTTATTTCTGATTCTAAAATGGAATAAGTTGGCAAATATAGGAATTTATTTATTAAAAATTGCAATAAAATTTGCATTACCTATAAAGCTGCTGATAAAAAAAACAATCTTTAGCCAATTCTGTGGTGGCGAAAGTATTGCAGAGTGCTTATCGGTAATGAATTCTTTAAATGAATACCGAATCAACACTATCCTAGATTATGCAGTAGAGGCTGAGTCTAATGAAATTACAGCAAAGAAAAATTTACATATTTTCAAAAAACTCATTCTAATAGATGCTGAAAAAGAAGAAATTAGGTTTAGTGTAATAAAAATCACTAGTATTTTAAACTTAGAAATCTTGCAAAAATTACAACAAAAAGAGGAACTAACTAAAGAGCAATCAGAACAATACTACAAAACAGTAAGTGCTCTGCATGAACTTTTTGAGCTTGCCCAACAAAACAATGTCAAATTGATGATTGATGCCGAAGAAAGCTGGATTCAATCCTCAATTGATTCTATTGCCATAGAAGGTATGAAAAAATATAACACCAATACAGCAACACTATTCAACACCTATCAAATGTACCGAAAAGATCAGCTCAATGTTCTAGCTCAAGATATATTAAATGCTAAAAACAATGGATATCAACTAGGAATCAAATTAGTACGTGGAGCTTACTTAGAAAAAGAAAAAGCCAGAGCAATAGAATATAACTACCCAAACCCAATTTGCGATAGCAAAGAAGCAACAGACCAACAATTTGATGAGGCTTTAAAATTATGTATTGAGTACATTGATACCATCGAGCTTTGCTGTGGCTCTCATAACGAAGAGAGTAATGCTTACCTTACAAAACTGCTGGATAATGCACGGTTAGCTAAAAATAATAAAAAAGTATTTTTTGCACAACTCTATGGTATGAGCGACCATATCAGCTATAATCTAGCAAATATGGGTTATAACGTAGCAAAATATCTTCCTTTTGGGCCTGTAAAATCTGTTATCCCCTATTTGATTAGGAGAGCTCAAGAAAACAAATCAATAGCTGGGCAATCTGGCAGAGAACTAAGCTTAATCAATCAAGAGATAAAGAGAAGAAGATATTCTTAGTTAATTTCATTCTTATATAAAATTATATTCTTAATTTTATATAAATTATAACCAAACCAATAATGAAAAAGTATTTTGTTTTATTCATTCTTAACTTTTTATATTTTCCGTTTCTAAGTGCTCAAATAGAAACTCCCGTAAAATGGAATTACTCCACCTCAGCCAAAGAAGTAAAACAGGGCGAAACTATAGACCTCATCTTTAATGCAGAAATCATTGATGGATGGCATATGTTTTCCTCAGATTTTAGTCCTGATTTAGGACCTATCGTTGCAACATTTACCTTTGAAAAAAATAAAACCTTTGATCTAGTAGGGAAAATAAAACCTCTAAATCCGAAAAAGAAATTTGATGATATTTTTGGTGGCGATTACACGTACTTCAATCATAAGGCTGTATTCAAACAAAAAGTAAAAATATTACTTCCCAATCCAAAAATAGTTGGAGAGTTCAAAGGTCAGGCGTGCACAGATGATGATGGTAAGTGTGTTCCGCTCAATGAAGATTTTGAATTCAATAAAATAAAAGTAATAGCTAGTTCTGAAAACACATCTACAGATTCCTCTGAACTTTCAAATAAAAATTCTATTGTATCAATAGCAGATACTACACAATCTACTTCACTATCAGATGATAGCTTAATCACCGGTTCATCAAAAGAAGTTCAAGAAGCTGAAAACAAAACACCTCAAATCGCCAATCCTGATAACAAAAAAACCGATACCCTCTGGGATCTTATATTACTTGCCTTCGGTGGTGGGTTAATAGCTTTGATTACACCTTGTGTATTCCCAATGATTCCAATGACTGTAACCTTCTTCTTGAAATCAAGCAAAAACAGAAAAGAAGCCATCAACAAAGCGTTAATTTTTGGTATTTCTATTATCGTGATCTATGCCATAGTAGGAATAATCTTCTCTGCCACTATGGGTGCTGATGCTGCTAATATTATCGCCACCCATTGGTTGCCCAATATTATTTTCTTTCTAGTATTTTTAATATTTGGAATTTCTTTTCTAGGGGCATTCGAAATTATGATACCAAGTTCATTAGTCAATAAGATAGATGCCAAAGCAGATCAAGGTGGCTTAGCAGGAATTTTCTTTATGGCATTTGCAATTGTTTTGGTTACATTTTCCTGCACAGGACCTATCGTAGGAAGTGTGCTTGTTCTAGCTTCAGACGGGCAAATTCTTAAACCCATTATCGGAATGGTTACCTATGCATCTGCTTTTGCAATTCCTTTTACTTTATTTGCAATGTTCCCTTCTTGGCTCAACAAACTCCCCAAATCAGGAGGATGGCTCAATGTAGTAAAGGTGTCTTTAGGCTTTATAGAATTAGCTTTAGGACTAAAATTCTTAAGCATCGCAGACCAAGTGTATGGTTGGCATATTTTAGATAGAGAAATTTATATTGCTATTTGGATTGTCATATTTACCCTACTTGGAATATATTTATTAGGAAAAATAAAAATGCCACATGATAGCCCATCAGAAAAAACTTCTGTTGCAAGATTATTATTAGCAATACTTTCCTTTACCTTCTCCATGTACTTATTCCCAGGTATGTTTGGCGCTCCACTTAAAGCATTGTCGGGATATCTACCTCCACTATCTACTCACGATTTTGATTTACCTGGCCTTATCAGAGAATATAGCAGCGGAATGAAATCTACTTCCAAAGAAATAATGCTTTGCGAAACTCCTAAGTATTCAGAAAAACTGCACCTTCCCCACGGATTGAATGGCTATTTTGATTATAAGCAAGCAATAGAATGTGCTAAAAAAACCAACAAACCATTATTTATAGATTTTACTGGACATGGATGTGTGAATTGTAGAGAAATGGAAGCCAACGTATGGTCTGCTCCAGAGGTTTTAAATATGCTTCGTAATGATTTCTTAATCGTAGCACTTTATGTAGATGAACCCACAAAACTAGCCGAATCGGATATTTATATTTCAAAATACGATGGGAAAAAGAAAAAAAATATCGGTTCTCAAAATGCTGATCGCCAAATTACTCAGTTTAATAATAATGCACAACCTTACTACGTACTTTTAGACCCATTTACAGAAGAATTGCTTGAAACCCCTACTGGATATGATAAAGACGTTGTGAAATTTATCAAATACCTAGAATCTGCAAAAGCTAGGTTTAAACAAACTCAAAATAAAAGAGTTAATAATTAAATAAAATAAAACAAATCAAACTAAAATCATGAAAAAATTAATTTTATTAGGAATCGTTCTTGCGACAAGTTTAATGACCGCTTATGCTCAACAATTTATGCAAATCACTACCATTGAATCAGTAGTTCCAGGTGGATTAGGTAGATCTAGAATGATTTCTTCTACCCCTACTGGAAGCGTGGACGAAATCAAATTAGAAAACTTTTTTAGCTTGGTCGGTATCAATTTTGAAAATATAAGATACAACGACAAATTAATTACCGATAAAATTGCAGATATGTATAAACAAGGTTGGAAGCTTATTAACGTTACTCCAGGTGTATATGGTGCTGATAAGAGTACTGGAATATTTATAACCAGATATTTATTTCAAAAAGATTAAAAAACATACAATCCACTAACTAGCTTTAGTTAGTGGATTGTATAATGTTAGCATTCTTATCAACTCTACAAATTCCTTTCCTTCACTATAATCACATCCTTTCACAGTAAGAATTTTCTCATTCCTACTATGAATAGAAATCTCAACAGAGATAAACTTAGGCTCAGTAATATCAATCTTAACTATATCTTCATATTGAATCTGTTCAATAGTAGTTTGATTATACATATTCACACCTATATAAAAAATCCTCAAGTCTGTAGCTATAATCAACCCAACAGTAGCATGGAAATTACCTTCTAAAAGCTTTAGCATTGTTTCTTCTTTTACCAAAGCATGAGCTAAAGCCTCAAAAGTAATACCACCAGTTACTGGGGCATATTTCATTTGCTTAAATCTTTTATATATATCTGATAATTCCTGCATAAATTCTATAAGTGATTGTAAAGTGTATTATACGACTTAGCATTAAACTTGTTCCTGAAAAATTCTTAATATTTTTAACTAAAGAATAAATATCTTTTCAAAAAGTTCAAACAATACCTACTGGTCAGTTTCTCCAAAACCTTTTTTTAAGTAAATTTCGTTTCAATGTATGTCAATTAACATCCCCTAATTTTGAAGCTCAAAAATGTACTTTTAAAAGGATTAGTTTACAGTAGTATTATTTGCTTCCTATCTGGAGTTGGCTTATTGTTTCTAAGCTATTTTTATAAAGATAAAATAATCAATACCACAGTAGAATTCATCAATAGCCAACTAGATACAAAAATAGAAATCAGTCCTGAAATTGATGTTTCTATTTTTAATCATTTTCCACAACTCACTATAAAGTTTAAAAACGTTAGAATCTTTGAGAATAAAAACGTAGGAAGCAAAGAATTAGCAACCATAGAAGAAATCAGTGGTACTTTTGATATCTATAATATTATCAATTCTAAATACATTGTTGACAAGATTTTTCTAAAGAACGGTTTTATTCAACTCCATATAGATGAAAAAGGAAATGTAAATTATAATATCCTGAAAACAAGCAATAACAAAACCGAAAAACCACTTCAATTCGCCTTGAAATCAATCATCATCATCAACATAAAAGTGATTTATGACAATATTTTAAGTACTCAGCATCACGAAGTAAATCTAACTAAAGCAGTAGCTAGTCTCGAAAAAACGATGGCGAATTATCATATTCATCTTAAAACTGATGCCATTATCAACGAAATCAATATCAATCAATCTTCATTTTTTAAAAACAAAAAAATAAATACCGAGTTATCAATTACCTTAAATCAAAATAAAGAAGAGCTATTTATAAAATCAGAAACTTGTGAAATCGAAAATGCCAATTTTTCTCTATCAGGCACATTCAAATACGGCAAACCAAGATTTATAGATTGCTCTATCGAGGAAAAAAATGGAACAATACACACATTGCTTTCTCTTGTACCTCAAAAATTTACAGAAGAACTAAAAGAATATCAAAGCGATGGAAATATTTACTTCACAGCAAAAATAAAAGGAGAAATCAGAAATAACCTACACCCTATAATCAATATTAATTTTGGTCTCAAAAACACAACAATATTTCACCCAAAAATAAATAAAAAAATCAAAGATGTTCATTTGATAGGCTACTTTACTAATGGTTACAAAAGAAATAGTGAAACTTCTGTACTACGATTAGAAGATATTTCATTAATAATAGACCAACAGAAAATAACAGGGAATGTATCTTTGAGCAATTTTAAAGATATTTATCTAAAATTCGACACTAAAGGTTTAATCAACAGCAGTTTTATTCAAGAGTTCTATCCTATCAATGATATTACTCAGCTCAATGGAAAGCTCGATGTAAATATAAATTTTGCTGGTAAAATAAAAGATTTTAAAAACACCAATAATCCCTACGCTATAAAAGCGGAAGGAGAAATCACCCTCCAAGATATCAACTTAAAACACAAAAAAATACCTTTTCCTATTTATGGACTAAACGGAATTATATTATTTAATAATAGAGATATTTCCTTGTCGTCTTTTAATGGAAGAACCGAAAAAAGCGATTTCAACATCAATGCTTTACTCAAAAATGCTGTAAGCAATATTGTTTTTCATAAAAACAATATCGTTGTTTCAGCAGAATTGAAATCAGACCACCTAGATATCAACGAACTAATCAATGAAAATAATCATAAAACCACAGAAGTGCAAAATACAACAACAAAAGCAGCTCAAAAATCAAACTCGAATCGATTGGATTATGCTCAACTCAAATTGATTTTCGATGTCAAAAAAATGAATTATAACAAATTCGAATTGACCAATATCAATGGAGAAAGCTATTATCAAAAAGATAAACTGTATTTAGAAAATACCAGTTTTGATTTCGCTAAAGGCACTGTTCATTCCTCTGGAAATATTAATTGGACTGCAAATCAGAGCATAGAAATACGCACGATAAGCAAAATTTCAAAAATCAAAATAGATAGCCTATTCCATGTTTTTAATAATTTTGGACAATCATTCATTACCGAAAAAAATATCACTGGTGAGCTTTCTGGTACTATAGATGCATTATTTGAGCTAAATTCAGAAAACAACATTATCAGCAATACTGCCATAGCCAATATTGATGCACAAATCAATAACGGAGCTCTTCATCACTTTGAGCCTTTGAGCAGACTTTCAAAGTTTATAGATTTACAAAAGCTAGAACATATTACCTTCTCTGAATTGCAAAACAAAATCTTTATTGAAAACAACATAGTTCATATACCAGAAATGAACATCCAATCTAATGTTTCGGAGCTAAATATATCAGGTACACATTCCTTCAATCAAGATATGGATTATAGGCTAGTACTTCCGCTGAATAGTTTGCATCCTCGCAAAAGAGATAGCGATGAAGCTTTCGGGGCTATCCTACCCGACAAAAGAGGCAACCCAAAACTACACCTTACCATAAAAGGCAATGCCGAAAATTATAAAATAGCTTATGATAAGCAACGTACTCAGGCTAAAATAAAAGAAGAACTAAAAAAAGAAAAACAAGAATTTCTACAAGCCTTCAAGAAAAGAGAAAAAGAAATCAACACCCCAATAGAAAAACCCAAAGAAGAACCTAGCTACTTTGACTTTGGAGAATAAAATACTCTATTATTTGTACAATTAGACCATTATGGGGAATAATTGACCCATAAATATAAATTATTAGCCTTCATTGCAATAAGTGGATAAGTATAATTATCTAATAATCTCTAGCTCATTAGACTCATAACATCCAGTGATTACTATTTTTTTTGATTTAACCTTTGAATTAACGTTTTTTTCTAAAGCAATATATTAAGCAACAACACCTATATTTTTAATGTCCAGCTTATAATCAGATAAATTCAAAGTAAGTAGAAAGGTGATAGTTTCGTTTTCTTTCAAGCAAATGAATTTTTCACGACTAGTTTTGTGGATTTTATTAGGATTTTTATAATAATCAAAATATTGTGAAGTCTTGGGACTTAATATACTATCGCCTTGCTTTATAAATAAATTAAAACCCTTAAAGGAATTTTTATAGCATGAATTTTCATCTCCTTTATTCCAATAATCTTTGGTATTGCTGAAAAAATAAAGATTTTCTTTGGTTAGATTTTGTAAGGATACCTTAATTGAATTGTGTTGCTTTTAGAAGGGCTAGGAGTGGCTTTGGAGAATAAAAAAAGCCCTCAAAAATTTTGAGGGCTTTTTTTATTCAAGATATTTATTTTATTTATTTCTTGTAAACAAAAGTTACATTGTCTTGATTTTTAACAGTTCCACCAGTACCCACTCCATCACTGTTTATAGCAGTAATTTTCATTATTGCAAACATTGAAGTACTATATTTTACAATGAATACATCACCTACAATTGGGCTTATTTCAGAAGCAGTAGTACCAGCTGCAAATTCTGTAGCAATTGATTTTGCTGTTGCTGATGTATAAGAAGCAGCAGAAGATTTTATCATTTGTGCTCCGTTTACAACTTTGAAAGTTCCTTTAAATGGATCTGTATTTCCAGCTGCCTCAGAAGATACTATATCTGCAAGAGCGTCTGAACTAGAAACATTTGCTTTAGTATCAAAATCAAAAGCACTTTTTCCACTTCCAAATATATTATAGTAGATTCCACCAGTTGATTCAACAAGAGGAACTGATTTGTTTAGAGTCAATGGTACTTTAGAAGTTTGATCTTTTTTATCAGTAACAATGATAGTAATGGTTACTTCATCATTACTAGGAGAGGTATACTCTACAGTAGCATCATCAGCAGTTGATGATTTAAAACCTTTAGTTTTAGGTTCCCACACGTTTACAGTTGTAGTTCCATAAGTAGCAGTAGCAGTTATAGACTTTAGCTCTTCACCAGCAGTTGCACTATAGTTAATTTTCACAACTGAACCAGCTGGAGCTGCAGCATTAGAGCCAGAAACACCTACAAAAGCAGCACTTACTGTTGGTGCTGGCTTAGGATCATCTTTGTCTGGACCACAAGAAGACAAAAAAGCTGTAGCTGCTATAGCCACCATGTTTAATAAAAACGATATTCTTTTCATAATTTTTTTGATTAGATAAATTGTTTGGAATTTGTTTAAGTTAATTGTTGGTTATTATAAGAAACGCAAATATATGATATTTTTTATTTTTTATAGAATATCTAGCTATTAAATAATGATAAAATTTAGTTATATAGTTTAATATTTATACATCATGCTTCGCCCATTGCACCTCCAAAACTGAATGGGAAAGGAGGTAAATCATTGCTCTGTTTGATTTTTCCAAAATTCTCTTCAAATTTATTGATATTGTCATTCAGAGCACTCAAAAGTCTTTTTGCATGCTCTGGGGTAATCACAATTCTTGCTTTTACTTTTGCTTTAGGAACGCCAGGCATTAATCTAATAAAATCTATAACAAACTCACTATTAGAATGTGCTATCATTGCTAAGTTAGAATAAATTCCTTCAGCTATTTCTTCAGAGAGCTCAATATTGATTTGGTTGCCATCTTGAGTTTCGTCTTGTATTTGGGGAGTTTTCTTTTCTGCCATGGTTTTATTAATAAAGAATGGGGGGGGGTAAAAAATCATAAAAAAAGCCGAAAACAATAAGTTTCCGGCTTTTAAAGGTAAGTTTTATCTACTTCTCAATAAGCTCTCCCTTTTTAGAAGCTACAAATGCTTCTTTGGAGCTTACTAATGCATCATACTCTTCTTGTGAACCTACAATCATACCGTTGTATTGTCTTACTCCAGTACCAGCAGGTATAAGTTGACCAACGATTACATTTTCTTTCAATCCTAACAAGTGATCTACTTTTCCTCTGATAGAGGCTTCGCTTAATACTTTGGTAGTCTCTTGGAAAGAAGCTGCAGACAAGAAGCTTTCAGTTCCTAAAGAAGCTTGAGTAATACCTTGTAAAGTAGCTGTAGAAACAGCAGGCTCGGCATCACGAACTTCTACCAGCTTCAAATCTCTTCTTCTTAAACTTGAATTCTCGTCTCTTAATTTTCTAGACGACACAATTTGTCCAGGCTTCATGTGTTCAGAATCTCCAGCTTCTACCACCACCTTTTTGTCCATAATGCTATCATTTTCTCTTCTAAACGTAAGCTTATTGACCACTTGGTTTTGAAGGAAGCTAGTGTCACCAGCTTCAATAATTTGAACTTTCTGCATCATCTGACGAACGATGGCCTCAATGTGTTTGTCATTGATTTTCACTCCTTGAAGACGGTAAACCTCTTGAATTTCATTTACTAAATATTCTTGAACAGCAGTAGGTCCTTTGATAGATAAGATGTCATTTGGAGTAACAGCTCCATCTGAAAGTGGGTAACCAGCTCTCACAAAGTCATTATCTTGAACAAGAATATGTTTTGAAAGCGGAACCATATAGCGTTTTTTCACGCCATCTTTCGACTCTACGTAAATCTCTCTATTTCCTCTTTTTACACCGCCATAAGTAACTACACCATCAATTTCACTAACTACAGCAGGGTTCGATGGATTTCTAGCTTCAAAAAGCTCAGTTACCCTAGGCAAACCACCAGTAATATCTCTAGTTTTACCTACAGCTCTTGGTATTTTTACCAATATTTGACCTGCAGTTACGATCTGACCAGCATCAACTGCTAAGTGAGCTCCTACAGGGATATTATATCCTTTGGGTTCACCTTTTTTAGGCTTAATAATAATTGCAGGGTTTTTAGTTTTATCTTTTGTATCTATAATAACTTTTTCTCTGTGTCCTGTTTGCTCATCAGACTCCTCACGGAAAGTGATACCATCTTCTATAGCATCATATTCTACAGTTCCATCAAATTCTGAAAGAATAACAGCATTATAAGGGTCCCAGAAGCAAATATCCTCTCCTTTTTTCACTTTTTGTCCGTCTTTAACTTTCAAAAATGCACCATAAGGTACGTGGTTAGCAATAAATACTCTTTTTGAGTTAGGCTCTACAACTCTAATTTCACCAGAACGGCCCATTACCACTGTAACTTTTTCTCCTTCTGAATTAGTAGTGACTATAGTTTTTACCTCATCAAAGGAAATTTCTCCATCAAACTTAGCTTTAATCGTAGCATCTACAGAAATGTTAGATGCTGTACCTCCTACGTGGAATGTACGAAGTGTAAGCTGAGTTCCTGGCTCACCAATTGATTGAGCAGCAATTACTCCAACTGCTTCTCCTAATTGAACCATTCTTCCAGATGCCAAGTTTCTACCATAGCAAAGTACACAAACTCCTCTTTTCGATTCACAAGTAAGTACCGAACGAATTTCTACAGACTCTATACTTGACTCATCAATTATTTTGGCTATTTCTTCAGTAACTTCTTTGCCTGCCTCAATAATTAATTCATTCGTTATAGGATTATACACATCATGAACTGTAACTCGACCTAAAATTCTTTCCGATAATGGTTCTACTATATCTTCATTATCTTTTAATGCCGAAACAGTGATCCCTCTTAGCGTACCGCAATCATTTTCATTAATTACAACATCTTGAGCAACATCTACTAGACGACGAGTAAGGTAACCTGCGTCAGCTGTTTTTAAAGCTGTATCTGCAAGACCTTTTCTAGCTCCGTGAGTAGAAATAAAGTATTCTAATACGTCAAGACCTTCTTTAAAATTAGATAAAATTGGGTTTTCAATAATTTCGCCTACAGAACCTTGCAAATTCTTTTGTGGTTTTGCCATCAAACCTCTCATTCCACCTAACTGACGAATTTGTTCTCTAGAACCTCTAGCTCCAGAGTGCATCATCATGTAAATAGAGTTGAAGCCTTGATTATCTGTCTCCAATTGTTTCATTAGCGTATCTGTGATTTGAGAATTAACTCTTGTCCAGATATCAATAACTTGATTGTAACGCTCGTTATCAGTAATAAGACCCATTAGGTAATTGTTCCATACCCCATCTACGTCTTGTTTTGCCTGATCTACCAATACTGTTTTTTCATCAGGAACCATCACGTCATTCAAGCCCATCGAAAGACCACCTTTAAATGCAGATTGGAATCCTAATTGTTTAATATCATCAAGGAATTTTGCAGTTCTAGACATACCAGAGACTTTAAATACCATTGCGATAATTTGCTGTAATTTTTTCTTAGTAAGAAGTTCATTCACATAACCCACTTCTTCTGGAACGTGAAGATTGAAAAGTACTCTTCCTGCTACAGTATCTACCATCTTAGGTTCAAGAACACCTTTATCATTTCTCACACGAGATTTAACTTTAATAAATGCGTGTTGAGAAAGTTTCTTTTCATTAATAGCAATAATGACTTCTTCAAAACTATAGAATGTCCTACCTTCTCCAAGAATTGGATATTCGGGTGTGCCTTTTCTACCTTTAGTTACATAATATAAACCAAGAACCATGTCCTGAGAAGGAACAGTTATAGGTGCTCCGTTTGCAGGATTCAATATATTATGAGATGCCAACATCAATAGAGAGGCTTCTAATATTGCTTCATGACCAAGAGGAACGTGAACAGCCATCTGGTCACCGTCAAAGTCTGCGTTGAATGCAGTACATACTAGTGGGTGTAATTGAATCGCTTTCCCTTCAATAAGTTTAGGCTGAAATGCTTGGATACCCAATCTATGAAGCGTAGGGGCACGGTTCAACATTACGGGATGTCCTTTAAGAACATTCTCTAAAATATCCCATACTACAGGATCTTTTCTATCTACAATTTTCTTTGCAGATTTAACTGTTTTTACAATTCCTCTTTCTATAAGTTTCCTTATAATAAAGGGTTTGAATAGCTCTGCAGCCATATCTTTTGGCAATCCGCACTCATGTAGTTTCAATTCTGGTCCTACAACGATTACAGAACGTCCAGAATAATCAACTCTTTTACCTAATAAGTTTTGACGGAAACGTCCTTGTTTACCTTTAAGCATATCACTTAAAGATTTTAAAGCTCTATTTCCTTCTGCTCTAACAGCATTAACTTTTCTTGAATTATCGAAAAGAGAATCTACTGCTTCTTGAAGCATACGTTTCTCATTTCTTAATATAACTTCAGGAGCTTTTATTTCTATCAATCGCTTCAAACGATTGTTTCTTATAATTACCCTTCTGTATAAATCGTTCAAATCTGAAGTGGCAAATCTTCCACCATCTAATGGCACTAATGGTCTTAGTTCTGGTGGTATTACAGGCACCATTCTAATAATCATCCACTCTGGTCTATTTTCGATTCGAGTTTGTGCATCTCTGAATGCTTCTACAACCTTTAATCTTTTAAGAGCTTCTGCTTTTCTTTGTTGAGAAGTATCGTTAGCAGCAGAGTGACGAAGACTATAGGATAAATCATCAAGCTTAGTTCTTGAAAGCAACATTTCTAGTGATTCTGCTCCCATCTTAGCGATAAACTTATTTGGGTCATTATCATCAAGCATTTGGTTTTCTCTTGGTAATTTATCTAAAATATCAAGATATTCATCTTCAGTTAGGAAGTCCAAATAATTTACACCATCGTCAGCTTTAATGCCTGCTTGAATTACTACATATCTTTCGTAGTAAATAATTTGATCTAGTTTCTTAGTAGGCAAGCCTAGTAAATAACCGATTTTATTAGGTAGTGATCTGAAATACCAAATATGTGCAATAGGAACTACAAGTTCTATATGCCCCATACGCTCTCTACGAACTTTTTTCTCTGTAACTTCTACACCACAACGATCGCAGATAATACCTTTATATCTAATTCTTTTATACTTACCGCAATGACATTCCCAATCTTTAACAGGACCAAAAATACGTTCGCAGAACAAACCTCCCATCTCTGGTTTATAAGTTCTGTAATTGATGGTTTCTGGTTGAGTAACTTCCCCATGTGAGCTTTCCAAAATTGACTCTGGAGAAGCTAAACTAATAGTTACTTTAGTGAATTCTTGGTTTATTTTTTTATTTTTTCTTAAAGCCATTTTTTTAATTTGTGATTAAATGCTTAGGAATAACTATTTAAAAAAGAAGATATTGATGCAACAACATGCACCAATATTAATTAATCTAAGGTAATTTCAAGAGCTAAACCTCTTAACTCATGTACCAATACATTGAATGATTCAGGAATATTAGGTTTGGGCATGTTTTCTCCTTTAACAATTGCCTCATAAGCTTTTGCCCTTCCAACCACATCGTCTGATTTTACAGTCAATATTTCTTGAAGAACATTTGCTGCACCGAAGGCTTCAATTGCCCATATCTCCATCTCTCCAAAACGCTGACCTCCAAATTGTGCTTTACCACCAAGAGGCTGCTGAGTAATTAATGAATATGGTCCGATAGAACGTGCATGCATCTTATCATCTACTAAGTGTCCTAGTTTCAGCATATAGATTACACCAACTGTAACTTTTTGATCAAAACGATCTCCAGACAAGCCATCATATAAATATGTTCTTCCAAAAGCAGGCAAATTAGCTGCTGCTAATTCTGCAGCTACTTCCTCTTGTGATGCTCCATCAAAAATAGGAGTAGCATATGTTTTGCCTAATTTTAAACCAGCCCATCCAAGAACAGTTTCATAAATCTGACCTAAGTTCATCCTTGAAGGTACACCTAGTGGATTCAACACAATATCCATTGGTGTGCCATCTTCTAGGAATGGCATATCTTCATCACGAACAATCCTTGCTACAACCCCTTTATTTCCATGGCGACCTGCCATCTTATCACCAACTTTTAGTTTACGTTTTTTTGCAATGTAAACTTTAGCTAACTGAACAATTCCAGCTGGAAGTTCATCACCTACTTCAAGGGTGAATCTTTCTCTTTTGAATCTTCCACTTATCTCGTTTCTAGCATTATTGTAATTCTTTACTAGCCTTACAACCAATTCATTAATTTCAGATTCTGAAGTCCAGTTTTCCAAAATACAATCTGCAATCATATTGGCTTCTTCAGGTACATTATAATTGCTTTCGTCTTTGTAAATGTTTTTCTCTGGAAATAAATTTTCAGAGATATTCTTTCTGTTGAATTTAACTCCTTTTGAAATTATTTCATCTCCAAATTTATGCTTAACTCCTTGGCATATTTTTCCATCTAGCAAAGAAATCAACTTTTCAATCATAGTATCTCTATGAGAAAGTAAATCTTTACCGTACTTAGCTTTAAGCGTCTCTACCTGTTTTTTAGATTTGGCTCTTATATCCTTATCTTTTTTTGGTCTAGAGAATAACTTTGTATCTATTACTACACCTTTCAAAGATGGGGGTGCTTTCATAGATGCATCTTTCACATCACCTGCTTTAGCTCCAAATATTGCTCTTAATAATTTTTCTTCAGGTGTAGGGTCGGTCTCTCCTTTAGGAGTGATTTTACCAATCAATATATCTCCTTCTTTTACCTCTGCCCCTACTCTGATAATTCCGTTTTCATCAAGATGCTTTACTGCTTCTTCACTAACGTTAGGAATTTCAGAAGTAAGCTCTTCTTCCCCTCTTTTGGTATCCCTTACTTCAAGTTCAAATTCTTCAATATGAATAGAAGTAAATATATCATCTCTAACTACTCTTTCCGAAATAACAATAGCATCCTCAAAATTATATCCTTGCCATGGCATAAATGCCACTTTCATATTTCTACCAAGAGCTAGTTCACCATTATTGGTAGCATAACCCTCGCAAAGCACATCATTTTTCTTGATTTTTTGACCTTTAGAAACAATTGGCTTTAAGTTAATGCAAGTATCTTGATTGGTTCTTCTAAATTTAATCAAATCATAAACCTTAGTATCTTCATCAAAAGAAACTAGCTTCTGCTCTTCTGTCAAATCATAACGAACAATGATTCTATTAGCATCTACAGCATCTATTACACCGTCTCCTTCAGCTACTACTAGTGAACGTGAATCCATTGCAACACGTTTTTCCAAACCAGTTCCCACTATAGGAGCTTCAGGCTTAAGTAAAGGCACAGCTTGACGTTGCATGTTCGAACCCATCAATGCACGGTTAGCATCATCATGTTCCAAGAATGGAATAAGTGAAGCCGCGACAGACACAATTTGGTTCGGAGCAACGTCCATATAGGATAGTTTATTAGGCTCAATCACAGGAAAATCGCCTTCGTAACGAGATTTTATTTTCTCATTTATAAAGTTTCCTGAATCATCATAAGATGCACTTGCTTGAGCTATATAATGTGTATCTTCTTCTTCAGCAGAAAGATAAACCACACCATCTTTTACATTTACTTTACCTTCTTTAATTTTCCGATATGGAGTCTCTATGAATCCCATGCTATTTACTTTAGCATGAACACATAAAGAAGAAATCAAACCAATGTTTGGTCCTTCTGGTGTTTCAATTGTACATAAACGACCATAGTGGGTATAATGTACGTCACGAACCTCAAAACCAGCTCTTTCTCTCGATAATCCACCAGGCCCTAGTGCCGACATTCTTCTTTTATGGGTAATCTCTGCTAATGGATTGGTTTGATCCATAAATTGAGACAATTGGTTTGTACCAAAGAAGGAATTAATTACCGAAGATAATGTTCTAGCGTTTATTAAATCTACAGGTTTAAAATCTTCGTTATCTCTAACATTCATTCTTTCTTTGATGGTTCTAGCCATTCTAGCAAGACCTACACCAAATTGAGCGTACAATTGTTCGCCAACAGTTCTTACTCTTCTGTTGCTCAAGTGGTCAATATCGTCCACTAATGCTTTTGAATTAATAAGCCCTATCAAATATTTTACGATACAAATGATATCTTGAGTAGTAAGCACTCTTACATCAGAAGAAATCTCTAAGCCAAGTTTTTTATTGATTCTGTATCTACCAACTTCTCCTAAGTCATATCTTTTATCGCTAAAAAATAAGTTATGAATGATATCACGAGCGGTTTGCTCATCAGGAGCTTCTGTATTTCTGAGTTGTCTATAGATTTGTTCTACTGCTTCTTTCTCAGAGTTAGAATTATCTTTCTGTAAAGTATTATAAATAATTGCATAATCAGCAATATTAATATCTTCACGATGAAGAATAATAGATTTGCTTCCAGATTCTATAATTAAATCAAGATCTTCTTCTTTAAGAATATAATCACGCTCAAGTACGATTTCATTTCTATCAATAGAAACTACCTCACCAGTATCTTCGTCTACAAAATCTTCCGTCCAAGTTTTTAATACTCTAGCAGCAAGTTTTCTACCTATTACCTTTTTTAAATTAGGTTTACTTGCAGTAATCTCTTCAGATAAACCAAAAAGGTCTAATATATCTTTATCAGTACCATAACCTATTGCTCTTAAAAGGGTGGTAACTGGAAATTTCTTTTTTCTATCAATGTACGAATACATGACATTATTAACATCAGTAGCGAATTCTATCCATGATCCTTTGAAGGGGATAATTCTAGCTGAATATAATTTAGTTCCATTGGTGTGTTTGCTTTGTGCGAAAAACACTCCTGGTGACCTGTGTAATTGAGAAACAATTACTCTTTCTGCTCCATTAATTACAAAAGAACCTTTAGAAGTCATATAAGGAATATTTCCCAAAAACACTTCTTGTTCTATCGTTTGAAAATCTTCATTATCTTCATCATTACAAGACAAGCGAAGTTTTGCTTTTAGAGGTAAAGAATAGGTAAGTCCACGATCTATTGATTCTTCCACACTGTATTTTGGTGGATCGATCATATAATCTACAAATTCTAAAACAAAATTTTCTCTTGAATCTGAAATTGGAAAGTTTTCCATGAAAACTTTAAACAATCCTTCTTTTGATCTATTTTCAGCAGGAGTATCTAATTGAAAAAAGTCTTGAAATGACTGAACTTGTACGTCAAGAAAATCAGGATATTCAATTACATTTTTACTGGATGCGAAATTAATCCTTTGTGAATTATTACCTTTGGCCAAAGCTTTAATAATTTATGTTTAAAACAATATAAAAATCTACTCTGAATGATAGCTTATAAAACATAGCTACAAATAGGAAAAGACCTGACTATAAGCCAGGCCTTAAAGGGATAGGCAAACGCCTAAGTATAGATTACTTAACCTCTACTTCAGCACCAGCCTCTTCTAATTGTTTTTTCAAGGATTCAGCCTCATCTTTAGCTACACCTTCTTTAACAGCTTTAGGAGCACCATCCACTAAATCTTTAGCTTCTTTCAATCCAAGACCAGTTAAATCTTTCACTAACTTAACGATTGCTAATTTAGCTGCTCCTGGTGATTTTAAGATAACATCAAAAGATGTTTTCTCTGCTACTGCTTCAGCTGCACCACCTGCTGCACCACCTGCTACCATTACTGGAGCTGCTGCCGCTGGCTCTATACCATACTCATCCTTAAGGATTTTAGCTAGTTCGTTAACTTCTTTTACAGTCAAGTTTACTAATTGATCTGCAAACGCTTTTAAATCTGCCATTTTATTTTGTTTTTAGGATTTATTACTTATTTAAATTTATTCAGGTTTTTCAGATAGAGTTTTTAAGATACCAGCTAATTTGCCACCAGACGATTTAAGACCAGATATAACATTTTTAGCAGGTGATTGAAGTAAGCCAATGATATCGCCGATTAACTCTTCTTTTGATTTCAGAGACACTAGAACATCTAAGTTCTCTTCTCCTATAAACAAAGCTGAGTCTATGGAAGCACCTTTGAAACCAGGCTTTTCTGCAACTTCTTTTCTGAATTCCTTTATCAATTGGGCTGGTGTTTTACCATTTTCTGAAAACATAATTCCAGAAAAACCCTTTAAAACTTTTTGATCAAATGAGGTATAATCAGTATCTAAATTCGCTAATGCTTTTTTAATTAATGAATTTTTTACTACTGTATATTCAACACCTTTGTGATAACAAAGTTTTCTTAATTTATTTACTTGTTCTACAGTTAAACCAGAAGCATCTGTTATGTAGAAATGAGGATACTGTGATAACTTGGCACTAAGCTCCTCCACTAATTTATATTTTTCTTCGCGTGTCATGAGATTAGATTCCTAATGAAGATTTATCTATAGTAATACCAGTACTCATTGTACTAGACAATGTAATCGTTTTGAAATAAGCTCCTTTAGCAGATGAAGGCTTCAATTTTTGAATTGTTTGAATCAATTCTTGAGCATTTTCTGCAATTTTATCAGGAGAGAAAGATACCTTTCCTATGCTAGTATGTATAATTCCTGTTTTATCAACTTTGAAATCAATTTTACCAGCCTTTATTTCTTTTACAGCTTTGCCAATTTCCATTGTTACTGTTCCAGCTTTTGGATTAGGCATCAAGCTTCTTGGTCCAAGTATTTTACCTAATTTACCTACTTTTGCCATTACTGTTGGCATAGTAATAATAACATCGATATCTACCCAACCACCTTCAATTTTCTGAATATAGTCATCTAAACCCACGTGGTCAGCTCCTGCTTCTTGTGCTTCCTGTACTTTATCAGGTGTACATAATACAAGAACTTTTACGTCTTTTCCTATACCATGAGGAAGTGCAACTACTCCACGAACCATTTGGTCTGCTTTTTTAGGATCTACTCCTAATCTGATATCAACATCAACTGAAGAGTCAAATTTAGTGAATGTAATGTCCTTTACAAGCTTAGATGCATCAGCAAGCGTATACTCTTTTGCAGGATCTACTAGACCTGCAACTTTTTTCTGATTTTTAGTTAGCTTTGCCATTTTTGATAATTAATTTATTAATTCTCCCAAGGTGCTTTACCCGTAACGGTAATTCCTAAACTTCTTGCAGTTCCAGCTACTTGTTTCATTGCTGAATCAATTTTAGCTGTATTCAAATCAGGAAGTTTTATTTCAGCTATTGATTTTATTTGATCCCAAGTAACAGAACCTACTTTGTTTCTATTAGGCTCCGCAGAACCTTTCTTGATTTTGGATGCTTCAATCAATAAAACTGGTGCAGGAGGAGTCTTGATTACAAAATCAAAAGATTTATCTTTATACATTGTAATCAAAACAGGAAGCAATACTCCTGGTTTATCTTGAGTTCTAGCATTGAATTGCTTACAAAACTCCATAATATTTAGACCTTTACTACCTAGAGCAGGACCTACTGGGGGTGATGGATTTGCCGCAGCACCTTTAATCTGTAATTTCAGATAACCAGAAATTTCTTTTGCCATATTATTGTACTTTTTCTACTTGCATATAATTTAACTCGACTGGGGTATTTCTACCAAATATTTTCACAATCACGTTAATTTTCTTTCTTTCTTCAAATACTTCTTCAATCACACCTGTAAATCCATTAAATGGACCGTCCATAACTTTTATAGACTCCCCTACGATAAATGGTGTATCTAATTTTTCCTCCTTCTCATCAATCTCATCTACCCTACCTAATATTCTGTTTACCTCTGATTGTCTTAGCGGAACAGGTTGTTTATTAGGTAATTTTCCTTCTGCATTACCCAAAAAACCAAGTACTCCTGGAATACTAGTAATCACATGGGTAACCTCACCATAATTCAAATCAGCAAAAATAAGAACATAACCAGGGAAAAAATTTCTTTCTCTAACTCTCTTTTTTCCGTTTCTCATCTCAAATACTTTTTCGGAAGGAATCAATACTTGAGGGATATATTCATCTAGCTTTTGCCTAGTAATTTCATTTTCTAGGTAGTTTTTTACCTTTCTCTCTTGCCCACTTACTGCTCTTACTACATACCAATTTAATTCTGCCATTGCTTTGTCTAAATTACAAGTTATATAATAGACCTACGCCTTCTCTAAACACATAATCTATCACACCGATAATTAATGCGAATAGTAGCGATGCAATCAAGACCACTAAGGAACTTGATTGAAGAACACTATATTTAGGCCAATCTACATTGGTTTTTAATTCTTCAATAGAATCTTTAACAAAACTGACAATTTTCTTCATGTCTTTATTTTTATGCACGGGTGGAGAGATTCGAACTCCCATCAACGGTTTTGGAGACCGGTATTCTACCCTTGAACTACACCCGTAGATATGGCACTCCAAAATCGGATTGCAAAGCTACGAAAATATTTATATAAAACAAATGCGTTCCTGAAAAATATTCAAGAACGCATCTATTTTTTTGAAATATATTATTTAAGAATCTCTGTAACCTGACCAGCACCTACTGTTCTTCCACCTTCTCTGATTGCAAATCTTAATCCTTTATCCATTGCAATAGCATTGATTAATTTCACAGTAATAGTGATGTTATCACCAGGCATAACCATTTCTACACCTGCAGGAAGTTCTATTTCTCCTGTTACGTCTGTAGTTCTCATATAGAATTGTGGTCTATATCTATTAAAGAAAGGTGTATGACGACCTCCTTCTTCTTTAGAAAGAACATAAACTTCTGCTTTAAATTCTAAGTGTGGTGTTACAGAACCTGGTTTACAAATAACCATTCCTCTTTTGATTTGTTCTTTATCAATACCTCTCAAAAGCAAACCTACGTTATCACCTGCTTCACCTCTGTCTAGAATTTTTCTAAACATCTCTACTCCTGTAACTGTAGATTTTAATCCTTCAGCACCCATACCGATAATATCAACACCTTCACTTGAGTTGATGATTCCTCTTTCAATTCTACCTGTAGCTACTGTACCTCTACCTGTGATAGAAAATACGTCTTCAACTGGCATTAAGAAAGGAAGTTCTGTCAAACGAGCAGGAATAGGAATATCGTTATCTACTGCATTCATTAGCTCTTCGATAGTAGATACCCATTTAGCATCTCCGTTCAAGCCACCAAGTGCAGAACCACGAATGATAGAAATAGTATCTCCTGGATAATCGTAGAAGCTTAAAAGCTCTCTAACTTCCATTTCTACTAGGTCTAATAATTCTGGATCATCTACTAAATCCACTTTATTCATAAATACTACTAAGGAAGGAACACCTACCTGACGAGCCAAAAGGATATGCTCACGAGTTTGTGGCATAGGACCATCTGTAGCTGCTACCACTAGAATAGCTCCATCCATCTGAGCTGCTCCTGTAACCATGTTTTTTACGTAATCTGCGTGACCTGGACAATCTACGTGTGCATAGTGTCTTTTTTCAGTAGCATACTCTACGTGTGAAGTATTAATGGTAATACCTCTTTCTTTTTCTTCTGGTGCGTTGTCTATTTGAGAAAAGTCTCTTTTCTCTGCAAGTCCTTTTTCAGATAACACTTTAGTGATAGCTGCAGTTAAGGTTGTTTTGCCGTGGTCAACGTGACCGATCGTACCTATGTTTACGTGAGGTTTGGAACGGTCAAATGTTTCTTTAGCCATATTTGAAAATCCTCTGTTTTGGTTTTAATTGTTGTTTTTTATTTATATTAATACTATTCTAAGTATTCTTCTTAATGAGCCGTTGAAGAGAATCGGACTCTCGACCTCTTCCTTACCAAGGAAGTGCTCTACCACTGAGCTACAACGGCTTAGCTAGAGGTTATAAAGATTTTAGACTATACTTTTCGTCTAAGCTCTAAACTCAATCCTATTTTGAGCGGGAGACCGGGCTCGAACCGGCCACCTATAGCTTGGAAGGCTATCGCTCTACCAAATGAGCTACTCCCGCTTACAATTTATCGACCCAATCTATTGTCAATAGTGGGGGAAATAGGATTCGAACCTATGAAGACATGATATCAACAGATTTACAGTCTGTCCCAGTTGGCCGCTTTGGTATTCCCCCTTCATTATGTAGATGAACTTTGTTTTCTTTGATTTATATCTTCCAAAAACGAAGTGCAAAATTAAAGGCTTTTTTTAATTTACCAAAGTATTTTAAAAATATTATTCTAAAATATTTTATTCTAAGTTACACTTAGTTCAAGCTACTCACAAATTCATCAAACAAATATCTTGAATCGTGTGGGCCAGGAGCAGACTCTGGGTGATATTGTACAGAAAAGGCTTTTTTGTCTTTTATTCTAATTCCTTCTACAGTATTGTCATTCAGATTAATATGGGTAATTTCTACCGTATTATTTTTGGCTACTTCATCTATACTCACCGCAAATCCATGGTTTTGAGAGGTAATCTCTGATTTTCCTGTCAATAAATTTTTCACAGGATGGTTCAAGCCTCTGTGTCCATGATGCATTTTATAGGTTTTTACTCCGTTGGCTTCTGCCAATATTTGGTGACCTAAACAAATTCCAAATAGGGGTTTGTTGATGGCTAGTATTTTCTTTACAGTATCAATCGCATAGGTAGTAACGGATGGGTCGCCAGGACCATTGGAGATAAAATATCCGTCGGGATTCCATTGTTGCATTTCTTCAAAAGTGGTCTGTGCAGGGAATACCTTGCAGTACACGCCTCGCTTAGAAATATGTGTAAGTATGCTTTTCTTTATGCCTAAATCTAAAACTGCTACTTTCTTAGGTGCCGCTTCATCGCCTACAAAATAGGTATGTGTTGTACTTACTTTACTTGACAATTCTAAGCCTTTCATAGAAGGAATGAGCTTGACTTCATTCCTTAAATGCTCTAAATCATCGACTTCAGAAGAAATAATGGCGTTCATCCCTCCTTTGCTTCTGATTAGCTTTACTAATTGCCTTGTATCTATATCGCTTATACCTACTATGCTGTTATCTTCAAAATATTTCTGTAGGGTGCCGTCTGCAGCATGTCTAGAATGAATATCTGAAAACGATTTGCAAACTAAACCACTGAACTTAATACCATTAGATTCTTGCTCTGATTGGTTTACGCCATAATTTCCAATATGTGCATTGGTATTGACGATAATTTGACCAAAATAAGAAGGGTCTGTATATATTTCTTGATAGCCTGTCATGCCTGTATTGAAGCATATTTCTCCTTTGGTAGTACCTATTTTGCCAATAGCAAGACCTTTAAAAGCGATGCCGTCTTCTAGAACCAACCAAGCAAATGAGCGTGTAGAATGTTTCATTAGTATAAAATTTTACAAAGGTAAGCATTGGGAAGAAAAAAAGAAGAAAAAATTAACATTTTGAGGAAATGGGGGAAATATTTACTCTTTAAAGGATGTAAAAAGAGTTTGATTAGAAAATGAGCTTGATTGAACCACTTCAGGAACAATTTATTTAACTCACTATTAGCTGTTCGTAGTATTCTGTCCACGAAGAAGTGTATTTATTTATGCAACAAATTTCTTGAGTGCGAAGTCTTTTTCGCATTGAATTGTTTTTTAGATTTCTGTAATTTTTGACTTTTCAAATACTCAGAGATTTTTCGTTCTTCGTCTTTGGTCAACGAACCTTGTCCGCCTATAAAGTCTACATCAAGTTCTTTTGATTTAGTTTTCATTTTGGATAATATTTGTTTATAAGTTTTAATGCTGCATATGTATCAATAATCATCACTCATCTGCCAAAGTGTATGGCACCTAAAGTGTCCATATAGTGCTGGACAAGTTGTGTTTTGGAAAAGAAAGAAACGTTGCCTCCGTGTCCACGCTGAAAAGAAAGTTTACAAACAAATGCAACTAGATTTCCCGGCACACCTGCGTAAATTTTAGACTTCCCTTTATTAAAAGGAGCACTTTCAACTAAGTGCATAAACACATGGTCTGATTTTATTTCTAAACTAATTAGCCCTTGAATAATCGATTAGTTATTTACTATTGTAAGTTTGTAAACATTTCTTGTCGGCTCTTTAAGTTCAAGTTTCCAGTCAAATGCCCAATCACTTTTTTTAGAAACTGTCTTGAGGTCAGCCATTGTAATAACTGAAATGTCAGTGGGGAAACAGTCGCCAGTAACCACATTTTCAATAGAGTTAGTCAGCTTGTCTATCTCAAAATCAAGTCCTATTTGTTAGCGTTTTTTCACTCTATTAAGTTAAGTAATTATCATCATAAAATATTTTGTCAAAGCATAAATGTTTAAAATTTTTTGTACTCAAAAATTGCATTGGTCAATTTTGTAAATTTTAAGGAAATGAACAATATTCTTTAAAGGGTATAAAAAGAGCATCATCAAAGAGCACCTTTCCTATAAATAGTGCTCTTTGATGATGCTCTTTTGCAAAAAAGCTAATGGCTTATTTTGAAATATTTACTTTAGCATTAAATAGCTGCCCATTTTGATGGACGTTTACTAAATAGATGCCATTGCTTAGCTCTGCCACTGGTATTTGAGCAGAGGAAGTGTTCATTTCTAAAGATTTTACTTCTTGCCCTTGTAGGTTTACAATAGACACCTTGCTGATATCAGCACTTGGTAAAGTAATGTCTATAGAAGTTGTAAGAGGATTGGCTACAATAGTGGCATTAAGTTCTGTATTTTCAATTATATTTGAAGCGTTTACTGTTCCTTTTCTAAAATTACTGCATTCTGGTCTGCCTGTAACTCCTGTATATTTTACTGTAAATGGACCACGATTATTAGCAACACCTTCCACAACTATCTCATATCTTCTCCCTCTTCTCATAATCGGATTAATATAATTGCCACGTTTACAAAGATTAGGATTATTATCTGTATTATTATCATGAATAGTAGAAAATGAATCTCCAGTAGCTAAATCTCCTGGTAAAATCAACGCTGAAGGTAAATTGAATTTTGAACACATTTCAAAATCATATCCTACTGTTTGTTCAACTCCAGTTGGTGAAAAACCCGGGAGTACTGGTGCACCAACTATGTAAAAGTATACATCTCCACTTGGATTTATGTTTAAAGTTGGTTGATAAGTATTAGCATAACATAAATTATCGACTGTAACTGGAACACAAATATCTAGAAGGATGGCATTTTGAGGGCTAGTTCCTTGTGTAACAGGTGTAGGCTGAGTGCTAAATTTAATATCGGCCAATACAGAACTCTGGTTGCCAGCAATAGGAAAAGAGGTATTAATAGGAACTACTTGAGGGAAATATCTCGCGTTACCTACTGCTAAGCCCGAGCCCGTTTTGGTTACACTCAGTGTGTTTCCAGACGACACAAAAACAGGTGAGCTGTTAGTAATCTTATACCAATCAAACCTATAATTTTGGACTCCAGCAAAAGGCAAAACAGCTGTAAGTACCTTAGTATTATTTCCATCGCAGTTAGTAATTAAGCCGTTAGGGAAAAAATTTGCATTTATTCCAAACACAGTTGTAGAGGCGCTAGTTGGGCAACCTGGGCTTACATTGCTTCCCGAAACGGTAACGGTAGAGTTGGGCATTACAGTGCTTGGGCTTACATTACTCCTCACTGTTACGGTAGCTGAGCTAGGGTTCACCAAAACTATATGTGCTTCGTTTTCCGACCATACAGGATTGTTTAGCCCTGTTATTGTTAGGTTCATCCTAGAGCCACTCGTGAGCCATGGTTGTAATGAGCTTGGGTTGCTCTGCGTGATGGAAATATTATTGTTGACTGTAACCGTTACTGATTTCTGGCTAGTACAGCTACCTGAATGAGTAGCCGTGACTGAATAAACTGTTGTACTTTTTGGATTGACCACGACTGAAGATTGATTGCTAGTGATGGGGGACCAAGTATAAGAAATAGGAAAAGAAGTTGCCAATGTAGGAGTAGCTGTTAAAGTAGCACTACCTCCGCAAACTATGGAGCTTGTATTACTTACCTAAGTGATATCAAATGGAGTAACGGCAACGCTTACCGTTTTAGATTTAGTACATCCATCAGAGCGAGTAGCTAATACAGTATAGGTTGTGTTTGTTTTTGGGGATACGACTAATGAAGGTTGTGTACTACCTCCAGGCGACCAAGAGTAAGAAACCGTTAGTGATTGAGAATTAGTAGGAGAAGCTGTTAAAGTAGCATTGCCCCCACAAAGTATAGTACTGGCACTACTAGCGGCTGAAATATCAAAAGTAGAGCAGTTTTGAGCCTGTAAACCATTTGCCAATAGCAAAAGAATAAAAAAAGGTTGGATAAATTTCATATTATAAATGTTTAAGGTAAAATTATATTAAAACGAATAATTAAAAATAAAATGATTAAATAATTGGTAGTGAGAAAACATTCTCCAAAACTTATTCATTTTATCCTTCAAATTAATTAGTAAGGTGGAATGCTTAACAAATGTTTAAGTTTAAAATTTTTCATTTTTAATAATTGGTTTAAATTGTTAAATAATTTTAAACAAAAATGACCGATAAGCATCTGTTGTACAAGCACTATTTTGCATATTTTACCACTGTTGGTGGTAAAATATGCAAAATAGTGGGGGAGTATAATAAAATGATTAAAAAATATTAACTAAATAATAATTAATTTAAACTAATATATATATATATATATATATATATTATCTTTGTTTAGAAAATATATTATTCAAACCAAACTATACAACCTCTATGACCATTGCTCAAAAAATAAAAATACTGAGAGAAGTAAATTCTTGGACTCAAGAAGACCTAGCAGAAAAGCTCCATATCTCCCCTAATGGTTATGGAAGAATAGAAAGAGGAGAGGTAAAGCTAGATTTGCCAAGGTTAGAACTTCTAGCCAAGATATTCCATCTGAAAGCATCAGAACTGATAGACTTAGAAGTGCATGAAATCATTCAAAGGCAAGGCCTCGCTAAAGGCATGTCATAAAAAAAGCCTCAAGTAAATACTTGAGGCTTTTTTTATATTACAAATTATTAATTAATATCCTTGATTTTGTTTAAGTGTTCCTTGAGATTTATCGATTTCAACAAGTGGTTTTGGGAAAAATCTTGATTTATCAAAAAATGTTACATGGTCGTTAGGAGCTGTTCTCTCTATTGGATCATCTTTCTTTTTAGCAAACACGTCAAATGCATTGCCAGGATGCCCTGGAATATATGACCATCTAATCAAATCATTTAATCTATGATATTCAGCAGCTAACTCCACTCTTCTCTCATGAACTAAAGCTTTTCTGAAATCATCCAAATTAGAAGAATATTGAACATTCACTCCTGAAGCTAACAACCAAGGAATTACAGGGCCTGTACGAGGTGTAAAATCTTTGAATACATGCCCACCGTATTGGGTAGTATAAGGGAAAGGTGGTAAATTTACTCTTGCTCTAACTAAATTTAACTTAGCAATAGCTTCACCCAAGTCATTAGTTTCTGCAGATGCTTCTGCATACATTAGAAGAACATCTGAGTATCTAATAACAGGAATATTTGAACCATAATCATCCTTAATTCCCTTATCAGGACTTAAAGATCCAGGAACGCCCTTTCTTATCCAAAAGTATTGACCTAGTTTATCTCTAACAAATCCTGGAATTTTAAAATCCATTCCTTTATCAAATGGGGTTAGTTGAGTACCTACACTAATTTTATCATTACAAATGCAATAAGTTCTGTTTCTAACAGTGGTGTCTTTATCACAATTTTGCACCCACAATGTTGCACGTAACCTCAAATCATTTACTTCAAACTCATTAGCTAAATTTCTAGTACCGATTATTTCTCCAAAATTACCAGAACCAGTTAATTCTTTCACTCCCAATAAAAGTTCTCTCCAATTGTTGGCTCCTGAAATACCGCCATCAGAGAAAAAAGTTCCCGCACCAGAAGCTAAACCAGAATAATTTTGTACCTCAAATAATGATTCTTCTCCATTTTCAGTTGACTGGTTGAAATTAGCTTCATAACCTAATGAATTCAATTTGTATTTATTAGAACCTATAACATTAGCAAAAGCACTTTTTGCTTCAGACCATTTACGTTGGTATAGATATGCTTTACCAAGCATTGCTTCCGCAGAATACTTTGTTACTCTACCTTTGTTTAAACCACTCCAACTTTCTGGTAAATTTTGCATGGCCAATTTCAAATCTTGTTCTATCTGAGCATATATTTCAGCTACAGGACTTTGAGGTTTTACAATTTCTTCGAAAGTCTGGGGAACCTGAGTATATATAGGAACCTCTCCATATACTGTAGTCAATAACCAATAAAAGTAAGCCCTCAAAAAATACAACTGCCCAAAAGAAGTTGTTTTAACTTCGGGAGAAATCGTTGAAGAATTACTTATACTTGTGATAGCAAAATTACATCTTTGAATACCATCATAGCATGACAACCAAAAAACTTGAAACTCAGAGTAGGTATCTAAATATCCAAAACTATTCCAAAGAGGATAATTACCTATACACTCATTACAATTCATATCATCAGATGGAACTTCCATCATTTTTAAGTAAGCATCACCATATATTTTTTGACTTCTTAATGGACCATAAGCACCATTAACGGCTTTAATAGCTGTCTCATCATTATAGATGGCATTATCAATAGTTAAATCTGATATAGGTTTTCTATCCAAGTAATCTTTTTTACAAGAGGATATCAATAATGAAATTGATGTGATTGCAAATAAATAAAATATTTTTTTCATATTAAAGATTTATAAATAATTTAGAAATTAAACTGTACACCTAAATTAAACGAACGAGCTTGAGGGAAAGTGCCAGTGTCAACACCTGCTAATAATGGATTAACTTCATTTTGTCTACCAGTTGAACCTGATTGTAATGCACCACCAACTTCAGGATCTAAACCTCTATATTTAGTTAATGTAAGCAAATTAAATGCACTAATATAAACTCTACAACCCACTTCGCCTTCTTTTGATCTTAAAAGCTTCGTTAGAAGAGCAGAAGGAATGGTGTAACCTAATTGAACAGTTTTAATTCTGAGAAAAGAACCTTCTTCTATCCATCTAGAAGACAATAAATTATTATAACCGGTAGCAGCTCTATCAGATGTAGCTCTAGGCATATCATTTGAAGGATTCTCGGGAGTCCATCTATCATTTACACTTTCAGATTGATTACCTGCCTGTGGACCACCAGGCTGCATTCCTTCCAAAGAAGACCGCACTTGATTAAATAATTTATTACCTTGCACTCCTTGAAAAAACATCTTGAAATCTACACCTTTGAAGTCAGCAGTAGCATTAAATCCATAAATAATTTTTGGAATATTATTTCCTAAGATTACCCTATCATTTGCATCCAATATACCATCCCCGTTCGTATCTCTGTATTTTACATCGCCTGCTTTTGGTTTATATGTTCCAAATAAATAGGTAGCTTCATCATTAGATTGAAATATACCTAGCATTTCATAACCAAAAAATTCACCAACAGCAGAACCAACCCTAGTCTCAGTTACAGTATTACTCCCTAATTGACCTGGTACTGGTGCATTTCCAGATGCTAACTTTGTTATTCTATTTCCAACAAAAGAAACATTACCACTAACAGAATATTTTAGGGGTTTATCTTCATTTCTATAGGTAAGTGCTAATTCTAAACCATTATTTCTTAATGAACCTGCATTTCCCCAATAGGTTGGGTTTACATCACCCTCTGCTCTGAAACCTACAGAATAAAGAACAGGAATTTGTAATATCATATCTTTAGAAGTCTTGATATAATAATCTGCCACAAAAGATAATTTATTTCTGAATAATGATATATCCAAACCATAATTTAATTGCTCAACTGTTTCCCATGTAACTCCTCTATTGGGGGTATTGGCAGGAGCAATAGCACTTCCATTGGGGTTAAAAGGGTCTCTTGGTTTGTCATTAAACAACTGTAAACTTGTATTATTAGATATTCCTTCTTGATTACCCGTTTGCCCATAGCCAAATCTTATCTTAAAATCAGATACATAAGCATTTATAAATGCGATATTTTTAATAAATTTCTCTTCTAAAATTCTCCATCCTAATGACATAGAAGGGAAGACAGCGTATTGTTTATCTGTAGGAAATTTTGAAGAACCATCATATCTCACGTTCGATGTTAACAAATATTTGTTTTTGTAGCTATAAGTGGCTCTTGCAAAATACCCTCTAAGAGCGAAAATATCATCTCTACCACCTAACTGAAGACCTTTACCTTCAAAACCTGTAATATCAATACCTTGAGGCACATTATCATTTTGAACGTTCACAGTAGAGCTAAAAAAAGATTGTAATGAAGTTCCTACCATTACACTATACTCATGGTTTTTTCTAATTGTATCGCTAAAAAATAAAGTATGATCCATTAAGGGAGAAAATCTGTACACAGAGTTATTAGAGATAGTTCTATTTGCTGGGTTATTACCAACGTCAAAGTTAGGAGATTGCCCAATATTGAAAGGAGACCTTATATTTCTTGTAGAACCATTAAACAAATCCAAACCTAAATTAAGCTTATATTTAATTTTTCTCAACAGTGTAATTTCAGTATAAACATTCCCTAATATTCTATAATTAGAATTTCTAAAATCTCTATTGGCTGGATAAGCTAATTGGTTAACTCCATCGTAATTACCAGTTAAATTAGGGTCAGAAAAAGCATATTCTCCTTGATCATTTTTTACAGGTAAAATAGGAGGAGTTTTTAATAATTGTTCTAAACTAAAGTTTAAAGGGGTTTCTTGAACATTAGACATTGAGATATTTTCTCCGAAAGAAAGCCATTTTCTTGGTTTTATTTGAGAATTTACTCTTAGTGAATACCTTTTAAAATCTGATCCGGGTAGTATTCCTTTTTGATCAAAAACTCCCCCTGAAACGCTATATAGCACTTTATCTGTACCACCAGATAAATTAATGTTATAATTTTGAGTAACGCCAGTTCTAAAGGCAGCATCTTGCCAATTGGTATTGTTATTTAAATAAGGGTTATTAGGATCTTTAAAAGCAGGATTAAGTGTATTGCCAAACAGATCGCTTTGTAACTTAATATAATCTTGAGTTTGCAACATTGGAATCTTGTTCCATACATTTTGGATACCATAATTAGCATCAAAGCTCACTGCCATTTTGCCTTCCTTGCCTTGTTTAGTAGTTATCATCACTACCCCATTTGAAGCTCTTGTACCATAAATAGCAGAGGCAGAGGCATCTTTTAAAATATCTACAGATTGTATATCATTAGGGTTGAGCAAATTTAACGCATCAGCAGAAACAGGAACACCATCAATCACATAAAGAGGTTCACCACCATTGGTTGAGCCAACTCCTCTAATTCTTACTGATGCAGCAGAACCAGGAGATCCTGTATTATTCGTTACTTGAACCCCAGAGGATCTTCCCTGCATAGCATTCTCTAAAGTAGCGTTATTCGTTAATTTAATGTCTTTTTCGCTAATAGAAGAAATTGAACCTGTTACTTTTGGTTTTGTTTGATTTCCGTAACCCACAGCTACCACCTCCTCTAAGACTTCAGAATCTTCGGCCAACTTTACATCAAGGGAAGTTTGTCCTTTTAGGACTATGGTTTGTGTTTTGTTTCCAAGATAACTAAACTTTAAAGAAGATAAATTGACGTCTTTTACTTCGATACTATACATTCCATCGATATCTGTTACTGTTCCGCCAATGTTTTTCTTAAAAGCATCGATTACTTCGATG
>REBA01000052.1 GCA_004294225.1 Cytophagales bacterium | reverse complement strand
ATAATTTTGTAGTAAATCAGAAAGTTGTTTACTCCTACCTTTTAAATCGGCAGTAGATTTCTTAAGCCCTTCAGCAGCATCTTTCTGACCTTGCTGCATCATTACACCTATTTGCTTAGCATTTTGATTGGCTAAAGCGTTGGCATCATCCATTTCACGCTGAGTCTCTCTTCTCTTTGTATCAATTTCAATAACAGACTGAATCAGAGAATCAGCATCTTTGAAATTTTTCTTTTTTAACCCAGTCAATACAAGGTCAGTTTGTTCTTTTATTAATTGAATAGTCAACATCGCAAATAAATTTAAGTACCAAAATTATAGAAATTATTGAAACTGCTTATTCAAAACAAATATAAAACGAAAAAAAAGATACAATTAGAACCCCACAAGCATAGCAATAACCCAATATTTATGATTTACATCGAATTTTATTAAATAAATTTTATATTACTTGACTTATAAAAATGTAAGATGTATCATTGCATATTATAATCTAGGTGAGTAAGATTATTTAACTCATTCCTTTTTTAGAAACAATTCAAAAAAAATCACAAATTCCTTCTAGTATATAAGCAAATTCCTCTTCTGGAATGCTTGGTTTAATCATTATAGAAAAATACTTTTCAAAAAAGCATGTACAACATCGAAGACTTAGAGGTCAGACTATTATCTGAACTTAAAGAAATTGCCGAAAAAATGGGCATTACAGAATACAAAAAATTACAAAAAAACGAACTCGTTTATAAAATTTTGGATCACCAAGCATTGCTTCCTGAAACAATCTTAGCAACAAAGAGTACTGCGCAATCCCCAGATTTAGAAACACCACTTTTCGCTTCTCCAGCTAAAGAAAGTAACGAATCAGAGGATAAAGCAGAATTCAAAAAAAGACCTCGAGTAAAAAGAGAAAATGTAAAAGAATTCGAACCCCAAAAAAGCTTTGATGCTCCACAAATAATTACTGAAAAATTAGATTTTACATTGGATAACAAAGATGAAGAATTCGTCTTGCCCTCTGTCAAATTTGATGAGAACCCTTCAACTAACGAAACCAATAATTTTGAGAAAAAACCTCGTGAGAATAGAGAAAACAGACCACCACGTGAATCTTTTCAAAACAACTCTAAAGAAAATAGAGACCCTAACAGAAACAACCATCAATCCAACATTGGGAATGTATCTAAGAAACCCTCTAATGGCAATAGCTCTTACAATCATAACATCAAAGAATTTGATGGTGCTATAGAAAATATAGGTGTTGTAGAACTTATGCAAGATGGCTATGGGTTTTTACGTTCAGCAGATTATAACTACCTAGCTAGCCCAGATGATATCTATGTATCGCCTTCTCAAATCAAACTATTTGGTCTAAAAACTGGAGATACCATTAAAGGACAAATACGTCCACCCAAAGAAGGAGAAAAATACTTTGCATTATTAAAAGTAGAAACTATCAACGGTAAAACTACTGAAGAAATAAGAGACAGAATTCCATTCGAATTCCTAACACCAATTAACCCAGACGAAAAATTAAATTTAAGTGGTAAGTCAGGGCAATTATCAACACGAATCTTAGATCTTTTCGCCCCAATAGGAAAAGGGCAAAGAGGAATGATTGTGGCTCCACCAAAATCTGGTAAAACGGTATTATTAAAAGAAATAGCTAACGCTATAGCTGCTAACCATCCAGAAGTATTTCTTATGATATTACTTGTTGATGAAAGACCAGAAGAAGTAACCGATATGGCAAGAAATGTAAAAGCAGAAGTTATCTCTTCTACATTCGATGAACAAGCAGATCGCCACGTAAAAATAGCCTCTATAGTTTTAGAAAAAGCAAAACGAATGGTAGAATGTGGGCATGACGTAGTAATACTTTTAGATTCAATTACTAGATTAGCTAGAGCATATAACACAGTAGTTCCATCTTCAGGAAAAATATTATCAGGAGGGGTAGATGCCAATGCACTTCACAAACCTAAAAGATTCTTTGGAGCAGCAAGAAAAGTAGAGCATGGTGGTTCTTTGACTATTATTGCCACTGCACTTATCGAAACAGGCTCAAAAATGGACGAAGTAATTTTTGAAGAATTCAAAGGAACAGGTAATATGGAACTTCAATTGGATAGAAAACTAGCCAACAAAAGAGTATATCCTGCAATAGACGTTCCTGCATCTGGCACTAGAAGAGAAGACCTATTGATGGATAAAGACGAACTATCTAGGGTTTGGATTCTAAGAAAATACATGTCAGACATGACCTCAAATGAAGCAATGGAATTTTTAATTGATAGAATGAAAGGTACAAGAAGCAATGAAGAATTTCTTATTTCTATGAATAGCTAAACAAACTCAATCATCACTAAAAGCGGCTTTTATTGCCGCTTTTTTTTTCTCCTTTGGAATATATAATTTAACAACAGCATACTAAGCCCATCCTATTATGAGCGACCCATTCAATAGCACAAGTGAAATATTCGTAGCATGCCCTATAAGAATAGCACCATATCTATATAAAGAAATCATCAACCTAGGATATACCGTAGAAGAAGAAACCCCCACCGGAATAAAACTCATAGGTACTATGCAAGATTGTATACGCCTCAATCTATCACTTCGAACAGCATATAGAGTATTGTTCTTTGTGAAAAAATTTTATGCTAGAAATGCCAATGATTTATACAAAGAAATAAGAAAAATAGAATGGGAAAACATTATACCCAATGACGGATATTTTACGGTACAATCCTTCGCAAACAACGAAACCATAAACGACAGTAGATTTCCTGCTCTAAGAACAAAAGATGCTATTGCAGATCGTTTTGTAGAAATCTACAGAAAAAGACCTAATAGCGGAGCAGAGAAATCGGGAGCAGCAGTATATATCCATTGGGAAGAGGAACAAGTAAATGTTTATATCGACACCTCTGGAGCTACTATCTCTAAACATGGCTATCGCAAAATGCCTTTCAAAGCACCTATGATAGAAGGATTAGCAGCTGCTACTATCCTAGCATCAGAATGGAACATGCTCACACCCTTTGTGAACCCTATGTGTGGTAGTGGCACACTTGCTATAGAAGCCGCAATGATGGCTGCCAATATTGCACCTGGGCTAATCAGAGATAACTATGCTTTTATGCACCTTGTAGGTTATGAAGATAGCTTTTTTATTAAAGAACGTTTAGCACTAAAAAAACTTGTAAAAACTACCATACCCTCCAAAATAATAGCCAGTGATCATAATGGCATGGCTATAGATGCTGCCAAACACAATGCTAGCGAAGCAGGAGTAGCTCATTTAATAGAATTTCAAGAATGCGACTTTAGAACTACTAAAATAGAAGAAAATGCAGGAGTAGTAATTATCAACCCCGAGTATGGTGCGAGACTGGGAGATCAAACTGAGCTTGAAAATACCTATAAAAGTATGGGTGATTTCTTTAAGCAAAACTGTAAAGGGTATCATTGCTTCGTATTTACAGGAAACCCTGAACTTGCAAAAAAAATAGGTTTAAAAGCCAGTCGCAAAATAGAATTCTATAACAGTACCATTGATTGTAGATTATTGAAATTTGAAATGTACGATGGTACAAAAAGAGAGCGATTCAAAGAACCTACAGTGTAATCATTTTATCTCACCGATTTCAAAAATCAACTTCTAATGAATATAACTTTTGATGATTTTAATTTAAATAAACAACTCCTAGAAGCAATCAAAGACTTACAATTTGAAACGCCTACAGAGATACAACAAAAAGCCATTCCTCAAATTATGGCTGGGCATGATATTTTGGGTATAGCACAGACAGGAACAGGAAAAAGTGCAGCTTTCCTCTTACCTTTATTGATGAAAGTAAAATATGCACAAGGCACAAATCCTAGAGCACTTATACTTGCTCCTACTAGAGAATTGGCAATGCAACTATTTGAACATCTACAAATGCTAGGGAAAAACCTAGACCTAAGATACGCTGTAGCCTATGGAGGCGTGGGGCCAAAAACACAAATTGCAGAAATCAAAAAAGGGTTAGATATACTTGTCGCTACTCCTGGCAGACTAATTGACCTGTATTTAACAGGTGAATTAATTCTAAAAGATATCAAAACACTGATCCTTGATGAAGCTGATAAAATGATGGATATGGGCTTTATGCCTCAAATCAGAAAAATCCTAGAAGTAGTACCTAACAAAAGACAGAACCTACTATTCTCAGCTACAATGCATGATAAAGTAGTAAGCCTTTCAGACGAGTTTTTGGAATTCCCAATGCGAATAGAAGTGAGCCCTCAATCGTCTGCCGCTAAAACTGTGTCTCAGCTATTGTATCAAGTGCCCAACTTTAAAACAAAAATCAATCTTTTACAGCATCTGATCCGCGATACTCAAGCCGATGATAAAATTCTAATATTTGTCAAAAGTAAAGCTCATGCAGATAATATTTACAAATTTATAGAAAGAAAAATCAACAAATCAATACGAATAGTCCATGGAAATAAAGGGCAGAATACCCGTATCAATGCAGTAAATGACTTCAAAGAAGGCAAGGTGCAACTTCTCGTTGCTACCGATGTAGCTTCTAGAGGTCTAGATATTTCAATGGTATCTTTAGTGGTCAATTTTGATGTACCTGTCATCTACGAAGATTATGTCCATAGAATTGGTCGTACAGGAAGAGCTGGAAACACTGGCGAAGCCATCACTTTTTCTACTCCGGCAGATATTTATCATATTGAAAAAATTGAAAAAATAATCAGAACAACAATTCCTAAATCATCTATCCCTAAAGAAGTAAAAATAGAGCCAACTCCATTTGAAGAAAAACAAAAAATGGATATGGAAATAGATGCGCTAAGAAAGAAATCAGACCCCAACTTCAAAGGAGCTTTCCACGAAAAGAAAAACCCCAAACCTGCTTTCAAAAAAACTAAAAATTTAAAAAATCAAACTAACAAATCTAAGTCAAAAGGACAAAAGAACCCTTCCTCAGAAAAGAAAAAACCAATGACGACTAGAGGCAAAAAAAGAGATTAATTAGCTACTTTCAACTGCTTGTAAACAGGTGAAAAACCTGTAAATATACCCACCTGAGTTTGACACCTTCGTTTATTTGATGTTGTTTTTTGGCAGAATTTGCAGGATTTTGAAGTTGTTTTACCAAAAGTGTAGTGCGAAAACATTTATT
>REBA01000041.1 GCA_004294225.1 Cytophagales bacterium | reverse complement strand
GTTTTCCCATATAAATTAATCAATTACAGGTTATTTTCCAAATATTTTTTAATATATTTACAAGAAAATAAACGGTAGTTTTTTCACAGACTGCCGTTTTGGGTAACATTATAACTAAAATCATCTGTTTCACCATATGTAATACCAGGTTTAATGCCACCTCCAGCCATCCACACCGTAAAACATCGAGGGTGGTGATCTCTTCCAAACTTATCAAAATCTTGACTTCCCTGTACATAGTTGGTACGACCAAACTCGCCACCCCATATTACCAAAGTTTCCTCCAAAAGACCTCGCCTTTTAAGATCTGTAACTAGGGCTGCTGATGCCTGATCTACGTCTTTACATTGCAAGGGCAATCCTTGGGTAAGTTTATCGTGAACATCCCAGCCTAAGTGATATAGTTGAATAAATTTCACATCTCTTTCTGCCAATCTCCTTGCCAATATGCAGTTTGCTGCAAAGGTTCCCGGTATTCGAGAATCCGAGCCATATAGTTTATACGTTTCCTCCGGTTCATCTTTTATGCTCATGGCTTCTGGAACTGATGTTTGCATTCGATAAGCCATTTCGTATTGTTGAATTCTAGTGTTTATCTCTGGGTCTCCTACTTCTTTTAATTGCATATTATTCAAATCTACCAGATAATCGAGCATTCTTCTTCTATCTATCCCTTTCATTCCATCAGGATTATTGAGGTACAATACAGGGTCTTTACCTGACCTGAACTGCACCCCTTGATGTATAGAAGGCAGGAAACCGTTACCCCATAAACGAGAGTATACAGGTTGGTCAAATGGACGACCTGTGCCACGTGAAAGTAGTACACTGAATGCAGGTAGATTTTGATTGTCGTTTCCTAAGCCATAGCTAAGCCATGAACCCATGGAGGGTCTTCCTGCTTGTTGCGACCCTGTTTGGAAAAAAGTAACTGCTGGATCGTGATTGATGGCTTCGGTGTACATTGATTTTACAATACACAACTCATCTGATATTTTGCTTATGTGTGGTAATAATTCGCTTATATAAGCCCCACTTTTGCCATGTCTATTGAATTTATATGGCGAACCCATAAGAGGAAAACCTTTCTGGTTCGCAGTCATACCAGTTAGCCTCTGACCTTTACGAATAGACTCTGGAAGCTCTTTCCCTTGCATTTTTGAAAGTAAAGGCTTGTAGTCAAATAAATCTATTTGCGAAGGTGCTCCATTTTGAAACAGATATATAATTCGCTTTGCCTTTGGAGCAAAATGAGGAGTACCCAATGCACCGTTATTACTACTCGCATTGCTTGCCATAACTATATTTGTTCCCAAAAGCGATGATAATGCTATGCCACCAAAGCCCAAAGATGCCTTAAAGAGAAAATTCCTTCTATTGTAATTGTCTTCTAGGGTGTGTAAGTCGTCTATGTACATTTTTTTAAGATTTTTAGTTTAATGGTCGTTTTTTATCCTTTGTTAATTACTTCGTCCAGATTCAGAATCGTATGAACAACTAAAGTGTATGCAGCAAGTTCAGTTTTATTTAAAATATTGTTTATTTTATACTCTCCAATATTTAAAAACGCATTCGCCTCTGCAGAATTTTTTGTAAATCTATTGTATTCGGTATTATATATTTTTAATAGCAGTTCCATTTCAGATTTTGAGGGGGTTCTTGAGGTAGCTAGTTTAAATGCGAAACTTAGTTTTGCTTCTATATTATTAGTATTCATTTTCATTAGTTTTTCAGCGATTACTTTAGCTGATTCAATCAGTTGTGGGTCGTTGAGAACCAATAGGGATTGTAAAGGAGTATTCGTAGATGGTTTTTTTACTACACACGAGGTGCGATCTGATGCATCAAATGTCATTAGGTTTGGGGGTGGCGAGGTGCGCTTGAAAAATGTATAGATGCTTCTACGATACAAATCTTTACCATGTGATTGAGTGTAGCTTGTTAAAAATCTTCCTGAAGTTTTTTCTTCCCATAAACCCTCAGGTTGATAGGGAAATACACTAGGACCTCCAATTTCATTATTAAGCAAGCCGCTTATAGCAAGAGCATTGTCTCTAATCATTTCGTAGCTCATTCTGAACCTAGCTCCTCTAGATAGCAGGATATTTTGTGGGTCTTTTGCATATTTTTCTTCAGATATTTTTGAAGATTGTTTGTAGGTGGATGACATTACTATCGTTTTTAATAATGACTTTACATCCCATTTAGTATCTACAAACTTTAATGCAAGCCAGTCGAGTAGTTCGGGATGTGAAGGCAGTTCACCTTGATTTCCAAAGTCACCTGTACTTGCTACCAAGCCCCTTCCAAAAAACATTTGCCAATACCTGTTTACTATTACTCTTGGTGTAAGAGGATTACTGGAGTTTGTAATCCACTTTGCTAATCCCAATCTATTTCGTGGAAGTTCTTTGGGGAATGGCAGTACTTTGTTTAAAACATCTGCATTCACTGGCTCTCCAAGAGCATCGTAAGCACCTCTATTCAATACATAAGATGGATTTTTGGGAAATACATCTTTTGTAATCATGACTTCTTCTAAAAAGGTAATGATACTATCTTTTTGTTTTCTATGATCAGCTAAAATTTTTAAATTTTTTGCCAAATCCAGATTGTAATGTACATGGTAGTAATTTTTTAACTCTTCTTTCTCAGCATTGGTATAATTTGTTTTAGAAAGTAAATTAGTTAGATATTCTTGATTTGATAATGCAATAGATTCTACTTTGGATAGTTTTCGATTATAAAACTTAAAATCGTCGTATGCAGCTTTTTCTATAGATGGTATGGATAGAAATCCATCTTGTGCTCCAAATCTGAATATTGTATGTTTTGGTAAAAGTTTTTTTGTTAGAGCAATTGGTGGGTTATTGATAGGGAATCTTAAGTTGTAGGCATATGAAGATTTATAGCCTTTATAGTCAAAGAGATTGTCTTTTTCTACTTTCATTTTCAAGGCTTCTCCATTTAAGTATAAATTTACACCTGCAGCTTTGGTTGAACCATCATAACTTACCGCAATACTATTCCATTCATTAAATTTTATTTTCTTGAAGCTAGTAACTACGATAGCGTAGTGTGGCCAGTTGGATATAAACCGTGCTGACATGCTTGAATCTGGATTTAAAATTAAATCGTATCCAGGAAACCCATTAGATACATCTTTGGTTCTAGATATAATTACTTGCCCACCTTTTTTGCTTATCGTTGGTTTTAAGTAAAAGGAATAGGTCATCGGTTCGTAGGCTCCTACATTAGCTTGTTCATTTGCAAGCATAATAGGATCTTCGCCTTGAAGTTCTATTGCTTTACCAATTTTACCTTCTACTAATTTTGATTTTTCATCTATTTGAGCGAAATAATTCTTGGAATTTGTATTATTATGCTCCCCAATGAGCTCTGAAATTTTGTAGGAATCACCTTCTTTTATGCGGGCTTTAATTTTTTGTTTGTTGTCAAAAGTATAGTGTAATTCCATGCCCTCATTTAACTTGTTTTCTTTTTTAGGTTCTTTTAACCAGTGCTCAAATTTGTTATTTGTTAAAGAAGTTAGCGATTTTACTTTTTTCTCATTGTCAGATATTAATTTATTTATTGCGTGTATGTTTTTTACAGCTGCATCATCTTTGATCAATAATGTGGTACCGGGAGTTTGAAAACTAGGAATTCTTCCGGCCTCTTCTCCTTTATTGAAGAATGCAGATAAACTATAGTATTCTTTTTGTGAAATGGGGTCGTACTTGTGGTCGTGACAACGCGTGCATTCTATGGTGAGTGCCAGAAATGCTTTTCCTATGGTGTTTGTTCTATCAAGAACATATTCTGTTATGAATTCTTCTTCAACAATCCCCCCTTCTTGGTTTTGTGCGTGATTTCTATTAAATCCTGTAGCAATAAGTTGATTTTGTGTGGGATTGGGCAATAAGTCGCCAGCAATTTGTTCGATGGTGAATTGGTCAAATGGTTTGTTTTCGTTAAATGATTGAATTACATAATCTCTCCAATGGTATGAATTTCTATAGCTATCATCTTGGTATCCGTGGCTATCTGCATATCGAGAAACATCCATCCAATCTATTGCCATTTTTTCGCCATAATGTTTGCTTGCAATTATCCTGTTCACCAATTTTTCATAAGCATTGGTAGATTTGTCGTTTATAAAATAATCTATTTCTTCAGGGCTTGGAGGCAAACCTGTTAGATCAAAAAAGAGTCTTCTAATTAATTGCACTTTTGTTGCTTCCTTTTCTGGTTTTAGACCTTCTTTATCCAACTTATTTGCTACAAAAAAATCAATTTCATTATTACACCATTGAGGGTTTTTCACCTTGGGTAGCTCATGTTTTTGGGGTTTTATAAAAGACCATAGTGGTTTATATTTGGCACCTTGTTTAATCCATTTAAGTAAGGTTGCTTTTTCTAAATCAGTAAGGGCAAGGTTAGATTTTGGTGTAGGCATTTTTAATTCTGGGTCGTGAGATAGTATTCTTTTTGCCAACTCACTTTTTGCCAAATTACCAGGTACTATGGCCGAGTGATCTTTATTATCTCCGATTTTAGAAGTAGCTTGTTCAAAATCGTCTAATCTTAAACCTGCTTCTAGCTTGTTTTTATCATTACCATGACAGGCAAAACACTTGTCGGAAAGTATAGGTCTAACATGTAAGTTGTAATCTACAATTTCAGGGATACTATCCGTTTTTGAAAGAATCATATCTTCTGCTTCTTTATAGGAGTTGCATGATGTGTTATAAAAAAATATAACACCAATGCTCAAGAATTGATAGTATTTATAAGTGTTTTTCATATATACTTTAAGTATTTTAAAATCATTGACTCTGAATTATATTGAAATATTAGCACCAACAATTTTAAGTTCAGGGAGTTTTGATTGTAGTTGTTCAATACCTTTATTCGAAATTTTTGATTGCCAAACATAGATTTTTTTTAGTTTTTTTAATTGAGCAAGACTAGTTATAGCTTTATCAGAGATATTTGTATTGTAAATATTTAGATATTCTAAATTTTGCAATTCTTTAATCTTATCGATATTATCGTCATTTAATGAAGTGTTTTGAATAAATAGGGTGTTTAGAGACTTTAGCTGTGAAATCGAAACAAGCGATTGGTTGCTTATTACAGTTCCAGATAAATCAAGTATGTACAATTGGTTTTTTATTTTGAGTAAATTTTCAGTTTTTTTATCATCCCACAATTGCTTATTTATCACATATCTTGCATCGAGCATATTGGTGTTTTGTGCAATTTTTACAATATTTATTCCGCTATTTATGATTGATTCTAACACAGTTTCATCTGCGGCAGTTGTTTCTGGGAGTTTTGATTGATTCTCTGTTTTCTCTGCATTGGTATTAGAGGCATATTTATCAAGTATGATTTTTATGTTTTCATTAGCTGTTAATTCAGCAATTTTTTTATCTTTTGATGCACCATTATCCACCCACCATGTAATTAATGTTTTCTCTTCATCTGTCAATGCTACTTTGCCTTTTGGCGGCATTGCCCTTTTATTATTTGGGTCTAAGTAGATAAGTTTTATTAATTCGCTTTGTGCTGCATTCTTGGGGATTATTGTTTTTCCTGATTTACCGCCTTTTATCAATTCTTCATAACTTGTCATCAATAGATTTCCTTTCTTTTTCTCGCTATTGTGGCATGAAACACATTTTTGATTGAATATCGGCTGAATAATATCTGTGAAAATAATTGCTTTATTTATATCCTTAATAATTTTGTTCTTTTCTAGCTTGTTTTCTGTTTTCTTGGTTTGATTAAATGATAAGTAATCGGTACCATGAGTAAGAGAACCGCCATAGTGCCCCGCTATAAATAGCATAGCGGTAGATAAGATTACCGAACCTGTATGTAATGGTTCAAAAAAAATCTTTTTATTCCAAAGTAGATTTGTAGCAAAAACTAATGAAGTTAAAAACAATAGTATTAAACCAGCACGTTCATGATTTTCCAAAAGCTCTAAATCATATCCGCCCTCGTTGGATAAAAAATATCCCAACATTAAACTAAGTATAGTAAAAGCCATTGAGGTGAATGACAAATATATTCTTATGACTTTTAAAGCATGATTTTTTGTTATGATGATAATAAGCTCAACAAGAAAAAGAAAAAAAACTGTACCTATGGGCAAATGCACTACCAATGGGTGATAATGACCAAAGTAGCCAAGCAAAGAGTTGTAAAATTCAGAAGTCAAAATATTTTTGTTTAGAAATGCATACAGTATCAAAAAACTTATTTTCTCAAGGATTAATACTTTTTATTGTAATTTCAAGCCTTGAATAAAGTATTAAGATATATTAATAAAAGTATATTTATTTGTAATTATACAGGAATTAATAAAGTAATTCAATAATTTACAGTATTTTTTATAGAAAAAATTAAATATTTTTAGCTTTTTTAATTAAGCTTACACAGTCCAAAAAATGGAGAAAATGCAATGCTCTTCTTAAAAGATTTATTTCACTAAACCAACTTGTACTTTACACAAAAACAAAGCTTTGTTGCTATTTTTAATTTTAAAATGATTGATTTATTGCTTTAATATTTAATATTATAAAAAGTTTTCTTTGCTTCTTTCCATCTCTTGCCCTTAAAGAAAGAAAGTTTTTTATATTTTTGCCAATTATATATTTCATTAAATAAAACATCATCATGTTAAGAACACATACTTGTGGAGCGTTAAGAATTGAACATATCGGAGAAGAAACCACCCTTTGTGGTTGGGTAGCAAAAGTGAGAGACAAAGGTGGAATGATATGGATAGACCTTAGAGATAGATATGGGATTACCCAATTAATATTAGAAGAAGGAAAATCAGCATCAACACTTCTTGAAATAGCTAGAAGCCTAGGAAGAGAATTTGTCATCAAAGCAAAAGGAGAAGTTGTAGAACGATTAGCCAAAAACAATAAAATTCCTACAGGAGATGTGGAAATTAAGGTGAATACAATAGAAATATTGAACCCTGCTAAGCTACCACCATTTCTTATAGAAGACGAAACAGATGGTGGTGATGAACTTAGAATGAAATACCGTTATCTAGATTTGAGAAGAGACAATGTGAGGTCTAACCTTGTAATGAGGCATAAAATAACCAAAGAGACTAGAAATTACCTAGATGGGTTAAACTTTATAGAAGTAGAAACTCCAGTACTCATCAAATCTACTCCAGAAGGAGCAAGAGATTTTGTGGTACCTTCCAGAATGAATCAAGGCGAATTTTACGCTCTTCCTCAATCTCCACAAACTTTCAAGCAACTACTTATGGTTTCTGGGTTTGACCGTTATTTTCAAATTGTAAAATGTTTTAGGGACGAAGACCTAAGGGCAGATAGACAGCCAGAATTTACTCAAATAGATTGTGAAATGTCCTTTGTTACTCAAGAAGATATACTTAATACTTTTGAAGGATTAGTTCGTCATTTATTTCAAACCGTGAAAGGAATCACCATTGGGGAAGTTCCAAGAATGACCTACGCAGATGCTATGAAATATTATGGTAGCGACAAACCCGATATTAGGTTTGAAATGAAGTTTGTAGAGCTTACCGAAATTGCTAAGGGAAAAGGCTTTGGAGTATTTGATGCCGCACCTATGATTGTAGGAATATGTGCAAAAGGCTGTAGTGAATATACCCGTAAAGAATTAGATGAGCTTACTGAATATGTAAAACGTCCACAAGTTGGTGCTAAAGGCTTAGTATATGTAAAACTAAATCAAGACGGAACCATTAAATCTTCAGTAGATAAATTTTATACGGAATCAGATTTAAGAAATTGGGCAGATCTAATGGGCGCAAGCAAAGGAGACTTACTGCTATTACTTTCAGGTGAGGTAGATAAAACAAGAAGTGCCATGAATGACCTAAGGCTTGAAATGGCAAAACGATTGGGATTAAGAAACACAGAACATTATTCTGTTCACTGGGTATTAGATTTTCCTCTTTTAGAATATAGCGAAGACGAAAATAGATACTTTGCTATGCACCACCCGTTTACCTCGCCAAAGCCAGAAGACTTAAGTTTGTTTGAAACCAACCCTAAGGCGATGAGGGCAAATGCCTATGACCTAGTTATCAATGGTGTAGAAGTTGGTGGAGGTTCTATAAGGATTCATGATAGAAAGATTCAAGAAAAAATGTTTGAAACATTAGGCTTTGAACCAGAAGAAGCCAAAGCACAATTTGGGTTCTTAATGGAAGCATTTGAATATGGTGCACCTCCTCACGGTGGAATAGCTTTTGGATTGGATAGGCTTTGCTCTTTATTTGGAGGTGCAGATAGCATTAGAGATTTTATTGCCTTCCCAAAAAATAACTCTGGGAAGGATGTAATGATAGATTCTCCATCTACCATAGCCGATGCCCAGCTGAAAGAATTGAGCATTCGAGTTGCTAAATAAATAGCAAAACGATTTTTAAGCATAATTTTGACTTCTTATTTAACGCCATTCGCTAGAGCGGTGCTTAATTGTTGGGCAAATGTGAGACTGCTTGTTGCTACATATAAAATGATATTAAATAAAGATTAATTTTGCTCGTCATTAGGTTTTTATAAAAACAATGATTTAGTTTGCATACCAAAACATTTAATAACATGATTTTTAACAGCGCTGTAGTTACTAATTATGAAGTTTATAAATATGAAGATATTAGTTCAGAGGCTGGAATAAATGAATCGGTTGTGTTAAACAGCTATCCTAATCCTTTTTCAGACCAAATAACTATTGAGTACGCTATTAAAAAATCTGAACTAGTTTCGATTACTATTAACGACAATTGCGGCAGACCACTATACAAACTTCAAAACAATGCACCGCACGATGCCGGAAGCTATAAAGTAAAACTTTCGGGTATAGACTTGCCTTCTGGCTTATATTATTGCACCCTTCAAACAGAATCTGAATACCTAACCAAAGAAATAGTAGTGATTAAATGATAGTTATTTTGTAAAAGAAATTCTTCACTTAAATGATTTAGAATATGAAAAAATACTTTATACTGTTCACTATGCTAATGATTATAGCAATTAGTGCTTGTAAAAAAGAAAAATTTCCAAAACCAGACGATTTGATAGGTACATGGTACTCGGAAAAAGATTCCAATTACTATGTTGCGTTTACTTCTAATATTTTTAGTCTAACACGTGGTAATGAAACTAGTACAGCTCGTTACACTTTAGATAAGGATAAAAAGCAGATTATTTTAGATTGGGATTCTAATCCTCCAAATAGAGTTTCTACAAAAATTACATATAACAAGAATAATCAAACTTTAACAATATATGGACTATCCATAAGTCAAGAGAATCAATCAGTAGATGTATTTAAAAAACGATAGAAATAATCTTGAACTTTTTTATAAAATTATGAAAAGTATCTTACTCGCACTGCTGCTGCTATCTACAACAATGTGTATTAAAAAAGAACCAATTCCTACCATATTGCCAGAAGCCACCACCTATGGTGCTAATACTTTTGGTTGCAGGATCAATAATGATATTTTTATTCCCAAAACAACAACTCCTTTTTCTCCTCGAGCAATTTCATGGACTTTTCCTGATTCGCCAATAAATTTTTTTAGAATTTCTGCAAGAAGATCTACTAATAACGACAAAGACCCTACTAATAGAGCAGATGTTTACTTCAATATAGTTAGTCTTACGAAAATAGGTCCACACAGTTTTAATAGCGGTAGTGTTGAATATAAGGGCATTGAATATGATCTCGATACTGCAAGTTCTAAAGATGAGATTTTTATTACAAAACTCGACACCGTAGCCAAAATAGTTTCTGGTACATTTAGCTTTAGTGCTACCAACAACAACAAAACAATTACAGTCTCAGAAGGAAGGTTTGATTTAAAAAGTGATATGCAATGAAAAAATTTATATTAATAATTACACTATTCAAAAGTATAGCACTCTCTGCACAAGAATGCCCCCGCATCTTCCGTACAAGTATTACTTACTCCAATACTTCATTGGGGTTGAATTACAATAACACCCCAACAGAATACGCTTATCAGGTATATAAAAGAACGACAAATGACAGGCTCACCAACTCTTGCGAGATACTGGATATCAAGCGACCCATCATCATTTGTGAAGGATTTGATTTTATGAATCAAGTAAATCCTAGTGACATATATAAAATGTATATCAATAATAATAATTATGGAAATTTACTCAGGAGTCAGGGTTATGATATTATTACCTACAACATAACTCAGCCAACTCTTGCTTTGCAAACCAATGCCATACTTTTTTCTCAATTCATTGATTTTATAAATAAAAACAAAACAGGCAATGAAGAAAATATCATTATGGGGTGAGCATGGGCGGAATTCTGGCCAGGTATGCACTTGCTTATATGGAAAAAAACAACAAAGCACACAACACAAGGTTATTTGTAAGCTTCGACTCCCCACATCAAGGAGGGAATGTGCCACTAAGTCTTCAAGCACTCATGTTTAATTTATCAGGGGTTGGTATAATTGGTAGTTTTTTTGGTCAGAGCGAACTTTTAAATCTATACAATGTTTTTACCTCAGATGGTACACTCCAATTAATGGCTAACCATATTCAGAAAATATCAAACGGTATATCCTATCCACACATACATCGAGTAAATTTTATGAATGAACTAAATTCGTTTAACAACTCATTTGGTTATCCTCAGGATTGCAAAAAGATTGCAATTTCGAATGGGAGCTACCGAGGTGATATTCAGAAATCATATAACAACCGGCAGATGGGGTCTTTTTCTGGAAATCCCGCCTTAGGATTCACGTATACTTCTTATCTAGGGTCTTTACTATTGCAAGCCCAAAGATGGGCATTGAGAACCTCTCCAGGTGCAGACAATTGGGCATGGGATAATACAGATGTATGCGTATTATCTCACTATCAGATGTTTGATATTAAAGATGCCAACAATAATCCAGTGTATAGTTTAAGAAACAATCAGTGCCCATTAGACCATAGCCCAGGGGGGTATTATCCATGGTTTGATGTAATATATGACCAACTAATTAAAATCTCTGGTATGAAGGTAGATTATAGAGAAAATGACAAGGCTTGTTTTGTTGCAACCACAAGTTCCTTAGACCTGAACACTACGGATAAGCTAATAAAACTTAAAAATTATTCAAAAAATCAGATTATGGTCGACACCCCCTTTGACGATATTTGGTGGGACATCAACCAAGAAAATTTGGAACATACTTTTTTGACAGCAAATATGGGAGCTTGGCTGTATCAACAGATTATGGAAAATACTACTCACTATTCAGGAAAAACTGATAGGGTTATAAATAATATTTCTATCAATGATAATGTGGTTTATAAGGCTACAAACTCCATTACTGTGCAAAATACTACCGTAAGTAGTGGAAAAGAACTTTCTTTGGTAGCTGGAAAAAGTATAGAGTTTTTGCCAGGTTTTGAATCGCCTATAGGTACCACATTAAACGCAGATGTAAGGAATGTGACAGAGCCCAAAAGAAGTTTAGCAAACAAACTGCCAAATTTCAAACCCAGTGCTTCGGCAAGGCTATCAGGTGATTTTGATAATTTTTATTCCGACACAATTAGTTCCTCTAATTATAGAATTCCAAACCAAAACTATCCTATTTATTCAAAAAAAGAGTTGTCGGATTACACTCAGGAATTTACTGTTTACCCAAATCCTATAATTGATTATACAACACTTACTGTTGATGCCCCAGAAAAAGGAACTATTTATATAAGACTAACTAATTCGGTAGGTGCTGAAATATATAGTAGTGTCTTTGAAAAATGTATAAAAGGAAATAACAGCGTTAGTTTAAACTTTTCCAATGTTCAGAATGGTTTATATACTTTGACTGTTAATACACAAAACAAAATCTACAGTAGAAAAATAGCCATCCAAAGATAAGATATTGGGCGATATTAATTGACTGTAAAACTCACACGTATCAAACCATACCAATGAAAAAGCTACCTATCCTAATAGCTATTGTGCTGTTTGCTCATAACCTACCTGCTCAATGGATAAAACTTCCTTCAACAAACGAGAACTTTAATATCGCTAGTTTTGTAGATGCCAATACGGGCTGGGTTGCAGACAATTCTAATTACACTAACCCCCAATTCACTAACGATGGTGGCATTACTTGGAAAAGTGTAATAATAAATGAAGAGCGTTATGGAAAAGATGATGTTTACTTTCCTACAAAACTAGAAGGATATGTACTTGCTGGAAAATATTATTTAAACAATTCATATAGAACTATTGATGGTGGAAAAACGTGGGTAAAATTTCTACCGAAAACTATTGCTTCTAATGAAAAAGGACCTACTTTTCTAAAAAAATTTAAAGAAGGATATTATATGGGAGCATATATAACTGATTATAATGCCACAATATTCAAAATATCTGCTTCTGGTAGCTACACCGAAAGTAAACCTACTAGTAAAAAAAGCGAATTATTCTTTTGCGATTCATTGACAGGATACGCATTATTATATAATGATCAAAGTGTAATCCAAAAATCCTTTGATGGTGGCAATAGCTGGAATGCCTTAGGCACAGGAATAAATGAGCGGTTTAATAGCCTATATTTTACCGACCCTTTCCATGGGGTAGCTGTGGGGCAGAATGCCACTATCATTCATACCAGCAATGGAGGGCTTACTTGGAAAGTAGTCAGTAATAAGATAAGTGGATTTAATTATAATGACATCACATTTACTACACCTACTATTGGCTATATTTGCGGGCAACAAGGTACCATACTCAAAACCATAGATGGTGGGCTTTCGTGGCAAACTATGAAATCGGGTACTTTTGAGAACCTCAATAAATTCTCGTTTCCCGACAGCACCCTAGGTTTCTGTGTAGGCGACAACGGTACGGTACTAAAATTAATCGAAGACCTCACCGTGCCACAAGTATCCAGTATCAGTTTACCCAAATACAACCTATGTGCGGGTGGAAGTTACAGCCTAAGCTATACTGTAAATAAAAAGTATACCCAAGGCAATGTATTTAAAGCTTATTTGAGCAATGGCGTAGGGGAATTTGTTTCCACAACCCCTATAGGCATTAGCAGCTCTGATACTTCGGGTAGTATTTTAATTACTATTCCAGCAAATACGCCTCGTAATTTTGGCTACCGCATACGCATAGAAAGCGATAGCCCTATAAGTACTAGTGCCGCCAACGATGGGTTTATAGAAATACAACCCTCCGCCACCCCAACAATCAATATTGCCACTACCCAAACCCACGTATGCGAGGGTACAGAAGTAAGCATCACTACCAAAATAACCAATGGGGGTACTATGCCTAAAGTAAGCTGGTACAGCGGTAGTCAATTGGTTTCTATCCAGCCAAACTTTAAAGCCATTCCCAAAGACAAAGACAAATATTGGGCAAGGGTAAAAAGTAATGCGGTATGTGCCACGCCAGACAGTGCTACATCAAACACTATTGTTTTAAAAGTAATAAGTCCTACAAAACCTACCATATCTTTGGCGGGCAACACCCTTACTTCGTCATTTACCACTGGCAACCAATGGTACAAAGATGCAGAATCTATACTTTCTGCAACTGCTCCCACTTTCACTGCTACTGAAAGTGGAATGTACAAAGTAGCGGTAAACGATGGCGTTTGCCCACCACAGTTTTCGGAAACTGTAAATGTGCTGGTTACTGGTGCCGAATCAGCAAGTGAACTATCTGCAGCCCTAACGATCTACCCAAATCCTACCAATGAAATTTTAAAAATCAGCACTCGCCTACAACTTGCTAGGCTAGTAGTGTACCAAAGCAACGGCATAAAAGTGCTAGAAACCAAAGCCACCGAAAACCTAGATGTATCGGCATTGCCAGAAGGTTTGTATCTGCTTGAGGCTTGGGATATGGAAGGAAGAAGGGTGCTAAGGAAATTTGAGAAACGGTAAGATTTTTTACTTTTTTTGTGTTTCTGTGTTAGATGTCGAAAATATTTTTCAACATCTAACACAGTTTTTTATTTATGGCATTATTTCTGCTTCAAAATAACTGATGAATAATTTTGCCAATACAATTTCACTTAAAGTATTTATTTTTGCATTGCTGGTTGCATTTTGTACTAAGTTAAGTGCTCAAGATGATGTAATTAGCTCTGCTAAAACTGCAATAAAAGCCAACAACTCTAAGGAGTTAAGCAAATACTTTAATGAAATGATAGATTTAGGCTTTGATGGTGAAAAAGGAAGCTATAGCAAAACACAAGCAGAATTTGTAATTAAAGATTTTTTCTCAAGAAATCCTGTTACAGATTTTCAATTTGTACACAAAGGAGCTTCTAAAGAAGGACTTACTTATACAATAGGTAATTATCAATCAAAATCTAAAGAATACAGAGTACTTATTTATGTAAAGGAAATCAAAGGTTCCTATAAAATCGATTATTTAGACTTTAGTAAAGAGTAGGTTAAATTCAATAATGCTGTTTTTCTCAAAACCCCAGTTTCTAGACTTTCTGGGGTTTTGTTTTTTATGAAAAATTATAAATAATTAGTATTAAAATTTGTACTTTTGAATTTCAAAAATGTTTGGCAACAAAGTAATTTTTTACTAAATATTAAGATTGCTTTTTATAATTGATAATACAATATATTTCGTTTTGAATTCATATCCTTCTTATATTACTCCTCAATCATTAAATGATTTTATAGTAGCAGCATTATCAGAAGATATTGGTTCTGGTGACCACACTTCATTATCTTCAATACCTAATTATCAACAAGGAAAAGCACAGTTGATTTTTAAAGAAGAAGGCATTGTAGCTGGTATAGAAATGGCAAAACATATCTTCCAAAAAGTAGATAGGGCACTTCAAATCGAATCTTTTACTAAGGATGGAAACCCTATTCATAATAAAGAAATTGGGATGATTGTTACAGGTAATGTACATTCTATTCTAAAATCTGAAAGATTAGTGCTGAATTGTATGCAAAGAATGAGCGGTATCGCTACTGTTTGTAAAAAATATATTGAACTTATTCAACACACTAAAGCCAAATTATTAGATACTCGCAAAACCACCCCTAATTTTAGAATAGCAGAAAAATGGGCGGTAGCTATCGGTGGAGGTCATAACCATAGGTACGGTTTGTTTGATATGATACTTCTTAAAGACAACCATGTTGATTATGCAGGAGGTGTAGCCAAAGCAATACAAGCTTCAAAGAGATATATTGAAAAAAATCAATTAGATTTAAAAATTGAAGTAGAAGTAAGAAATATAGAAGAAGTGAATGAGGCTTTAAATGAAGGAGGCTTTTACAGAATAATGCTCGATAATATGTCTATTGAGGAAATGAAGAAAGCTGTAACTTTGATTAATAATAAAGTGCTTACCGAAGCTTCTGGAGGAGTAACATTAGAAACGATTAGAAAAATAGCAGAAACAGGTGTAGATTACATCTCTGTAGGAGCACTTACACACTCACTGAAAAGTTTAGATATAAGTCTAAAAGCTTATCAATAAAACAATAAATAATACAATGATTATCAAAACAAAAAAGTACCAATTCCCTAAAAAAACTTATATTTCGATTGGATTATCTACATTGGTAAAAAATCAATGGTGGTACCTATTTGGTCCAATACTTTTTGGATGTATTGCATTTGCATTGCCTAGCTACAAATGGTGGTTTATTATTCCTGCTATCCTAACACCTTTGTTATATATACTTTTCTGGGCTATACAATTTGCAGGAGTTACGCAATTGGAGCAAAATAAAATTATGTTTGAAAAATTAGCTTATGAAATTGATTCAAGGCAGATTTTGATTCGGCTGAATGCTAAAGAAGGCAGTATTATCCCTTGGAATATGATTAAGAAAGGTTCTAAAAATAAAGATCATTTTTTGTTGGAGATTTCTAAAGGTCAATTAATTCATCTTCCTTTTAAAATTTTTAATTCAGATAACGATATTAGGTTTATGGAATCTATTTTAAGAAAGAAATCATTTTTACCTACTAATGATACTGCTAAAGTAGCATAATATGTTAGAATCACTACTCACCCCCAATGGATTAATAAGCCTAGCTACGCTGACTTTGATGGAAATAGTATTGGGTATTGACAACCTGTTGTTTATCTCTGTACTTTCTGACAAGCTTCCAAAAGAATCACAAGGAAAAGCAAGAAGCATTGGTCTTGCTTTAGCTCTGATTATGCGTATCGCTTTGTTATGGGGAATATCATGGATAGTAGGTTTTTCAGAGCCTTTAGTAGATAATTTATTTGGCTTTGAGCATGACATAAGTATTCGTGATTTGATATTGTTGGCAGGAGGCTTATTTCTGATTTATAAAAGTACTATTGAAATACATGAAAAAATTGAAGGAATAGAAAATGAAGGGAAAAGTAGACATAATTTGTCATTGACCTCTGCTATATTCCAAATAGTTTTGCTGGATATTGTTTTTTCTTTTGACTCTATTCTTACAGCAATAGGCTTGGTGAACGACCCTAGTAAAGACCTATTAATTATGGTGATTGCTATTGTAATATCATTGATTATTATGTTGCTTTTTGCAAAACCTATTAGTGATTTTGTGAACGACCATCCAACTATTAAGATGTTGGCACTTTCTTTCTTATTGCTTATAGGTATTTTACTGGTTGCCGAAGCATTTCACCAAGTCATTCCTAAAGGATATATTTATTTTTCTATTGCTTTCTCTTTATTGGTAGAGACATTGAATATGTGGTCCAAAAAAAAGCAAGATAAAAAATCTAACTCTTAGAACATCTCATTTATGGTAGCGATAATTATTAACGAGTTTTTAAAACTTACTGTAAAAAGTTCTGGTGCAGAAATGATCAGTATAAAAAATACGATTACCAATAAAGAGTACCTTTGGCAAGGCAATCCAGCTTATTGGGCAAGAAGAGCACCAGTATTATTCCCTATTGTAGGCAAACTAAATAACAATAACTACAGAGTGAATAGCGAAAGCTATGAACTGCCCCAACATGGTTTTGCAAGAGACATGCATTTCGAGCTGATAGACCATGTAGAGAACTCTCTTACTTATCTATTAAAAAGCAATAGCGAAACCCTTAAAGTTTATCCCTATAAATTTGAATTGTATATTAAATACAGTTTAGAGCAGAATAAAGTAGTCATCAATTACGAAATCAAAAATTGTGACGATGATCTTATTTATTTTTCACTTGGTGCTCATCCAGCCTTCAATTGTCCGCTGGAGTCTAATGAAAAATTTTCCGACTATTATTTGACTTTTGAGAAAGAAGAATCTATAGATACTCTTTTGCTAGAGAACGGTTTGTTAAATGGAAAATCTTCGCCCATGCTACTAAATCAGACAAACCTACCCTTGACCACTGCACTTTTTGACCAAGATGCTTTGATATTTCATGGACTGAAATCTAGAAATGTTGCCCTTAAAAGCTACAAATCCAAGCACAGCATAGCCATAGATTTTACAGGGTTCCCTTATTTAGGAATATGGAGCAAAAAAGGAGGTTCCCCTTTTGTATGTATAGAACCTTGGATGGGCATAGCAGATTCGCTAGGTTTCGAAGGAAGTTTTAAAGAAAAGACAGCCGTAAGATCTTTGGCAAAAGGCAAAACATTCCATGCAGAATATTCTATCACTATTGATTAGAGCGGCAATTAGCTGTTTTATCAATTATAGCGGTTTTATTCTATAAGCAGTTTTTGGATATAAATTACACCATCTAAAGAAGAATATACAAAGTACATTCCTTTGGGATTTATAACTCAAAATTAGCATTTTTCTCTTAATGCTGAATCTCTTCTAAACTCAAGTTTGGGTTTATTAAATAAGTAAATAATAGTTAAGCGTATTCTCTTTACTAACAAATACTAAGTGATGATGTGCGACAAAAAACGTACCTAGTAAGAGACCTTTTTGGCTTATTCCTAGCACTTCTTGGATAAGCAGGTTACCATCAGCGTTGATTAATAAAAGGTGTTGATTGAGCTGCTCATTTCCCTTTTCAGAAAAACTAATAATAAGGTATTTATTCGTTTCTAAATATTCCATCATCTGTACTTGATGCGTGGGGAAATGTTGCTCTAGAAGCAACATTAATTTAGGAAAAAGAATATCTTCTGGGTAAACTAATATTGGAGATTGAAGGTTTGTGGTGTCTTTTATATAGTAAATCTCTGAAGGTACAATCTCAAAATGTTGGAGATTTCTTAAATCCATTCCATACAATAGCTCTTCTTGATTGGTTTTCTTATAAAATAAAATGTGTTGATGAATGTTATCAAAAAAAATATTTTCGTCAAAAAATACTTTTGCTCCTGTTTTTAAGGACAATACAAAAACACCCTTACGAGTAGGTTGCTGTGCATCTTCAAAGCCATAAAATACTGCATAGTCACCATCCATAGTTTCTAAGCCCCTCCACCAATCTTCTTCCAAATCTGGGTTTGACCAAAGTATTTGGTTGCTATCCATTTGAAGGCAAGTAAAAGAACATGTTCTAGTTTCAGAATTTCTAAACTCTAGTATCAATATTGGTAAGTTTGGGTGAGCATGTACTTGCCATATTTTGGAAGGAAAATCAAAAGTTGTGATAAAATTGCTTTGCACAAGATGGAGAATAATGTAACTTAAAATTAAGTTTTATTCATCGCTCAGACAATTAATTCTGAAACAAACCTTAATAATTATGAAAATTTACTGTAAAGCATTGCTTGGTTTTTTTATTGCATTGCTAATGAATACTTCTGCGATGTGCCAAAGTTCAGTTTTTGTTTTTGAAATCAAAGAAGAGATAGGTCCAGAAGCTAGTCGCTATGTTTCTTTGGCATTAGAAGAGGCAAAGAAAGGAAACTACCCTTTTCTGATTTTGGAATTAGATACATATGGTGGTGCTTTGGATGCTGCCGAGCAAATCCGAACAAAAATTATAGATTACCCTAAGCCCATTTATGTATTCATCAATAAAAATGCTGCTTCGGCAGGGGCACTTATTTCGATCGCTTGTGATAGCATATATATGTCTGCAGGCTCTAATATAGGTTCAGCTACTGTAGTGAATGAAAATGGTCAGCCTTTGCCAGACAAATATCAATCCTACATGAGGGCACTGATGCGTTCTACAGCCCAAGTAAATAAAAGAGATGAGCAGAAAGCAGAGAGAATGGTAGGGGTATTGATGGGTAAAGACAGCAGCACTATATCTAATGTGTTGGCATATTCTACCAAAGAAGCTATAGCTAACCAATTTTGTGAGGCACAAATAAATTCTATAGAGGAATTGTTGCTTCGAAACGGTCTTTCAAATGCGAAAGTAGTGAAGTTCGAACTTTCTGCTACCGAGAAAATCATAAGATTTTTCCTTAGCCCATATCTTAGAGGGATTCTGATATTAATTATGATTGCTGGCATCTATTATGAGATGAGTGCACCCGGAATAGGCTTTGCTTTGGTAGCTTCTATATTGGCTGCATTGTTATATTTTGTCCCTTCTTACCTTAATGGATTAGCAGAAAACTGGGAAATAATCATGTTTTTGATTGGCTTAATATTGATTGTATTAGAAATCTTTGTTATTCCAGGATTTGGGGTAGTTGGTGTTGCTGGTATGGCTTTAGTAATTAGTGCTCTGGTGCTTGTTATGATCAATAATCATGCATTAGATTTCACTTATGTAAATAAGACTTCTCTAACGACAGCCATCGCAATAGCCTTATTTTCCTCATTGGTTGCAGGAGTTGGTATTTTGTTTTTTGGGGAAAGGTTATTCTCAAGACTAGCATTGAAACAATCTATTGATTCCTCTGATGGATATACTGCTAATTTTTTAAAATCAGATATGTTAGGAAAAAAAGGCATAGCTCATACAGTAATGAGACCAAGCGGAAAAGTGAAAATAGATGGAGAAATCTATGATGCTTATTCAACTGGTGAATTTATAGAAGCAGGGGTAGAGGTTATTGTTCTTGACCATCTTGCTACTCAATTGAAGGTAAAAAGAATAGAATAATATCCATACATTTCTAGCCTATGAAATTGAATGTTTTTATAGTTTTCAATAAACTAAAATCTTTTTATCCTTCTTTTTTTATAGTTTTGTATTCTTATTCTTTTAATATTTCATGGATAATTCAATAATAGAAAAATATCAACCAGTTATAGGTTTAGAAGTTCACTGCCAATTGGCAACTGAGAGCAAGATTTTCACACCAGATTCCACAGAATTTGGACAATTGCCTAATACCAATGTAAGCGTAATTACCCTTGCCCATCCAGGAACATTACCTATGCTGAATAAAAAAGCAGTAGAATTTGCGATTAAAATAGGTTTGGCAGTAGGTTCAGATATTACCCGTAATAGTTTTTTTGATAGAAAAAATTATTTTTATCCTGACCTTCCAAAGGGTTATCAAACCACACAAGATAAAGCCCCAATTTGCATTGGCGGACAAGTGAAAATCAAACTAAAGAATGGACAAGAAAAAACTATCCCATTAAATAGGATACATTTAGAAGATGATGCGGGGAAAAATCTTCACCTAGATGGAGAAACAGACACCCTCGTAGATTATAATCGTGCTGGAGTCCCATTAATTGAAATCGTAACAGAACCCGAAATTAGAACTTCAGACGAAGCCTATGCTTTTCTTTCTGAAATCAGAAAGTTGGTTAGATACCTCGAAATCTGCGATGGCAACATGGAAGAAGGAAGTATGAGGTGCGATGCCAATATTTCTGTAATGCTCAAAGGAGCTACTCAATATGGCAAAAAGGTAGAAGTAAAAAATATGAATTCTATTCGAAACGTTCAGAGAGCAATAGATAAAGAAATATTAAGACAAATCGCTGAAGTAGAAAAAGGGAATGCTATTCATTCCGAAACACGCCAATTTGATGCTGCTACAGGGGAGACCAATAGTCTTAGAGCCAAAGAAGAATTAAACGATTATCGTTATTTTCCAGAACCTGATTTGCAACCCTTGAAAATTACCGACCAATGGTTAGCGGCTATCAAAGCCACATTGCCTAGCCTACCCGCCGAATTGTATGATAAATTCACCAAACAGTTTGGCTTACCCGACTACGATGCCAACGTGCTTACCGATACCAAAGAAATAGCCTTATATTTTGACGTATTGTGCAATGAAACTAAGAACTACAAAGCCGCTTCTAACTGGGTGATGGGTGCTGTAAAATCCTATCTTAATGAATTAACTTTGTCAATCGACCAATTCCCTATAACTCCAAAAACGATAGCTGCTCTTATAGCACTTGTAGATAGTGGAAAAGTAAGTAATTCGGTAGCATCGCAAAATATATTTCCTGAATTGCTTAAAAGTAACAATAAATCACCATTAGAAATTGCCGAGCAACTGAACCTCCTACAAGAGAGTGATTCTAGTTCTCTTCAAACTTGGATTGATGAAGCACTTGCCTCAAACCCAGCAAAAGTTGCAGAATACAAAGGAGGGAAAACAGGAATTCTAAGTATGTTTATGGGAGACATTATGAAAAAATCTAAAGGAAAAGCAGATCCAAAGCTTACCACAGAACTATTAAAGAAAGCAATAGAAGCGCTATAAACCATACCTCGATGAACAAATTTCTAACTAGATATCTCTTAGGAATATCTGTATTTATTGCATTAAATGCTTGCAACAATTCTAAAGAAAATACTCAACCTTTAGCAGAGGGGGCAAAATCTTTTGAATTCAAAGGAAATCTTAAAAATTTATCCCAAGAAGGATACCTTCTTCTAAGTGGGCTAAATCTTGAAGAGCAAAAATGGATTAAAATTGACTCTGTGAAAATTTCGGCGAATGGAGACTTTAAGTTTGATGTTAAGAACTCTATTCCTGAATTTTATTTACTACGAATCAACGACACGCTATCCCAATCTTTTATAGCAGACAATGCCGAAATTGAATTTTCTGCCGATATCAAAGAATTTGAACAAACTAAAGAATTTCAATATTCTAAAGCGAATAGCTCTCTTTTTGAATTTACAAAGTCAATTTTGCCTCATACAAAAGAGTTACAAAAAATTAGTAAGACCGTAAATACGCTAATTCAACAAGGGAAATTTGATAGCGTTAATGTCTTTCAGAAAAACTTTGAATCAGAGCAAGCAAAAATCAAAACTATCGCAAAAGAATTTATTCGCCAAAACAATGCTTCAATCGCTATCTTTGCTTTAATCGATCATTTTAATTTTGAACAAGATTATGATTTTCTAGATTCATTAAATCAGAAAATGACCAAAGAATTACCCAATTCAAAATACACTAAAATGCTAAGTAGCCAGTTTGAGAAAATCCAAGCCTATAAAGCACAGAAAGCAACAGCCAACAATATAGGCATAGGAAGTTTAGCACCAGATTTCGAATTGCAGACTCCATCAGGAGAGAAGATAAAATGTTCATCATTCAGAGGGAAATATTTGCTCTTAGATTTTTGGGCATCTTGGTGTAAGCCTTGTAGAGCTGAGAATCCTAATGTAGTGAATGCCTATAAAAAATATAGCAATAAAAATTTTGCAATACTGAGCGTATCTCTAGATCAAGAAAAAGAAGCTTGGCTGAAAGCAATAGAAACGGATAAGATGACTTGGAACCATGCCTCAGATTTAGGAGGGTGGGAATCTGCTGTAGTTCCGCTTTATAATTTAGAATCCATACCTGCTACATACTTGATTGACAAAGAAGGAAAGATAATAGCTACCCAGCTTAGAGGTGAGGCATTAGAAAATAAACTTGCAGAAATTTTGAAGTAAAATGTTGCCAGAAACAAATGATATCAATCATCTACCGCTTTATAAAAAAGCACTTCAGATTATTGAGCTTACCACGATGCTTACTGGTACTTTTGACAAGCAGAAAGACCAATTAAATATTGCTGGTCAGATGCTTTCTAATGCACATCTAATTCCAGCTAAAATAGCTGGAGCAGAAGCAGGCGATTTATATTCTCTTCGGATAGAAAATGCTCTGCTTATCAAAATAGCAGCTCGTGAGCTAATGTCTCAAACTACTTTATGTAAACATTTAAAATTAGCGAATGTAGACTATATACAATTATTAAGAGAAGAAGTTGAGCAATTTAGGGTCTTGTTTTTGCAATGGGCAAGGGGTTTTGATAAACAAAAAGACGCTAGTGATGAATGGACGATATAAAAAAGTAATTTTCATGTAAAAAAGTCAAAAAAATAAGAAAGTCTCCACCTTGAAGTGGAGACTTTCTTATTTTAAAAAGGATAAGCACCTTCATCAACCAATCTCTTGGTAATTCTTCTTCTTCCTGAGTTTGACACCTTCGTTTATTTGATGTTGTTTTTTGGCAGAATTTGCAGGATTTTGAAGTTGTTTTACCAAAAGTGTAGTGCGAAAACATTTA
>REBA01000075.1 GCA_004294225.1 Cytophagales bacterium | reverse complement strand
CTGAACCAGCTGAGCTATGCTCCCTTTTGGGATTGCAAAGGTAGATACTTTTTTTTGTTCTACAAATTATTCTTGCATTTTTTTAAAATATTTATTTTAATTTCCCATTTAAGACATTATTTTTAATTTTATGGGCAACTAAGTTGCTTTGCAACATCAGGACTAGATTGATTTTTGATAAAAGAAAAATTCGGATTTACTTGAATTTTATGTTCCGCTATCATCGATCCGCCAAACCAACCGACAGCTTTTTTGCCTTTTGGATCATCATTGATAATATTGGTAGGTGCATTGGAGGGCGGACGAGAAAATAGTCCTGAAAGCCCCCCTCCAGAACCGTTGTTTAACTCTCGGTCTATGGCTCCTAAAAAATCTAATTGTTGAATTGTGATGGCATAAATTTGTAGTTTTACTGAATCTCCAGGATAATAAAATGGAAAATCTGAACTTCCACCACTGTTTGGAGACATTAAGGCACTCAAACGCAAGGGCATTATGAATAATCTTGGACTACTTTGTTCAAATTCTACGCTTGTATTTTGGCTACCGTTTGAAAAATTAAAACCTAATGCCAATCTTTGTGTGCTTCTGAAAATACGCCAAGGACTGAAAGCTTCACTTCCTAATTTTAAGGCTTCAGCATAAGGTGACTCCTTTTTATTTATTCTTCTAACATACGATTTAAACCAGTAACAATCTGCAATTTTACCATCGGGGTCATAGGCTTCAACATCCACAAAAGGTCCTTTTGGAATTACCCCAATAGGAGTTGCGGAGCGTCTGCAAGTATCTTTTTGAGGTAATCCTCTGAAATCGCAGTTGCGAAATGGAATATTGGTTGTTGCTTTATAGGACTCTCCATTAGCTAGTTTTATAGAAAGCTGATAAATGCTTCCTGGAGTAAGTATTGTACTATTAGTTACATATCTTCCTTCGCCAATATTTATTAAAACATCTGTCATTGAACTTACTCCAACGACTGTATTTCCACCCACAACAGTTATGGAACTTTGAGAATAACTCATTGTTAAAGTAGCGTCCGATACATTTTCTGGCATATTTTTTGCCACATAAGGCGTTGAGTTTCTTAAATAAATGGTATCTCCGCCAATTTTATTTGGATTGAGTGGATTGAAAACTAAATTTCCTTCCACCGCTAATTGAACTACATTTTGATTTCCCAAGTCTATATCTTGAGCGGTATAACAACCCGAAAGGGCTGTTATTAGAAAAAACATTGCAATGATATTTTTCATATTTATACTTTTATATTTTTAAATAGATTTTTTAAATATTAGAATTTGAAATTGTAAGTTACACTTGGAACA
>REBA01000074.1 GCA_004294225.1 Cytophagales bacterium | reverse complement strand
TATAAAGTCCAATAAATTATTACAAATTCCTTTTAAACTTTTCCCCATTGGGGAAATAAGAAAGGGGTTTTCTAAAAATTTAATTGTAAATATTTAATGGACTCAATATAACAAATTTTAGGACATAAGAACTAGAGCAAACGCATTTAAAACTATTGATTAATTAAACCCCATTCTAAATTCAATTTCTGCTCCGATTACGCAGAATTCAAGGGAATGAACTTATTCAGAAAGTAAAATTCAGTAATAATTATAGAATAAAATAAAATAATATTTCATTTATTTTTAAATGCGAAAGCCATGTATAAGAACTCTTCATCGGGTGTATTATAAAATATAAACGAAAATGTTGTCAAGGATAGCAACCATTGATAACATATAGGATTACATTTTTAGTAATGTTTTTTTAAATTTTCAATTGAGGTTTAAAGAATTTTCTAATATTAAAATAAAATTACTAATTTAATAAAATTGAATTATTCCTATATTAAATATAATAAATCTATAAATCTTTGATTATTACAACTAATCATAAAAATTATAGAAATATAATTACTACTTTTGCAAAAAAATTTATAAGCTCAGTGTAGGCGTCTAAATTTTGAACCGATCGGTCTGTGCTTTGCTTAGTGGTTTTCCGAGTAGTTTAATAATAGATGCACATAGCTTAATGTTTGTGTTCATTTATTTTAATCTCCTTAATTTTATTTATGGAAAACAGTATTTTATTTACTGATTTAGGCCTATCGGTCGAAGTTATTCAAGCCCTTACAGAAATGGGCTTCACAACACCATCACCCATTCAATCAGAAGCTATTCCGCACCTTTTGGCAGGAAAAGACATGATTGGTCAAGCCCAAACGGGCACAGGAAAAACGGCAGCATTCGCCATTCCTTGTATCGAGATGATTGATACAGAAAAAAAAGGGGTTCAAGCACTTATTATGTGTCCAACCCGTGAATTAGCGGTTCAAGTAGCCGAAGAATTCAAAAAAATAGGTAAATTTAAGCGAAATTTACGTCCCGTTGCAGTGTATGGCGGTTCGAGTATAGATAAGCAAATCCAAGCCATCCGTCAAGGTGCAAATGTCGTTATTGGCACGCCAGGTCGTATTATGGATCATATTGATAGAGGCACTTTGAAGTTGAACGATATTCAAATGGTTATCCTTGATGAAGCCGATGAAATGTTAAATATGGGCTTTATTGACGATATTGAAAGTATTTTGAGCAATACGCCTGAAGAACGCCAAACGGTCTTTTTCTCTGCAACAATGCCAAAACCTATTATGGATTTGACAAAAAGATTTCAAGAGAACCCAGAAATCATAAAAGTAACAAAAAAGGAACTTACAGTTTCTAATATTGAGCAATTTTATTACGAAGTTCGCATGGGTGTTCGTACCGAAGCTATGAGCCGCTTGGTGGATATGCACGGTTTAAAATTAATGTTGGTATTTTGCAATACCAAGCGCATGGTTGATGAATTAGTGGAAGAATTGCAATCTCGAGGCGTAATGGCAGAAGCAATCCATGGAGATTTGCGTCAGCAACAACGTACAACTGTACTTTCTAAATTCAAACAAGGTATTATTAATGTATTGGTTGCTACTGATGTGGCGGCTCGTGGAATTGATGTGGATAATGTGGATGCTGTTTTCAACTACGATATTCCTTTAGATGACGAAAGTTATGTGCATAGAATTGGAAGAACAGGCAGAGCAGGTCGTTCAGGAAAATCTTTTACTTTTGTAACAGGACGTAAGGATGCCATGAAATTAA
>REBA01000051.1 GCA_004294225.1 Cytophagales bacterium | reverse complement strand
CATTTCCTTTCACTGTTAGCACATACATTCCAGAATTTATTCCTGATAAATTGATGTCTTGAACTTCAGAAGCAGATTGAGTCAATAAAACTTTACCAGTAAGATCAGATAAAGAAATTTCAGTGAATGAGTTGTTAGGAAGTTTCAATGTTACATTTCCTTTTGCAGGGTTTGGGAATAATTTAGTTTGTGCAGCTAAACTACGCTCAATAGAAGTTATAACGGCAGTTAATTTAAACTTAACTATTTGTTTGTCATTAGGCTTTGCTTTATCATAAACTTCATATTCTATAACCCCAACACCTGGAGTTGGATATGATACATTTACTTCTAAAAGTTTTTCCTTTCCATCGGCAGCTAATTTGTCTACGCCTTGTTTAGAAATAGGGGGGGTATAACAATTTTCTGGTCCACAAAAAGAGTGAATCCATCCTTCTGGATAGTCTGCCTTTGTTTGTTTAAAAGCTAAATCAATCTCCTTATCAGTATTGTTCTTCACTCCTGCATTTAAAATAGCGAGATCAAATTCTCCACCTACTGGTTTCTCCATTTCAACTATTGGTTTAATAATTGAAAAAGTAGATTGACTATGTAAAAAGTTAGATATCGCTAATCCAGCAAATAATAGTATTGTTTTTTTCATATGTTTTTTTAGTTTATTTTTCTTTTATACTTCTAATATAACATAAGTAATTTTTATTTGCAATAAATTTATAAAAGCAATAAGTCCATTTTTTTGAACATTAATTTATACTGTATGTAACTACATGAAAATCTCAACCTTTGAAGATTTTTTCTGAAAAATATTAATTATCCAGTTATTATTTGCTTTCTGAATTATATATCCTTCATCACCTGATTTTGTTTGATTAAGTATTGGAATTTGTTTTCCTCCTATTTGAATAGACTTTGGTTTTAATTTTAATCTTAAAACCGCATTGCTTTCATTGTCAAAGGTCTCATATTTTATAGATTGAGAAGTGTATTGTATATTTTTAATTGTTGAAGTCGAATTAATTAAATGATTCTCATCAATAGGAGCCCATTCGGGTATGGCTGCCATTCCATCAAAATAATGTTTTATAAAATCTCCATAGCCATCGCTCCACCAGCTCCCTGGCCAAGTATGCCCTACCCAAGCAGCACCTGAAGGCTCTACTGCATAAGTACCATAATTGAAATGTCTTAATGCCTGTTCTTTAAACCATTCGTTTTTTGAACGCTCATAGTACATTGCACAGACAGAGGCATATCTAACACTATGACTTGCCATAGGTTCATAACACCAAGTTTGTTCCTTGATAGCATCTATACCTTCAGTACCAAAAGCGCTCTTTACATAGTAGATTAGTGCCAATACATCAATGTCTATATTTTTAAATTTAGAAGGGTTTTTTAGCATAAACCTAACAGTTTCCATTGGGCTTACTTGATTCCTGTTCGATTGGTGCTCGTCTCCAGGAATATCTTCAAAATAAGCGTTCCATACATAAGTTTTCATCGGTCCGTTTTTTGAAAATAACCAGTCTAAAGCTATTTTACTGGTCTCAGAATATTTTCGGATTCGACTTGTATCCAAGTTTATTTTTTGTTGAATTCTAAGAAGCTCATCAAACATTTTTATAGGCTCTATTACATGGGCACAATAGGTATCATATACTTTACCAGTTCTAGCATTGAGCCTAAATGGCCAAGGGGAAAAGCGTGTTTGTGTTGTTTCAAAATTGCTTTTTAAGTTATTTACATCTTTTTTTACATGTTTTGCAAGTGCATCCGCACAATTTAAAGCTGCTTCTAAGTATTTTTTATCACCAGTAATTTGAAAAAACTTTATGTAGGCATATCCCATTTCTCCAACTTTATCTGGTTCTATACCATGCAATCCATCGCCTCTCATTGCTTCACTTTCAAGCATCATAGAGCCAACATAAACTGTATCTTTGGGGTCTGAACTGGCGTAGGGTACATTGGCCCAAATAAAGTTAGTAGGTGTGGTACCATATAGAAGCATATGATCTAGCATTTTTCTCACCACCTCAATATAAGCTTGGTTACCAGTAAATGAATACATATTGATAGCCAAACTTTGTGTAAGACCAGCAAAAACGCAGGCAGGATTATGCAACCAATCTACTGCATCAAACTTTGCGTTCAAATTCCCTCCTATAGACTTACCTTGAATAACATCTGTAGATTTCTTCATATGAGGACCTTCAAAGCAACATGAAGTATATAGCAAACTCTTTCCGGTGCGATGGTCTATAGGTTGCTTATAAGTCACGAAATCACTAGTAATTTGAAGCACTTCTTTGTAGGCCTTATTGTGATTATTAGGGAAATATCTGGGCAACAAATTGCCTTTATTGTCTCTATTGACCGCAACACCACAAAGGCTATCCTTAGCGGGAATTATAGTTTGTGCATAAAGGCTTTGACCAATTACTATAGATGCAATAGCCGTAATACTTATAATTTTCTTCATAAAAACACATTAATTATTGATAAGAAATAAATTAAAAATTAAATTTTGAACTTAGATATCAATACTATCTATTCGTTGAATTAATTTTTCAATAAATTATTCTACCATTTTATTGGTAGTACTGCCAAGTTTTTCAATCTCTACAGTAACAATGTCACTAGGCTTTAGCCAATTCTTTACAGGAAGTCCGAATATAACTCCTGCGGGAGTACCCGTCAGAATCAAATCTCCTGGTTCTAAGGTCATGTGATGTGATAAGTCTTCTATGATTTCAGCAATAGTAAAAATCATATCTTCGGTATTAGAGTTTTGTCTTTCTTCTCCATTCACTTCACACTTCAATTGAAGTTTTTGAGGATCTCCTACTTCATCATGTGTTACCACATATTTTCCTAATGGTAAAAATGTATCTAAACTTTTCCCCATAAGCCATTGAGAAGATCTGAATTGAAGGTCTCTACATGACATATCATTGGCCACCGAATAACCCAATATGTAATCATAAGCATTTTCTTTTTTTACATTTTTACACTTCTCCCCTATCACTATACCCATTTCTACTTCATAGTCAAATTCTTTCCCTACTTTGCCTAAGGATACATCTTGACCAAAATCAATCAATGTATTGCTGTATTTTGTAAACACTACTGGGATAGTTGGTATAGCCATTCCACTTTCAATAGCATGCTTTTTATAATTCAAACCTATACATATTATTTTTGATGGTCTTGGCGAAGAACTCAGAATAGTTAGAGAACTTTCGTCTAAATAGACACCAGAATAGTTAGAAGCGATTTTTTGAATTTCCTTTAAATCAGTATTTGTAAGATTGGCAGATGAGAATTGATCTAACTGAATTACCCCTTTTTCGGTGGATAATCCTAAGGTGATTTTTTCTTGATTGGAAAAATATAATAGTTTCATTTTTTATAGATTTGAATTTTTGAACAACAATTTATAAAAATTATTAGTAAGTAGCTCTACCACCTGTCAAATCATAGGTAAAGGCGGTAGTAAAACTATTTTCTTTAGAAACTATAAATGCTACAAGATCTGCAACTTCAGACAAAAGTCCACATCGCTTCATAGGTATTTTATCGGTCATATATTTTACCTGAGCATCTGGCATAGCATCTACAAGTGGAGTTCTGATTACGGCCGGAGCAAGAGCATTTACTGTAATACCTGTTTCGGCATATTCTTTTCCTTGAACTTTTGTCATCCCAATCACAGCTGCTTTAGAGGCAGAATAGGCTAACATTCCGGCATTTCCTTCTTTACCAGCAACAGAAGCTATATGAAGAATTCTTCCATAATTTTGTTCCAGCATAATAGGCAAAACGGCATGAGCAGTATAGAAACTCGCCATAAAATTAACATCAAAAACTTTTTGTAAGTTATCTGTGCTTACTTCATGACTTTTCAAATTAGTCATGCCCGTAATTCCTGCACTATTGACCAAAATATCTACACGTCCCCAATTACCTTTTACTTTTGCAATAGAATTATCAACTTGCTCTTGAGAAGTAATATCAGTAGCTAAAATAAGTACCTCTATACTAGTATCAGCAAAGTGTTTTTTTGCAGCATCTACATTGAGGTCTAAAACAGCTATTTTAGCTCCATTTGCACCTAATTTCTTGGCGATGGATAAGCCTATACCTGAAGCTGCTCCTGTAATCACGGCTACTTGCCCATTAAAATTCATAGTAGTATTTTTAAATAATTAATAATTTTTTAAATCTTCTACCAATTGAAGAATTCTTTGATTTAATTCTTTAATGTAATTCACCGAAGATTCATCAGGAATGTAGGCACCTTTTCTTGCAATGCTATTTTTCAATACTCCCCTAGCAATCAATAATTCTTTTTCTGCATAATGGAACAATTCCATATTTTGAAGTGAGAAGAATATTTGTGGCATTACTCTCTCGAAAATTTCAAAAGCTTTTGCTGTTTCACCTTTCTGACGTAGCATAAATACTTTCTGCAAAATATCTGAAACCGCTAAACCCGGCATTACACCTGCTATACCTACTGGAATAAGTTCTAATAAATACAATCCTCCCCATCCTTCAAGTACGCCAACCGAACCTTTTGTGGTTTTGATGATGTCTTCAAATTTTGGAGCACAAAGTGGCTCTTCTAATTTTAAATATTTGAAATTTGAATGTTTTATACGCAAATCATCAATCAATTTAACGCTTATAGAAGAACCTCCTGGATTGAAATCTTGAATCAAAACGGGAGTATTCGGAATGGCATCAAAAAACTCTGATAAATATTGTTTGATAGAAACTTCTGGTAAAGCAAAAATACGTGGCACCGCTAGCGAAATCACATCAGCACCTACCGCTACATTGGCTTTTGCCAATTTGATGGCTATTTTGAGCGATGGGCTGTTAGATTGTGCTACAATCTTTATTCTGCCTTTGGCCTGATCTACTGCAATTTTTACAACCCTTAGCTTTTCTTCGTCTGTTAGTTTGTAAAATTCACTTGCATATGCAGGCAAGCAAGCTGCTTTGATGCCTATTGAAATTGCAAACTCTATCAAATCACGAAGAGCTTGTTCGTCTATCTCTTCTTCTAATGTAAATGGTGTTGGAATAATTGGAACAACCCCTGTTAAATCGCTCATTTGTGTCATAGTTTTTTTTATTAGATGAATTTTAGTTTATATATTAATTTTCTTGTTTAATTTATGTTCCCAAATAGTGGTTATTAGAGTTCCTAACAGAACCAAAATCCCTCCCAAAATAGCTAAGCCAGTAAGTTTTTCTCCCAGAAAAATGGCAGCAATAGGAAGACCCAAAAAAGTAATGAGATAATTAGATAAACCTACTTGAGTGACATCTAAAGACTTCAAAGCTTTAAAGAATAATATCAT